>OY969472.1:0-1140724 GCA_963700155.1 uncultured bacterium | reverse complement strand
ATGCTAATATGGAAATCAGAGAAAGCAAAATTGATGTAAAGACAATAGAAAAAGAAGAAAATGAATCTCAATCTTCTAAAGAAAAATAAATATTAAAAGAACTTATTATTGAATTTTAATATATAAATGTACTATTAATGATTATCTTATTGTGATATTATATAGTTAATACTTATTATCTTTCACCTATGAAGATACCGAAAGTAAGTCAGGTAATCCCCAAACCTAATCTTAAAGTGGGGAAATTTCAATCAATATCAATTAAATACAAAAGCCTCTTCGGGCTTTTTTTGTACCTTTTTTTAGCGGTTGGGATTTTATTAACATTCTCATTATTTAGTTCTGTAAAAGTTTTGGCAAACAGTGATCCTACAGGATACCCTTATAAAAATGGATCAATTTGTCAAACTGATGGAACTGGCTGTGTAATAGATTCTTGGTCATTTTATCAGAGACAGTGTACTTCTTATGCAGCTTGGAGAGTAAATACTAATCATAATTCCAATAGTTTTTTTGTAAATACAATGTTCGGTAGCTCTGATTTTAATAGATTTAGTGATGGAGGTCATTGGGACAATGCTGTAGAAAATGCTACTCAAAGTTCAACCAAATTTTATGTAGACACTGTTCCTGCAGTTGGTTCAATAGCAGTCTGGGATCCAAACAGCACTGTTGGTGGTGTTCATAGTATTGGAATACATGGTCATGTTGCTTATGTTGAATCCGTTAATACTGATGGATCAGTTAATGTTTCAGAATATAATTACAATGGAGATAGTAATTATGGAACAAGATCCAATACAAGAGCAAATCATTACATTCATTTTAATTCTGCTGTTAATAGTAATTCAGGAGATCTGAGTGGAAATGTTTATCATCCAAATGGAAGCTTAGACACTGCTTCAACAATGGTATTTGTAACGATATCTAATAATAATGAAACGAATAGCAATTTTTACTGGAAATTTTCAGATAATGGTATATTTAACATTTCAAATTTGCCTGCAGGTAGTGCAACTGTAGCTGCTTCAGATAATTTCGATGGTGTGGTTATAAATAATGTTAATATTTATGCTAACTCTTCAAATCTTTTAAATATAACATTAAGTAATCAATGTGTAGATGGTGGATATGGAACAAGTAGTTTTATGATACTATCTTCAAACTCTAGTTCTTCACAAACTCAGACATTCTCAATCGGGTCTGCAAGTTGTACAATCCCTCCTTATATATCTGACCCGGGATCAGGTTCTGATGGGGGTTCAGGTGGAGGTGAGGTATGTACTTCGGCCCCAACAACAACTTCAAGTGTGACAGGTGAAACACCTGGTAATAATGGTTGGTGGAGATCTTCGACAACTGTAAGCTTGGATGCAAATGCACCTTGTGGACCAAATGGTTTAAATACATATTATTCGATAGATGGCGGAAGTGAACAAACATATTCTGGACCATTCAGCATTAACCAGGAAGGTATACATACAGTTACCTATCATTCAGTAGATGGATTAGGTAATTCTGAAGATAATAAATCAATTCAAGTTAAAATCGACTGGACACCTCCAGTCACCTCAGCAACAGCAACTGGACCAAGAGATACTAATGGAATATTTAGAGATAATGTAACTGCAGGACTAACAGCGACAGATAATCTTTCTGGAGTAGAAAATGAAAAATATAGTATGGATGGTGGAACAAATTGGACTACGAAATCAGGAAGTAATAATACATTCCTAATTTCTGGAAACGGAGTAGCTAGATTTGTTTATAAATCAGAAGATGTGGCAGGAAATGTTGAAGATCAAAAAGATTCAGGACCAATAATAATCAATATGTATGTGATATTTGCTGGTGGAACTGGTAAAAGTCTAAGGTTTATTTCTAATACGGGAGGTAGCATATTAGGATACATGTATTCAGGTGGAAGTGTTCAATTTAAAAATAATACTGGTACCTATCCTTCTGGTTCACAGTATGGTACTACTTTAAATGAAGTTGGAAGTGGATCTACAGTTTCTGGGAATGTAAATATTCTATATCCAACTATTAAACCATCTAGTTCAAATGTTCCTATGCTTTCATATCCATTAAGTTTGTATCAAGACTTAGCTACAGTATATTTCCCATCTGATCTTGTTATGGAAACAGTCAATCAATCGATGAAGGGGATCTATTATGTAAATGGGAATGTAGAAATGTATGATGTTGCTCTTAGTGGTCCACTGAGTATTGTTGCTTCCGGTTCAATTACAGATATTACTACTGACAGCACATATCAATCTGGAGATCCACAAAATGGAGTCCTATTGTATGCTGGTCAAGACATTACTGTTAATAGCACTGGTAATAGAAATCTAGGTTTGATGTATGCACCTAATGGAACGATTTATATCAAAGCAACAAACTTAAATTTACAAGGAAGCCTAGTAGCAGATCAAATTGAAGTACGTGCAGCAACAGGGTTTAATCTAAGCTACAATGCAGGGTTTAGTTCAAGTACTTACACTTTACCATTGACTAATATGGTCTTAAGTATAGATAAAGTCACTAACCAAACATTACCGATTGCTCCAACATCCTATAAACCAGGTAATGGAGCTAATGTAACTACTACTAACGTAAGATTAGGATGGTACTCTGTAAGTAATGCAGTTGGATATCAAGCACAAGTTTCAACAAGTCCAACTTTTTCTAATGCAGCTGTATTTGATATGTCTACATTCTCTCAAGGATTCTCAGTTCCTAGCTTGGAAGCAGGTACAACTTATTATTGGAGAGTGAGAGCGATTAATGAAGCTGGTTTAGGAAGTTGGAGCTCAACATCGATGTTTACTTATGGTGTTACAGTAGTTTCAAATAATCCTCCACAAATAACATCAACAGCTGTAACAAGTGTCGATGAAAATCAATTATATAGTTATGATGTTAATGCTACAGATCCAGAAAACGATACTCTGACTTATTCATTGACACAAAATCCTTCAGGAATGACAATTAATTCTTCTTCAGGATTGATTAACTGGACACCCGGCTCTAATGATTCAGGAACTTATTCGATTACAGTAAAAGTTAGTGATGGAACAAATAATGTTACTCAAAGCTACACTTTAACAGTAAATGATGTTAGCCAATCAACAGGTAATCCGCCAAGAATTACTTCATTTCCTTCTACAATAGTGAAAGAGAATCAACTATACACATATGATGTAAATGCAACTGATCCAGAAAATAATACCTTGACCTATTCGTTAAATCAAAGTCCGACAGGTATGACAATTAATGCTTCAACTGGGTTAATTAACTGGACACCAAGCTATGATGATTCAGGATCATACATTATTGTTGTTAATGTTAGCGACGGAGGTAATAATGTTATACAAAGTTATAGTCTGATGGTCACAAATGTTAATAGAGCTCCGACTGTAACTCAACAGATCCCTGGACAAACAATAAATTCTGGACAATCTTTTGCGACAATTGACTTGTCACACTATATTAGTGATCCTGATGGAGATTCATTAACATGGATGACTACAGGTAATTTTTGGATTACAGTTCGAATTTCAAATAATATTGCAACATTAACTTATAGAAATGGCTGGAAAGGTAGTGAAAATATTACTTTCAAGGCATATGATCCATATGGGGGTAAAATCAACACAACTGCAACATTCAAGGTTAATTAAAGAATTGTAATTAAATTATAAAGAGGCGCTTCGAAGAAGCGCCTCTTTCTTTAGAAACTTAATTTGAAATAAACAATTGTGAATTTACTTATGATAGTATGAAAATAATTATTTATTTACCACATTAGAAAGAAAGGAGTATCAAATGAGAGGATTATTGTTTAAAGCTGCAGTAGCAGTTTTAGCGTTTTCATTAACCGGAACTATTGTTTACGCTACTCCTGGTGTACCCGGGACTCCTACTGTTGATCCAGAAGCAAACTACACTCCAAATTTAGCTAATAAATATTATAGTACTGAAACAGATGGAAGGTTATGTCAAAAGTTTACTCCATCTAGGCAAGTTATTGCTAATTATGTAGATATCCGTGCAGCAGGGAATAATACAGCTGATGTTTATCTTGAAATTTACGAAGATGAATCTAATTTACCTTCTAATGTCATTAATACATATTATGCACCAGCTACTTTTAATGATGGGAGAAATACAATGTCAAGATTTACTTCAAATACAGATGTTTCCGTAACACCAGGTGGTTTTTATTGGCTTTGTTTATCTGGACGTAATGCAGCTTATTGGTATGCAGATAGTCCTGACGGTGGCCATTCTTCTGGAACATATGATCATGGATTCCTTATGTATGGGATAAATCAAAGGGGTGATGAAGATTTTGGTTTTATAATTTATAGTAGTAACCTGGAGGCAATTCCTGAACCTGAACCAGATCCAACTCCATCAGAAGATACTACACCTGTTCAAGAAAATAATGAAACAACAAATAATACAAATGAGGTCATAACTAATGACCAGCCATTACCAGCAGGAGTAACCAAAGGTACTGGAGAAGCTCCTACTGAGGCTAGTGACACTATTGCTAAACCAATTGAACTTGCAGTTATTGATGTTGTTCCAGATCAAGGTGGTTCTTTAAAATTATATTGGGAAGCATCTACAACAAAAGATATAACAGGTTATAAAGTTTTCAGAAGTACTACAAAAGGAAAAGGATATGTTGAAATTGCAAGAACTGAAAAAAACATCTTAACTTTTACAGATAATGATGCTGAAACAGGAACACCTTATTTTTATATAGTTAGAGCCTATAAAGATAAGTTAGAATCTGAAAGTTCTAATGAAGTAAAAGGAATCTCGGTTGTGAATATCCCTTCATCACCAGTTAGTGATGAACAAAATGAAGGACAAAATTCAACTACACTTATAGTAGTACTTTCAGTTCTATTTGTAACAGGTTTAGTTGTATTAGGTTCAGCTGTATATTGGTTTAAGTTTAGAAAGCCTAAAATGTTAAAGTAAGTGTATTTAATATTTTCATTTACTTAAAATCTTTTAAAGTTTATATCGATCAAGTTATAAAAGAAGGGATTGCCAAAAGGCAATCCCTTCTTAAAAATCTATTTGAACTGTTTTGTAGTCTATTTCCTACTTTTTTTACTAAGTAAATATTTTATTGAAGGACTTAATTCTTTATCCTTCCGATGAGTGCAGCCTATCCAGCAACAAGGTCTACGCATTCCTTCCTTAAGTTCGGATACAACTCTTTTTACATGCTCGTCCTTAGTTTTTTGTTGTTTAGGATATACTGTCCAGCAAATCCATTCATTACGTGCTAATGGTGTAAGACTTTCCCATTTTGCTAATGCTTTTGAATCAGAAGATAAAGCATCTCGTAATTCTGAAGTTAATTTGTGTACTGTACCGCCTGAAATTTTAGACATAATGTTATTGTATCAAAATTTTAAAATACTTAAAAAGATTAATAATTCAACAACTTAGAAAGTTAAACAGGTTCTGTTTCTAAATCTAAATTTAAACTCGAAGAAATCATAAAAATAGTTTTTAAAAGATCTTCATACAATTCTTTAAAATTATAAAAGTTATCCTGTCTTTTATCAGAGAAATGACCTGAGAATAAAGTCATTAATTTAGCTAATAATTCTGTAAATATTTGTTTTAATTCAGTTTCAGTTATACCCTCTTTGTTTGCCTCTACTTTTGCATTTTCAATATTAAATTTTATATCTTCCATTACATCAAAAGGTAGTGTCCTAGATCTTTTTTCTTTTGAGTAAGGAACTCTTACTTTATCCCAATATCTTAGGAGTAAGTTAAACCCAAATTCACCAAAGTGTACAGTAAAAACATTTGAGAAAACTTCTGCTAATTTATCCATTGACTCTATATCAAGAGATAATTCTGGTAATTCATTCTTTACTTTAGATTTTTGCTTTTCTTTTGGGAAATTTCTATTTAACATAGAAAATTAAGTAAGAAGTATTGAGAAATTATATCAATTTTATGAACAAAGATCTTTTTACAAAATCCGAACTTGTATTTATATTAAATTCAATTCAATTGCCCAGATTCCATATGTTTTAATTCCTTTTTTGTACCCTTTTAGAGATTCTATTCTTTTAACTGCCTCATTTATTGTTCTTGGTTTGGATGAAGAGTTATTTAAACCTTCATTTTTATAAAGTTCATTAGCATTATTGTAATGTGTAATCCTTTTGACTATAGTTTTCACAATCTCATCATTTTCATTATTAAAATTGATTATGTCACCAATATTTATTTCTGCAAAGTTAATTTTATTACTGGAAGTATTAGTTCTATACTCAATTTGTTTAGTTCGATTTTTAATTGCTTGAAAAGCTCTATTATTTATATCTAGGTGGTAAGTTTTGCTAAGTATTTTATTGTAAAATTCATACTTAGCCTTTTGATAATCTTTATAAAGTTTCCCTTTAAATTTCATTTTTAAGTTTTCGTATTTTTTTAAAAGAATAGGATTACTTTTGAGAATATTATAAACATTAATTTGTCTTTGTGGTGGTTCAGTTAAATATATCTCGATATCATATCCATCTTGTTCAAATTTCCATTCAACAAATTTTTTCTTAACATAATCACCTTGTTTATTTATTACCCCAAATAGCTTTTCAAGTTCTGGTAAGTAATCATCAAAGTGTTTAACATCTGACAATATATAGATATCAATATCTTTTTGTCCTGAAATTTTAAGAGCGACTGACCCCATAAATAATATATTTGCATCTGGAAGTACTTTTTTAATTTGTTTAACAATTTTTTCTCCTAATTCTTTACCATTTGGGTTATAAGGATATATTTTTGTGATCCTTCTAGGATTAATTTTTGATAAGTAGTTTTCTTCTTCTTTAGTTAGCATAAAGGAAGTATATCAAATTTATATTCGGAGAGGACAGGATTCGAACCTGCGGTGCCTTGCGACACACAGTCTTTCCAGGACTGCCAATTAAACCACTCTTGCACCTCTCCTTAAAACATTAGAATTATACTTCAAAACGTTAAAACTTTTAATAAGTAATAATATTTGCTAATATCTGAAACTAAATTTCATAATAATATTTATGAACAATATATTAAATTTTCAAAAAAAGATTAAACAAGAAGAATTTGAAAGAGAAGAAGTAATAAAGTTTAAAGAACAATTTTGGGCAGATATTTTAATATGTTCACCTTTACTTTTAAATAAGCTTCTAGAAATCTTAACACAAAGCAGTTCTAGAGATTTTAATAACCTCTACTTTAATTCAGGATCAATGAGAGTATTTATGGAATCTAAATTAATAGAGTGTAAAAGAGTGGAATCACATAATATATATTATCTAGTAAATCCAACCAGAATATATAACATATTGCAATTTATAAATAACAATATCGAAGATTTTAATAAATATTACAATCAATTGGTCGAATTATTCCAACAAGAAACAATTGATGGAAGGGAACTTAGAAGAAGAAGATATGCAAGAATTAAGTTTTTAAAATTAATTTACCTATTAGGAGAAAAAGACCCTTTCTATAAAAAATTTAAACCAGTCTTGGAATATGAACATATACAAGATTATTTACTTAGAAGAAATTTTTATTTTAATATTAGTGCTTACCTTGATGATTGTAATAAATTAAATAGTCAAACAGTAGGATTCATAGATTTTATGATTCGTTTAATTAATTATCAGGAAAAAGACGAAATTAATATTAAAACAACTAATAATATTGAAATCCAAGATGTAGTTCTTCTAATAAAACAGATACTATCTTCAATCGAACCATAGTATTAATTGTCTAAATTGGTATACCTGCGTTATAATGGAAAGTTTACCTATTAAGGGTTTTATGTAATGTCTGATAACATTAAAGTTAGAGGTGCGAGAACAAATAATCTAAAAAATATTGATGTGGATATTCCAAAAGATAAACTTACTGTTATAACCGGTCTTTCCGGCTCAGGTAAATCTTCACTTGCATTTGACACAATTTATGCAGAAGGTCAAAGGAAATATGTAGAATCATTATCTGCTTATGCTAGACAGTTTTTAGGATTAATGGAAAAGCCAGACGTAGATACAATAGAAGGACTTTCCCCAGCAATATCAATTGATCAAAAAAGCACTGGCCATAATCCTAGATCTACAGTTGGAACTGTTACAGAAATTTATGATTATCTAAGACTTTTATTTGCCAGAGTTGGTCATCCTAGAAGTCCAATTTCTGGTAGAAGACTTGAAAAACAAACAGTACAACAAATTGTAGATACTATTATAAGTTATCCAAAAATATTAGGTTTAGATGAAGTAAAAGTTATTATATTATCACCACTTATTAAAAATAGAAAAGGAACCTATGAAGAGCTTTTTTCTCGATTTCTAGCACAAGGATATTCGAGAGTAAGAGTTGACGGTAAAGTTTATTCCTTCGAAGAAGAAATCAAACTTGATAAATTTGTTAAGCATAATATAGAGTTAGTCATTGATAGGTTATCAGTTCGAGAAAAAAGCTCTGAAGATAAAGAGTTTTTAAAACGTATAACTGATTCTATTGAATTATCGTTGACCCTAGGAAATGGAGAGTTACTAGTTAACTTTGTAGACATAGATAAAATTAAAGATAATATTGAGAAAAGTAAAATAAAACTTCAAAAAGATGGAGATGTATTTTACTCAGAAAAGTTAGTAGATCCTGAGACTGGTGAATCGTTCCCTGAAGTTGAACCACATTCATTCTCATTTAATTCTCCATTTGGAGCTTGTCCGGTTTGTAATGGTTTAGGGTTTATTAAAGAGGTTGATCCAATAAATATTTATAACCCTCGCTTAACAATTTCAGAAGGAGGGATATATCCTTGGTCCAGATTAATGGAAAATGAAGATGCTATGACTTATAAACTCGTAGAAGCAGTTGCGAAAGAAGAAGGATTTTCAATAAGACAACCAATTGGTCAACTTTCAGAAAAAGCTAAGCAAATACTTTTGTTTGGAAACGGGAAAAAGAAATACATGGTTAATTATACAAATCAGTATGGTTCAGAAAGAAGTTTTGAAATGCATTTTGAAGGTGTAATACCTAACTTAGTAAGAAGATATAAAGAAACAGACTCTGATTTTATACGATCAGAAATTGAACAATATATGATTGATAAAGATTGTACAGAATGTCATGGTTATAGATTAAAAAGAGACGTTTTAGCAGTAACAATTCGAGGTCGAAATATTGTTGATGTAGGAAATATGTCAATTACTGAATCATACGAATGGATAAAAGATTTAGCTTCAGAAAATATTGAAGAAAAAGAAAACTTTAATACTGTTATGAGTGAAATTTTTGACTTCGCAAAAATTTCACCTGAAGATGATGAACTCTCAAAACAAGAAAGAGAAATAGGTAGACAAATTTTTAAAGAAATTTCGACAAGATTAAATTTTTTAATTTCAGTTGGATTAGATTATTTAACTTTAAATAGAGCTGCTAGAACTCTTTCAGGAGGTGAAGCCCAAAGAATACGACTTGCTTCACAGATTGGAACTGGTTTGACAGGTGTTCTCTATGTTCTTGATGAACCTTCTATTGGGCTTCACCAAAGAGACAATGAGAAACTAATTCATACTTTAGAGAAATTAAGAGATATTGGTAATACTGTTATAGTTGTTGAACACGATGAAGACACAATTAGAAAGGCAGATCATATTATTGATATTGGTCCAGGAGCTGGTGAGCATGGAGGAAAAGTTATTGCTACAGGAAAGGTTACTGACATTGAAAACACTGAAGATTCAATTACTGGTAAGTATCTAAATGGAGAACTAAAAATAACAAAAGAAGGGATTTTAAGAGATTTAAAAAAGATTTCTGCTGTTAAAAAAGTTGAAAAACAAGTTTATAATTATGAAGAACTTGAAAGATCTAAAAATCCAAAAAAAGATAAAGGTAAAATATTGCTTACAGGTGTCACTCATCATAATCTTAAAAATGTTGAATTAGAAATCCCACTTGGTAAATTCGTAACAATTACTGGTGTTTCTGGTTCTGGTAAATCTTCATTAATCAATGATGTTTTATACAAAGCAATCTCAAGACATTTATATAACTCAAAAGATATTCCGGGTGAATATAACGAACTTAGGGGTCTTGAAAATATAGATAAAGTAATTGATATTGATCAATCTCCAATAGGTAGGACTCCAAGATCCAATCCTGCTACTTACACAGGAGTTTTTAATGTAATTCGAGATATCTTTTCACAGACAAAAGAATCAAAAGTGCGTGGTTATAAACCAGGTAGGTTTAGTTTTAATGTTAAAGGTGGACGATGTGAAAAGTGTGAAGGTGCTGGAATGATAAAAATTTCAATGCAATTTCTACCTGATGTATATGTAACTTGTGAAGTTTGCAATGGACAACGATATAATCGAGAAACTTTGCAAATAGATTATAAAGGCAAAAATATCTCAGAAGTATTAAATATGACAGTCGAAGAAGCTGTTGATTTCTTTAAAAATGTACCAATGATTTATAACAAGTTACAGACATTATTAGATGTTGGTTTAGGTTATATAAGACTAGGGCAAGGTGCAACAACATTGTCAGGTGGTGAATCACAAAGAGTAAAGTTAGCTTCAGAATTATCAAAAAGATCTACAGGCAAGACTTTATATATTCTTGATGAACCTACAACAGGACTTCATTTTGAAGACGTTAGAAAGCTATTAATCGTCCTTCATGGTCTAGTATCAAAGGGTAATTCTGTTTTAGTAATTGAACACAATCTTGATGTTATAAAAACTGCTGACTGGATAATTGATTTAGGTCCTGAAGGAGGAGAAAAAGGTGGAATGATTATTGCAGAAGGTACACCTGAACAAATCGCAGAAAATAAAGAAAGTTACACCGGGGAATGGTTGAAAAAGGTACTATAAACTAGCTTTCTAAATTCTTTAAGTATCCGGCTTCTTTGAGTACATTAATAATTTTATTTAAATAAGTATCACCTATTCCTTCAATATTTAGTAGTTGTTGAGGTCCATCTGCATAAATTATTTCGATTATTTGTTTAATAGACTTTATTCCAGATCTAAACAAAAGATTTAAAATACGGGTTTCTAACTTCAGGTTTTGAATTTTATCGTTCTCATCCACAGGTGATTCAATATTCCCATGATATAAAAGAAAGTTTTTAAAGTGTCTAACCGTAAAATTCTGTGCTGAAGGATTTGAAATAATATAACTAATTAGATTAGTTAATAATTTCAAGTCAGAATTTGTAAGATTTTTATTCAAACTTAATTGAAACATTTCAGCTCTTAAAATTGAACTTAATGCTCCCATCGATGATGATCCATATGATTCAAAATATTTATTTAAGAAATATAAATAATCTTGAATACTCAAATCATTAAAACCTTGTTCGAACATGTTGTTGATAAAAAGTTCAAAGTCATTGATATCAATCTTTGCATTTTTAGAAGCCTCAATAAAAGCATTAAAAGTCATAAATTAATATAAATTAACTTTCTTCATTTTTCAAATATCCATGTTCTCTCAGGCTATTAAGTAATTCTTGACCAGAAACTTTATTGAATCTAGGAATTGAATAAAAAGACTCGATCCCTTCTTCTTTAAGTTTACGTAAAATAGTACTTACAGAATCATATCCTGCTCTTATTAAAACATATCTTACTCTTGTTGATAATTTAAGTGAATCTATATGATCTTTATAAATATAATGTTTAGGATGAGTACTTACCTCTAAATAACGTCTATAGTCTAGTAATGATAAAAAATTAAAGCTAAGATTTTCGTCAATATAATCGTAAAGTTTCATAGCTAATTTAATTTGTTCAAATTCACCAGCAGCAGCTGATATACTAATCTTAAATAGAATCAGTTGAGTTATTGAGCTAGTTAATTCAACTTTCAAATGGGGGTTATTAATTATATAGGTTGTTATAAATAAAAGAAAATTTTCAATACTTACATCAGTAAATCCTTCTTCGAAAAGCTCATCTATAAATTTTACTAAAGCTTTTTCATCATCAATTTCTAGTAAATTATTTTGGGAAACTATACTCTTAAATTTATTGAATGCCATTTTGATTAAAAATTTTTAAATATTGGAGTTTACAAAGTTAATAAAATAAAGTCAATTTTAAGCTGCAATATTCTTATCAGTTCTGGTATAATGCGTTCGTGTCTTCAAAGATACAAATTATAAAAACATTACCTCACTTAATACCCCTCTTTATTTCAAAAGAGGAGGCTTTCGTATACTCAGACATTTACTCAGATAGCATAATAAGATTTTTTGAAAGTTTGCAAATATGGACTTTGAAGGAAATAACTTTTCAAAAAATCGCTAATTACCTAAGTTCAAGTAGCAATTTAAATTCTGCAACTTTAAAAGTAGATGACAATTTAAGCAACAACTCATTAAGTTATGAGAAAGTAAATGAAATTACTGAAAAACTTCAATTTAGTATAAAAGGAGACACTATCTCGTTCTGGCCAATAGGTTATGATCATCCAATACGATTAGAATTCTTTGGTAATGATCTTGAAAAAATATACTCTTATGACGAGTTATATAACAGAAGAATAAAATACTTGAATCAACTTTATTTAAGTAACTATATTCTTGATGAAAAGCTCGAACAGGATAGTATAAAAATTTCTGCAGAAATTAATATTTCAAAATCATTTTCAAAATATATATTCGTAAATTCAATAAACGATCTTAAAGAGAGTAATACTATTAAGCTTATTAATTCTGATTTCCAATATCCTCATCTTTTCTACCACAATTTTGCTTTACTAGAAAAAGAAATTCAATCTTTAGAAAGAAATAATTATCAAATTTTAATAAAAACAAAAAATAAGAATGATCTCTTTAAACTTCTTAAGGGATACACAAATAAGACTATTGCAAAAGTAAAAATATATGATTTTGTTTCAAAATCATTTGTTAGAAACTTAAATTCAAAACACCTTGATGCTGGATTTATCTCTGAGAAATTAAAAATAGCAATTTTTACAGATAGAGAATTATTTGGAGCAATTTACTTAACAAGACCAGAAAGAATTAAAAAGGTTACTTCAAATTTAAAAAAACTACTAAAACAATTCGAAGGTAGTATTCAAATTGGAGATTATGTAGTTCACGAAGACTACGGGATTGGAATTTATTCAGGATTAAAACAAGAGATAGTTAATAATGAATCATTAGAATACTTATCAATCAAGTATGCAGACGATGATGAATTATTTGTCCCAATTCACCAAATTGAAAAGATAACTAAATACATTGGTACCGAAGGTCGCGAGCCAAGAATTACACGACTGGGTAAAGTATCATGGGAACATTTAAAGTCAAAAATAAAGAAATCTACAGAACTCTTGGCTCGCGACCTTATTGAACACTTTGCTAAAAGAGAAATCTCTGAAGCAAATCCTGTCTCAAATTCTGATACTAAAGACTATAAACAATTTGTCGATGAATTTAAATATATTGAAACTGAAGATCAATTGAATTCTATTAATGAAGTATTGTCTGATTTAACAAAAGATAAACCCATGAATCGTTTATTAGTTGGAGATGTTGGATTTGGTAAAACTGAAGTATTTATGAGAGCTGCATTTAAAATAGTTGAAGATGGAGGTCAAGTGGCAGTACTTTCACCTACTACAATACTTACAGCTCAACACTATGCAGTTTTCGAAGAAAGGTTTAAAAGCTTCCCCTTTAGAATAGAATATCTTTCTAGGTTTAATTCCACAGAGAAAAATAAAAAAATTATTGAAGATGTAAATAATGGTATCGTTGATATTGTTATTGGTACTCATAGATTGTTAAGTTCTGATGTTAAATTTAAGAATTTACAACTAGTTGTTGTTGATGAAGAACAACGTTTTGGAGTTAAACAAAAGGAAAAAATTAAGCAATTAAATTATGGTGTACATTTATTATCAGTAAGTGCAACTCCAATACCTAGAACCTTAAGTATGGCTTTATCATCAATTCAGGATATTTCTATTATTAGTCAGCCACCAAAAGAACGAAAACCTATTCATACTGAAATTATCCATGAAGATTATAATAAAATAACTGAAGCTATTAACTTTGAGGTCAAAAGGGGAGGTCAAGTCTATTTTCTTCATAATGAAGTTCAGTCAATAAATCAAATGAAGTTGAAATTAAATAATTTAATGCCAGGAATTCGATTTACTATTGCTCATGGTCAAATGAGAAGTGATGAGCTTGATAAAGTTATGACAGAATTCTATAAAGGAAAGTACGATTGTTTAATTTGTTCAACAATTATAGAAAATGGACTTGACCTCCCAAATGTAAACACAATCATAATTAATAATTCTCAAAGATTTGGACTTTCTCAACTATACCAATTAAGAGGGAGAGTTGGTAGATCAACAAAAAGTGGATATTGTTATTTAATATCTCCTAGGAAATCCTCAGTTGATTTTGTTGATAATAAAGAAGGTAAAATAATTCAGAAAAAATACATAGATAGACTGCAAACTCTTGTAGATAATCAAGATTTGGGAGCAGGATTTAGGATTGCTAGTAGAGATTTAGAAATACGAGGAGCTGGGAATCTTTTAGGTGAAGAACAAAGCGGTTACATCTCAACTATCGGATATGCTTTATATATTCAAATTCTAGCTGAAGAAGTTGAAAGACTGAAAAATCTAAAAAGTATCATAAATTAATGAACCAACATTAATTTTCTCAATATATAGAAAGCACCAATTGTGCACATTTTAGTGTAATAAACGTGCTTTCTATATATTGTAAATTAAATAGAGTTATAAGTTGAAGAAGTTAAACTGGTTTGATATATTATTGATATTATATTTAAATATATTACTTATGAATAATGACCAAAAGAATGATCCGTGGAAAGAACAAAGAGAGAAAGCATTTCAAGAAAGTATTGAAGCTTTCTCCGATAAATTAAACTATGTAAACGAATATCTTCCATCAAATTTGTATGATATTTTACTTGAAATTATTATGGCAGATGTAAAGCGAAATAATTTAAAAGTAAGGATGGATGATAAAACAGGGAAATTAGTGAGTGTTTTTACTCAGGAAGAGAGACCTGTTGCATTAAACCTAGAAGAATATCTCGATACTATTGGTACAAAAACAACATTAACATCAGATGAAGAAAAAACTATTGCTAATATCAAAGCAAAACTTATAGATTTGAGCTAATTAAGTAATTAGTAACTCAATTTTCGTTGCAAGTATAAAATCATTCTCAGATAAACCATCAATTGCATGAGTCATTAATTCAATTGTAACTTTCTTATAGTTAATACAAATGTCTGGATGATGTCCTTCTTCTTCTGCAATATCGGCTATTTTATCTACAAAATTGATACCATCTCTGAAACTTTCAAATTCAAAAGTATACTTTATCTTTTTATTATCAATAACCTCCCATTTCTCTCCAAGATAATTTAGATATCGATTTATTTTTTCTTTATCAAAAGGATCGACTCCACCTTCACATGGGACACAATGTTTTTTATTTAGATCCATAATTAAAGTCCTTAAAATTTAAATAAAATTAAACTAAATAAAGATTAAATTGATATTGATTAAGCTTCTTTCTCCAAAGATTTCTTTTCTTGTACATATTTTAAAATTATTCTAAACAAGATAGGTTCTTGAGTTGTATTCATTCTATAATTTAACCAAATAATTAAATCCTCTATAGATATTCCAGCTTCTTCTGTATGTTTAATAAAATCATCTACGAAATAATAGGTACCTTCTAACGGAGTATAAATAGAATATAATTTATTAAAAATCCCATCTAGTAATGGAGATAATTCACTTAAATCTTTTTCTAAATCATTATTAGGCTTATTCATAAATGTAGCATTTAATATTTAATATTTTATCTTAACATATTATTTTAGAATCCAAAAAAAGAGATTTATTAACATAAATGGTATAATACCAACAGATAATCTTTTACAAAGAATAAATGAATTTATCACTTGGAATAGTTGGATTACCAAATGTAGGTAAATCTTCTCTTTTTAATGCTTTAACAAAACAAAGTATTCCAGCTGAAAATTACCCATTTACGACAATTGATCCTAACTATGGTGTTGTTCCAGTAGTTGACTCAAGACTTTTTAAAATTTCGGATATAGCAAAACCAGTTAAAACTACTCCAGCAGTTGTCGAATTTGTAGATATTGCCGGTTTAATAAAAGGAGCAGCACAAGGAGAAGGTTTAGGAAATAAATTTTTATCTAATATTAAAGAAGTTTCTGCAATTATTCATCTAGTTAGAGCTTTTGATAACAGTAATATCACACATGTTGAAAATTCTATCAATCCAGTTAGAGATATTGAATTAATAAATACTGAATTAATTTTAAAAGATTTAGAAACTATACAAAACCGAATTGCCGCATTAGAAGCTAAAGCAAGGTTTGATAAAGATATCTCTGAACAAGTTCTATTCTTAAAAGAATTAATGAACCATCTTGAATCAGGTAAATTGGGAATTGATTATAAACCAGACACCCTAGATTATAGTGATATGTCCAAAGATAAATTACTTAAGGAAGCTAGAAGAGAATTATTTCTCTTAACAGACAAACCAGTAATTTATCTTGTAAATACTGAAGAAAATGAAAATTCAGAAAGAGTCAAAGCAATCAAAGAGGCAATCAAAGGAAAACCAATGATTTTGATGGATGTAAAAACAGATTCTGATCTTGCTTCTATGAATGATGAAGAAAGATCTGAATTTATGCAAGAATTAGGTATTGAAGAAACTGGACTAAATCGATTAACAAGAGAGGCATATAATTTATTAGGATTAATTTCATTCTTTACTGAAGGTCCTGAAGAAGTTAGGGCATGGACAATACATAAGGGTGCCAAAGCTCCTGAGGCTGCCGGCACAATCCACACTGATTTTGAAAAGAAGTTTATTGCAGCAGAAGTATGCACTTATGATGATTTTATAAGTGCCGGCAGCTGGAATGACGTTAAAAATAAAGGAAAAGTTAGGCTAGAAGGAAAAGAGTATGTTTTTCAAGATGGAGATGTGACTATATTTAGACACGGATAAATTTATTCTAATCCTTCTGAAGTCTTCCCTAGTTCAGGCCACTCTGTTTCTAAATTGTTATCCGCAACTAAAAATGCCTTTCTGATTTTATTAGACAAAGTTTCTTCATCATAACCATATCTCTTCTTTATTGTCTCTCTAAGTTCTTCTAGTAGCAGTTTTGCTTCTTCGGGAGTAATTTTTATACTTCCGGGATAAGATCTATTAACTTTCTGTAATAAGGTAGCAATGACAGTGGATACAACATGTTCACTCATAGGCAACGTTTGGAATTTTTTAGGTAATAGTTTATATTCATTCTCAACTTCTTCAATTTCCGAAATAATATTGAATTTTTCATTTAAATTTTCTAGAGTATCATTCATGTATATTTTTACTAAATTGAAAGTAAGTAAAATAAATAGTATTATTCTTTGTTGTTTAAAGCATACTAATAATATTAATTTTTATCAATAGTTCATGGCAAATATCAATCACAATCCTTCTAAATACATGCTGAATCTTTTACATGTATTACCAGCATTTGCAAGTGAGGAAGACAATATTGTAAATGCAATAGTTGAAGTAAATACTCATTCAATAAATAAATATGAATTAATTACTGAATCCGGACAATTAAAACTTGATAGAGTCGGATTTTCTTCAATGTCATATCCATTTACGTATGGTGGAATTCCAATGACATGGGATTTAGATGGAGATCCTTTAGATATTGAAATTGTAAATGTAACAGAACCTTTAGTACCAGGCTCTCTTGTTGAAGCAAGAATTATAGGTCTAATGAAGTTTGTTGATGGTGGTGAAGAAGATGATAAGGTAATCGCTGTATTAAGTGAAGATAAAAGAATGAAACATATAAATTCAATTGATGATTTGGGAGAATATTTCAAAACTGAAACAACTTATTACTGGGAGCATTACAAAGATTTAAAAAAGCCAGGAACTGGTAAAGTAGAAGGTTTTTTTGATATTGCAGAAGCAATTAGAATAATAAATGAATGTGAACAGAGATATAAAGATGAATATGCACCTCTTTTAGAAATGGATTGCAATTGTGACTGTAAAGAATGCAGGATGGGAAATTGTAAAGAGTGCTCTCATGACAACTGTGATTGTAAAGACTGTACTTGTAAAACTAAATCAAAGTAAGTTATTTTGTAGATCTAACTAAATTCGTGTGAACTGAAGGTTCCATTTCCTTCATTTTACTTTGTGGAAGTTTTAACTTTCGAGGTGTAGATAATAATAGAATAATTCCAAGAATAGCACCTATCGATCCTACAATTGTTAAAGTTAGTTGATAACTTATTCTATCTGCTAAGAATCCTGCTAATAAAGGTCCAATTATGTAAGCTAATGAGGTATTAGCTTTATCTAGCCCTAATAAGTGTATTCTACCTTTCTTAAGTCTATCTAAAAGATCAGAATATACAGCATCGTTAAGTGGTCCTACAAATGAAAGCGAAAAACTAGCAAGAATAATCAGTAACAAAATTAATAATATAGAATCAGTTGCAAAATATATCATTGAAAGAAATATACATCCTATAATAAGAAATATTTGAGAATACTTCTTTTTTCTTTTTTTTATGATAATTCTAGTTAGTATTAACGATCCTAATATTGATGGAGCTGAAAAAAGAACAATAACAATCCAATCAAGTCCCCTTCCAAATAATAAATCTCCAAATAATCCTCCTATAGTCCAAAATACAGCATTAATAGAACTTATTGTAACTCCTACAATAATCACAGGCCAAACGTTTCTTGAAAGAATTTCCCAATACTTAACTTCTTTAAAAATTTTAAGTGTATGTTTAACTGAAGTTGAGTGAGAAAACTGCTTAGAAGGAAGTCCAAGAATTAATAATATTGCAAAAAAGAGACTTAAAACTTGAATAAAACTTATTGTTATATTTGCAGTTATTAATGAATTAACAATTAATAATGAACCTAAAATAGGACCAATTACCGTAGTTATTTGATATACAAAATACATAACTCCCCAATCTTTAGAATAATCCCCAGATTTATCTTGATCGATTATATAACTTTGTTCTGAAAAATTTAAAAACTCCCAGTAGATACCCCAAATTATACTTCCGAAAATAAACAGATATATTGAACTCCACACAACTCCTAAGGTAAGTGAAACTGGGAAAAAGAAAGTTAAAATTATTGCTGCAATAAGTTGAAATTTCCATGTTTTATCCTTTAGTAACTGTGGAAAAGTAAAGTCCGATATCAAACCAGCTACAGATGAAAGAGCCATTATTACTCCTAAGATTGTATTAGAATTCACATTAGTTTCAACTACAATCGGAAATATATATGACATTGCGCTATCGGCAAGTAGTAAGAAAAAAACAGGTAGAGAGTAAAACCAGATACCTGAAGAGAATTTCGAATTACTAAATAAATTTAAAGCTTTTCCTAGAAATGAACGCATAAAATTACTTGATTTTTAAATATGATATAGTATAAACGAATTAGAATAAAATTGCTGATTTGAAATTTAGTAAATCTTGAGTATAATCCTGTTTATGAATCGTCAAAGTTTAAAAATATTATTTATTGTAATTTCTATTTTTGTATTTTTAATACTTTCAATTCCAACATTTACTGTAAATATTGCTGGACAAGAAATCAACATTAATTTTTCAGATAGAATTGCAGCAAAAATTGGAACATCTTTAGGTAATTTCCAAAAGAGTTTCGGAATTTATCCTAAAAAAGAAATTAATGCAAATTTAAATTTTTCACAAACTAATTTATCGAGTGATCAAAAACAAGAACTTCTTCTTTCTTATTTAAATAAAGTTGAATCGAGGGTAAGTACATCTGGTTTATATGATATTAAAGTTAAAGCTCAGATTGAATCAGATGCATATAATTTAGTTTTCTCTTTCCCAGACTACTATTCAAATCCTGAAAACTATGCGAAATGGTTTACGGATAAAGCTGAATTTTCTTTTATTACAGCTGATCAGAAAAACCCTACATCAGTTGATTTAAAAGATTACGATATTCAAGGTGCAGTAACAATTGATTATAACGATAATTATGGTAGTCATTTAGTTTTTAAAATATCACAAGACAAAGTATCTACTATTAATAGTGTATTTTCTGCAAACAGCCAAGGACCTTATTTTTTAATGGAGATTGATGGATATCCTGATTTTTATATAGTTAAATATGATTCAAATTCAACTAGCAATGAAGATATGTTAAGAGCAGTACCTACTCAATTAGTGAGTGTTACAAATGTACGTGAGGCAAACGATTTCTTAAATGTAGCAAGAAGTTATTTTTTAACTGAACCGTTTAGTGACACTTTTACAGTTCAACCAAATATCACAACAGTAAAACCTATTTATAAACAGGATTCAGGTACTTTTATTTCTGTTATGTTTATTATATCGTCATTAATATTAGCTATTTACTTTCTAGTAAAGTATAAATTTAAAGGGTTAATAAAATATATTCTATCTACATCCATCTTTATTTTAGCCTATGTTTCAATTTTAAAGATTCTCACGGCTAGTATTTCAACTAGTTTCTTAATTGGGTTTGTATTAATGTTATTTATTCTAAACGCTTTGATATACTATATTTACGAACATAGTTCTGATGAAGACGAATTAATAACTTCTATTAGAATGATTAGAGATATATCTATCTTCACATTTATTGTAATTGCAATAAGTTATAAATTAATTATAAGTATTGGTACGTCAGCTGATTTTATTGGAGCATTATTAATTGGATTATTAGTACTATTCGTAATGAGTATTTTATATTTTAAAAATGTTTTTGAAATAGAAATTAAAAATATTAAATTACCTAATCTTAAAAAATCAAAAACCAATGAGACTTAATGGAAATTCACTATCAAAAATAATATTTGGTTTACTAATAATAACTGCTGTTCTTTCACTTTTTATTAACAAAGGGTTATATTATTTTGAGTTGAATAATAATGTCGAGGTGAATATTACTGGCACTCAAAATGAAATTTCTGATTTCATAAATAAAATAAATGACACTAATTTAGTAAGAATTGATAGAGTGAATAATGTTCTTTATTTTGAGAATGAAGGAGCTGATCCAGTAAAAGTTATGTTAGATAGTATTAACTTGGATAGAAAAGTAGATTTTGTAATTTCAACAGATTTTTATGAACGAAGTAATGTAATTATAAATAATATATTAATTAATCTATACCTTATAGCAGCATCGGTCTTTGTCTTTATTTATTTTCTTCTAAAACAAAAAAATAAATTATCTGGTAAACAAAATTTATATATTTTACTTAATTACTTCGAATTAGTTTTCTTTTCAAATTTAATATTGGCAGGGTTATTTAGTTTACTTTCAAGATACTATCAAATAAGAGAAATTGATTTGATTATTTTCTTTTTAATGAATATCTGGATAAGTTTGATGTATTTTAGTGTAATTTGGAGAATAAACCCTGAAGATTTTGAAGATATTTCTTCACTATATGCATCAGATGCTTTCTACCATAAAAGGTATTTATACATTGCGGTAATAATTCTTCTATCAGTATCGTTTGGATTAGGTGTTAATTTTATTGTAACTGCGGCTCTAATATTTGTTTCATTATTAATGACTTCATTTACTTATAATAATTTGAAGTTTCTTATTAATATAAAATTCCAAAGACCAAATATTAACTTATTAAATAGACCTATTTTAAAAAGGAGGGATAAAGCTGAAGAACCAATTATCTCTACTTCCAAATCTTCAACAAAAAAGAATAAAAAAAACAAATCTAAGAAAAAGAAGAAGAAATAAGACCAATATCATTGAAAATTCACTTAAATAAAGTATATTAATTTGTATAAATTTTAATAACAATTTTATGAATAATGTTTTAATCATTTTTGGAGCTACTGGTGATTTAATGGATAGGAAGATCTCGCCTGCACTTTATGGCTTAAATAAAGAAAAACCAGGTGTTTTCCATAAAATTATTGGTTTTGGCAGGCGAGATCTTTCAAATGAAGAATTTAGAGAGCTGGTTAAAAAAAGTGTTGAAAAAAAGTCTGATATAAAAAAGAATGATATTAACGAATTCCTTTCAATGATTGAATACCATAAAGGGGAATTTCATGATTTAGAAAGTTTTAAAAGTTTAAATATAAAAATAAAACAAGATTATCTCGAAGCTTCTAAACATATATACCTTGCAATCCCACCCGAACTTTATCAGATTGTTATTGAAAATTTAGGAAATTCAGGTTTTGTTGAACCCACAACAAAATTGATGGTTGAAAAACCAGTAGGTAGAGATTTAGAAAGCTCTAAACAAACTGAAGAGTTATTTAGTAAATATTTTAATGAAGAGCAAATTTATAGAATTGATCATTATTTAGGAAAAGATAGTGTTCAAAATATTCTTAGTTTTAGATTTGCTAATTCAATGTTTGATCCAATCTGGGACAATAAACATATCGAAAAAATTGAAATTAGAATTAATGAAACGCTTGGTATTGATAATAGGGGGGCATTTTATGATACTCTTGGAGCTTTAAGAGATGTTGGTCAAAATCATCTTTTACAAATGCTTGCTTTAACAACAATGGATGAACCAAGTGTATTATGCTGTGAAAATATTAGATTTAATAGAACTGATTTATTGAAAATGCTAAAACCTTTAACACATGATGAAATTAGAACTAATACATTTAGAGCTCAATATAATGGATATAAAGATGTTACTGGTGTAGCTAAAAATTCTAATATGGAAACCTATTTTAAGTTAAAGTGTTTTATTGACTCTAAAAGATGGGAAGGAGTTCCATTTTATCTTGAAGCAGGTAAAAGTTTAAAAAACGTTCACAAAGAAGTAATTGTTCATTTTAAAGGAATTAATAAGGTAATATTTTCATTAGAACCAGATGATTCAATTAAGATATTTGTAAAGACAAAAAAGCCTGGAATAACTTTTGAAAACGAAGATAATATGATTACATTAATGATGAAAGAATCAGAAAATAAAAATACTTATGTTGCTGAATATACTCAACTTCTTCATGATTTCTTTATTGGTGATCAAACATTTTTTGTTTGTAAAGATGAAAGTATGTATATGTGGGAATTTATTCAGCCTATTTTAGATGGTTGGAAAGATAATGTAGTTAAATTAGAAACTTATGAAGCAGATTCAGATGATATAATTTTAAAAGCTAATGAAAAACTAAAATAATATACTTAGAATTTAAGTATTATATTTTAAATACTTAATATGCCAAGGCGAAATAAAAATACTCTAGACCCATCAATAATTGAATTTGGAAGTGATGAACCTGGTATGTATGATTTCGGGCCGGAAAATGAAGTTGACGATCCAGATTTAAGCATAAGTAAAAGAATTGGACGAAACAAAGACGAAAGGAAACTAGATATAAATAATTTTAATGAAGTAATAAAAGCTTGGACAACTGGTATTTTTAAAGATAGACCGATAGAAGAAGCTCCTTTAATTATAGTAGAAGAAGTTAGAAGAATTCGCAATCGTGAACAATAATTTATTTTTAAATTATATTTTTATATGAAAAATTTTAAAAATAACCACTTGATAGGTATTGTCGGATTAGGAAAAATGGGAGGTGGAATAGCGTTACAATTGAATGATAAAAAATGGAATGTACATGTTTATAATAGAACCGTAAGTGTAACAAAATCTTATGAAAAACAAGGTCTAAAGGGCTATTATTCATTAAAGGAATTTGTCGATAGCTTAGATACCCCGAGAATAGTATGGGTAATGTTAACTGCAGGTGACCCAACTGATCAAATCCTTTTAGGTGAAGATGGTTTAATAAACTTACTGGATAAAGGCGATATTATTATAGATGCGGCGAATTCCTTTTTCAAAGATACTGAAAGAAGATATAAAGCGTTAAAAGAAAAAGGAATTCGCCTTTTAGATGCTGGAGTCTCCGGTGGCCCAAAAGGTGCTAGAAATGGAGCTTGTATAATGATTGGAGGTGAAAGAGATGTTTTTGAATATGTAGAACCTATATTTAGAGATTTAAGTGTAAAAGATGGTTATAGATATTTTGGTGATTCTGGATCAGGTCATTTTGTAAAAATGGTTCATAATGGTATTGAGTATGGAATGATGCAAGCAATTGGAGAAGGATTTGCTGTTATGAAAAAGTCAAAATATAATCTGAACCTTGAAGAAGTCGCTGAAGTTTATAATCATAAAAGTGTAATTGAATCACGTCTTATTGGATGGCTTATAGATGGTTATAAAAAATACGGTGAAAATTTAGATGAGATTTCAGGTTCAGTAGCTCAGTCAGGGGAAGGTCTATGGACTTATAATACTGCTAAGGAAATGAAAATTAATATTCCTGTCATCGAGGAATCAGTAAAATTTAGATCTGAATCGCAAAGGAAACCAAGTTATATTGGAAAAGTTGTTTCTGTGTTAAGAAATATGTTTGGAGGTCATGATGTTTTTGGCAACTAGATCAAATTGGCTATAAACTTTCTTCAAGAATTCTTAAAGCATTCTTATAAGCTTCATAAGCATTTTCGTGGAGTTCCAAAAGGACTAAAATATGAATGTACATCAATATCACTATTCTCTCCACCATATTTCTTAGTACACATAAAATAAAAGTGATCTGAAGTCTGAAGTTTTCTCCATATATCAAGAAGATAATTGTCCCCCTTAGATTTAACTCTATCTTCAAGTGAATATATTTTTTCAAGAGATTCTTTTTGCATTTCATTCGAAGTCCATGCAGAAGTGTCTCTTTCATGATCTGCCCAAGAAACATTACCTGGCATTGAAATAATTTGTTTTACTTTAAGTTTTTTATAAGTTTCTGAAGGATTTATAAAACCCATTTTGTCATTAATTAATCTATCAATTAAAGCTTCGAAAAACTCAAAAATTCCTGTTTCTTTAGCTTGGTGTTCACCAAAAGTTTCATAATCCATAAATAAGTTTATTAAGTCATTTCCTAATGAATTTATTGCATCAACCCTTCTAAAATATTTATCAGTCGTCATTGGATAATCAAAGAAAGATTTATCTGCGAATCTAAAAGCAATATCATCTGAAAGTTTATAGTTTTTCAATAATAAATTTATTCCTGAAATTCCCTTAAATAAAAAATTTGGATTCATCCATCCTATGATTCTATCAGCTCCTTCAGCAAGAATAACTTTATAACCTAAATTATTTATCATAGTTCCTATATCATTTGAATAAATTATTTCAGTATTTCTGAATATCTCAGGTTCTTGATTAAATAAATCTTTAATTACGGCTTTATGGTATTTTATTTGTTCTGTAAACTCATTTTTTGAGTATAAAGAAGATAGTGAATGGTAATAAGTCTCATTAAAAAATTCAACTCTTCCAGTATCTGCTAATTTTTTAAAGAGATTTATAACATTAGAATGATTTCTAGCTAATTGCTCAATTAAAACACCTGATAATGAATAACTAATTTTGAATTCAGGATGTCTCTTAATAAGTTTAAACATCATTTCAGTTGCAGGTAAATAACATCTTTCAACAACTTGTTCTAAAATCAGCTTATTATTTAACTTACCATTTTTATTATAAGAGAAAAGTTCATCTAACTTGTTTGCCTCGGGATTAATCCTTAATGGTTGATGAAGTTGAAAGTAAAAGCAAATTGAACTCATAATTATATACGATTATATATCGTACTGATTATAGTTTATTGTTTAGGTTAAATAAAGCTCCATAAAGTCCAGCTTCTTCACCAAGTTGTGATTTTTGTATGATTGGAAGAGTTGGAAGATTTTTAATTATCTTACTTAGATGATTTTCAATCTTTTCAATATTCAATCTGTTGTTATTAATTAAACCACCACCTAAAATAATAACCTCAGGAGACCAGAGTAGGATAACATTATTTAATCCGTAAGAAGCGAATTTCTCTACTTCGTTCCATATACTTTTGTCAGTAATTTTTTTGGCAGGAATTCCATATTTAGCTTGTAATCCAGAACCAGATGCAAGTTCTTCTAAAGTTGTATAATTTTTATCATTAAAATTAATTATTTGATGTCCAGGTTCAAAACCATATTTTGAAGTTTCTATTTTTTTATTTAAAACCTTTGCACCACCAACTCCTGTACCAAATGTTATGTACGCGACAATATTGTAATCTTTACCCGCACCTTTAGTAGCTTCACCAAGAGCAGCTACTGAAGCATCATTAGTTATATAAATATTGTCGCGTACATTAAAAATACTTTTTAAATCTTCTGCAAATGGCTTGTTATCCCAATCTTCTAAATGTGGTGCTTTAAATAAAACATTGTTAACTACAACACCTGCAATTCCTCCTGAAATATTTTCAATAGAATTTCCTAATGTGATTTCGTCTTTTTTACTTGAAATAAATTTAACAGCTTCACTATAGGTAGGAATTGATTCATATATTTTAATATTTTGTAAATTCTGATTATCTTGAGAAAGTGCAAATCTCATTCTAGTACCACCTATGTCAAATAGTAAATTCATTTATAAAATTTTATATTTAATATTCTTATTTTATCTTTTTCGCTGGTGAATTCAAATTTTGTGGAAAGAAGTCTTAATTTTGATCTATAGCAAATTGAAGCGATTTACTTCCATCACTCATATTTATAAAATTTACCCAACAAACTTTATTATTTCCCCTAGAAATTTTATTTATAAAGCTTAAAATCTGATTATAATCAATTGGATCTTCCCAACTTATCTGAATTGGTGGTTGGAACATTTCAAGAACTAATGTGTATTTTTTCCCTTTCTTTGATATTGATACTCCTTTTGATGAATTTGAAATAGATACCGAAGGATTTGACATTCCCATTGTCTGCATAAGACCCAAAAACACTGTTGGTGCATCTTCTGCAGTGCAGTCGACTTGACCAACTATATTCTGACGCTCGTTTTTGGTACCAAATATATCTAAAATTGACACGCCAAGATTATATCAAATTATTACTAAAAAGATAAAGCTATTAAATTTTCTGGAAAAGCCTATCTTTAATCTTCACTTAATTTCTGATATCTTGTTTTAGTATTATAAAATTATTGTAAATTAGTATATATGGGGATATTTGATGCAAAAAAAATCAGTACACAAGAACATTTGGATATTGAAGATATTAAAGATGACTTAGTTTTATTAAAAAACGGGAAAGTTTCTTTAGTATTAGAAACTACCTCGCTTAACTTTGATTTATTGGATTCTAAGGAAAAGGATGCAAAAATATATTCATTCGCGGCTTTTCTTAATTCAATAAGATTTCCTGTACAAATAGTGATTAGAACTCAGAGAACAGATATTGCAAAATATTTAACACTTTTAGATTCATATAAAAGAAAAGCCGCTTCTGAACCAATCGCTAATCAAGTGTCAATATATCAAGAGTTTATTAATAATTTAACAGAAGCAACTGAAATTCTAGATAAAAGATTTTTTACAATAATACCTTCAACTAAAACACCAATGGTTTCTACAAACTGGTTAAAACAATTATTTGGAAAACAAGAAAAAATTGTTAATGTTACTGAAGTTATAAGTAAAGCTAAAGAAGAGCTTTATCCAAAAAGAGATGCAATGATTAAACAATTCGGTAACATGGGTATTGCTGCAAGACAATTAACTAATGATGAATTGGTTAAACTTTATTATTCTGTCTATGAACCTGACAAAACTGGACTTGATGTATTAAACCTTAGAGAACAAGATATTGAGAGTGGTATTGTAAGATCTTAATTTTATAAAAATATAAAATGGCATTACTTGACTTTGTTAAAAATTTAACAGGAGGAACTAAAAAGAAAAACGATGACCCAGTTTCTCAACAAGAAGCTGAAGCTCTAACTAAAGAGCAAACTGCTGTACAAAAATTTGTACAAGGGATGGTTGATGTTAAAGATATTATTGCTCCTTCAGCAATTGAAGTTAATTTTAATAACTTGATAATTGGGAATAGATATTTCAGATCGTATTTTGCAATAGGTTTCCCAAGTGTAGTTGTCCCAAACTGGCTTGAACCATTAATCAATTTTGAATATCCAGTTGATATAAGTACTTTTTATTATCCACATGATACTGGTGAAATATTAAAAGTACTTAAAAGAAAAATTGCCGAGATGCAAGCAACTATAAATATTCAAGTTGAATCTGGCCAACAAGGAGATCCTGTAACCAAACAACAACTTCAAGATGCTTTAACACTCCAAGAACAACTTGCAGCTGGTAATGAAAAATTTTTCCAATATGCACTTTACGTTACAATTCATGCAGATAGTTTAGATGAATTGGATAAAGTAGGAAAAAATTTAGAATCTACTATGTCAACAATTGGTGTAATTATTAAAGTTGCTACACTACAACAAGAAGAATGTTTTCAAAGTACAATTCCTTACGGTCAAGATAAGATAAATATGCTTAGAAATCTTGATACAACTGCCATAGCAACTACTTTTCCATTTGTAAGTTCAGAATTAACTATGGAAAAAGGTGTTTTATATGGGATAAATCTACACAATAATTCTTTAGTTATATTCGATCGATTTTCTTTACCAAATGCAAACTCTGTTGTATTAGCAACATCTGGAGCAGGAAAATCATATACAGTTAAATTAGAAGCAGTTAGATCATTAATGCTTGGAGTTGATATTATAATTATTGATCCTGAAAAAGAATTTGATAGATTATGTAATGCTGTTGGTGGTGAATATATTTCATTCTCACAAGATGGTGCTCAAAAATTAAATCCATTTGAATTATCAGGTATATATCAAAAAGATGAAGATGAACTTAGATTTAAAATTTTAACAGTTGCTGGACTCATAAGAATGATGCTTGGAGGAAATATAACTCCTGAAGAAAGTGCAATTTTAGATAGAGCTTTAATTTTAACTTATAAAGAAAAAGGGATTACTCCAGACCCATCTACACATACTAATGAAGCTCCGCTTTTAGAAGATTTATATAAAATACTAAATGCAATGGCAGAAAATGAAGCTCATTCAATGGCAACAAGATTAGAAAAATATATAAAAGGATCTGCAGCTGGTGTATTTGATAAAAGATCAAACATTGACATTCATAACACTTTCACAGTATTTAGTATTCGTGACTTAACTGAAGATTTAAGACCAATGGCAATGTATGTCATGCTTGATTATATCTGGACAAAGATTAAAAGAGACAAGAGAAAAAGATTGTTAATCATAGATGAAGCTTGGATTATGATGCAATATGACGATGCTGCTAGATTCGTATACTCAATCGCGAAAAGAGCAAGAAAGTATGGATTAGGATTAACGACAATAACTCAAGATGTCGATGATTTCTTGACTTCAGATTATGGTAAAGCGATAGTTAATAACTCAGCAATGCAAATTTTATTAAAACAATCACCTGCAGCCATAGATAAACTTCAAAAAGTATTTTATCTTACAGATGGAGAAAAATCTTTCTTAATGTCTGCTGGAATTGGCCAAGGAATATTCTTTGCAGGTGCTAATCATGTTGCAATACAAGTTGTAGCCAGTGAAAATGAGCATAATCTAATTACAACAAATCCAAATGAAATTTTATCTAATAAAATTAATGCACCAGCTGGTGATCAATTAGATATTGAAAACAAAGAACTCCCAAGTGTTGAAGATGTAACTCAACCAGTACAACCTCCAGAACAACCACAAAATCCTCCACAAACTCAAAATATGTAAGTATTTTGTAAGAAAATTCTGTAAAAATTATCCATACTTATTTTTTATTTTATTTATTTATGGATATGCACCATATATATTTAGTAGGACATGCTACAAGAGATGCTGAAGAAATCACTGGGAAAAATGATAAAAAATTCTCAAAGTTTTCTCTTGGGATTAATGAATATAATCCTATTTCAAAAGAGTCAGAAGTTTCATACTACGATGTATTAGTGTTTGGTAAATCTTCTGAAAAAGTATTAAAAGAGATTAAAAAAGGAGATAAAGTTCTTGTTGATGGTAAACCTGAAGTTGACGCTTATTTACCTAAAAAAGGTAAGGAGCCAAAAGCAACAGTTACTGTATTGGCTGATAGTTGGAAAGTAATGAAATAGGTTTTTATAAAAGCGCTCAATGTTAATTTAAACATTGAGCGCCGATAAATAATAATTAATGAAGTTTTCCAGCTACATACCCTGAACTCCACGCCCAAGAGAGATTAAAACCACCTACATCACCATCAACATCTAATATTTCACCTGCAAAAAATAAGTTATTTATAATTTTAGACTCTAAAGTATTATGTTTAACTTCAGATGTATCAATACCACCTGCTGTGAATTCAGCTTCATTCCAACCTCTTGTACCTTGAATTTCAACTATAAAAGAAGTTAAACTTTCGAATAAATTGGATTTTTCATGCTCTGTCAAAGAGTTAACTACTTTATTATTATCGATTTTTATTATTTTTAACAAAGAAGTTGCTACTTTATTTGGGAACAAACCATATAAACTTTTTTCTATGCTTTGATTTGGTCGTTTCTTCCATCTTGCTTCAAATAAATTTTTTACTTCTTCTATATTTTTTTTCGGAAAAAAATTTAATTTAATTTTACAATCACTTTTATGTAATCTATTAATTTCTATTGAAATCTCTCTACTTATATTAAGTATTGCAGGTCCTGAAAATCCATACTGGGTGAACATTACATCATCCGTTCTTGTTTTAATATCGATATTATTTATAATTGATGTTACTTCCAGTTCCATCTTTGTTCCTTGTAATTCTTGCGATAATTTATTTTTAGAAACCAAAGGTAAGGCTGAAGGAACTGGTTCAACCATCCTATGTCCAAGTCTTTCCAAAATTGAATACATACTTCCATTTGAACCTAATGCAGGATAAGTTTTACCACCACTTGAAATTATCAAATATTCTGTATTAAATTCATTAACTCGATTCCTCGATCCTGAATAATTAATACTTTCAGTAATTATTTCAAAATTACTATCTTTTTTAATTTCAGTAACTTCTGTATTTAAAATAATATCAACTCCAAGCCTCTGCAATTCATCTTCCAGAAGTGCATTTACTGTTTTTGCCTGATCTGTTATTGGAAAAATTTTGCCAATATTTGTTTTGCGTTCTGTATATAATTCAATTCCTAAATCATTAAAAAACTTTACAATATCTTTATATCCAAATTGTTCAAAAATATTTTTTATAAAATTACTTTCAGCTCCATAATAATGTTTATCAACGCTCAAATCTAAGTTTATATTTGTTATATTGCACCTACCAGCACCACAGACAAGGATTTTTCTGCCTAGTGCAAAGGTTCTATCAATTATACAAACAGAAAAATCCTTATGAGTTCTTTTGGCGGAGATAGCTGCCATAATACCAGCAGCTCCTCCGCCAATTACTATTAAGTTGTAATTATTTTCTATATTATTCATTTAGTAATTTCTTCAAATCTATAGCAATCTATAACATGATCATTAACTAATCCAGCAGCTTGCATAAAAGAGTAACATATTGTTGAACCTACAAATTTAAATCCTCTTTTTAACAAATCTTTACTCATCTTATCAGATAACTCAGTTTTAGCTGGAATTTGTTTCATATCTTTAAAATTGTTATTTATAGGTTCATAATTTACAAAATACCAAATATATTTATCAAAACTTCCAAATCCCTTTTGAATTTCTAAAAATTTTTGAGCGTTATTTATAGTTGCTCTAATTTTTAAACGATTTCTGATAATTCCAGCATCATTAATTAATCTTTTATAATCATATTCATCATATTTAGCTACTTTTTTATAATCGAAATTATCAAAAGCTTTAGCAAAATTATTACGCTTATTAAGTATAGTTGACCAACTTAAACCTGCCTGAAAAGCATCAAGAATAAGAAATTCAAAAAGTTTTTTATCATTATGAATTGGAGTCCCCCATTCATTATCATGATAATCCCGCATTAAATCAGAAGATTCACACCATCCACAACGAATTTTATTTTTCATACTTTTGCTTCAGAACTTACATTTTTTCTTATTAACCCTAATGTTGAAACTACAACAATAATAGTATACATAATAAGTCCGAATACACATACTGGAATACCAAATAAACTGCTTGTTGGTAAACTAGAACAACCTAAAGTACATCCATTAGAAAATAATTCCTGATAACTTAAATAACCAGAAAACAACATGCCACAAATCCCTACAACTAAAATTACTTTTAACGCATTTATATGATTAATCATGTTATGAAAATATAAAAAATAGATTGGTATAGATATCTTAACTTCAAAGTAACTTCTCAAGTTCATCTGCAACTTTAGATGGTGCATCTAAGATAATATATTGTTTAGCAATTTCTTTACATTCATCAATTGATTTATTGTTAAATCCTTTACCAGATTTTAATTGATTATTAGCAAGTAATATTGTTTGAAATAAAGTTTGAGAGGTCAATGAATCTTTTTGTTTTAAAATATATCCTAATCCTGTACTTGCAACTAATTCAGCATTTTTAGTTTGTTCATCATGAGAAGCCCAAGGAATTGGAATTAAGACAGACATTTTTCCTAAAGCTAAAATCTCAGAAATACTATTAGCACCTGCTCTGCATAGTATAATATCAGCTTTATTTAATGCTTCACCAATTTCGTTAGGAAGAATATAGTCTCTTATAGTATATCTATCTTTTAAGACAGTATTTAATCTTAATTTTAATTGTTTAGCTTTTGTGAAATCATTGGTAACAGATGAATTACCAGTCTGGTGAATAATATTGAAATCGTTTAAAAATTCTTCAAGAATATCAAAAACCCTAAAATTTATTTCATGAGATCCTTGATTACCACCATAAATTAAAAGGATGGGTAATTCATTATTAAATGATTGAGTTAAAGTTTCAGATTTAACTTTAAAAATGTCTCTCCTTATTGGATTTCCAGTTAAAATTGTTTTTTTTGCATTAAAATATTTTCTTGAAGAATCCCAACTTATTAAAATTTTATCGGCTAATTTTGAGATTAATTTGTTAGCTGAACCTACAACAATTGTTTGTTCATGAGTCAAAACCTTAGTTCTAAATAATTTTGCATTAATAACGACTGGAACAGCCAAATAACCACCAAATGAAAGTACTATACTTGGTCTGTATTTTAATATTATAAAAAACGACTTAATTAAACCGAATTTGATTAAAAATATTTGTTTAATTAATTGAAAAAAAGATTTTAAATCTCTACTTCTAATTATCTTACCTGTTCTTAAGTTTAAAAATGGGATATTGTTCATTGTTACAATTTGATATTCGGGTGAAAGTTGTTTATTGCCAAGTTGATTGTATTTATGCCCAACCCATAGAAAATTCTGGTAACCTCTCTTTTTTAACTCTGAAAGTACTGCTATAGCAGGAGTCAAATGTCCACCTGTAATTAATATTTTTGGTTGTTTTTTATAATCTTTCATAATTAATAGTAATTATATAGGATTTTACATCTAAAACATAAATAATTTAATATAAGAAACATTATTGGAAATTCAGTAACTCTTAGCTATAATTATAGGCAGATTCAAGCGAATGTAGTTCAATTGGTAGAACGCTTCCTTGCCAAGGAAGAGGTTGCGAGTTCGAGCCTCGTCATTCGCTTTTCTTACAATTTTGGTGTAAAAAATAATGTGGATAAAATTTTCAATAATTTAAAGAATAATAAAAGGTTAATAATACTTCTTTTTGTAGCATTTGTTTCCTTAATAGTATTTATAAAACTATTGGATAATGTGGTCGAAAAAGAAGCAATAACAATTTTAGATAGTCAAATATTAAATTTTATTTATACTAATAGAAACGAAAAGCTTAACACTTTTTTCTTACTAATCACATCTCTTGGCAATCCTTTAGAACTTACTATTGTTGTAATATTCGTCACAACAATATTAATTATAAAAAGACATAAATATTATGCATTAGTATTATTAATTTCTCTAGTTTTTAATATAATTTTTGTCACTATAATTAAGTTTATAATTGAAAGACCCAGACCACCCATTAATTATGCGTTAGTTATAGAAAACAACTTTAGCTTCCCAAGCGCTCATACTATTATAGCTGTAACCTTTTATGGTGTTATATTTTATTTCTTAGCTAGAGCAATAAAAAATAAATATTTTGAGTATTTTGTAATTTTCTTAGGTATTGTACTAACTTTATTAATTGGTATTTCAAGAATTTATCTTGGAGTTCATTGGACCAGTGATGTATTAGCAAGTTACTGTTTAGGAATAGTATGGTTTTGTATCTTAGTAATACTTCTTGATCATACTAGTTATGTAAAAAAATTAGTTAAAAAACTTTATAGACTTATATTCAATATAAAATAATATACTTATAACTTTATTGATAATTCTTTATAATAAGATATTTTGTTTCTTAAAATGAATTAATGGACATATCGAATTTTTTTTCAGTATCACTTACTGACGATCAAGCAAATGAAAACATCAAGAAATATGGATTAAATAAAATTGAAGATACATTAAAAATCACCACTTTAGAACTTATTTTAAATCAACTTAAAAGTCCCTTAATTATTTTTCTAATAATAATCGGGATACTTATGTTTTTCCTAAAAGACTATACAGATGTTGTTGTTATATTTTTGGTAATAGTAGTAAACACCTTTGTGGGATACTTCCAAGAACTTAAAGCTCAAAATGCAGTCGAATCTTTAAAAAGTTATCTTTCTCCTAAATCTAAAGTTATTAGAAATGGTTATCTTATTACTCTTGAAAGTAGTTTAATCACTAAAAATGACATTATATCTCTCGAATCCGGTGATCGTGTTCCTGCAGATGGAACTATACTAGCATCTAAAAACCTTCAGGTAGATGAATCACAATTAACAGGTGAGTCATTTCCAGCAATAAAAGATAAAGAGAATAATAAAGTATTTATGGGAACATTTGTAACTTCAGGTAGGGCGATTATTAAAATTGAAAGTGTCGGGATGTCAACAAAGTTAGGTCAAATTACAAAAGTTGTTTCAAGAAAAGATAAAGATATAACTCCTTTGGAAAAAGATTTAAAAGGATTAACTAAAAAAATAATGTTTGTTGTTATAGCTATAGTGCTGTTTATGTTCTTTCTAGGAGTTGCTGAATTTTATCCAGTAGAAGATATAGCTCGTTCTAGTGTCTCATTAGGTATATCGGCAATACCTGAAGGGTTACCTGTTGTAATTACAATAACATTAGCAATTGGTGTATTTAGAATGGGTAAAAAGAATGCAGTCATAAGAAACCTCGCTTCTGCTTCAACATTAGCTAGTACGGATGTTATTTGTGTTGATAAGACAGGAACAATTACTGAGGGTAATATTATTCAAAGTAAATTAACAACTTATAAAAATAACTTCCTAACTGATGATAATAATGCTGATTTACTTAAGATGACAGTTCTATGTAATGATGCTTATATTAGTAAAGAAGCTCAAGGTGATTTAATGGACATTGCTATTCTTAAGTACGCTCAAAATAATCACTTAAACATAGATAATACAAGAAATGAATCACCTAGAATAGACGAAATTCCATTTGATAGTGAATATAAATATCAAGCAACTCTTAATACTATTGATGGCAAAAATACAATAATTGTAAAAGGCGCACCAAATATATTATTAAATATGTGCGCCTTCAAAAATGACTCTCAAAAGAAAGTAGTTAAAGATTATTTTGAATCATTAGGAGAGTCTGGATTTAGAACGATTGGAATCGCTTCAAAACATATTACAAAGAAAACTTTTAATCATGAAGATTTAACTGGACTTAAATTTGAAGGAGTTCTTGTTTTTAGTGATCCAATACGAAAAGATGTTCAAGATTCTTTACGTGAATGTCAAGAAAGTGGAATAAATATTATTATGTTAACCGGAGATTTTAAAAATACTGCAAATGCAATTGCAACTCAAGTTGGAATTTTAACTAAAAATAAAAAGATTATAAAAGGTGATGAACTTGATACAGAGGAATCAAGATCATCTATTGATATTGATAATACTGCAGTAATATATAGCGCGACACCATCAAATAAAGTCAAATTAATTGATATGCTTTTGAAGAAAAATCATGTAGTCTCAATGACTGGTGATGGGGTGAACGATGCACCAGCATTAGTTAAAGCTGATATTGGAATAGCAATGGGTCAGGGAGGAACAGATGTTGCAAAACAATCTGCAGATATGGTTTTACTTGATAATAAATTCTCAACAATAGTCAGTGGCTTAGAAGAAGCTAGGGTTGTTTTCGAAAACTTGAAAAAGGTAATAACATACTTATTTATCACCTCGGTTGGTGAAGTTATAACAATTTTATCATCATTATTTCTAGGATTGCCACTTCCATTATTAGGTTCACAATTACTTTGGCTTAACCTAGTTACTGATGGTTTCTTAGATGTCACCCTTGCTACCGAACCAGAAGAAAAAGATGTAATGAAAAACTCATCTAAAAGATATAAAGGGAGTATTCTTGATCCATTTTTAATTTCTAGAGTTCTTTTTTATGGGATCTATATGGGTGTTTTAGGAATCCTTTTCTTTATATTAATTTCATCGAGTAATAGTATTGAATATGCAAGGACGGCTACACTTATATTTCTTGCTGTTCCTCAATGGTTTATAGCATTAATGTCCAGAAGTGAAAAAAATTCAATTTTTAAGATTGGTATTTTTAAAAATAAACCTGTAATTATTGCAATTATTATAGAGGCTATACTTCTAACTTTTGCTGTTTATAATAGTTTTATGAATATGTTGTTAAAAACAATTCCTGTAAGTTCAGATATATGGATTTACTCATTAATATTTGGGTTATCATTTATTATAGTTGAAGAATTTCGAAAATTCATATTCAAACGAATATGAATTTTCGCCTATTTTATTTAAAACTTTGAAGCTCAAATTTTATGATGTATTATGTTTAAGATTAGTTAATATATAACCGTAAAATGTATTTAAGTATCGGCAAATACAGAATTTCAACTTCATTAATTGCTATTGGTTTAACAGTCATATCTGTAATTCTAACTATATTGTTTATTATTATTTTCAAGGTTGAAGATAAAACAATTTCGATTGTTAATTTCTATAAAGTTCCAATAACATTTACTTTAAAAGGCTCAGATTATTTGATTCAACCATTTGATTCAAAGAAAATTGTTATAAATACTTCAAGTAATTTCGATATAAACTTAATAGATGAAAATAAGAAAGATTTAGGAACAATTAATGTTGAAGGTATAAATAGAACAGCTCAATTAATTGAAATTTCTCTAAACGATAATTCAGGTTATTGTTTTTTTAAATCAGGAGTTACATCTGATAAAGATGGAAATCCAAATCTTCGTAATAAAATTATTCTTGAATCAAAACCTAAAAAATATACAGTTATATCATTAGATCCTTTATTTCATGATTATATTTTCCCAGGTGAGAATATAGATGTATCTGAAAAGTATTCAAAACCAGTTGATTACATTTATCCTATTAATTGCGATATGGTAGATAATAATAAGAATATTTTACAAACTATAACTGCTTTCTCTCAATATGTTCCTTCAGAACAATTAAAGTATTATGACGAAGTCTCTCAAAAATTAGAAAAATCAAAGGATGTTAAAACTCTTGATGCTAATCTTCCAGACAAAACAAGTAAATACTATGTATCTCAAGAAAAATATATATTTGTTTATGAATGAGAAATAAATTTACAATATTCACATTCCCCACATAAAGGATATTTTTCACTACCGGAAAACTCTAAATTTCTAATTCTTTTGACAATATCAATTACCTCTTCTTTAAATTCTTGATACTCACTATCTGAAATTGCAAAATGTTCTATTTTATAGATTCCTGTTCTATTCGGTTTTATGAAGTCAATACAAACTTCTGATACATTATATCGAGGTGATAAAACATTTTGCCTAAATAATGGATCTGAATCAGCTAGTAATTTATAAAACATCAACTGTTTGAAAATCAACCCTTTTGAAGATTTTGTACCGCCTTTTATTGAATTTTGTGACTGTGGAACCATTACTTTATAATCTGTAATTCTTATATCAAAATTAGTTCTTTGTTTAATATTTTGATCTTCCATCCAATCAATTCTGTCTAATCTTCCTTTAATTATAATTGGATCTTCCCCAGGTATTTCAAATACAACATTTTTACCTTTAAATGCATACTCAACTTCAAGAGGAGGAATAAATTCATTTTTATAATGATCGTAATAATCAGAAATAATTTTATTTCCTTCTGTTAATACTAAAGAAGTGTCTTCTTCACCAATTAGTTGTTTTTTAACATAATAATCAAATTTATCAATTAAAAATTTTAAATCTTTTTTTTCGTTATTCTTTAATAATCTAAAGTAATTTTCAAGTGCAAAATGAACAGCTGAACCTAATATAGCATTTCTTTGAATAGGTTTAGGAACTTTAAAAAGATGAGTAAATTTAAATTTAAGAGGACATTCTATATAATCTTTAAGTCCTGTAGCACTTAATTTAAAATCTTTAATAATTGATTTAAGATACTCTTTTTCCTCAATTGTGTAAGGTGAAGCTAGCCTTGAAGGATTTAAATTTTGCTTAAAATATTCTAAATCTTCAATTTCTTCACTTGATGTATCAATATTAGTTATTAAGTCTTTATCAAGTTCAAATATAAATTGACTTGGACTGACTTCCTTAGTTGTATTTCCTGAAGGGTATATTTTTGCATAAGTGATATATATTTGTTCCTTTGCTCTTGTTAATGCAACAAAAAATAAACGTCTTTCATCTTCAATTTCGAAATCAGTTTCAACTTTTTCGATTACATTTACATTTGATAATGGAAATTTTTCAAGAGGTATTTTAATAAAGCTCCTAGAACGATTTCCACCCCAATTTTTATCATAAAATTTTGCAATAAAAACATATTTAAATTCAAGCCCTTTAGATTTATGAGCTGTCATTAAGTTAACACCATCTTTTTTTATATCAAGCTCCTTTTCTTCAACATTAAGTTTATTCTTCTCAAGAAGTTTTATATCATCAAGAAACTCTCTTAAAGTTAGTCTCTTATTAATCATATTAATGTTTCTAATATAACTAAATAATGAATTTATCGAATTAATCGCTTCAATATCCGTTTCTCCATCAAACATCGAATTTAGGTAACCTGATTCATCAGCAATTTTCTCAATAAACTGCATTAAGGTTAAGTTTGATGCAGCTTCTCTCCACTCTATAATCTTATTTGCAAGATTATTTATTTTTTCTGGTTGTTTATAATGACTTTTTTTTAAGTACTCCAAATCTAGCATTAAGTTGAATAAAGGTTCTTTATTTAATGAAGATGAATTAACTAATTTAAATACATCGATTCTTTCTAAACCTAAAAATTCATAAAATAAGACTTCAAACAAAATAAAGTTAAGATTTTCATCTTGATGATAAATTACTTTTAAAAGATTTATAAATTTTTGAACGACTATTTCATCAAGTGTATTCTTTCCTGCAGCTAATCTAATAGGTATATCTGATTTTAAAAGTGCTTCAACTATATCATTTGAATCGTTATGTCTTCTATAAAAAATTGCAATATCTGAATAGTTTACTCCACTTGAATGTAATTCTTTGATTTTTTGCGAAATAAATTTATTCTCATTTTCGTAATGGCTAAAGCTATAAATTTCAGTCTTGTTGTTTGGAATTTTAATACCAGCTTTTAAATTTTTAGATAAATGAGGAATAAGATTAACTAATCGTGCTTTATTATTTTTAATTGAAGATGATGCCAAATCTAATATAAGCTGACTTGATCTATAATTGATATCTATTGGTATAATAGTAGTATCTTTAAACTGTTTTTCAAAAAATAATAAATTTTCAACATTACCGCCCTGGAATCTATAGATTGCTTGATCATCATCGCCAACAGCAAATATATTCGGAGATTCATCAAAATTCCCCAAGGTTTTCAGTAATTGGTTTTGAGAACCGTTAGTATCTTGGTATTCATCGACAAGGATATATAAAAATTTTTCTTGGTAGAAAGCTAAAAGCTCATCATCTTCTAAAAACTTGTTATTAACAAAAAGAATCATATCTTCATAATCATAAAACCCTGATTCAATTAAATTTTTATTATATTGATGATAGATCTCAGATAACTCAACTAATTTTTGATAATTTTTTACCTCAAGGTTCCACTTAGAAGTAGGTTTCCCTGTTCTCTTGTTTAGTTCAACATTTTGTTCTAATTCAGAGAGGGAATCTCTGGCAACTTTATTAAGTTGCTCATCAGAGATTCCCTCTCTTTTTAAAGTTTGAATTTGTTTTAGTATTTCGTTCTGATAAAAATATTTATCATGTAAAGGTCTTAATTGGTATTTTTTTTCGGTATCTAACTCATCTATAATGCTTTGAATCACCTTTAATCTATTTAAATCATCTAGCTGAATTAAGTCTCTAGCAAAAGCAAATTTTTCAGGAAACATCTGAATTACTTCATTGCAAAAACTGTGAAAAGTATGAATTCTTACATAAAAAGCTTCTTTACCAATAAAACTAATTAAACGATTTCGCATTGCTGATACACCTGATTCAGTGAATGTGAGACATAAAATATTTGAAGGTGATGTGTCAGTCTGCTTAATTATATTTGCAATCCTTAAAGCTAAAACCTGAGTTTTACCTGTTCCTGGTCCAGCTATAACCAATACAGGGCCCTGAAGAGTTTCTACGGCCTTTTTTTGAACCAAATTTAAATTGTTTATATAAAAGTCTAAATCTATCATAGAAGTATATTATGCAACAAGTATACCATTAGGTAAAAGAAGTTTTATGGCTCAGAATCTACTTTCACATAATTATAATAAGCTCTACGCAATTGTTCTTTAGAGACCCCTGGAAAAATTTCCTTTGAAATTTTTCCCCATAAAATTCTTCCAGAAGAGTCTCTATAACCATTGAATGAGACTACTCTTGATAAATGTAGTAATTGTTTATCATCTATAGTTTTATTTGTTCTATAAACACAAATTCCGTGACATTCAATTGCCCCTTCAATATAAGACCAATATTTTTTTACTATAGTTCTAAGATTAATCTCAGACTTTTTACCTGAGTATGCTAAAACTAGCTTTTTATAATTCAAACTGCCATCTGGGTTAATACTGTTAGAATTAATAATAACGCTAACAAGTATATCCAGATCTTCATGATCCCATTGCTTATATGGATATTGTTTTACATTAATACCTAAACTTTGCAATCTAGATATTATTTCCTCTGCATGATCAGCCATACTACTAGTAAAGCTCTCATATTTCATTGGATAATAAGTATTAAATATTTCATAAATTTTTTTGTAATCAATATGATCTACTGTAATGCAAGATTCATCTATTATAGTTTTGACTATCCAATCAATTCCTTCATTACTCCAAATAAAGTATCCTGCATTGATAGCTTTTTCTAACCCACCTGATAGTTTTAGTATATTACTAGAATTGCTCATCAATCTTTAAATTCAAAAATAAATAAATAATAAGTAGAACGAAAATATCTAAATACATATAATTCCAAGTCAAAGAATTAAACTGTATAAAAATAAAAAATACTAGACCAAGATACATCAACAAAGTTTTTATATTAATTCTTGATCTAATAAAACCAAAGAGAATTATACCTGATGACACAACTTGAATGAATAACAAAAGTTTTTTTAAGCCACTTTGTATTATCAGTGGAGTTAAATAAAACGATGATAAATTGAACTCATTAAATGAAACAAGATTATTATAATAACCAAAAACATTTTGATAATAAGCAGAAAAGTCTCTAAAAATAAATAATGATAAAGGCAGAACTCCAGAAATTATGATAATAGAAATACACTTTAAAGTTTTATTCAGAGTGTATTTTTTAAAAATATAGTAGATAAAAAATGGAAAAAACAACCAAAACCAAACTTGTGTAAAGATACCAATACCAAATGTTAGTGAAGCTAGTGCCAGTTTTTTGGTCTTTAAGAAATAGATTGTTAAAGTCAGCAAAAACCAAAAAACCGGTTCATAAACATCAAGTCGATTTAGTCTATAAGGAGATAGTAATATTATCGAAATTAACGTTAAAATTAACAAAAATTTAGAGTCGAATTTAATTTCATTAAAATTTTTATAAATTAATTTTAATAAGAAAAAGCAGGTTAAAAATGTAAAAAATATTCCCATAAATCTTAAATCTATGTTAAGTAAATAAGCTGGTAGATAACTTAAAGTTGTACCGGGTTGTCTAACAGCTTGTGTTAAGACTCCATTATCAAGAAGAAAAAATTGATAAATATTTTGACCTGTTAAAAAAGCTTCTAACTGCTTTTGAATAATTGGTATTAAATCACCAATCTTAGAATTTATCGGAAAATAAATTAGTGGTATCAATGATAATAAAAAACTTGAATTAAATATACTAATAATAGTTAATATAGTTTTTCTACTATATACACAATAAAATATAAATATGATCGAAATTACAGAAAGTATTATTACAACTAAATAATTAAAATTATAATAATTCTTAAAATTAAGATAATTTTTTAAAAAATATAGATCAGTTATGATAATTAAAAATAATGTAAATAAAGGAAATAATAAAATCAGATGTCTTTTTATGAACTCAAACAGTTTTGAAGATATTAATATTTTATTTTGAAAAAATAATATTAATAAAAAGAAACTTATTAAAACAACAAATATCTGAAATAAAAGTAAAATATTATGATCGCTATTTTCTGAAAAAGGAAAGTAACCATCACCTCTTACTGAGATGAGGAAGTAAAATATAATTAGAATTATAAATCTTTGAATTGCTAAATTAACCTTCACTTGAACTGATAAAAATGTTTTTTCATATTAACACGTTTTTCTTCAATGAACTCAATGTCTTCAGGTTCAAGGCGGGCTTTTTGTTCTTGCCATCCACCTAATGAAAATTTTTCAGCCAAAAAGCCCGCCTTGTTTACAATTCTATGACAAGGGATATTCTTATCTTGATTACCATAAACAGCCCAACCAACTTTTCTTGCGTCGTTAATCCCTACAGCTCTTGCTACTTCACCATAAGTTGAAACCATTCCTCTGGGGATCTCTTTTACTTTTAATTTTATTTGTTCGAATAAGTTAGTTTTCATTATTTAAAAGATTTAGAAAATTTTCTATTTGCTCCAAATGACTTCTATATTTGAATATTATAGTTTTATTTTTTGTTTTACTAAGTCTTTTAATATATTCCTTCTTAAAGTACATTATTATATTTAAAATTTTATCAATGTTTTTAGTAATTAAAGAATCTGGATCGTTGTAATATAAAAGATTTTTAGATAATTTTATTAATCTAGATAAAAAATAATAATCTGGTAATTCATCTTCATCTACTAAAGTATTAATTAATTCAAGAAACTCAGGTTTAAATTTTTCTACTAAAACAGTTTGATTGTAATTTAATAAATCGCTTTTTAATTCACTATAGTAACTTTCTAATAAGTTGATATCTATTTCGTCTTTAACATCTTGTTTCCTAATATACTTTAATTTCCTTGAAACTATACTTTTTAACATTTTTTTTATTTCAACTATATCAATTTTATTACAAAAGATTACTATTAGATTACTTTCATATATTAATTCTTCTAAATCATCGATTGATAAATTAATAATCAAAGATTTATCACCTTGAAATATTCTTTCAATATTACTTTTAATATAATTTAATAAATAATTTTGCCAAGTAACTTTTATATGTGCAATTTCAAAATTATTTTTTGATAGATATTCATCTACTAAACTAAATATTTTAGAAATAAAACTATCATTCTCTTCGTCGTTAAAATTTTGAATTTCATTCAAAATAAGTAATATTTGATTTTGAGTTGGTTGCCTTGAAAAAATCAAATCTTCAAGAATGAGTAGTTCATCATTTATTTTTGAAACAAAATCTAATTTAGTAAAAATTTTAAACAATTTATTATTATAAAGTTCATACTGTTCGCTTGATACATCTTTTATATCTAATAGCAAGATATTAATTTTATTTCGAAGTTCTAATGAATTTATTTTAATTAGTTTATTTTGTTCATTATAAATATTGACAGTTTGATATTCATAACTTAATGAAGGTATTTCAGATATTAAAAATTTACTAATCATTGACTCTAGTAATTTTAAATTAATATCTAACTGAACAGAAATTATTTTTATGTATTCTGAAATTTTGTCTTCACTTTTTTTGTGTAAATATGAATCCAAAATTATGAATTAATAGTTAATTAGCTGGCTGTGAGAATCGAACTCACAACCTACGGTTTACGATACCGTTGCTCTACCATTTGAGCTAAGCCAGCACTTTATACTTAGTGAATATAGCATATAGTGATTCTTAAATTAATTTTTTTGCTTTTTCGTAACATTATAGTATTATTTAAATATCACTTATGTATTATCATCTCTAATATGTATCAACCTCAATTTAAATATACTGATAAACTAGTTACAGAACTTGTTAGACTAGAAAACTATAAAACTACACTTCAAGATATTGATTTATCACAAGATTCTAAATTTAAAATGAATCTTTCAACAAAAATATATGATATGTTTCATTTAGCACATATTTTAGGAGTTGAAATAACTTTAAAAGATGCTGAAAAGCTTAGCACAGGAATGACAATTGAAAGTATTGATCCAATAAAACTTCAAATATTAATTAATTTCAAACATCTCATAGATTTTACGCAATCAAATGCTTCAGAGAGTTATTCAGAAATAGATTTAAGTATTGTAAATCATATTCATAAAATGATTGTTTCTGATTGGAAAGAAAATTGGGAAGCAAGGTTTAGAAATATTAGTGATGAAATTGATACTACAACTGATAATTGGAGTGAGTTAAGGGATAAAGATATAGATTCAGCAAGATTAGAACAGGAGGTTATCGAAGTAATTCAGTGGTATCGAGATGTAACACCAACTGTCACTCCAATTATTAGGATTGGTGTTTTTATTTATAGAATAATTGAATTATACCCATTTATTGCGGGAAATAAGGTAACAATAATTGCATTGGCAAATTATCTATTATATAAGAATAATCTATCATACCGAGTTTTTACTTCTATAGTAAGAAATTTTGATAATAACGAGCAGAAATTAATAGAAGCTTACAATATAAGTCGAACTAATTTTGAAATATCAAATTGGCTTGAAGTTTTTACACAAACCTTGACACAAGAACAATTAGAAACCAGAGAAAATATTTCAGAATTCATTAAAGAAGAGGAAACATCAAAGAGTCAACCATTTTTAGACTTAAATAAGAGACAACTTAAAGTTTTACGATACCTACAAACAGTACCTTCTATTAAACGTGAAGATTATTGTCATATGATGGAAGTTTCTACAATGACTGCATTTAGAGACCTTAATGATCTTGTAAGAAAAAAACTAGTTAAGATTGAAGGCCAAGGAAGAGGTACAAAGTATAGACTTACGATTAACTAAACTTCTTAGTTTATTATTTTAAATTTGTTTTAATATAATCTTTCAATTTATCAATTGAAATTCTTTCTTGCTGCATAGTATCCCTGTCTCTAATTGTTACCGCTTTATCATTCAAACTTTCATAATCTACAGTTATACAAAAAGGTGTTCCAATTTCATCCTGCTTTCTGTACATTTTCCCAATATTACCTGAATCATCAAATTCACCAATAAAATCTTTTCTTAAATCAGTGTATAAATTTTTTGCGAACTCTCTAAGTTTTTCGTCTTTTTGTAAAGGAAAAACCGCAAATTTTATTGGAGCAATAGATGGTTTGAATTTTAAATACACTCTTGTTTTACTATTAACTTCTTCCTCTCTGTATGAATCAAATACTAAAACTGTTATCAATCTTGATAAACCAAAGGTTGGTTCAATTACATGTGGTAGTATCTTTTTACCATCGGGATATGTGTATCTTAAATCTTTTCCGGATTTTTCCTGATGATTTTTTAAATCATAATCTGTTCTATATGCTAATCCCCACATTTCCTTGAATCCCCACGGAAATTTATACTCTAAATCTTCAGTTCTAGTGGAGTAATGCGATCGTTCAAAATCTTCATGTTCCCTCCATCTTAAATTTTCTTTTTCTAATCCAATAATTTCTGCAAATTTATTCATTTGATCTTTCCAATATTCAAATAATTCTTTCCAATTTTGCTTATCTTTGTCAAAAAAGTATTCAAACTCCATTAAATCAAATTCCAAAGTTCTAAAAGTGAACTTCCCCATTGTTATTTCGTTTCTAAAAGCTTTCCCAGCCTGACCAATTCCAAAAGGTAGTTTAGGATGTAATGAGTCAAGAATGTTTTTAAAATTCATAAACAAACCTTGTGCAATTTCTCCTCTAAGATATGTTTTATTTTTTTCTCCAGCAATAATTCCGACTTCAGTCTGGAAAAGCTGGTTAAATCTTTTTGGCTCAGTAAGTTCGTTACCATCAGGAGATTTAATATTATTTTCTTTAATTATTTCTGCTAATTCTTCTGGTGTTTTACCGTCTACTTTCACATCTTGATTTCTTCTTAGATAATAGTCTTCTATAATATGATCAGCTCTAAATCGTTTATGACTTACTTTATCCTCAACCATTACATCAGCAAAACTAGTTGTATGTCCACTTGCTTCCCACACTTTTGGGTTTAAAATAACGCTACTATCAATTGCATAAATATCTTCACGATCGTAAACAAAATTCTTTAGCCATAAATTTCTTAAATTTTCTTTTAATAATGTTCCGTAAGGTCCAAAATCATAGACATTTGCCATCCCACCATAAATTTCTGAAGATGGGAAAATAAAACCTCGTCTTTTTGACCATGCAACGATTTTTTCTAAAGTAATTTCAGTATTCATATTTAATATTTAAAATTTATAATAAAAGTTTAATGCAAATCAGTTTGAAAATATACATTTAGGTATAAAGCTTATTTTGAAATCAATTTTTTATAATTTCATATTTCTACTAAATAAATAGGTTTGCTTTGTTCAGAATTACCATCAAAGAAATCAACATCAAGTACCTTTAGTGAATCAACCTTACTTATAATATCTGAAATTAGTGAATCATTTGAATTATATTTAGTATTAACCTTAACTCTTAAAACTCTTGCTCTAAAATATTTAGCCAGTTCTACCTCGTACCAAGCTCCAAGTGACATATCATTATCTAATATCTGAATAATCTCTTTGACTGGTTGAATCTCGATATCATTTTCTTTAATATAATTTTCAAAAAAATCTAAAAGACTCTTATAACTATGGATTCGATCGTCACGTGTAGCTCTATCATTAACAAATCCGTACATATCGACAACTTTTTTGGCTGTCTCCACTAAATTATTGACATCTTCAATATTTGTTATATTTATTATAGTTAATCCAAAAAAAAGATTAAATTCGAATTGATGCCAACCATTGAAAGTAGCTGTATCTCCAGGGAAGAATATTAACTTATTTTTATCCAATAAGTTATATACGTATAAAGCTTTCCTTATTTGTGCAGATAGCTCAGCATTTTTAATAAATCCTTCATCCCAACTTAATTTTTCATCCCTTCTAAACCCACCACTAGTTAATGCTCCACTTAAATATACTTCAGGATATTCACCACCAGTTTGTTCTATACCTTTTAAATATAGTACGTATGCATCAGTTACAGAAGGCTTATCTTTAACTTCCTTAAAAAAATCTTTTACTGTTTTCATAAATTCTAACTAAAAACTATTGAATAATTCTTATATATGGATACCAAATTTTAAAAATAAAAAACCGTCCTCAAAATATAAATTATTATATTTTAAGGACGGTTTCCCGCGGTTCCACCTTAATTTCTCAACTTCTTGAGACAGCTTTATTTAGTTTGTATGACTCAGTCTTGCCAAAGAACTTCAAAGTCATAATAATTATATATTTTAAAACTAAATTAGTAAATAGCTTAACTATCTTTTGGTATATTTATAACTAGGAATTCAAAGCCTTATAACAATAATTTAAAAGAAATCATTCAATTAGTTAATATAGTACATATCTTTTTTTAATAAAATATTTTAAAATTCAAACAGTACAATTCATAACTGTTAAATTACTCAAATGTTAGATCCAAAATTTATTACCGAAAATGTTGAAAAAATTAAGCAGAATATGATTAACAGATATGGAGTGGGAAAAGAAATTATTGTCGATGACTGGCTATTAGTAAATCAAACTAGAAAAGAAGTTCAATCGAAAATTGGAAACCATAATGCTAAAAGAAATGAGATATCAAATATCGGGAAAACTAATCCAGAAGAAGCAAAAAGAATGGCTGTAGAATTAAGGAATAGTATAGATATAAAAGTTGAAGAAGAGAATTATAGAGAACTAACAATAAAATGGAATGATTTGATAAGCCAAATTCCTAATATGACTATGGCTGATGTATCAATAGGAAAAACTAGTGAAGACAATAAAGAATTAAGAAAAGTTGGTGAAAAGACAGAATTTAAATTTGAACCAAAAAGTCATCTTGATATTGGTAAAAAACTAGGAATATTAGATTTTGACTCCGGAGCAAAGGTTGCTGGATCTCAATTTTATTATCTTAAAGGGGATGCAGTTAAATTAGAATACGCACTAATTCAATATGGTTTAGAATTTCTAGAGAAAAAGGGATATACATTGGTCACAACACCAGATTTAGCTAAATCAAGATATTATTTAGGAACAGGATATTCTCCTAGAGGCGATGAGGCTCAAACGTACGAAATTGATGGAGAAGATCTTGGCCTCATCGCCACAGCCGAAGTGACAATGGCCGGAATGTATGCTGATGAGATAATAGATGGGAAAAATCTACCAATGAAATTCGCTGCAATATCTCACTGTTTTAGAAAAGAAGCAGGAGCATATGGTAAATATTCGAAAGGTCTATATAGAGTTCACCAGTTTACAAAATTAGAAATGTTCATTTACTGTAAACCTGAAGACTCAGAAAATTTGCATCAAGAATTGCTAGCTAATGAAGAAGAAATTATACAAAGTTTAGGAATACCATATAGAGTAGTTCAGCAATGTACAGGTGATATGGGAACAAGTTCAGCAAAAACTTATGATATTGAAGCCTGGATGCCCGGAAGAAATGATTATGGAGAAATAACATCGACTTCGAATTGCACAGATTATCAAGCTAGGAATCTTAATATTAAGTATCGAAATTCTGAAGGAAAACTAGACTATGTTCATATGCTTAATGGTACAGCGATAGTTATGTCAAGATTTCCTATTGCAATAATGGAAAATTTTCAGCAAATTGATGGAACAATTAGAATTCCAGAAGTATTACAAAAATATATGGGTAAAGAAGTAATTTCTTAAATTACAATATTATCTTATATTTATCTTAAATGCTGGAAAATTTTCCTCAAAAATGGTAAAATACCTTCATGGTAAAGAAAATGCGGTCATTAGAAAACCTTAAATTAGATGAAAAGATTGTAATTGTACGTGCAAATCTTGACGTTCCCATTGAAAATGGAGAGGTTTCTGATTTAACCATTCTAAAATCAGCTTCAAAAACAATAAAATACCTTATAGATAAACATTGCAAAGTAATTGTTATCGGTAGTTTGGGAGATCCAAAAGGAGAGTATATCGATTCTTTATCTCTTATGCCTGTAAGATTTGCTTTAGGGAATACATTATCAACTTCAGTTAAATTTGCTGATATTAAACATTGTGAGAACTCAATCAAATTTATGGAGTTTGGAGATGTTTTAATGATTGAAAATCTTAAATTCAATCCAGAAGAAGAGAGTAAAATTGATGAAAAACGAATAGAATTTGTTAAACATTTATCTGAACTAGCTAATGCATATATATATGATGACTTTTCAGAGGATAGAAAATTTGCATCTGTTTATGATTTACCAAAGTTAATTAAAAAGAAAGCTGTTGGGTTTCAAGTATTAAATGAAATAAACAAACTAAATGAGTTTAAAAAAATTAAAACAGATAATTATCTAGTTATTTTTGGTGGAAAAATTAAGGATGCAAAACTTGAATACATAATTAATGATATTTCGAATATTAATAAGCTTATGTTAGGTGGAGAAATGTCTTATTTATTTTTCCAAGCTTTAGGTAAAAAGGTAAAAGAGCTTAATGCTACAAAAGAACAAATTAATTCAGCAAAAACTATTTTAAAACTAATAAAAGAACGTAATATTGAATTGTTATTACCTTCTGATCAAGTACTTGAAAATTCAAAGATTCAAAATATAAATGGAGAGGAAATTCTAAGAGGTTATGATATAGGTCCAAAAACAATTGAGGAATACTCAAAAATTATTGAAAGCTCGAACAAAATATTATTGTATGGTCCAATGGGTGAATACAAAAATGAGAATTTCAGAGTTGGAAGTAATATTATTACTGAAGAAGTTGCTTTCAATACAGAACAAAATACTTTTAAAATTGCTGGTGGTAAAGCTACACTCAAAATTTTCAATAATTTAAAACTTAAAAATAAAAGGTTTACTCATATTTCTACTTCAGGCAGTTTAATGCTAAACTTTTTAGGAGGACAAAATAATAATAATATTGAAATTCTTCAATAAATAAATACAGATTTTAAAAGTGAATAGGTTTAGAAAAACATTCAAACTAATGCTTGTGTTGTCTTTTTTAGCAACTTTGTTAGGTACTTTATATGTAAGTACTTTTTCTGCTAATGCTACTTTAAAGAGAAATGATACTTTTGCAGCAGGAAATACTGTCACTTTTGAACCTATATTTGAAGTAAGTAGTGAAATACAAGCAATATATAACTCAAAACGAAGTGAAATTTTGAAAAAAGAATTTGATGCAAAAGTAGTAAAAGTTGAAGCTGTCTTAAAAAAATATAACTCACCATTTCAAGGTCTTGGACATATAATAGTTGAACAAGCAGATGCTTGCAATGGTGATTGGAAGATAATACTAGCAATTGCCGGGAATGAATCAGGTTTTGGGAAATTACCTGTTAAATTATATAATCCATTTGGATATCTTGATGGTGTTCAATATTCAAGTTGGGAAGATGCACTTACATCTATTTCTTGCAAAATATCTCAAAGATTTATAGAACCTTGCAACAAAAGTCTTACTTGTATCGTTAAAACATATGCCGGTGATGTAGATGATAGACAACGATGGGTTTACAATATTAACTGGTTTATTAATAGTTTTGATAAATTTTAAATTTTAATCCTTATTTATGTTTTATTTATTTACTGATGGAGGATCTAGAGGGAATCCAGGAATTAGTGCTGCAGGATGTTTTATTTTCGATGATAAATTGAATCTTGTTTCATTTGATGCAAAATATTTAGGAATAGCAACAAATAACTATGCAGAGTACAATGCTTTAAAACTAGGTCTTAAACTTGCACAAAAATTAAAAATAAAAGACTTAACTTGCACTTTGGATAGCGAATTAGTCGTAAAACAATTAAATGGAGAGTACAAAGTTAAAGATGAAAATATAAGAAAACTTTATAATGAAATTCAAAGGGAATCAAAATCGTTCTCATTACTTATTTTTAACCATGTTTTAAGAGAAGAAAATAAGAATGCAGATAAAATGGTAAATATAATTCTTGATGTTGTATCACAAAATTAAATGTTAATAAGAAAGCTATGCCTTCAAGAGAACAATCTGAAAAACTACTTCGGGAGTACATAAAAAATGAAAGTTTAATTAATCATTGTGAGATGGTTGCAAAAGCTATGGAAAGCTATGCTAGAAAATTAAATTTGTCTGATGAAGAAATTCAAATATGGTGGACTGCTGGTCTTTTACATGACCTAGATTGGGAAATGTATCCAGATGAACATCCAAATAAGGCTTGCAATGAAATACTTATAGAGAAAGGATATCCAGAAGTAGTTATTGAAGCAATTAAAGCCCACGCACCTGAAAGAACAGGTAAACAACCTGTTTCAGAAATAGATAAATATTTATTTGCATGTGATGAACTTTCAGGATTTTTAAATGCAGCTTCACTAATTAGACCAAATAAGTATCAAGATATGGAAGTTAAATCAATAAAAAAGAAACTTAAAGATAAACGATTTGCTGCTAATGTTAATAGGGAAGATATTAAGAAAGGTGCAGAATTAATAGGAATACCAATTGAAGTTCATATTGCTTTTTTAATTGATGTCTTTAAAAACAATTAGGTTATTTTCACTAAAAAATAGCAATAAGAAGGGGTTCCTGAAAGGAACCCCTTTTAATTACAAAATAATCTCGAGATTATTCTTTCTTTGGTTCTTCCATATTCTCTTCTTTCTTTGTTTCTGGCATTGGTGTAGCCATTCCAGAATGTTTCTTCATAGCTTCAGGTCTAATTGCTAAGAAGTAAACTAACAAACCAATTAATGAGAAGAAGAAAGTAATAACAGCCCATAGTACACCGTTTTCTACTTTGTTTTTCTTTGCATCTGAATAAACTATATATGCAATTACAAGATCAAAAACTACATATATTATTAATGGACAGCATGCTAACAAAAAAGTACCCCCTAAAAATGTTGTAGCTGCAGCTGCATCTGCTGCATTGCTATAAGTATAATCATAGCCACTTGCAAGAACAGGTACAGTAACTAATAGGGATGAAATTATTGGCATACTAAAAAGAATTTTTTTATTTAATTTAATCTTCATTTTTTTCCTCCTTTCAATTTTGATTTCTTGGCATTAACCAAGTTTTTAAATTTTATGTTATTTAAATGATTAAATCAATAAAACTGTAAATTAACTGTAATTATTAAAAGTTTTTTTTGAATGTTTCCTTAATCTAGATAGATCAAATCTTTTCTTTTTATTCTTAATAATTTCGTTTTTCAATTGTGCAGAAGCTTTATCAATTATTCTTCTTAGATCATTGTCCTTCTCTTTTACTATTATAGGTTTACTTATATTACCCATATAAATTTCGACTACAATACAAAATGTGTGTTTCACTTTTGTGACTGATATTTTCAAATTTAACTCAGAGGATCTTATATCCTTAAGAAGTTTTTCGATTTTATTGAATCGTTTAATTGAATACTCTTGAAGAGTTTCGAAAGTTGGTTTTGTAAGTGCTGGTGCAGTAAAAAGGTATTTCATCAGAATGATGATAAAATATATTACTATTTAAATAGTACTCCCTCCAATGTATTTTGACAAGATTAAATAGCATATTACTGTATCATTATATGTATCACGATTTTTGGTGTGAAACATGTCAATATTTTATAACTTATCAAGCCAAAATAAATGACTGAATTACTACTTATTTTTATAATATCTTCTTGAAATGAAAACATTATGAATTATTAAAGAAATAGTATACGCATGTTAAAATGCTAGTTATGAATAATAATCTTCCTAAAAATTATGAAGGCATTGTGTATCAAATCATTAGGCCAACTGGTCTTTTAGACCCATACGTTGAAATAAGACCATCTTTGCCTGAAACCTTTGAAAAAGTAAAAAATGAACTGAAAAAAAATGGATATACCAATATGCCAGCATATTCTTCAACCACATGGGAAAAGCCACAAGTTCCTGATTTAATAGATGAAATTACTAAAGTTATTGGGAAAGGTCAGAGAGTTCTAGTAACAACTTTAACAAAGAGAATGTCAGAAGAACTCTCTGACTTTTTAATAGAAAAAGGTATTAAAAGTAAATATTTACATTCTGATATTGATACAGTAGAAAGAGTTGAAATACTTAGAGACTTAAGAAAAGGATTATATGATGTTTTAGTAGGGATTAATTTATTAAGAGAAGGTCTAGATCTTCCGGAAGTATCTCTTGTTGCTATTCTAGATGCAGATAAAGAAGGATTTTTAAGATCACAAACTAGTCTAATTCAAGTTATAGGAAGAGCAGCACGACATGTTGAAGGTAGGGTAATTATGTATGCAGACAGAATTACTGATTCTATGAAGTTTGCTATTGATGAAACTCGAAGAAGAAGAGAAATTCAAGACAAATTTAACAAAGAACATGGAATTACTCCTCAGAGTATTAAGAAAGAAATTAGAGATCAATTAGATAAATTTAAAGAAGTTGATAAAGAATCTGAAGAGAAAGAAGATGATATTAAAAAACGTGCAGAAGGTTACAAGGCAATGCCAAAAGCCGAACAGAAGAAATTTGTTAAAGAATTAAAGTTCCAAATGCAACTCTTCGCAGATATGCTTGAATTTGAAAATGCTGCAGAGTTAAGAGATATACTTAACAATCTTAATTAAGATTCGATTATGTAAATTTCAAATATGCTTCTAATTTTGATCTCAAGCTGTTTTCTCAACTTCGGATCAATCTTATAAATATCTAAAAGATTACTTAAAGCAACTAGTATTTCCTTTACAGAAAAATCGTAATTACGAGATTTGTAAATCTCAAGTGAGTTTTCTTCTAATACTTTTGATACATAGTTGTATTCTTCAGGAATAGCCCTGATTTTATTTAATGTTTTATTTAAAATCTTATAAATATTATTCCTTCTATTTTTAGAATTAAAAAAATAAATATATATTTTTATTAAATTAAGTACGAAATATTCGATAAAACTATTAAATTGATTTGAACTAAGTTCAATTTTTTTTGAATTTATAAAAAGTTGTATCTGTTTTATTACGTCGTCCACCCAGTAATCATATTCAAAACCATCTATTACATTTGAATTATCAGCTATTGTTTCAAAATAGTAGATTAGAAAAAAAAAACTTTAAGACTTCTTTTTGATCAGAAGTAAGTTTAGCTTCAGGGAAAAAACTTATAAATGTATTAAAATTCGCTGTAGCAATTTCATTTACATTCATAATTTCGTTCAATTATATAATTTTAATTATATCAATAGATTCATTTATAGTTAAGATTTTTTAGTACTTGCATGTTAAAATAGCATCTATGAATTCAAGAAATAAACTAAAAGTATTTGTAGGACTTTCAGGTGGAGTTGATTCTGCAGTTTCAGCAGCTTTATTAAAACAACAAGGATATGAAGTAACAGGAGTTTATATGAAAAACTGGTCAGGGGATGATTACGGAATTCAATCTGAATGCCCATGGGAACAAGATCAAAAAGATGCAGAATCAGTATGTAAAGTTCTTGGAATTGAATTCCGTGCATATAACTTTGAAAAAATATATAGAGAAAAAGTAGTTGAATACTTCTTTGATGAATATAAAAGAGGAAGGACCCCAAACCCAGATGTAATGTGTAACAAAGAAATAAAATTTAAATTATTTTTAGAAAAATCTTTATCAGATGGTGCTGATTATATTGCTACAGGACATTATGCAAGACATGAAATTGATAAAGATGGTAATCATAACTTATTAAAAGGTATTGATCCTAAAAAAGATCAAAGTTATTTTTTGTACAATATTACACAAGAACAATTACTTCGTGTATTTTACCCTGTAGGTAATTTAGAGAAATTGGAAGTAAGAAAACTTGCAAAAAAGTTTAAGTTACCAAATGCTGAAAAACCTGATAGTCAAGGTATATGTTTTATTGGTGAAATAAATGTTCTAAAGTTCTTAATGTCTAGAATACCTGAAAATGTTGGTATGATAAAAGATATAGACACAAATGAAATTGTTGGAGAACACAAAGGAATTTACTTTTATACTATTGGACAAAGAGAAGGAATTAAAATAGGCGGCCAGGCAATCCCATATTTTGTTGTAAACAAGGACATAAAAAACAATATATTGTTCGTTGGACATGGAACTAATCATCCGAAATTATATAAATCTGAAGTTGAACTTGAAAATATTCATTTTATTAATCCTGAAATTTCTAAAAATATCACAAATAATAAAGAACTTTCAGCTTCAATCCGTTATCGTCAGAAACCTCAGCCTGGCCACTTAGATATAGCAAATAAAAAATTCATATTTTCTGAATCACAGAGAGCAGTAACTTCAGGACAAAGCTTAGTGGTTTATGATAAAGATAAATGTATTGGAGGAGGAATTATTATTTAAAATAATCTGTCTATGTTCCTCTTTTAAGAAATTACTTTCTTTAGTATATTGAATTAGTAAGTTTTACTATACATATGTACTATATTTCTAAATATATTGAACAAAAATTAAAGAATTCTCATTTGAATCCACGTAGCATTCTATTTATAACTTTAGGATTTGTATTAATTTTAGGAAGTTATTTTATAATTTCAAAACAAACCTATAACTTAAATTTTTCAGAGTATCCAAGTTATAATTTCAGCTCAGGGATAAAATATAGTAGTTCAAAATTTATCACTGGAAATATTAATGATACTTCACTTAATAAACTTCCTGATAGTTATATAAGCCTAGGAAAAACATATAGTTTATCGTATAAAAACGAAGTAGAGTTTTTAAATTTAGGTGAAACAAGTTCTAAAGTCTCAAATGACTTTAATTATCTTACTTTAGTAAATAATAAGACACCTATTCAGATAAATGATAATTTTATAATTAATTCATCACTTAATATCATTCGTAATGAAAAAATAAAATTTTACAATGAGGTTTTACGAAATCATTTTCACTCAATAATCAATTCTCTTAAATATTCTGAAACTTTAAAAAGAATTTTTACATTTTATGATTCAAATATATCAGCTGCAATTTCAAATAATATTGAACTATTAGACAATATCTCCACACTTATAAATAAGAATACGTCATCTTCTTTAGAGGAAGCATGGAGTAAATTTAATGATTATTTTGGTGATCCAAATGTGAATTCATTTTATAAATTAGTTTTAATTCAAAGTATTGCTCAGCAAAATGAAGTTTCAAATATTAATAATGATTTCGAAACATTTAACTTTTATTCATTAAAACCATCGGACAATAAATTTAAAACTTTTTATGAATCTATTAATGTATCCTCCGCAGATAATATTGATATAAGAAATATTCAAGCATCTCTATTAAAGAATAGAAATGATTCACAAGTTTTAGGATTAAATGAGAGTAAGAAAAATTATGATTCAATTCTAGCTAAAATAGGTTCTCAAACCAAATTAACGAAAAGCCAAGACACATCACCAGTAGATAATATTGATGATATATTGCTTTGGACATTAAATCCTTTGGTAGGAAATAATTCACAAAAAGATGCTATTTCAGTTTCTTCTTATATGAATTTTTATAATAAAGATACTCTAGTTGAACCATCAGAAATAGATAAAGCTCTACAAAATTATAATAATATATACTTAGCTGCTAATAATGATGTACTGTTGCGATTAATTTATTTAACTGCATACCAAAAAGAAATTTTTGATTTTTACAACTATACTTCAGAAAATAATAATAATTTACTTAACAACTTCGAGAAACTTTATACTTTAATTGGATTAAATAATTCTTTTTCTACTTCACAACGAGAAGATCTATCAAAAATATTCTCTTACTTAGTTCAATATATTCCAAATTCAGACAATGAATATTTAAATCTTAATTTAATAAACAAAAAAAAAGGAGATATTATTGCTGCAAATATCTTTTATATATATGATATCGGAGACGATTATAAAAGTATTATTGAAAAAGATTTCAACACAACTGTCGATAATCTTGATACAGATTCACCTACCCCAGTATATCAACCTGTTAATACAGTTAGGATTCCTGTATTAATGTACCATCGTATTGAAACACCTCCAAACAACTATACAAAAGAATATTATGTATCTCCTGAAATTTTTGAACAACAAATGGCATATTTAGTAAAAAATAATTATAGATCACTAACAATAGAAGAATATTATAATGATTTAAAGGAAGATAAAAATCCAAGTCAAAAATCAGTTCTTATTACATTTGATGATGGAACTAATTCTCAATACACTGCTGCTTATCCTATTTTAAAAAAATATGATCTTAAGGCAACATTTTTCTTAATTTCAGGTTCATTATTCTTGACTAACGATCAAATAAAAGAGATGAGTAAAAATGGAATGTCAATAGAATCACATACTGTGTCACATTCTGATTTATCAAAACTAACAAGCTCAAGTGATTTACAAACACAAATAGGAGGAAGTAAAGCAGCTATTGAAGCCATTACTGGGAAAGATGTGATAGCTATAGCTTACCCTTATTGTGCAGTTAATGGGAATTCAGTAAATTATGAAATTAATGATGGATATCTTCTTGGGTTTAGTTGTGGAGGAGCAATTGATAATCGATATTCTGGACGATATTTTTTATCAAGAGTTCAAATACTTGATAGTTTAGATAGTTTTAAAGATAGACTAGTTGGTAAACTAACACTTCCTCCTGGATATAGTGGAAATTATTAATAAATCTTAGATATACCAATAGCAATGTGGTATATTAACAACAATCATTTTTTAAAAAATTATTATGAATCTTGTAGACAATCTAAAAGGAACAATATATGAACACACTGAAAAAGGTAACAGGGAAAGATTATCAAATTTGTCCAATGAAGATTTAATTGAACTTATAAAAAAAGATCCAACAAGCGATACAGCTACATTTGCTTTAGAGGAATTGACTGAAAGAAGTAAGCAAAATAGAGAGAGTGAAAATGAAGCCTTCCTAAAATTGATAGAATCATTAATAGAAACGTTAAAGGAAGCCAATAATTAACATTAATTAAAAGGTGTTGGTGGGAATCGAACCCACGAATAAGAGTTTTGCAGACTCTCGCCTTACCACTTGGCCACAACACCAAATTCACATAGGGATTATATCAAATAAAGGGTTACTTTTAGAGATCTTTATTCTTTGCTCCAAAGAAATCCCAAATTTGTAATATACACTGTATAGTTTTGTTCTTGTCCAGATACAAACACACCAGCAGAACTAATTTGAGATGTATCAACAAATAAAGAATAAAATTTCCCTAGTAAATTTTGTGAATTTATATTGTCAAAAAGTGACTTCCAATCAGCATATCCTCCATTTAAATCATAACTGGACTGTTGCTGTGCAGCTTCAGATTTATTAATTTCCAATTCGTTATTCAAGTCATACCTTCCATAAATCTTACCTAATTTATACATTGTTTTAAAATTAATTAAAATTAATGGATCTTTAAATTTAATAATCGGACCACCTACATATATTGTATCCCCATAAATTTTAAAGTCCTGTTCATTTTCAAGAATCTGTTTACTAGAATCTGCTTGTCCAAACACTGCTGATAATGCTGAATCTTTTGAAATTTGCTGAACTTTAACATCTGCATAATCACCAATATCATCGTGTTTTAATTCTGATATAGTTACTTCAGCAACTGAAGTCCTTTCTGTAAAAACTTGATATGTTCTAAACCATAATAATGAAGCTCCGCCAATCAGAGTAGTAATACATGCTAAAAGCATTATTATTATTAAGCTTAATATTCCAATTATTTTAATCCAATTTCTCATTTGTCCATCTAATAATAAAAATTGCGTTTAATTATACCAACACTTAGTTTATAATTACATATATGAGACAACTAAGAAAAAAAGAAATAAAAAAATTAATGAAGGTAGAGAAACGAGAGAGTGAAATATACCTTATTCTTGAAAATATACAATATGCTAGAAATGTTGCTTCTATATTTAGAACTGCAGATGCTGCTGGAATAAAAAGATTATATTTGACTGGAATAAGCCAAAAACCTCCTTTTGGTAAAGAATTGAAAAAAGCTTCTAGAAATAAAGAAGAATCAGTAGAGTGGTTTTATAAAAATACAACAGGAGAAGTTTTGCAAACTTTAAAAAAGTTAGGTTTTTATATAGTAGGAATTGAACTTACAGATGAATCTAAAAGTATAAATGAATTAAATGATTTTTTGAAAGACAAAAATAAAGTTTGTTTTATTGCAGGGAGTGAAGTATATGGAATAACAAACTCAACTTTAGAGAAATGTGATTTAACAGTTCATATTCCTATGTATGGAAAAGGAGCTAGTCTTAATGTTGGAACATCTATAGGGATTGTCCTTTATTCTTTCTAATTAGAAAGGTAGGTCATTAGGATCAATTGTATCATCCTCGTTCGAGTCTGATGATGTTTTAACTGCTTCATTGCTTATATCACTACTTACTGTTCCATAACTCTGATTGTCACCTTCAAATCGTGCTACGAGGATTATTCTATTTACAACAACTTCGGTTTTATATTGTTTCTTCCCATCTTTATCATCCCAACTTCTAGTTTGAAGTCTGCCTTCTACATAAATTCTAGTTCCTTTTTTTATTCTTTTTGCTAAAGATTCAGCATTATTCCATATAACAATATTGTGGAATGAAGGCTCGTCGACCCACTCCTCGCCTTTTTTATATCTTCTATTGGTTGCTAATCCAAAGCTTAAAACTGCAGCACCACTGGGTGTATATCTTAAATCAGGATCTCTTGTTACGTTCCCTAGTAAAGTTACATTATTAACATCTCCAAACATTTTTATTTTCTTAAGAAGTAATTAGTTAAATTATATGTTGAGGAAAGATTTTATGCAAATTAACTTTCTTGAACATTTCCTATTAAAGGTCTGTGATCTTCAAGTATTATACTCATTTTTCTCTTTATATAAATTATCCCATTATAGTCAGGTTCGCCATTAGATTGACAAGTTAAATCGTGCATATACATTCGAAATCCAACTCCTATGGCTTCTGCATATTTTTCAGGAAACCCTAATTTCTTTAACATTAAATCAATATTTGACCTCGACCAGCCTTTACTACTCCAATCTATACATAAAATCATTAGTCGTTTAAATAGATTAGTTAAGTTTTCTTCTTCAAGTAAAATTTCAGGATCTAATGAAAATTCAATATTTCTGTCATTCAATGGAATAACTATACTTTTATATTGAGTTTCTGTTTCTAAATTATCAGCACTATTTTGTAAATTTGTCATAAATATAATTTAAATAATAATTATCAGATTATAATTTGATGTAAACTATTATGCAATTAGCGAGATACGAGGCTCGAACTCGCGTCTCCGGCTTGGGAAGCCGATGTACTACCACTGTACTAATCTCGCAAAATTACCCAAATATTAAGATAAGAATACCTATAATAATTAATGCTCCCGGAGGTGCTCCAAAAAGAACAACACCTAATAATCCAAGAATAATTAATATACAACCACAACCACCTGCATCTCCGCTTCTTAGTCTAATATTTTTATCTGATCTTTTATTACTAAAAATCATAAATAATATTAACACTTCCTTTCACTTTTTTTCTATAATGTTATATTTATTAGAACAATAATGGACACAAATACATTAATAGTAATTTTAATAGTAGTAATAGTTTTTGCCGTTGCAATTTATATTTCATTTGCCTCTACTTCCAAAGAAAGCAGTATCTCAAGAGATATAAAATCTAAAATTTCAAGAATAAATGCAAATCCGCAAAGTACGAATATCCATGAACTTAAATCAGCACTAATTGAATATGATAAATTGTTTGATTATTATCTTCGAAAAATGAAATTTCCTGGATCGACTATGGGAGAACGTTTAAAATCTGCTAAGAATGCGTTTGACAGGGATACATATAACAAAATTTGGATTGCTCATAAACTGAGAAACACTTTAGTTCATGAAGTAGAAAGTGAATTTCAACCACAGTTAATACGTAATGAAATTTATAACTTGAAAAAAGCTCTAGAAAGTAAAGTCACTAACTAATATATTCCCAAAAATATTCAAATATCCGCACGTTGATAGGTGTTTAGAAGCTTCCGTGAAAACACGATTGCAGACTTTGCAGCTCTATCCCACGGGATAGTACATTATCCGACCAAAAGCTTATAATTTGTTAGAGTTCTAATTAAACCATCAACGTGCTTAATATTATTATAACCTAAAAAGACTCCTAATCAATTACTTTACAATAATTTTACAAATCTCTTATTACTTAATCATATCACTAGGTTCCATATACAATTCACCATTTTTTTCTTTAAAAGTATATTCCATTCCACAAACAGGACATGATCCATAAATTATTTTTGAAGGGAATGCTTTAAGATCTGATTTTATCTTCTCGGTATCTGCTTTTACTGTTCCATCAACAGTGTTTGTTTCAGGCTCACTTTCATTTTCACATTCACCACAGACAAACTTTCCATTTGTTACTTTAATCCAGTCAGATGGTACTTCATCAGTTGATGTTGTTTCTTCCATTGATTCTTCCTGAGTATCTACATTCTCTGTCATTTCATTATTTTCATTCATAACACTTTCGTCTCCACTATCATCATTATTTAATTTAGTTGTATCGTCATCATTCATATATTGGTATATAATATTTTAATTAAAAATTGTATCATAATTGATAATATAGGTTAATTTTACTACTTTTTAAAATAAATAACTTGAGTATCTGGGACTTTAAAGAACTAAGAAAAGAAGTTGATGAAGGCAATGTTATTACACTCCAAGAAGGTAATACACCTACTAACAAATTTAAATTTGAAAATATAGAAGTTATTATAAAAAGAGAAGATCAAAATCCAACTGGTTCGTGGAAAGATCGTGCAACAGCTTATAAACTCACAAAATTATTATCAGAAGGAGTTCATGAAGGAGTTATCTCTACTTCAGGAAATGCAGCAATTAGTTATTGGTCATATATAAAAAAATTAAATTTAAACTTTAAATTATATGTAGTTGTTAAAAATGACATAAATCAGGAAAAACAAGAATTATTAATACGCTTGTTAGATAAAAATACTGAAGCATTTTATCGAGATTTTAATCCTAAAAAGAAAGCAGTTCAGATCTCTGTCGAAAAAAATATTCCAAATTTGAAGTCTGCTGTTGATGAAGATGCTTTAAAAGGTTATTGGAGCTTAGGGATTGAATTAACCGAATTTTTAAACAGGCAGGAAAGTAATCAAGATGTTTTAATTTTTTGCCCAGCCTCTTCAGGTTCTGGATTTGTAGGATTATCTCAAGGATTATTTATGAAGTTAGGTAATGAATTTTTCATGCCTAAACTTTTTGTCTGCCAAACTGAAAAAGTACATCCTTTTTATGATTCCTTAAATAACCAATCTACTGTATCATCCGAATCTGAAAGTTTGGCAGATGCAATTATTGACTCATCTGGATTAAGATCTCCACAAGTTTTAAAAATTATTAAAGAATGCAATGGAGATATCTTGAAAATTACTAATGATGAGTTAATAGAGACTGAAAAATTTGTTAAATCAAAAGATATAAATGATCTTTCTTATAACTCACTTCTTTCAATTGCAGGTTTTCTTAAAGTAAAAGAAAATTATAATCCTAAGAAAGTTATTTGTATCGCATCAGGTAGATAATTTATTAAAAAAATATAAATGAATTTTATGTTAATCGGTTTTTTTGGATTTGAAATATTATTGGCAGTTGGAGGATTATATCTAATTTGGTCATGGTTAAATCAGACTCCATTTTATCCTTCTTCAGCAAAAAAACTAAAAGAATTGATTGATTCAAAAGAAATTATTCTTCCTAAACCGACTAATTTCATTGATATTGGTTCAGGGGATGGAAGAATTGTAAAAATGATGGCTGATTATTGTGAAAAGTCAGAGGGAATTGAATTTAACCCATATTTATCACTGTTAAGTAGATTAAGACTTCTAACAACTAAAAAAAATAATACTGAAATTCATAATAAGGACTTTTTTAAACATGATTTTTCAAGATATAATGTAGCATATCTCTATATATTTAATGAGCAGATTGATAAGTTAAAAGATAAATTATTTAGCGAAATGCCTAAAAACAGTATTATAATTACAAATACTTTTAAATTCTCAGATAAAGAACCAGATAAAACCATAGGTAGATATTATTTATATAAATTAAAATGAACAAAAATTTAGAAAAAGAGATAATGCTTTTAAAGGCTCGTAATAAAAGAGTTGAATTAGATAAAGCTTGGGAAACAAGTTGGTTAAGAAAAGGACTCATAACTGGACTAACATATATTGTTATGTGTTTAATTTTATATGTAATAGGAATTCAAGACTTTTATTTAAGTGCTTTGATTCCTACTATTGGATTTTTCTTATCAACTCTTTCTTTAGAGATACTGAAGAAACAATGGATTAAAAGACAAAAAGATAAATAATTATGAATAATAAAACTCAAGAACTACTAGATAAAATTAATGAATTAACAAAAGATAACAGAATCATTTATTTTGCAAAAGATGCTGAAAGAGCTCTAGGATTGGAAAATTATTTAGATAACTACTACATAGTTTGTATAGATGAAAGTTATATAACACAAGAAATTTCAAAAACTTATCCCAGTAGAATTTTTTGTGCTCAATCTGAAGGTATTGAGCTTAAAACTAATTCAACATTAAATTTAATAAACCATCCAAAAACTATCGAGTGGTTAAAGAAAGTTACGAATGGGAAGTTTTATGCTCAACTTTTCCAATTTAATAATCCAACATATTTAAACCTTCAAAATCTTGGAGGAACAATTTTAAATAATAGTGCAACTTTAAATAGAATGTTTGAAGATAAGTTATCTCAGACCAAGATTTTGCATGAAAACGGTATATTAACACCTAAAACTGAAGTAAAAGAGGTGATTGATGATGAATATAATTCGATATCAAAAGATTACGGAGAAAAGTTTGTGATTCAATTAGATAGAGCTCATACAGGTATTGGAACTTTCATTATTACCAATGAAGATGAATTTAATAATTTTAAAAATAATTATTCTGGGAATATTGTAAAACTATCAGAATTTATTGAAGGCGAACCTTATACAATTAATGGTTGTGTTACTAAGAATGGAATATTTATTTGTGGCCTTCAATATCAAATTACAGGCTATGAAGAACTTACTGCTGGAAAAGGTTCTACAGTAGGTAATGACTGGAGCTTAGCAAATTCTTTAGCAGAAGAAATAAAATCTAAAATTTTTAATGAAACTGAAAAGATTGGAAATATTATGAAAGAGAAAGGGTTTAAAGGATTATTTGGAATAGACTTAATAATAAAAGATAATGAAATATTTATAATTGAAATTAATGCACGTCAAACAGCAAATATATCAATGCAGACAAAACTTGAGATTCAGCAGGATCAAATTCCACTTGAATTATTACATTTAGCTGAGTTCTTAGGAGTCGAGGTGAGTTTTTCTCCTGAGGAGAGAATTAATCAACTTGAAGGTTCACAAATATTCTTAAGAGCAAAGCAAGACAAATTCCAAATCAAAACTCACCTCGACTCTGGAATCTATAGGCTTCAAAGTGACAATAGTGCTTTCGACTGGAGTTCTGGTTCACCAGAAAGAAAAGAAAAGGTAATATTCATTGATGAGGAAAAAGATAAGCCACTAGTTTGGCAAAAAGATGGTTATTCAGTAGATCAAATTACAGATGGTGGTTTTGTACTATTAGTTCAAAATCAAAATTCTATCAAGGATAAATATGAAGAAGTAGCTAGAATGCAATTTCAAAATCAAATAGTATATAATAATAAAGTCACTCCTTGGGTGATAGAAGCAATGAAAGTCTTAGAAAATTTATTAAAATAATTATGGTAACTGAAACAATTCCTGATGTTGTGAAAAACTTGATTAACTCTTATAAGAAACTTAAACTAGGCAATAAAGAGGTAGTAACTCCATATTATATTAATGACAAAAGAAGAAAAGACTTAAGAGCAATGGTTGGGAAAGGGACACCTGATGAAATTGAGGTTGAAGCAAAGATTTGGGAAAAAGTTAAGGGAGTTGACTTTGATAATATGTCGCCCGATGAAATAAAAGAGTTTTTAATAAATAGAGGCATAGGTATTGATTGTTCTGGTTTTGTTGTTCACCTACTTAATGTATGGCATAAAGAAAAAGAAAATAAACCATTATGGGGCGAATTAACTCCTCTTCAAAAATCTCCTATCTGGAAGTTAAGATACTTTTTAAGACCAGCTGAAAATATGGGAGCTGATATAGTTACTGATGATGATAATTCTATAGCTGTTGAATTAAATGATGTTAGACCTGGGGACTTAATTAGAAGTAAAGGTAAAAAAAATAACGCTCATCATGTAATGTTAGTTTCAGAAGTAACCAGAGATGATTCAAAAGAAAATACACCAGTTACTCAAATAAAATATATTCATTCTTCACCATATTTTGGGAAAGAAAATGGTATTCGTGAAGGTGTTATTAATATTTTAGATATAAATAAACCCCTACAAGATCAAGAATGGCTTGAATCCGATGAAGATGGAGTAAAACACACTTTAGAAGGATATAAGATTAATGTTGAAGATAATGGAATTAGGCGATTAAAATGTTTTGTTAATTAGAATCCTCCCAGATTTTTGTATTTAATTCTAAAATTTTATTTGGATTATCATCTTCAGCTTTTTTACAATAAATAATTTTCCCACATTTCTGGCATTTATATGCAATCTGAGTCTTTCCATTAGAAGTCTTTAAACCAATAGGTTCTAAAACACCTTTACAGTCATTCAATCGATCCCCTGGATTTATATCAACATGTAATCCATATAAGCAAAAATTACAGTGATCTCTGCTTGAATTATTAAGTTGTTCAACTTCTTTTCTACAATTGAAACATATAAAACCTTCATCATTCTTAGTAAATTTTTTCATAGAAATGATTTTACAACAATAATCCTAAAGCACCAAAAATACTTACAACTATTAGTCCTAAAGTTAAATAAATAAAATATCTTCTCTCTGAGAATAAAAAACTGTAAACAGACTTTCCCAAGAAATTTATATAATTTGAAAGCATAAAGGCGATAATTCCAGTACTTAAGGTAATAACAGAATTATTTACTAGCTGTCCAAAAGCAATTACAGCTGCATCCATTCCAGTTAAACCAGAAAGTGATGTTATAGCAATTAAGACTCCCTTATCTACATTCTGTACTAACAATAATTGAACGACTAACTTTATAATTACAATTAATGTTACAAATCTAATTGCTGGCCCAATTGAAAAAGCTTCATATTTTAATCCTAAATTATTATGTTCTTGGTTAACATCTTTATCACTTTTATTTGCTAAATAAAAAGCGACTAATAAACCAGTTAAAAACATTAGTAACATTACAGGAAGTAGTTCAATAAATAATTGTTTACTTGTGATAAAAGCTAAAAGCCCAATACTTAAAAAACTAAATGAATTTGCAATTAAAGCAACACCAGAAAATAATTTTGAATTCTCAACTTTCTTTTCGTTTTTAGATTTTAATCCTAAAGAGATAACTGCTGATGTAGAAGATACTAATCCACCGAAAATCCCTGCAAAAAAAACTCCTTTTTGTTTTCCTAAAAATTTACTTAAAACATAAGCCAATAAATTTATTCCTGAAATTAATACTACTAAAAGCCAAATTTGAAACGGATTTATCAAAACAATATTTGATAATGAAGGTGCAATAGATATAGTAGGATCTATTAAATGTGTAATATTACCTAATAAAATATCTTGATTTGGGAGCAAAGGCAGTATAACTATAGAAATTAATCCGAATTTTATTACATCAATCACTTCTTTATGTTGTATTTTTTGAATTGCAGCTCCAATACCTCTTTTTTGTGATAAAAAGAAGGTTAATAAAACTATTGCTAACATAACAACAGGCAAAGGTATTACAGCTGAAGTAGTTAAAAATCCTAATGCAAATGTTAAAACAATTGCAATTTCTGTTGTTAAACCGAAAGCTTTTTTTAACTGAACATTCAAAATATAAGCAGCAATAGTGAAGGCCATTACCGAAATAAAGAAAATATATACAATAATATTTAGACCTGCTAAATAAAATATTCCAGCAATACCACCAAAAAGTGAAAGAACTGTATAAGTCCTTAAACCTCCTATTTTTCTTTTCTCTTCACGGGTAGCTTGTTTTTTTCCTTCTGATTCAATAGCTCTAGTTTCAGTTTCAAGACCAAGCACTGCACCTAATACAATAGTGATTAATATTCTTAGAAAGATTTCATTTTGATCCATAATTATTCTGAAAATGTATACCTATTAGTTTATACTTTTTTATATCTGATTTGAATTGGTATAATTACTTTTATGTTAGAAAAACTTATACAAAGATTACAAAATGAACTTTATTCTAAAGAACTTCCTGGAGATATAATTCTTGATTTAAGAGATAAATGGATCGATATATTTTTAAATAAATATGAGTGTGACATAGAAGCTCTGACATTAGGTTTTATTCTTGCAGATTACAAACTTCAAGAAGCAACAATGCTTAATAAATCTAGTCAGCATATTAGGATGGCTGTTACATATGCAGATCAAATTCTGGAAAAGTATGAAGTAACTGGAGAAAAAAAAGATAAAATTATTGAAATCATTCAGACTCATAATGGTGGAGAACAGAAATATCTTGAATCAAAATTATTTATGAATGCCTGCTCAATTTCTTATCTAGAACCAAAAGGATGGCTAAATTTATTTAACAGTATATATAAAACACCTGGAGAACTTTTTTTTCACGAAGCTTTGGATAAAACTATAAAAAAAATTGAAGAAAAAAAAGAATTAATAAATTTAGATGATGAAACAATAAATGAAGCAGAGAAACTATATTCAAACTTCATGAATTTAATTAACAGAATAAAATCAAAATAATAATGGAAAAGATATTAATCATAGGTGGTCCTACAGCTACGGGAAAAACAAATATAGCTTTAGAAATTGCGAAAAACAATAATGGAGAATTAATAAATGCAGACTCAAGACAGGTTTATAAATATTTAGATATTGGCACTAATAAAGGAAAAATAAAGCAAATTAATAAGAATGAATTTTTAATTGAAAAAATTCCGATTCATTTAATTAATTTAATCACTCCAGATAAAAGATTTAATGTTTTTGAATGGAGGCAGCTTGCCCGAAAATCTATAAAAGAAATAAGCTTACGTGGCAAGCTGCCGATTTTAGTTGGTGGGACAGGATTATACATAGATTCGATTATTAAAAATTACAATCTAAATGAAGAACAAGATTTAGAATTGAGAAACAAACTAGAGCAGTTAAATATAAATGAACTTCAAAAACAATTAAATAAAATAGATCATCAAAAATTTGAAAGTTTAAATCAAAGTGATAGAAATAATCCAAGAAGACTGATACGTCTAATAGAAAAAGCCGAAAGTGGAAGTATTGTAAACCAATCTGAAAAAGATATATTTTCAAATGATACGTTACATGAATACGATTACTTATTTTTATATCCAGAATATGACTGGAATAAGTTAAAAATTAAGATTGAAAATAGAGTTGAGCAAATGTTTAAAGATGGGCTTATTGAAGAAACTAAAAAAATACTTGAATTAGGATATAAAAAAGATGATCCTGGGCTTCAAATCATGGGATATAAACAAGCTGTAGAGTACCTAGAAGGGCGAATTTCTCTTGAAAAGTGTGTTGAATTAGTGAAATTCGCCCACAAACAGTATGCAAAGCGACAAAGAACCTGGTTTGAAGGTATAGGTCGAAATTATCATTTAACAAAAGTGACTTCTATTTAATTTTAGGATTCTGATAGATTAAGCAATTCCTGTGATTCAGTTAGAAGATCTCTAATAATATACATAGGAAGTCCATTCTTTATTGATAAATATTCAACATATAATTCCTCATCAATATTTGAATTTAAAATATTATTATAAAATTCTGCTACTAAAGGTTTATATTTCCTAAAAACTTCTACTGTGCCATACATATCTTGCATATCATATGCAAATGCTAAATCATGCTTATACTCTTTTGTAAATTTAATAAGTATGTCTTCCAAGTGCTGTTGAGTTTCCGATTTATTGTCTTCAAATTCTTGAAATTCATTTTTAAATATTTTATTAAGTTTTAATTTTATAAGACTAATCATATATTTATTTAAAAATATTAATTAATTATATTTCTTATTGAAAAACTTTGTCAAAATTTATTGTCATCAAAAACTATCTATGATATATTCTTGCCAATGCACATGGCCGATGCTCACAAGGCAGAGCCTGAGCAGACCGATGAATAGTGGAGGATTTGCATCATGTACGGTTCTAAGGGTAACTCCAATGAAACTCGCCGCGAAGAAGGAATTCTCATCCTCAACGCCGCGAACCGTCAGGCGAACAACCTCATCAGATTCAGAGTTGTCGTCTAGCAGACCACATCGCTCATCGGTCATTGGAGGACTTTGGTTCTCCTAAGGCAACGGTACTAACCGACCTGGAGGCAAGGCTAGGAAAGCCGTACCTCGGCGCCGTTCGGTAAAACGACGGCGCTAATACCTTTCTTAATTCTTTAGAAATAATTACTCGAAAGCTTCTGGATAAATTTCTTTAGTAATATTATCAAAATCCATTTTAAGTTGTGGGAAAGGTACACCTTCTCTCGCAGTAACGTCTTCTAAGAACCAGAAAACCCTTTCCGAATGTCCCCAGCCAAATGTAGGTGGAATTCCATATTCAAGCATCTCAACGTAATCAACATCAAGCCATTGAGCTTCAGCATCTCCTGAATCTCTTAAATTTTGCTGCTCTACAAATCTTTGATATTGATCAACTGCATCATTAACCTCGCTCCAGCCGTTTCCTAATTCACTTCCAGCAATAATCGGCTGAAATCTTTCAACCATATTTGGATTTTCTAAACTTGGTTTCTGTAATGGTGATAAAAATTTAGGATGATTTACTAAAAATGCTGGTCCTTGAATTGTCTTTCTTAGCCTTTTCCATAATGCATCAACACCTCTTGCTATATTTACGCTTCTATCAAATTCTATTTCATTTTTACTTAGAAGTTCTTTAACTTCATCTAAAGTAATTGAGTAGATATTTTTGATACCATATTTATCCTGCATTATTTTATTGAAATCAACAATCTCCCAATCTTTTGAAAAATCTACTTCAAATTCTCTAATTTTAAATACTTTTTTATCACCATAAACTCTACCTATAACATAAGTAAATAATTCTTGAATAAATTTCATACCATCTTTCCAATCCGCATATGCCCAATAAAATTCCATTGCTATATGTTCGGGCAAATGTTCATCAGATAATCCTTCATTTCTAAATCTTGCACCAATATCATATACTTTCTCAAAGCCTCCTCCAATTAGACGTTTTAATGGAAGTTCATGAGAGATTCTAAGATAAAAGTCCTCGTCTAAAGCATTCATATGTGTAGTAAAAGGTACAGCATCACCACCACCAGGGACATGCTCTAAAACTGGTATATTAATTTCATAAAAACCTCTTTGATTCAAAAATTCTCTGTGTGCTTGCCAAAAAAGTGACCTTCTTTCCATTCGTTCACGAATTTCAGGATGAACAGCCATATCAACATATCTTCTTCTAAATCTTTCTTCTTTGTCTTCAAGTGAAGTAGGCAGTGGCCTTAATACTTTAGTTAAAATTCTTAAATGTTTAACAAGAATTGAAAGCTCACCTCTTCTTGTTTTAGTAATTTGACCATAAACCTCGATAAAATCATAAACATCTACTAGTTCAAGTTCATCAAAAGAGAGTGTCCTTCCACCTTCAATCTCCTTTACTGACAATACATCATCTTTAATATAAAGTTGTATTTTAGCATCCTGATCTACCAAATCAGCAAAGGCTAATTTCCCGTGCCCTCTCCAACTAGTAATTCTTCCTGCTAAGACAACCTCTTTCCCCTTCTTTTCTTGCTCAACCAAATATTGTTCTGGGTTATCAATAATTTCTTTTATAGTGTTAGTTCTAAAAGATTTAGCTGGATAAGGGTCTATACCTAAATCTCTTAACTTTTTAACTTTTTCGAGTCTTTGTTTTCTTTGACCAATTAAATCTGAACTTTTTTTATCATCCATTTTACTTATTTAATAATTACTACGATTCTAACAATTTTGAACTATTATAAGGTCCTGAAGAGTTTGCAACTCTACAGTTTCCCCTTTCTTGAAATAATGTGCTTTCTAAATATTTATCACTTACAATAGGTAGAGTGGTTTCGATTTCAATAATAATCAAACCAACTCCATAATTTCTAATTCTAATTTTAATATATTCTTCCAAATGATTATACCTTTTATATTTATCCTTTAATATTGATAGTGTATTTAAAATATTAAGCTTTTCAGAATCACTTAATAATTCAAGATAATTTAAGAAATCATCAACATTTAAAATTAAGTCATTGTCGACATGACCTTCAAAGATGTACTCTAGAATTGTATATTCAATTTTAGTTTTATCAATATTACCCATAAATTAATATTAACTTTATTCTATTGTTTTTAAGAGGGAAACATCAGAAGAAAGCCAGTAGCAATTAGAATTGCTTTGACTTCTTTAAAATTGTAGGTTTTTGAAACTCGATACTTAAATTCATAGGTGTGATTATAAATTAGCACTATACATTATGCAATAGCATTATTTGATATTTTGTTTAGTTCTTTTTCGTAGTTCTCGTAAAATGATTTTACAATTGCATCAAAATAACTAGGCTCTGGGGGTATCAAAATATGTAGGTTATGATAATAATCTTGAAATATCGGATTAAGGTTAATATTAAAATATTTACTAAGATCTTCTCTTAGATCTTCCAGTATATTCTTAAAAGTATATTCTTCCAATTTTTCATTAGTAGAGCTTGTATATTCTATAAGAATTGCAGGGAGCTCTCCAAAAATTGCTTGAACTAACTTTGGGATACCAATTATTTCTGCTTTTTCATTTAAATTTTTAAAATCCGAACTAACAGTTATATTAAGCACAACATTATAAAGTCTATTATAAAATAATTCTTTATTATCATGATTAATATAACTTTCGATAAGATCTATAGGTTCTAGATTTGATAAATCAGAATAACTTTCTAGCTGTTCTTTGTAATCTTGAGACATTTTTAGGAGAATTAATGAATAATATTAATTTTATATTATAAGTAAAAGTTAAATAACTTTTTTAATATTCGGTTTTTATTAAATTATACATATAATTGGTAAATCTTAATTTTAAAGTTATGAAATCCAAACTATAAACATCATTTATTTCAATAAAACCTTTATATCTATTTATCTCGTTTTTTATATAATTTCTAAATTCTTGTTCAATATCACCAACAATTTTATCTTTTAATTTAAGAAATAGTATATCCAAATCCTCTTTTATTTCATCTTCTGTGACCTCGCCACCTTTCATAGCCAATATCTGAAATAACCCTGCAATAACATGAGAAAATAAATCTAGATTTTCGATTGTAGTATCTTGGTTTTCGTTATGAACGCTAATCAAATAATCAATCTTACTATTAATATTATCTATATTATTTGCCATAATAAATATAATGTATTTTATGAGATATAATCTATTTGTTCAATATAAATTCTTATTGGACTTTATTAATTAAAAATCTTAGAATTAATAAATTATAAACTAAAGTATGACAAACAAATATTTTAAAACTGATGAATTAAGTATTCCATTATTAAATCAAGAAGAAGTTACTCAAAACTATAATAACGGTTTTGTATTAACAAGAACAGCAAAAGGTAATATGATACAAACTCGATCTTTAAGAATTAATTTAGCAAATTTTGAACTTAATTCAGAGAACAGAAGAATTCTTAGGAAGAATGATAATTTAAAGTTAGAAGTTCAAAATTTGCCTTTAGAAAACTATTCGTGGGAAATACATGCCCTAGGTAAAACTTTCTACACTCAAAAATTTGGTGACGGAACAATGAGTGCTTCAAAGATAAAGGAAATGTTTCAAGAACCTGATAAATCAAATATGAACTCAGTATTTATCTATACATATAACGAAGTAAATAAAACTTTAGGCTACTGTTTGTCTTATATAAATAATGAAATGATCCATTATGCTTATCCATTTTATGATCTTAATATTCCAAAAGAAAACAATTTAGGTATTGCAATGATGACAAAAGCAATTGAATGGGCAAAAACAAGTAATAAAAAATATATCTACCTTGGTTCAGTTGTTGAACCAAGCTCAAAATATAAACTTCAATTCGAAGGATTAGAGTGGTTTGATACTGAAAAGAAAGAATGGAGTACTAACTTACAAAATCTAAAAGAATTGTTGGACAAGTAATCCCAAATTATTCTGGGTTATTAATATAGTCTTCAAGATACTCAATCATTTCATCAAAATCATTTCCTTCTATCATATGCAAAGATGCACCTTGTCTAATGGTATCCATTCCTGAAAAAATACAGTTAACACAATGAAAGCCGAATTCATACATTAAAACATCAACAAGATCAGGGTATTGGATTATGAATTCGGCTAAATTCATATCTGGATTAATTTTAATTTTCTTTTTTTTAGGAGAAGATTTTTTAGTCATTTGTTATTTTATTCCATATACCTTCAGCCATTTTCTTAACTTTTACAGGATCCTCTTTTGAAACAATTGTAATATTTGCTTTATTCCAATCAAATGTATCTTTTGCGGTTTGAAGAACATCATTAAATTTATAACTTTGAATTAGATCCAAATATTTTTTTATTGATAAACTTTCTTGATGAATAGCAAGCTCATCTTCTTGATCAACTATCCAACTTAAAATATTATTAGGGTTATCATATCTCATTAATTCGGTATCAATAATTCTTTTTTGTCTACTTTTAAAAATATCATCAGAAATTTTTCCATTTAAAATCGTATTAACACCATTATAAATTTCCTTCATAACTGTTTCTAAATACTCAGGATTAAAAGAGGTTTCTATTGCGAAAAAAGCACGATTATACATCGAATGTGACCATGAATTTACTCCGTAGACTATTCCCAATTCTTCTCTAAGTCTTTTCCAAAGAACTGAATTTTGATATTGAGCTGATGCTGTCATTGAAGATAAGAATCCTAACAAATGTCTTTTCCTTTGAGTAGTTAATGCGAATTCGTAGCAAGGGAAACTAATTGTTAAATAATATTGATTTAAATCCAGTTTCTGTCCAACATTTATATTAAAAGTGGAATATTCAGGGAATTTTTTATGAAATATTCTATTGGGTTTTTTCCCAAATTTAATTTTTTTTACATCATCATTAAAATATTTCAAGATATACTTTTTCATATCATCCACATCAAAATTCCCTACGATATAGATTTCCATATTCTCAGGTACATATGCTTCTTTATAATTAATTAGAATGTCCTTTTGTTGAAATCTTTTTATATTTTCTTTTGTTCCAATAATATCAAAAGTAAACGAAGTACCAATTTTTTGATATCTATTTTCAATCATTGTCCTATATATTTTTTGTCCTATTGAATCTTCATATCCAGCCATCTCGTCTAAAATAATTATTCTTTCTTTATTTAAATCTGAGTCTTTATGTAGAGGATGTAAAACTACTTGAGAAAGAAAATAAACAGCTTCCTCAGCATACTTATCAGGAAAAGTACCATAATATTTTGTATGGTCAAAAGCAGTATAAGCATTACTGCTTGCTGATATGTTATTAACAAAATCATTAACTTTGTCCCATGTACTCAATTCTTTAGTTCCATCAAGTGCTAAATGCTCCATTACATGAAAAACTCCATTGTTTTGTATATTTTCATCTAATGCTCCAACGTTGACGACAACTGAAACATTTATAGAGTGAACATCACTTCTTTTGTATAGAATACATTTCAAACCATTTGGCAAAAAATATCTTTCATACTTAAGTCTCTTTCCAGTCATAAAATTAATCTAAAATGAAAACTATTGGTAAAAATTACTATTGAAGAATAATATGAAAATCATATAAACTATTATAACACTGACCTATATCAATTTTAAACAGTTAATACAATTATGACTAAGAAGAATAAATATTTTAGTTTACTAATAGCTTTATTGCTAACTTTTTTAGTTGCTAGTTTGTTAGTAGTAATTACAAGATATATACAATTTTCTCCAACATCACTTTCTTTTCTAGATTCTAATGCCGAAATTAATACTGATGAAGTTAAATTTAAAAAAATAAGCTTAAATGAAATCCCTTTAAATTGTATAAATGCAGTAATATCAACAGAAGATAAGACATTCTATAAAAATATCGGTGTTGATTTTAACGGGACTATTAGATTAACACTAAGTGTACTAACGAATAAAGATTTTGGAGGAGGAAGTACAATTTCCCAGCAAGTAATAAAACTTGGTGAAAAAGATTTTTTTAATAGAGATAGTGAAGATAAAATATCTGAAATAATTTATTCAATAAAGTTAAACCAAGTTTGGAGTAAAAATAAAATTTTAGAAACTTATCTAAATAATGCTTATTTTGGCGGCTTCAATTATGGAATTGAAGCCGCCTCAGAAAACTTTTTTAATAAAAAGGTTAATGATTTAGATTTAGCTGAATGTGCATTTCTTGCTGGATTACCACAGTTACCTGAAGTCTACAATCCTTATTCGGACTTATCTGCTGGACTTGAAAGGCAAAAAGTAGTTTTAGATCTAATGAATAAGAATAATAAAATTACACTTGAACAGGAAATGAATGCAAGAAATGAAATTTTAACGTTTAAATAATATAAAGACTAATTGCAACACATCAAAGTGATGAGTATACTGTATAAAAATATATATAATTAAAAATATATGAGTTCAGGGTCTGTTTTCAAATGGTCAAAAGAATATTTAATTCAACTTCTATCAAGTGGACCTAATCCTATACTTATAGATCCAATTTTGATTAATGCAATGAAACAAATAGACAGAAAAAATTTTGTTCCCAAAGATTACGAAAACAAAGCTTATGATGATCTTGAAATCCCAATAGGTTATAGTGAAACTTTAAGTAAACCAACCATTGTAGCTGAGATGTTGGCTTATTTAAAACCAAGACTAGGTGGTAAATATTTAGATATTGGAACTGGTACAGGTTATTCAGCTGCCATAATGGCTTTTGTTGCAGGAGATAGTGGAAAAGTATACTCCATTGAAAGAGTTCAGTGGATTTGGGAAATGGCAAGAGAGAACATAAAAAAATATCCTCAATTAAGAAATTTAGAACTTTTATATAGAGATGGTATTGAGGGGCTTTCTTCGAAAGCTCCATTCGATGGCATTCATATAGCTTTTGGGTTGGAAGAAGTTCCAGAAAACTTAAAATTACAACTTAATCAAAATGGAGGAAAATTAGTATGTCCTATGAGTAATCATTACTTCAAAATTATTGAACGTCATAGTGATGAAGAATTCTCGGAAGAAGTTGTTCCAGGTTACATGATGTCCCCAGTAAAACAAGGTACTGCTTAAGTAAATATCTGACTGGGTCTTTGAGAGAAATATTCAGAATTTTTAGTGTTTTTTCGAATATCCTTATAGAGTTTTATATATTCTTTAGCAGAGTTATCCCAAGAAAAGTCTTGTTCCATACAAGATTTTCTAAATGAATTAATCAAATTTTTATATTTAAACACTTCGATAGCTCGCGAGATAGTCATTAATAAAGATTGATCTGTGAACTTTTTAAATGTAAATCCATTTTTACCTTCGAAAACAGTATCTGCTAATCCTCCAACCTCACGAATAATTGGAATACATCCATATCTCATGGCTTCAATTTGAACAATTCCACAAGGTTCAAATTTTGAAGGATGAAGTACAAAATCACCACCAGCAAACAGCTGTCTAGGCAATTTATCATCATAAACTAAATTAACTCCAACTTGTTTAGGATGTTTCTCAGATAAATATCTAAAAAAGCTTTTAAAAGCAGTATCTCCATCACCGTTTACAATCAACTGTGCTCCATACTCGTTTAATATTGTTTCAATAACGGAAGTTACTAAACTTAAACCTTTTTGATCTGTTAATCTGTATGAAATTACAAAAAGTGGTGCTTCAGGATCCACATCAAAAAGAAATTTTTCTTGCAAAGCTTCTTTATTTTTCTCACGTTTATCCCATTCTCCGATTTTAAAACTTTGCGAAATATTTTGATCTGTCTCTGGGTCAAAATCATCATAATCGATTCCATTTAATATTCCTCTTAGTTTAAATCTAAGTTCATTTAACAATCTCTCTAAACCCTCACCAAATTCAGGTGTTAAAATTTCTTGAGAATATGTTGGGGAAACAGTTGTAAGTGCAGTAGAATAAATAATTCCTCTTCTTATGCTATTTAATCTTTCAAATGAATGAGATGTTATTGGTGGTATCTGACTTTTCCCTGCATCAAAATCAACTTCAGTAACAAACATGTGATCATATGGAGCTTGAAATCGTAAATTATGCAATGTAAGTATAGTCTTAATTTTAGATAACTTTTTAATTTTACTATATTCTTGAATATAGTAATTTGCTACAAGTCCAGTTTGCCAATCATTACAATGAATGATATCCGGTATCCAATCACTAGTTTTTAAAAACTCCCACATTCCTCTTTGAAGAAGTCCCCACCTAATATGATCGTCAATATATCCATATTCGTTAGCACGTAGTTCATAATATTCCTGATTCTCAAGGAAATATGTCTTTACACCTGCATATTCATTTGAAAGAACATTGCAAGTTACTTTTTTATCAAAATCTTTAAAAGGCATTTCTATACCTAATACTTCTGATTCCATTGGGAACTCTTTAGTATCGATCTTTCCATATTTAGGCATAAATACTCTTACATCAATATTTTGTTTTTTTAACGATTTCGGTAAATTATATGTAAACCTACTTAATCCACCAACACTTGCATAAGGCCACATTTCAGCAGCAATTAATAGAACTTTCAGTTTTGTTTTATTTTGTTTCTTCATAATTTATAAGATAATTTTAGAGAATGTATATTTTGATCATAATAATGAATATTTTTTTCATGCCATTTTGTAATATCATATTCAGTTAATGTCTCAATTAAACGCATATAATTTTGTTTTGCTTGGTTAATAAACCTTTCAGCTTTTTCTTTATCAATCATTTTTAAAGCATAATAGACTTTATATGCTAGATATAACCATGACCAAGCAGCATTTGAAATTATCCCAGCACTCCAATACGGATATGAACTTGCCCACCAATATTGACAACTATACTGTATATAATCTAAATGAATTTGAAGTTCTGATTTAGTATTAATTTCAGGAAACTTCTCGATCTGATTAATTATTAAATTTGAAAGCTTCCATTGATATTTATGAATCTTATTTTCAGGATTATTCCAATGTACATCACTTAGTTCATCATTAATCAAAATTTTCTCCCAAGTTCCTTGAAGCAACTTACCATTATAACTCTTAAATTTATTCATTTTTAGTATTTGATCAAAAGAAACTAATTTAATTTTAGGATTATTTAAAATCTCTTTAAAAAGTTTAAGTTTCTTTTCAAATCGAAAACCAATAATTTCTACGTCATGAGCAGCTAAATATAATCCATTAGTTTCTAATCCTTGTTCTTGAAAAATATTTAAAAATTCTTCAGAAGTCATTGTATTCTCAGATTCTAACATTCGACTTACCTTCAGAGATCTTACAAATATTTTCTGATTAGAGTTTAATAAAGTAGTATCACCTTCTTTAAAATTTTCAATTGAATTATGAGAAACGATTAATCCTTCAATTCCTAAATTTTTCGCAAGCTTTAAGACTTGGGGATTTATACTTAGTTCGGGTGGAAACAAAACTTTAAATTCTTTTTCTGGTATATCCAAAAAGTAAGATTTTTTCTCTATATCTAGTTTAATTTGTCTTAAAGCTTGCTCATAAGTTGCTTCAGAAAGAAGTACATGTGCCAGACTAGTAGCAGTAAATTCTACTCTTCCGGTTTTATATAGACTTTTTAGATCTCTAATGATGTCTCCTGCATTATAGTTATTAATTTTCTCAATTGTCGAGGCAGTAATATTAATTGCTATTTTTGCATTTGGAGAATCCTTAATTATCTTAAAAACTTTTTTATATGATTTATTGTAAACTTCTTCTAAGATTTCTCTGAACTGAAAGTCAGGTTGATAAAAATGAAGCAGATAAATTAATTCCATGAAGGTTATTATACCTCATTTCGCTCCACTTTACACACTTGGGATTGTCTAATGGTCTAATGAGTAGCTTATTGGAGGTTCAGTAGTTTGCTGCTCATTTTCAGTGTCATCTGGAACTTTAGGATTAGTGACTTGATTCTCATCGTGTTCAATTGAAAACGAATCTGCAGTACTGATAGTATTATTAGGAATATGCTCCACATCGGAGAATAATGCTTTTGTTCCTTGAGCCATGATCAAAAAGCTAGTTATAATAATTACTACTACTAAAAATTTTTTTAACATAAGGTTACGTATTAATATTTAACTTCTCACTTTTCTTTTCCTTTAGTTTTATAAATTCTTTTTTAATGTTATTAAGTTCGCTCAAAATAATTAATATTGTTGGAATCAGTATTACTATAACGAATCCAAGTTGTGTTTTTGCAAAACCAACTAGTGTTCCAACATAAGGTAAATAAAATTGTACTTTACCTATTACATTATTTGGATCTCGATATTCCCCGTCAGGAGCATTGTTTGCATCTCCCTTTGTTTCATATACTGTAACACCATTTTGTTGAATAATCTGGGTAAGTCTATGAGTTATCGGTGTAACTTTTGTAGATTCAGAATCGGCAAGAGCATTAAAAGTAATAATATCCCCAACTTTATATGTATTCTCACTAGAATCAATAATCAAACTCCCGGCAGGAATTGTTGGAGACATTGATCCTGTTTCGACAACAAAGATTCTAAATTGTCTTGGAAATTCTAATAAAGAGAGTATTGTTAAAGTTGCTAAAGCAACAAAAAGAATTAATACTATTGTAACAATAACTTTATAAACAACTTTCAAAGGTGATGAATTTTTCATTGACTAATATTAACATTCTATACAGATATATTAAATACCAACAGTCCCGGCAATGAAATTGCCGGGACTTTAAAAGCTAAAAAAGTCCTAACTTAAGGTAAGGTAGGTGTCTCAGCTACAAATACTTCTGACCAATCACAAGATTTATTTGTGTATGTGTTACCAGCTGAAGGGTCTAATTGTGCAGCCTGTTGTACTACTAATGATGTATTATATGGTAGCCAGTCAGGTGCATGAAATACTGGACCTGTAAGTTCTATTCTATTACCTGGTCCTGTCAAACCTGCGACTGAACCATCATACATTGAGTTTGCTCTTTCTCCTGCATCACTTCCAGCAAAACCTGTTCTAACAGTTAAATTAGTTTTACTACATGCAGCTCCTGTAACATTACTTAAATACATATAAACTCTTACATTTGTACTATCTGCTTTATTATAAACTATACCTCTAAACCAATCTGTCCATTCACCTGGAACCAAGCCACTTTCATCAATTGGTTTTGGTGCTGTGGTATTATTTGACTCACCGTGTGCATCAATATCTACCTGTGCTGTTGAAATTGTATTACCTAATATTTCGCTTGTGTCACTAAAAACAGCTAATGTTGCTCCTCCTACAGCTGTTAATAAAGAAACTATTACGAGAAATCCCGCTAGTATTCTTACCATAAAATAATATATAAGAAATAAAATATTTACGATTAATTTAAAACATAAATGAAATTATAACAGTGATATAAATCACAATTAATTCTATTTATTTATAACTACTTTATATTAATTTAATTTTTACTGTATATATAATGTATATTTGAATATATTACTAAAATTGTTAAATTTATATTGATGTTAATTATATAAATATATTAAAGGCGCTTAAATTTTCAATTTAAGCGCCTAAACAATCACTTCAATAACCAAAATTAATCCTGTGTACCTGTTATTACAAATTGAACAGGATTAATGGTCTTATTCTTAATTTCATTTCCAAATGAATCAGGAATATACACTGTTATTTTATATTCTTGATCACCACCAAAAGGGATATCAGGACCAAAGTCCCAAGCTTGAGAATTAAGTTCAGATAATGTCTTGTTAAGATATACTGTTGTATTAGTATTGTCTGCAACTTTAATTTTAATTGCATCTTTAAGTGCCCCCCAATCACCACCAGCACTTGTTAATTGTAATGAAACTTTAAGTGGTATATCAGAAGTACTTGCATTTTTTAATTTAGCATCAACAATCTCACTAGCACCTGGATACAATCCATTTAAAGCTGCTCCAACAAACCAGTAGTCTTTATATTCAGAACCATCCCATATTTGAATATCAGCATTTCCTGTTGAGATAGAAATTCCTTCTACTGTTGCGTTATCAAATAAAAAAGCATAAGTTGCTGCTCCAACACCCGCTGCAAGCAGAATCACTATCATAAAACCAGCATATATTCGCTTCATAAAGTTAAACTAATATATAAAAGAGTTAAATATTAAAATTACTTACTACTTAATTCTTAAAGAATCTGCGTTCCAGTTACAATAAAAGTAACATTATTAATTTGTTTATTTGCAATCTCATTTCCAACTGATGAAGGAACATGAACATCAACAGAATATTCTGCAGTACTTCCAACGCTTAAATTACCAAGATCCCTGTCAGTTGAATTCCATTGTGCTAGTGTAAAATCATGATCAATACCAGTATCTGCTGATATTACATGAATATATACATTATCTTTCAAAGCTGCCCAATCATCATCTGCATGAGTAAGCCTTACAGTGACATGAAGGTCTACTGTACCATTATTTTTTAAATGGAAATTTATTGTAGGACTTTGATAACCTGGTACCAAACCAGTTATACTATCTGAGACAGGATAATCTTCAACGAAGTTTAAACTATCATCTGATATTTGAATATCTGCATTACCTGTAGCAAGTGTTATACCATCTACTTTTGCAGTATCAGATAGTAGAGCATAAGTTGCTGCTCCTACTCCAACTGCAAGCAGAATAATCACTATAAACGCAGCATAAATCCGTTTCATAAAATTAAATTAAAAAATAAAAAAGAGATATTTAAATTTTAGAAAATATAGAAATAATTAAATGTGATAAATATCACAATTATATTCTATAAACGTATATAGCAAAGGAATAATTTTACGAAGATAAATAGGAAGGGCTCAAATTCCATTTGAGCCCTTTTAACCTATTTTTAGAATTAAGGAACTTGTTCACCTAATACTGTGAATGCTCCACCAGATAATGTCTGATTTGCAATCTCATTTCCTATATCTGAACCTAAAGTAGGTCCACCAGCATAGGAAGAATCATTATCTCCATAATGAAATGGAACTCTAGTAAATATAAAGAACCTTCTAGAAGTACCTGATGCAAGTGATCCACCAGGTAAATCAACATAAGCATCATCCCATCTTGTCATAGTGATCCAGCCAGTGTTTAAACCACTATTTTCATCTTTTACTAAAACTTCTATAGCATATGATAATTGGTTACCCCAATTTGTTGGTAATGTAGTCAATTTCATTGATAAATTAAGAGCAACAGGTGCAGCACTTACATTTGCAACCCACAAATCTTTAGCATCTAAATTAGTTACTACCCCTGCATGATATCCAGGATATAAGGGGCCTTCAAAAGGTGACCCGCCAAAATCTAAATCGCCTGGTAAAAACACATGACTATTAGGAGCATTAGTGTAACCCAATTGGATATTTGCATTACCTGCGCTTACAGTTAAGCCTTTTATATCTGACTGGTCACTAAAAAGTGCTAAAGTTGCGCCTCCCACTGAAACTACTAGCATAGTAACTAATAGTAATCCAGAAAGTATTCTGGTCATAAATAAAAAATAAAAAATAAAATATTTGGACTTTAGATGAAATTTAGAATAATATTAAATTAAACACAGTGATAATAATCACACTTATAGCTGATAGCATTGTTCAGTCTTGACGAATAATATATATATTGTATACTCAGTCAATAAGAGAGTATATTACTAAGATTTTTAGTACTATATTAATGGTGAAGACATCTGAAAAAATCAAGAACTTCTGCCTTTTACATTCTATCCATGTTTTACCACCACGGAGAATAATACTAACTCCCAATTCCACATCTGAAAATTTTTACTTTCTAGAGAGAGGATTTATCAGAAGTTTTGTTACATCAGTTGATGGAAATGAATTAAGTATTAGTATATTTAAAAATAATTCTTTATTACCATTAAATCCATACTTTGAGGGAGATGAGACTGCACTATGTTTTTATGAAACTTTAACAGAATCTGAACTTAGGATAATACCTAAAGGGGTAATGGGTGATTTTTTAAGATTAAACCCAGATGCCAGAAGTAACGCCTCAAGTCTTTATATCCAAAATGTAAATAGAGTTATTAATAAAGCAAAACAATTAATCTATCACGATTGTTCATACCGTATTATATCTACATTAGTAAGTCTTGCAGAAAATTTAGGAGATAAGAGGGAAAATACTATTGATTTCAATTTAAATATATCACATGAATTAATTGCATCATTTGCCGGAACTACAAGAGAAACTGCTACTAGAAAATTAGGAGAGTTAAAATCTAAAGGTTTAATTCAAACAAGATATGGTCGATTAAAGATTTTAAATCTAAATGAACTCAATAAGATAATTATGTAGGAGCTTGTGCCTGCTCAGCTTTTCTATTGTTTTTTTTCTTCCTATACTTTATATAAATAAAAAGAGCAGTACCAATTATTAAAAGAATGAATAAAATTCCAACAGTAATTAAAGCTGATTTTAAATCAAAAACAAACCCTTGAACTTCACCTTGTGCGTTAGTAACTATTACTGGAATATTATTAATTTCTAAACTTTCACTTATACTATTACCAGCTTTATCAAAAGCCGTAACTTGTACTGTACCTACAGACTTATCAACTTCATAACCACTAGCTTGTTTCCCCATATCAACACCATCAACCGCAACGTTATAATGATCGATACCAGAGCTGCTGTCATTAGTTGCAAAATAAATTACATATTTATCACCACTTTCATTATCAAGCTTTGCAATAGCAAAAGGATCAGGAGCAGTCATATCAATTTTCACAGTATAATCAACCGCTGGCCCCCACCCCACATCATTATGTGCTCTAACATGAAAATAATTAATACCATCCTGAACATTTTCAGTTGTATATGTAGTAGCAGCTCCTTCACTTTTTGTATCAGGTGTAAAACCAGGTTTTTGATCTAGTCTATAACTAAAAGCATCAACACCATCTTCTTTATTCCATGAAAACTCTATTGTATTTTTGTTATACCAATCTTTTTGAGAAGGATGAGTTTTTGAAGTAATTTTAACTGCACTTGGTACCGATGGTGGAGGCGGCGGTGCTTCAGTTATATAATAAGTAACTGTATTGCCGCCTCCACTTACTTTGGTTCCACTTCCATTAGCTAGTGTAATTTTACCTGAGCTATTAATTGTTGCTGTTGCTGCATAGCTAACAGCTCTAAAAGTTAAATTAAGAATATTTTTACTTCCAGTTGTACTTCCTCCAAGTAATGCACAACCTCCGGAATAAACAGAATTACCAGAATTAGAAGGTCCACCAATACAAGTCCACCCAGATGCTGCAGAAACTCCAACAAAAGTAAGGTTTGTGTAATCTACATTTATTTCAAATCCATTATATGAATCTGAACTGTTTGCATAAACACTTATATTAAATTGACTTCCGTAATATACAGTTCCACCTCCAGTTGTATAAAAACTAACTGATGCTGCGTCAACCTTTGGAAATGTTAAAAATATACTTAAAATTACGACAAAAACGATTAATATTTTTTTCTTCATAAATCCCATTTTATAGTATTTAAAATTAAATTAAAACAGGAAACTTTTTCTATAATGTTTTATTCCAATTTAAAGCTAAAATACTCAAATCAGATAAGTCAACAATACCATCATGGTTAGCATCTCCATTATTACTGTTTTTGTTCCAATTTGAGGCAAGTATACTTAAGTCGGACAAATCTACATCGTCATCATGATTAAAATCTCCGCTCGATTCTAAAATATAATTTTCTGATGTTATTGTAAATGTTTTATCTACCTGTTTAACATTACCTGCATTATCGTACGCTTTAACATGTGCTGTGTGAGAACCATCACTTAGGTTTGTAACAATATACGGTGACGTCTTTGTATGATATGTACCACTATCCATAGATACTTCATAATGAGATATTCCTGACAAAGAATCTGTTGTCGAAAAAGTTAAGGTTACAGATGTATTACTTGTTTGAGCTCCTATAGTAAAACTTGATGGAGGGGTCAAATCAACATGAATAGTAAGTGGAGTAGTCGAACTTACAGCTCCATTAAAATCTTCTGCAGACAAAGTTACATCATAGTCACCTTCTGATAATCCCACATCTTGATTTATTAATTCCGAATTGTCTGTACTTCCTCGTCCACTATAGAGATAAACAGTATTTCCTGAATTTTCAAACTTCAAATTATAAATATATAAATCATCAGCATTTACCGTGCCATTGAGTGTTATATTATCACTAAAATATAAATTTGCAGGAGTATTTAATGTAACTGTTGGGGAAGTAATTCCTGATACAGAAGTACCATTTTCTAAAGAATTATATGCATTAACTCTTCCAAAACCATCTAATGAATCGAAACCAGCTGCACCTTTATCATCAGCTTCTTTTAACAATGCATTTCTTACATCAAGATTATCCCAACCCGGATGTAGATCGTAAATTAATGCTGCAACCCCAGCTACATGTGGTGTTGACATAGAAGTTCCACTTAAACAAAAATAATTAGTATCACCAACACAACTTGTATTTGGTAAAGTATGAAGCCACGTAGATAAAATATTATATCCTGGAGCAATCAAATCTAACTTTTGACCATAATTTGAAAAACAAACTAGAGAATTGCATGTGATTGGATCATAAGCAATTGAAGTATCATTCTGATCTGAAGCCCCGACGGTTATAACATGACTCAAACCTGCAGGCGAATAATACGATGCATCATCTCCATCATTACCAGCAGCAACTACTACAAGTACTCCATGACTCCACGCATAATCAACAGCATCTTGCATGTTTTGGGAATACCCACCTCCTTCAATACTCATATTAATAACTTTTGCTCCATTGTCTACAGCATAAATGATAGCGTTATAGACTATTGCATCATTTGTTGTTGAATTCGTATCAAAAACATTTAATATCATTAATTTACAATTCCAGCAAACACCTGCTACACCTTTTAAATTATTACTATCAGCAGCAATAATTCCTGAAACATGACTTCCATGTCCTTTACCATTCCCAGAAACTACTACATCCTGAATATCATTACTATTTGAAACAAAATTCCAACCATTAACATCATCAACATAACCATTTCCATCATCATCAATACTATTCCCAGGAGTTTCACCAAGGTTAGTCCATAAATTATTCTGAAGATCTTCATTCCCAAGGTCGATTCCAGTATCTATTACTGCAACTATTGTCCCATTATCTCCTGTTGAATTATTCCAGCCTGATGTTCCTGAAGTAGGATTAAGACCTATTACTCTTAAGTTCCACTGATCATATTTATCAGTAAATGGAGGTACACCACCAAATTCATTATAATAAGGATCGTCAGGATTATCGGTAGTCTGATATTTAACCTCTTTTTGAATATTAAGAACATGTGAATTATTTCTTAAAGCTTCCAAATCAGCTCCATTTTTTATATTAAGTTCAAGCCATTTACCATTTGAATTTTTTGGGTTATTAATTTCATTATATTGGATGCTATTTAAATCAAAATTATTGTCAACTTTAATTAGATATTTACCAGATACTACATTTGCCGAGATTCTAAAAAATGGAGCTGCAAGAAATATACTTAATGAAAGTATAATAATAAAAAGGATTGTAATCCTTAAGGGTTTCATATTTATCTAATTCTTAACTAATCCAGTTTAATGATATCTATAAACAAAATCAATCACTATATTTACATCTATTTTTTGATAGAATATACTCAATGTATTGATATATCTTAATTATTAACTTTTTATCTTATGAGAAACCGCAGTTCCTCGATAATTATTGGCCTTATCTTCGTGGCCCTCGGGGTTGGTTTTTTTGTTGACCAGTTAGGTATAAATTTGGGGTTCAGCATTCTTAGTTTTTGGCCTTTTATACTTATATTAATAGGCATATATTTACTTCTAAGAAGTAATATTTTTGCAGGATTGCTATTGACAGGAATAGGAGTTACTTTTTTTATAAGTGAGTTTACAGGTGTAAATATTTTTGCAGTTTGTTGGCCTTTGATAATTATTTTTATAGGTCTTTCAATTTTATTTAAACCGACAGAAAAACATTGGATGAAAGGTTCTACTGTTTCATCAGATACAATCAATGAAAGTGTTACACTTTGGGGAGCAGATTGGAATATTACTTCAAAAAATTTCAGAGGTGGTAAAATTGATGCTTTTCTTGGTGGTTTCAAATTAGATTTAAGAGATGCAGAAATTGCATCAGGAGGAGCAGTTTTAGTTATAGGTTCAGTACTTGGAGGAGGTGAAATATATGTTCCTGAAAGTATGAGAATTGAAGTGAAGAGTGAAGGGGCTTTAGGAGCGTGGGAGAATAATTTCAAAAGTTCACAAGACACAACTAAACCATTGCTAACTATTAAAGGTAGTTCTGTACTTGGAGGTGTAGAAGTAAAAAACTAATTAACAAAGAGTTAAATAAAAGGGGCTTTCGAAGAAAGCCCCTTTTATTACTTTTATTTCAATAATTTTATGAACCCAAAGCTGAATTAACAGCAGACTGCATATCTGTAAAACTATATGCTCCAGCAAACTCAGTTGTGTTAACAAAGAAACCTGGAGTACCACTAACTCCAAATGTAGATGCTAATTGATCACCAGCAGCTATTTGATCAGAATATTTACCACTCTTTAAGCAATCTGTCATAAAAGATTTATCAACAGCACTAGATAAAAAGTCAGCAAGGGTACTTGCTTTATTTACGTCATTTTGAACTGTATCGTTTAAAAGATTATAACCATCATTATTCATCAATAAATCATGAGCATCCCAGAATTTTCCTTTTTCATTTGCACAAAACAGGGCTTGATTTCCAAGTTTCCCATTTCCATGTCCAGTAGTATAAACATAAGCAAAAGCAGCTTTACCTTGATCAACTAACTTTTTGAATTCAGGAACAGGTGCAACATAACTTCCTCCATCTGCAACCATTGTAAATTGAGAACCTATTTGTGTATTTAAAGCACCATCAACACCTCCAGCTACATGACAATAAGGGCAACTAGTATCTGAGAATTCTACTAATAATAATTTACTATTTGGATCACCGAATGTTATAGCAGCTGGATTACTAAATAAGCTTTTTATTTGATCTTGAGTTACTGAAGCACTTGTTCCAGCAACATTTCCTGAAGTATCAGTCGTTGAGTCAGCAGTTGTATTAGAGGTAGTAACACTTCCTTTTAAATTTAATCCTAAATTACCTAAACCTATAATTAAGCTAAGACCTATTATAATACTTGAAAGTACAATTGAAGCAGGTACTAAGAATGGTTTTAAATTTATAGTAACCACTTCTTCCTTTGTTAATGATTTTGATGTAGCCAAATTAAAGAAATTAATAACTAAATTTTTCTAATTCTATCGGCACAAATTCCTTCTGTCAAGAAAACAAAAGAATATTCATCTAAAATTCACAAGATAAAAATTTTATCCTTTACAAAAAGTTAGTAATTATATATAAATTATATTATCTGTTATTTTTGATTTATGGATAAAACACTTGAGGATAAAATAAATTCCCTTCCAGTTACTTATCACACTTTGTGGGGCGATGTTATTATTTCAGAATCGGCAAATAATGATGATCCCGATAAATATAGTGTTTTTTTTAATAACGATACTAGTGAAATTGAAGAATTGCTTATGTTTGGTGTTGGAGAAATAGATTTTCCAAAAGAATATTTGAGTAAAGTAATTGAAATTCTTGATTCAATGTTAAAAAAAGATATCCTTTATGGATATGAGATACAAAAATTAATAGTTAAAGAATTAACAATTCAAAGCATTCCATTAACTTATTGTGATATTAATGGAATAGTTATCGCTGAAAATTAGCCAATAAAAGTTAAAGCTTTACCTTTTTTATTATATCTTCCAGTTCTACCAATTCTGTGAATGTAATCCTCAAAAGTTGCAGGTTCATCAAAATTTATTACATGAGAGATGTCTGGAATATCAATACCTCTTGCAGCAACGTCAGTTGCTACTAAAATATTAATATTATTTTGCTTAAATTTTGATATAACTCTATCTCTTTTATTTTGTGGCTTATCACCATGAATTGAATCAACTTTAAATCCTCTTTCTAAAAGTTTATCTGTAAGTTTGTCTACACCTCTTTTAGTTTTTGAGAAAATTAATACCTTACTAACTTCTTCTTTTATTAAAATATCATGTAAAACTTCAACTTTATCATCATGAGGTTTTAATCTTACAATATCTTGATCAACATTTTTTGATGAAGATTGGATTTCTGCTTTTATTGTAATTGGAGAAATCAATAATTTAGAAGCAACACTTTCTACATCTTTTGACATTGTTGCAGAAAAGAATAATGATTGCTTATATCTTTGAAGTTTAGAGATTAAATATTTTATCTCATCTACAAATCCCATATCCAACATTCTATCTACTTCATCAAGAATAATGTTATTAAACATTTCAAGTTTTAAAGCATCTCTTTCAAAAAGATCTTTTAATCTTCCTGGGGTTCCAATAACAAATTGAGGGTTTCTTTTCAATTCATACATCTGCCTTGTCATGCTTGCTCCTCCTATAACTACAACGGATCTTATTCCAGATCCAGCAGCAAAGCTCTTAAATTCATCATCTATTTGCATAGCTAACTCTCTGGTAGGAGTGATTATTAAAACTTGCTGTCCATGTATTTTATATACTTTGTTAATCATTGGAATTAAGAAAGCAGCTGTTTTGCCTGAGCCAGTACTTGCTAAACCGATTAAATCTTTTCCTTCAAGTATTAAAGGAATAGTTTCATCTTGAATTTTTGTAGGATATTCATATCCTTTTTTTTCAATATTCTTTTTTAAACCTTCAATAATATCAAAATCTGAAAATTTATATTTAGCCTCATAACTAGCTGATTCAACAACTTCTGGTGCTTTAAAAATATATTTTTCTGGAGAGATTTTTGCAGTTTTTCTTCCATAATTACTTCTGCCTCTTGAAAAACTTCCTCTATTGCCAAAGTTTCTAGACCTACTGAAATTGCCTGAGCTTTTATAGCCAGACTTATATGAACTAGATCCATAAGATCTAGAAAACGTACTTGTTTTGTACATATGATTATAATAATAATTTAATTCCGGAATCACCGGTGGTACAAAATAGATGACCGAGAATTAAATTATTTTTGAAAGCTTGAACACGTAGCCTTAAACCTATCTTCAACTCGAAATCTACTTTGAACGAACCTCATATTATACCACATTTATTAACTTTCAAGGTAAAATTCTTTACCAAAAAGTATTTTGTAATATATTTTATAAGCATCTGCTTCTCTTCGAATTTTACTAATAATATCCAAATATTCATCTAATCGATAACCAAATTTTTTAGCCTTAATTCTTTTGTTTTTTATATACTTTTCAGCTCTAGAATAATTATTTTTAATTATTTCTGTCAAAAATTTTTCAAATTCATCGTATGTTTCAGGTTTACCCTTTTCTAACTTATTAAGTGAATCAATCATAGGTTTTACAAGAACATCAAAACTATCTAAATTAAAATCTGTAAAAACTCCATCTTCACACATATAAGTTCTAGAGCAATATAATCTAGCTAATAAGTAACTATGAAAAAGATTTTTCGCAATATCAAATGTAAGCTCATCAAAATTATATATAGCAACATCTAGAAGTAATTTATATCTTTTATCAAGTTCAATTCCCCATTGGTTCAAGCCCACTTGTTCCATACCATAATCGTTATACCCTTTAGGAAATCTTGTTAGATAATCTGAAGTTGAATCCAAAATTTTTGTATCCATAATAAATTCTAACACTACTAAATTAAAATCCAAAAGAAAGCGCCCTGGAAGGGCGCTTATCAAATGTTAAATTTAACTTACATAGGTTTATTGTCCATTGGCATTGATGAGGATGATCCCATACCCATCTCCATGACTGCTCTTACAACAAAATATAATGCAGAGACACCAACAACTACATAAACAATATTAGCTACAGTTGTTCCAGTACCAAAAATTGTAGCAACTAAATCATACTGAAATAAACCAACTAGACCCCAATTTAAGCCTCCGATTACAAGCAATACTAACATCAACCAGTCCAATGGGCTTAAATGCATTTTTGGGAAGTCCATAAATATAAAATAATAAATAAAATAATCTTTATAGCCACTCTAAAACCAATATTTTCTGACAATAAATAATTATTATATATTATCAGTTACTAATTTAGAGAGCTCTATAAATCAATACTACTTGAAGCATATATTACTTTTAACAGTATTGCAACTATATTCTAAATAGCTTAGAACTATATCATGTATAGACATGTTATTTTATTCCGGAAAGTCTAACAATTACCAGCTAAATTTTTCGAAGAATATATTTTCCTTATGAATTCCATTGGATATTAAATCTTTGTTTATTATTGACATCATTACCGGTGGTCCACATACAAAAAACTTAAAATTATTCAAATCACTACTTAAATATGTTTTAATAAGTTCTGTTGTAATATAACCATGCTCAAATAAAGAACTTTCATCTTCATCATTACTTAGTACATTAATTATTCTAAAATTTTTAAAATTCTTTAAATATTTAATTTTATTATTGTATGCAATGTCATTTACAGTTTTATTACCATAAAATAAATATAATTTATCAAAAATATTAGGATTCAATTCAAAATAATCTAATAATCTTAAGAAAGGTGTTATACCAATTCCTCCAGCGATTAAAACTACATTTTTGATATTCTTTTTATATAATTCTTTAGTAAAAACACCATAAGGACCATCTAAATATACTTCCTGACCTAATTTAACATTTTGTACCAAGTGACTGAATTTACCAGAATCTTTAGGTGAAATAGATAATATCTTACTACTATTGTCATACTCAGAAACAGTGAATGGATGAGTTTCACCCCATTTATTAATTTGTATCTCAATAAACTGTCCTGGTAAAGGATCAATAAAATTCCTACTGTTAGTAGGGGCGAAACTCAATTGAACTACATCATGAGTAATCTGCTGAACGTTTGTAACTTTATATTTATATTTAAAAATTCCAAATTGTTTTCCTAACCTGTATATAAAAATAAGTACAAATAAAAAGAATATGAATTTAAAATAAAGCGCTAGAGTAGGGTCCTGCAAAAAAGTACCAATTTCACGAGCATGAAGTGCTACAAATACAAGGATAATATAATTGAATAAATGTATTCTCTTCCACCATCTGAACGATATTTTAGATCTAAAATAATAACTTAAAAGCCAGTTAATTATGATCATTGTTACTGCAAGTTCCCCAAATTTAACTGCAATATTTAAAGTAGTATCAAAGTTAAGATTAATAACATTCTGACCTAACTCAAAGAAATATCCTAGAAAGATCAAAACTGGATGAGTGATTATTAGAAAAAACCCGTAAATCCCAAGTGTTTGATGCAATTTATTGACTGTAATAATGTCACTGGTAAATCTTATTGTAATTGCTTTTACTCCAAGAACGTATTGCCAGAAAATTAACATATATGCGAAAAGACCTAACCATGAACCAACTACAACAACTAAATCTTCAGGCAATATATAGATACTATTGGGTAAAATAAAAAAAGGAAGGATTCCTATTGGAATAAATGAAATAATAATTATAGAGTAAAGCAGCTTTTTTCTATTTTTCATTTGATTTTTCTTTTTAAATTATTTCTAAACCTTGCTCTATATTATCAATTTATCTTTGACTGTTGAATAATCTGATCTAATGCATTATTAAAACCTAATGGTGTTAAAGAAGCTCCATTCACTCTTCCATAAATATATGCTTGATCAAGAGATTTCCCAACTACTAAAGAGTTCAATCCATCCATAAATCTCTGTTGATATCTTAATGATTGGAAATCATTACTATCTGGAGTTATAGAAACTGAACTAATAATACCTTTGGAAACACCAATTTGAACACCAATAGTTTCATATCCTGATGGTGCAAAATAACTTCCTGAAGCATTATACGACCCATCTTTAAAATTCATTATTGAATTACCTCCCATCATTCCATTTCCCCTAGAATAGACTTGAGATGATCCTGTTGAAGTATATGTATTAGCAGATAATGTATTGTTAGTTGTTGTATTTCTATTATTAAGGAATAATAAAATACCTATAGAGATTACAACTATTAATATCACACCTGCGATTACAACAGGAAGTGTATTTTTTTCTTCTGAATTCATATTATAAAATTCACAAATTAGCTAGATATATTTATATAGTAATTTTATGAATATAAAGTGAATTAATTTTGAAAGATTATCGAAATATTTATTTTACTTTGAATTCACTAAGATCTTTTTTATTAAAAGATTGTTTTAAGGTATCAACCAAATCAAACACCACTTCTTTTTGTGGTAGTCGTTCATAAGGTAAGAATCTTACTGCACGACCCCAGTTTTCATCAACAAATCTATACCCTGAAAATTCTCTTGGAGAAGAATATCTTGGTTGCAAATGAATGTGTAAATCTTTAATTACGTTACCAGTGACAGAGTAATTAAATAAATCTGGATTGAATAACTCGTTTAGAACTTCCTCACTTAATAAACCTATTTTTTTAAAATTAAGCAGCTCTTCATCAGGTAAATTAACAATTGAACCTTCAACTTTTTTCGGAGGTTGAAGTATAAGCCATCCTAAAACATGTTGGGAACCTGAAACAGAAATAGTCCAGCCATCTAACTTAATAACTTGAAGTTTATTCCACTCATCTCTTTCTACTACTGCCATACTAATTTATATAACAAATAGTAAATTACTTTACCATAAATAGAATATGCTAAGCAACATTTGTTCAATTAATCATCGAGCTTCACCCAGCCCCATTCTTCGCTGTTAAGAACTCCCCACGATGGAGCATCTTTAACAAGTAAATAAATGTTTTTTCTTGAACTTTGTATACAATTGAAGAGAGGTAAGTTATTAGAGGCAAGCCTCTCTTTTAACTCATCTATAGTTAGTTCGACACCGCAGTTAGTAATTATAAAATTAATAAGATCATCTGCTGTCACAATATTATAATCTTGTTCTATTTCATGTTCAGTATTTTCCATAAAAGTTTTTTAATAAAATAATTTTATGAATTATAGTACTGAAAATATTATATTGTAAAATTATTTCTCTTTAGGCTCTAAAAACTTTATAAACACTATTGCAACAAGCATGCAAAAAAGCGATGCCAACCACCCAACAAAAATTAATATCATTATATGATCTTCTGTAAGTTCTATTTGCCTCAAAGATCTTCCTACCAATACATATCCTGAATTCTTACCCTCAAAATGCTGAACAACTATAACACTTCTAACTCCTTTTTGAGGTTCCCAAGTTATCGTGTCCAAACCATTTGCTTTAGTGTACTCAAAAACACCATCAGGAGGTATTGGAGTATTATTATTTAATAATGCTGTTGAAAAGTTAACATTATAATTATCATCAAAAACTATTACATATGGTGATAAACTTTTCGAAATATCAATAGTATCTAAAGTTGTAACATAACCTGTACTGGAACTACTTTCAGCAAGTTTATTCGCTTCATCTTCAGCAATTTGCATTTGTGGATTTACTGCAGAACTTCTTAATGATTGTTGAACTGCAAGATAAATCAGTCCTGAGACAAGAGTCAACATAACCGCAAAAGGTAACCATGTAAAAAAGACTTTTACAAGAAATTTCTTATTAAACATAAAGTGCAAATAAAAAATATAATTTATTATACACGAACTACTGTTTTACCAAAAAGATTTAAATTGACAGTTTTAATAAATGACCTTTAAACTAAAAAGATAATAAATAAAAATATTAATCATGGAGTATTTTTTATTATCATTTATTGCGGGAGTTTTAACTGTATTCGCTCCATGCGTTTTTACATTACTTCCTGTAATACTTGCAGGTACTTTACAAAATTCTAAATTTAAACGTTCGTTAATTATTATAGGATCACTATCAGTTTCTGTATTTATATTTACCTTGATATTAAAAGCATCAACATTGTTAATCCAAGTTCCTCAGGAATTCTGGAATATACTTTCAGGAGGAATAATTTTACTTTTTGGTATTTTTACACTTTTTCCTGAATTATGGACAAAAATATCAATTCAATTAAAACTACAAAATAGAAGTGATGACGTATTGAATGACGCTGCAGCTCGAAAAGGCATGGCAGGTAATATTTTGATTGGAGCAGCTCTGGGGCCGGTCTTTTCGAGCTGCAGCCCAACATATGCAATAATAGTAGCTACGATTCTTCCATTAAACTTCACTTCAGGTGTAGCCAACTTATTAATTTACGTTTTAGGAATGGCAGCAACTTTATTGCTGGTAACAATATTTGGACAAAAGATTATCCAAAAACTTGGATGGGCAGTTAATCCGAATGGGAAGTTTAAGAAAATTTTAGGTATTGTATTCATTATAATTGGAATATTAATAATAACTGGGATAGATAAACAGATCCAAACTTACCTTTTAGATCAAGGCTTTTTAGATGAAACTAAGATAGAACAAAATTTATTAAATACTCAACAACCAAGCCAGGATCAGCAGACCAGTACTGATTCTACTAATTCAACAAAATTAAATGTTGAACAGCCATATAATGCACCTGAATTTAAAGGAATAGATAACTGGATAAATTCTCAGCCATTAAAAATTTCTGATTTAAAAGGGAAAGTAGTTTTAGTTGATTTTTGGACATATACTTGTATTAATTGCATAAGAACTTTACCTTATGTAAAAGACTGGTACAACAAATACAAGAATGATGGTTTTATTGTAATTGGAGTACACACTCCAGAATTTTCTTTTGAAAAACTAACTGATAATGTAACAAAATTCGCAAAAGACAATGGAATTACATATCCAATAGCCCAAGATAATAATTATGGAACTTGGCAGGCTTTTAATAATCAGTACTGGCCAGCAGAATATCTTATAGATAAAAACGGGAAGGTAAGAAATACACACTTCGGTGAAGGTAACTATGATGAAACTGAAGAAGCAATTCAATATCTATTAGGTTTGAATGTAGGTTCAGATTTAGGAAATATAAAAGTTCCAATTTCCTCAGGTCAAAGTCCTGAGACCTATCTAGGTTATGAAAAAGGTTCTAACTTTGGAAATATGCTTGGAGAATTTATGCCAAATAAAACTGCAACTTATACATTAAATACAAGTTTAAATTCTGATCAATGGAGCCTTGGTGGTAAATGGAAAATAACATCAGAAAATACTGAATCTGAAGAAAATGGTGCAGAATTAAGTTATAAATTCTCTGCAAAAAATGTTTATCTTGTTATGGGATCAGATTCTACTACAAAAGTTTTAGTAAAAATAAATAATAAGATTTCCGATAATTCAAATAAAGGATCAGATGTTGATTCAGACGGATATGTTACAGTCTCAAATGAGAGATTATATACATTAGTAAATCTTCCAGAATTTAAAAGAGATGTTGTTTTAAACTTAACATTTAACAAAGGTGTTAAACTTAATACATTTACTTTTGGAAGTTAGTAATAATGACAATAGGTGTTGATATTGATGATGTTCTTGCTCAATGGAATATATCATATCTTAAATACATCAATAATAAATTTGGAACAAACTTTAAATTTGATCAAATTACTGAATATGATTATAGGCAATGTTTTCCTGAGTTTATTGAAAGAATAGATTTTTTTAATCTTTGCTTTGAGTTCTATGGTAGACCTGAGTTCATTGACCTCGACAGAGTAGAATATTCTGAAGAATCTATAAAAAGACTTGCCAAAAAACATAAATTATATGCTGTTACTGCTAGACCGGAGCATCTTCAACAAATAACCGAAAACTGGATAGATAAATATTTTCCAAATATAAAAGAAATAGTTTTTACCAATTTCTTTACAAAAGATCCCAACCAAAAAATGATTCCGAAATCAGAAGTCTGTCAAAACCTTGGAGTAGATTTATTTATTGAAGATGCTCCCCATCACGCAAAAGATATAGCTGCAAAAGGTATAAATGTTTTTCTGTTAGAAAAACCCTGGAATAGAAATTTTGAAGTGGAAAATAAAATATTTAGAAAAGATTCTTGGAAACATATCACTAAAGATGTTTTAAATTCTTGAGTTAATATCGATAGTTCTACAAGTAAACTTGTTTTATTAATTCTTGACCCTAAAGGGTAAGATGTCGAACTTAAATCTTTTGATTAATAAATCTAAAATGTTATTTCTTACTTAGGTTGCAATTAATCCATATATAGTCCACGCTCTCTTGCTGCTAGTCTAACAGTATCTATTGGGTATGTTTTTTCTAAATACTTATAGGCAGAATATAAAGCATCATATTGATCTGGAGTAATATCAGGATAACTCATAGTTTTTCTTATTGTCTCCAGTATCATTTTTTTATTTTCTGGGCTTCCTGATTGACATAGTGATACAACTGTTTCAAGTTCTGGTGAATCACCAACTGATAATAATTTATCTATTGCACTAAGTGTAGAGATCATTAATGAACTAGAAATAAGTGATCTAAGCGATGGTCTTGGTGTAAACCATTTCCTTCTATCAATTAAGCTTTTATACTCTTCAACTGTTTCAGGAGATTGTGTATCTCTTAGCCAAGGCAAAATACCTAAATACTTATATGGTTTGCTATCGTAATAATACTGGAGTCTTTCAACATCTGTCAGAACTTGCTTGAATATATCTTCATCCATTTCGAGTAATTCTTTAAGAGTTGGCGGTACATATTCTGGGCCGCCCCACGCTTCTAATTGTGATATCACATTAGAGTAATAATAATTTATATATTATTATAGCATGAATATATCTGAATTCTGTCTCAAAGGAGGACTCATGACCCTACCGGGAATCGAACCCGAATTTGCAGGATGAAAACCTGCTGTCCTAACCGTTAGACGATAGGGCCACTATACAACAACAATTTTATCATTTTAAACCTCAAACCGTTATCCCGATTTCATCGGGACTAAGATCTTCTTTAGTTCGGCTCATTCTATTCGCCTCTCTAAGAATCTCTTGAGGACGATAGGGCCATTTAATGTAGCGAAGAATTATACTTTTTTTCTTTAAATAGCTCAATAGTAAACCATACTCAAACGAATGGATTCGGCAAGTCTGTAGCCCTTGAATTCACTGCATTTGGATCCAGTTTATATAGTAAAATATTACTAGAAAAATAACCCCTCGAATCAATATGAACTCTTTTTCTTAAGGCAGGATCATTAGAAGCACCATAAATCGTATAACCTGGCTTACTAACAGTAACTTCATAGTTTCCCTCACCTAAACTTGATTCAATTAATCCTTCATTATCAGTTACAAAAGAACCCAATTCTTTCCCATCTAAGTCATAAACATTAACAAGTGCATCTTGGATTGGCTGCTTGTCTTCAATATTAATAACTCTTCCAACAATTGTCCTTGATCTAGAAATTAAAATATATGTGTTCCAGACAACCGAAGTACCATAAAATATTAGCTGAAATGCACTTAGAAATTTAGGAACAGTCCCAATCAATAAAATACTTGAAACCAGTGCAGCAACAGAGAGAATATAAATGAAATAAATCAAATAATCATTAGAATCAATATTAAACAAAAAATCACTAATCTTACTCTCTTTTTTAGTAACTTCGACCATTGGGATAGTATCCGCAATGGTTAAATAATTAGTTTTAAATAGGGTATTTAATCTTATATTTTTTTCAAAATCGTCAAAGCCAGTAGCTTTAACCTCAAGCATCAAATTAGAATAATCAGCTTTATCAATATCAATTCTATATCTACCATCTAAATCAGCAATCGCTTGTTTTAATATTTTTACTGTTCCATCTGCAGATTTATCTTTCAAATAAATTGTTGCAAAAGGGATTGGTTTATCATTATTCTCATTAATTATTGTCCCCCAATATTTTCTATGATTCGGAATAAAGAAGCCAAAGAAGAGTATTAAAATTTCAACGAATTTTCTACCTGGAAGAAAAATAATGCACACAATTAAACAGCATAAATATAATATAGAAAATTCGATTTGTGCATAAAAAAACAAACCGTTCTTTTCTGTAGCTTCAAAAGCCTTCAAAATATAAGTAATGGAATCATTATTAAATAAATTGATTAAAGGATCTAGTGGAAGATAATTAACAAAAAGTATCGAAACAATAAATGATAGTCCTAGAAGTAAAATTACAATTTTTAAAACATTTGTAATCACACTGTAATTTATATTCTTCACCAAAATTTAGTAAAAACTTACTCTAAGAATATATCAAAACTGATTATATATTCAAGGGAAATTTAATGCATAAGGCTAAAACTTTGTTTTTTAACGAAACAATTTTTGAATTATTTGATAATTGGTTCAAAAACTCGTTTAAATCATTGTTCTTATAAGATACTGCAATTTCTACAACCTGATTAATTATTGATGCAATTTCTTTCATTTCTTCTTCTCCCATTCCTCTTGTTGTAACTGTAGGAGTACCAAGTCTTATTCCAGAAGGATTTAATGGAGAGCCTGTTTCAAATGGTACGGTATTCATATTACTTACAATATTTACTAATGCTAAAGCTTTAGAAAGATATTTTCCAGAGATATTTTTATTCCTAAGATCAATAAGTACTAAGTGTTTATCTGTACCTCCTGAAACAAGGTTAAATCCAAAATTTTGAAGTTCTTTTGCTAATATTTGAGCATTACTCAATATGCGGGCCGTATAATTTCTGAATTCTTGAGTGTCAGCTTCAAATAAAGCCTGAGTAATTCCTGCTATAGTACCATTATGCGGCCCGCCTTGCAGTCCCGGCATAACAGATTTATTTATTTTTTGAGCTAACTCATTCTTCATTAAAATTACAGCCCCTTTAGGTCCTCTTAAAGTTTTATGAGTAGTAAATGTTATAACATCAACAATACCAACAGGCGATTGCAGAACTCCAGCTGCAATTAATCCTGCCTCATGTGCAACGTCAGCCATATAATAAGCTCCAACTTTCTCTGCAATCGCCTTCATTCTTTTATAATCAATATTTCTTGGATATGCAGTTCCACCCGTAATTATTAATTTTGGTTTAACTTCCAAGGATAATTTTTCAATTTCATCATAATCAAAAACTTGTGAATCTTTATTAACTTTATATTGAACTATATTGAATAATTTAGAAACAATGCTGATTTTAGTTTTTCCTCCATAATAAGCAGAATCATTTTCCATTGCTGATTTTTCTTCATCATTCCTTTCTTTTGTTGAAGTATAACTCCATCCATGAGAGAGATGACCTCCATCAGGAAGATACATACTCATTATTGTATCTCCAATATTAAGAAGAGCATTATAAACAGCTAAATTCGCATTAGAACCAGCTAAAGGTTGAACATTAGAACTCCAATCCTCTGGGAGCTTAAATACTTTTCGAATCATAACATTAGCTAAATTTTCAAGTTCATCTATATTTTCATTCCCTTCATAATATCTTGCTCCCGGATAACCTTCTGAATATTTATGCATAAAAACAGAGCCAACTGCTTCTCTTACTGCTTTTGAAGAAAAATTCTCTGAAGGAATTAAATCTATAGTTTCTTGTTGGCGTTTTGTTTCAGCATCTAAAATTTTTTGTAATTCTGGATTTAACATAGAAGAATTATACTACAGACAATAACAGGTTTGTCTTGCAAGTTTAGTTTTCTTGATTATAAGCATCTATAATATATTCTCTTATTTCTTTATAAGCTTCAACATCGACTCCTGGAAGTTTGTTAAGCCAAACACAAAAACCTTCTTCAGCAAATCTTGGGTTAAATTCAGCAGCTCCTTCATATTCATCTTTAAATTTTCTTAATAATTCAATAGCTACTTTTCTTTTCTCTAATTCATCATATGTATTCCATATATCAACTATCGAAGGTTCAACTCTAATCTTATCATTAAAACTTTTATTAATCTCTGATGAGTTTTCAGCTTTTAAAAGTGTCTTATTTCCAATCATTTTTACCTTTTAATAAATAATTTAAGATTCTGAAATTTTAATAAACTCTTTATATTCTTCAAGTATATATCTTTCAACTTCCTCAGCTGCACTTCCAAATGCAAGTGATAGTTCATGAATACGATCTTGAATTGAAGTAGTAGCACTACCCATAAACTCTATTTCTTTATTTAGATTTTCAACAATCAACTTTAAATTATTTAAGGCACATTTCCTTTTTACATCTTCAGTAGAAGAATTCCAACTTTGTGCATCAAACTCCGCTCCTATAATAAGCTTAGTATTATTTTTATTTTCAGAAGGTGTATTAATATATACTAAAGTTAATATTTATTACATATAGAATTTAACACACAATTTCTAAAAATCAATCGATTTAAAGTTTAATTTTGAATTTCACTAAATGTAGTTGAATAAACACCATCTTCTCGAAGCTTTGATAATAATTCCCAATATTTTGAATATTTATCAGAATCAATTACATCATTTGTAAGATAATCCTGAGGATGAAGTACAATAACACAAACTGATTTTTCACTAAATTTTTCATTGCAAGTTTTAATGATATCTGAAACACTTGTTAATTTATTAACATCAAACTCAAAAGTAGATATAGTCATATCAAATTGAGTTTGTTCATTATCTGAAGATATATATTTTATTCCTTTATCCAAAATGATATTTTTTACATACTCTGAAAGTTTATTTCCTGGTGGGATAAAAGTGACTATTGAGCTACCTGTCAATTGTTCAAGCATACTTTTCCCATTTTCGAGCTTATAATTTATTTCTGCATAATCTTTAGGTTGAACATCTTCGAATTCATAATAATTTCCTTGCATTACATGAGTATATCCATGCATTGCAACTTCAATATTACATAAGTTATCTTTTATGGTTCTATCAATAACTCCGTCAGTTAAAATTTTATTAGGAATTACACCTAATACTAATTTCATATTTATTTTTGCCGCATCTTCAATCATTATTTGTGAAATTCTTGTATATGCACTTGCTTGAATATCATCAAGTCTTAATATAACTTTTTTATCTGAATAATTCTGAGCTACTGGTTCACATTTGTGTAAAGCTTCTTCAACAATACCTATATTATTATCCATATTGAAACTATTACTCAAAGCAGTTCCGGCATTAATGAACAGAAATAATAAAACTATTAGTATAATTGTTGATGATAAAACTTTATTTTTTATATTTTTATTAAATATTTTATTCATATTATCCTATTCTTATATATAGCAAAGTAAAAAATACAGCTACACTTGTTAAAACAGATAAAACTGGTATCCATCTTCGTTTAATAAATTTGTAATAAATTAGTATTAAAATATGTGTTATTAATACTATTCCTCCTGTATTTATCATGTTATTGCTCTCCTTTCTGGATGGTACCAAACTAAATTTTTCTTTTTTAAAATTACTTCTTTAACAAATTGTTCCAAAAATATGTATGCATTTATATAAGATAAAAGAAGATACAATGGTGAATATATTAATAAATCAATTCTTTTCCTATTAATTGCGGAATAAATGCCAAGTCCTACCCAAGTCAAAAGACTGAAAACCACCATATGAATAAATGCAGTAAAACTAATAAGTGGGACTATAAAAAGTAAAGGATAAAAAAGTAAGCCTTCAAAATAGACCATAGAAAGTTCTAAAGCGGCGGCTGGTTTTCTAACAATTTTTAAATGTTTCATAAGGTTCTGCCAGCCGCCTCCATACCATCTTCTCATTTGATTAATATATACTTTTAATGTATTTGGATCCTGTGTATAAACAATTGCCTCTTGGTCATACATCAAATTGAAATTATTTTCATTATATTTATATGTGAAGTCTAAATCCTCAGTTAAAGTATCATGATCAAACTTAATTAGTTTCTTAAAAGTGGAAGTTTTAAATGCACCAGCACATCCAGGAACTACAAGTAAAAATTTTATATAATTTTGTGCAGATTTATGAAGATCTTGTCCTAGAATATAATCAATTTCCCTACAAGCTGTAAGCCAATTGAATTTTAAACTTTTAACATATCCTGAAACCACATCAATTTTTTCATTTTTAAAATCATTTTCAATTCTTTCTACAAAATATTTATCCATTAATGTATCTGCATCAGTTGCAATAAAAATGTCTGTATCTATAAACTTTAAACCTCTTTGCTGGACAAAGCTTTTATTTCCAGCTTTTTTTCTTAAATTAATAAGTTTAATTTTATCTTTGTATTTTTCTAATATTTTTCTTGAACCATCAGTACTACAATCATTAACGACAACAATTTGATCTGCTGGGCGTGTTTGATTAATCCAAGATAATAGACAAACTTCTATAGTTTTTACCTCGTTATAACAAGGCACCAGTATTGTAATAGTTTTTCTTTTCTTCAATTTATCGTTTTATGATATAGAATGATTATATAATTATACCAGTTATATACCCATTATGTAAATGAGTAGGTGGAATGGAACAATTTGGGAATAATTATAGAAATATAAACTTGAGTTTCAATACTTTGATAGAATACTTCCTCTATAGTATATTGTATTTATGGATGAAGAAATCTCACAAAAACCACAGAAAAAACTTAATCCTTTCTCTTTGCCAAGAAAAGCAGAGTATATGGCAAATTTAAAGAATAATAATTATTCTAAAGAAACATTGGATAATTATGGAAGAGATTTAGAGATATTTGAAGCATATCTTTTTTATATCGATACAAAGTTTGAAGATATTAATAAAATAACAATTTCTGAATATAAAGGTTTCTTAAGAGAGCAGAACTACATTCCGATCTTACACAAATATGAAAAATTTCAACTTGATGATGAAGAAGAAATAACTCAGGAGGATATAGAGAAATCACAAAGTAATGTTTCTGAATTAAAAAGAGCTATGTATAAAGGTCAACTTGCAGATGCATCTGTTAATAGAATGCTTTCATCAATAAGATCGTATTTAGTATTTTTAGTTGATATCGATGAAGAAGTACCAATCTCTCCATCAGCTATAAAAATGATAAAAGCTGAGAAAAAAGAAAAGCAGGTTGCTGAACTAGATGAATTGATTCATTTAATTGAATCTCCTGTAGAATTTGAAGAAGATAACATCGTAAAAATAAGAAATAGGGCAATTCTAGAGTTAATATTTTCAACTGGAATGAGAATTTCAGAAGTTGTTAATTTAAACAGAGAACAAATTAAAATGAATGGTAATCAAATTGATGACAATAGAATTTATATTTTAGGAAAAGGTAAGAAACAAAGATTTGTATATTTGACAGATAGAGCGATTCATCATTTACAGGAATATCTAGAATTAAGAGTTGACGATTATCCAGCTATGTTTATTCCAACAAGGGGTACAAGAAAAGCTACAGAAAATCCTTATATTGTAAGACTTTCCCAAAATTACATTCAAATGAAAATAGCAGAATATAGAAAAAAGCTTGGGATTATTGTACCAACAAGTGCACACAGTTTGCGGCACGGGTTTGCAACATATTTAGCAGAAGATGGCGCAAACCCTGCCGCAATTCAAAAGCTTTTAGGTCATTCGTCACTTCAAACTACATCAAGATATGTCCATGCTTCTGATAAGTTTGCCGAGAAAGCTCATAGAGATTTTCACCCCCTTAAGGATGATTAAGAGTTAATTGCTATAACTAAATTAATTCAAAATTAACTGCATCGTTATTTTCATCTGTTATAACCTTGAAGCCATATAAACTGAAATCAAAATCAGGCTTCACTGCCAAAATCATATTTATTAATTGAATTCCATCATCGTCATAATTTTCTTTTGCACCTTCTGCCATAATTGCTAGAAGTTTATCAATATTGCCATTTTGAGCTTCAGTAAAAACTTCAAATAATTTTTCCAATTGATTTTCCTCAATATAACTATCTCTTATTCCATTTAATATTTCATTTACTAAACATGCCATCATATCTATTAAAACTTCAGCAACAGAGTATTTACATGTTTTATATTTTTCTCTTATTCTATTGTATAAATCTATATCATAATGCTCAAAATCTAGGTTTCCCAAACTTTTCATTAATCTTGAATATTGTACAAAATTATAAGCTGCCTGGATACTTAAACTATCAATATCCTCAGTGTTTTCTTGGGAGAAATTTAATGACATATTTAAACTTTAAGAAATAAAAATTAAGATTCTTTTATTTGATTAATCCTTACATCGATTGCATTTCTTTCTTCATCGAAATTTATTTCTAAACCAAATCTTGTAAAATCAAAATTACTATCTATAGTTCTAATTAGATTAATAAATGGTAGCTGATATTCCTTATCAATATGCATTAGTACATTACTTGCACACCAATTAAGTAAAGCAGACTCATTTCCAGAAGCAAATTCGCGTTGTATGTTTATAAGTGATTCAATATTCATATCTCTATTCAATCCATAAATAGATTTTACAAAAAGAATATTAAAATATCTAAGCAAGAGAATTTTACTTGGCGATAAAGTATTAAATTTTCTTGCTTTTGCATAGTAGTGACAAATTAAATCTCTAATTTTATTCTCTAAAAGATCTAGTAATTTTAGATCGTATCTCTGATAAAATTTTATAAAACCAACTAAAGCATCCTCAGCTAAGGTTATTCCTTGATTAATCGACAGGTCCTTATATCTTTCATCTTCAAGTGATTCGTTTAATGTTTCTAGATCTACACTATCTGATACATTGGTATGAATATCCATATTTAGAAATTAAAATATAAATTAAAGTATCTTAACTTTCTTCTAAGGTTATCTTCTCAACTTTAATTGCATTTCCTTCTTCATCGAAAAGAATATTTAGTCCTAATCCAGAAAAATCAAACTGAGAATCAATACTTCTAATTAAATTGATAATTGCGATATCTGCTTCTTCTTCATAAAAAGGAGCATCTCCAAATTGATCTTCAATTATTGCTTCTAACATTTGAGAAAACTTCCCTTTTTTCATATTAGAATATGTTTCAGTAAAACACCTGATCCAAGCACCTCCATTTTCCGAATTCAAATGACTATCCAATTTATTACTTAAATATAAATCTATTCCATCTTCTATCGCATGATTTGTATCTTTTGATAGTATCTGATAATTTGAAGTTATCCTATCTTGTACTTGACTAAAATCTATTTCATCACGTAGAGATTGCATCTGCTCAAAATAACCTACTAAAGTATCTGCGGCATTTATAAAATGGGAAGTTACATAACTGAAATTATTAATTCCAAATGTGTCATTTAGATCCATATCATTAAAGATAATAATAAATTATTTTAATGATAACATAAGTTATTCATATCAAATTCAAAACTCGGATTTAACATTTAGACATTGAAATATTATAATTAATTTAAATAACTTTTATAATAATTCTTTATTAGTTCATACCAAATTCAAAAAACGATTTTACAATTATTCATAATATTTATTAGATATTGAGAACTATGAGAAAGAGAGCACTGTTTGCATTTTTAGGAGTTTTAACAATCTTATTCTCTTGTATTGCTGGTTTATTTGGTGGTTTTGTTGGAACTAAGTTGGAACAGCAAAGTCTTTCAAACAGCATAAATCAAGTTACACAGGATGTTAAAGTAACAAATGAAGAATCAGCAATAACCGATGTCGCTGCAAAAGCAAGCGATTCTGTTGTAAGTATTGTAATTACTGAAGATGTACCAACATATGAAAACTATAACTTTAACCCATATCAAAACGATCCTTTCAATTTCTTTCAACAACAGCAACAAAATCCAACCGGTACACAACAACAGGAAGTTGGGGAAGGAAGCGGTTTCATAGTCTCAAAAGATGGATTAATTATTACTAACAGACATGTTGTCGAAAGCACTACCGCTTCCTATACTGTAATTTTGAATAGTGGTGATAAATATACGGCAAAAGTATTAGCAAGAGATACGCTATTGGATATTGCATTCATAAAAATAGATGCATCTAGTCTAACACCTCTAGATTTAGGAAGTTCAAGTAGTTTGAAAGTAGGGCAGACTGTTGTTGCTATTGGTAATGCACTTGGACAATTCAGCAATACAGTAAGCTCAGGAATCATTTCAGGATTAAAAAGAAATATAACTGCAGGTGATGCTGCTGGTGGAAGTACAGAACAGTTGAGTAACGTTATACAAACTGATGCAAGTATTAATTTAGGAAATTCCGGTGGACCTTTATTGGATATAAATGGGAATGTCATTGGAGTTAACGTAGCTGTGGCTTCAGATGCTCAGAATATTGGATTTGCCATTCCTATTGATGTTGTTAAAGACTTGCTAAATAGATTAAACACTGAAGGTAATATCCAAAGACCAATGTTAGGTGTTAGATACATTCAAATTGATTCAACAGTACAAAAACAAAATAATCTTAGTGTAGATTACGGAGCATTAGTTAGCAGAGGCAGTTCATCATCACAAGTTGCAGTTTTGCCTGGAAGTCCAGCTGATAAAGCAGGATTAAAAGAGAATGATATTATTCTTGAAATCAATGGGACCAAAGTAACATCGGATAATACTTTATCTACACAAATTCAGCAGTTTAAGATTGGAGATAAAGTCACTTTGAAATTATTAAGAGCAGGAAAAGATGTGAATGTCGATGTTACCTTGGATCAAGCCCAAACTTCGAGCAATTAAATTAAAGTAGATATTAAGAAATAAATATTTGGAAGGGGTTTTCTTTGAAAACCCCTTCCTATATTAACTTATTATCAAGAATATTCATTTGTTCACGAATAGCATCTTCCAGAGCGAAAAAAGCATTATGACCATACTCGTTGCTTTTAATAACAACCTTATTCTTTAAAAGTTTTTCAACCTTTTGCTGATCATCTACATTTACTACCAAATCTTTTGTATCAATTAATAATAAAACTTTAATATTTAACTTATCTAAATACTTCGATAAATCATTATGAGAAATAAATCGATAGAGTCTATATAAATTCAACTGAAATCTTATCTTACTTAAAAGAGTCAAATACTTAATACCATTCGCATTACCAGGAATATAACTATGATTTTCATTTTTAAAACTTTTCAAAAGTTCCTTTATTGTCTTCCTATTTCTATATACTTGAGGGGACAAAACTACAGAATAATATACATTCTCCTGATGCAATGCTGTATATACAAGAGCAAGTCCTCCACCCAGTGAATGACCCATTATAATAAATTTTTCTAAACCCATTGCTCTAACAAATTCATTTATTAATTTAATAAACTTATTAATTGTATACCTACTCCAATTCCCAGAATATCCAAAACCTGGGTATGAAAATGTATATATTTTATATTTCTCGGACAACTTTTTTAAAAATGGCATGTAATAATGAAAATCGGTTCCTCCACCATGAAGATATACTAAAGGAATACCTTCTCCAAACACTTGATATTCAATATTAACTTTATTTATTCTGACCTTATTCATTAAATTGATTTTATCATTTATTTCTTAATTCAAAATATCGATTCTTATAGATTACACTGCTATAATCTAAGCATGCAAATAATTGACGGTAAAACTCTATCACAAAATATCTATTCTGAAATTACTCAGAAGCTTTCTGAAAACTCTATAAAACCAAAATTAGCTATCATATTAGCTTCCGATGATGAGTCTAGTTTAATGTATGATCATATGAAAACTAAAAAAGCAGAAGAATTAGGGATTACTTCTGAGATTATTCAATTTGAGCAAAATTCTTCTGCTGATCAAATTATTGAAAAAATAAAAGAGTTAAATCAAGATACTAATTTCACAGGAATTATGGTCCAATTACCTTTATTTCAGCATTTAGAAAAAGATAGAGATTTAATATTAAATACGATAAATCAAAGCAAGGATGTAGATGGATTAACAATAACTACTCTTGGTAAAATTTTTATATATCAGAATAATGATATTTTACCTGCAACGGTGGATGCTATTCTAGAATGTTTAAGATTCTCATTGAGTAATAATTTATTTGAACTTCAAGATAAAAATGTATTAATAATTAATAATTCTAATTTGATAGGTAAACCTCTCGGCGTTTTGCTTGAAAAGTTTAATGCCACAGTTACTATCGCAAATGAGTTCACTAAAGATTTAAGCAACCTAACGCAAAACGCCGATATCATAATCTCTGCAACAGGAAAAACTAACTTAATTGACCACAAGATGATAAAAGGAGGAGTAACTTTAATTGATGTTACAAGCAAAAGAGTAAATGATAAAGTTATTGGTGATGTAGTAAGATCTACTGAACTTGATGAAAAAGCAGCATTTTTAACACCAGTTCCAGGCGGAGTAGGTCCATTAACAATAGCTTGTTTATTAAGAAATTTAGTTAATTTAAAATAAAAAAATGAATAAAGATAATATTGTGTTTTCTCCAAATATAACTGAAGAAGATAGAATTATTATTTCAAAAAATAATATTGAACTACCACCAGAAATGCCAATAGAAGTTAAAGAAAGTATAAATCTAGCTTATGCGATATTAATTGCTTACAGATATAAAGGCTTTAAAAATCAAGAAGTAGCAGCGGATGCTATCTCCTATTTATTCTGGATCCAAGATCAATTTAATTTACATCTAGCAGACATTAAAGGAGTATTATATAGTGCTAAAAATAAATTAGATAAAGAAATGGAATCTCAATATTTAGATGAACCTTAAATGACAAATAAATTTGATATAACAAAAATAAAACTTATTGTAGGACTTGGAAATGTAGGTGAAGAATATTTATATTCACGACACAATGCAGGCTTTTTGTTTTTAGATGCAATTGTTCAAAATGTATTTATCAATGTCAAAAAAGTTAAATCTTTGATGTCAGAGACATCATCTAATGATCATAAAATTATTGTAATAAAACCAACAACAATGATGAATGATTCTGGTGAAGCAGTTTCATTAGTAAAAAATTTTTATAAATTCAATAATGAAGAGATCTTAGTTATTCACGATGATCTAGATTTAAAACTTGGTGAATATAAAATCCAATTTGATAAAAAACCTAAAGTACATAATGGTATTGAGTCAGTTGAGAAATATTTAGGTAGTGGAGATTTCTGGAGGATAAGAATTGGAGTAGACAATAGAGACCCTGAATTAAGAAAAAATATATCAGGAGCTGATTATGTTCTTGGTAGATTTTCAGGTGAAGAACTTAATACTTTAAAAAATGTATTCAGAGAAATTGTGGAAGAAATTACAGCTTAATTAATAAATCATTCTTTGTTAAAATTAAATTTATGGATTTAGACAGCATTAAACAAAATTTAGAGAATGAAATCTCATCAGCATCATCAGAAGATGAACTTACTAACCTCTGGAGGAAATACCTTGGTAGAGAAGGCGAAATAACTTTAGCTTTCAAAAAGATAGGTGAAGTTGCACCTGAAGAAAGAAAAGATTTCGGAGTAAAGTTAAACGAATTAAAAAATGAGGTTGATAATATAATTAATTCTGCGAAAAGCAATTTAGTCTCAGGCAGAAGCTCAGAATACTTAGATACACAGCAATCAGAACTAGATTATTTAAAGGCAAAAGTAGGACATTTGCATCCTCTAACTGAAACAACAAATACTTTAAATGAAATTTTCAAAAAAATCGGATACAGTATAATGGATGGGCCAGAGATCGAAACAGATGAATATTGCTTCCAAAGAATGAATGTTCCAATGGATCATCCCGCCAGAGACTTACAAGACAGCATATACATTGAAGAACCCAATTTATTATTAAGAACTCAGACTTCTTCAATTGAAGCACGAGCTCTTGAAACATACAAACCGCCTTTCAAAATAGTAGTACCAGGAAGAGTTTATCGAAATGAAAAAGTAAACAAAAGCAACCATTTTACTTTCCATCAATACCAATTGGTATGTGTTCAAGAAAAAGTAAGTTTAGCTGATTTATTTGCAACAATTAATTATCTATTCAAAACATTCTTAGGAGAAGATGTTGTAACAAGATTTAGAAACAAATATTATCCAGAAGTTGAACCAGGAGTTGGACCTGATATGCAATGCTTTAACTGTCATGGAACTGGTGTTTATCATGATGAAAGATGTGGAGTCTGTAAAGGGATAGGTTGGATAGAAATGGGAGGAGCTGGAATAATACATCCAAATGTATTTAAAGCCGCCGGGTTAGATCCACAGAAATGGCAAGGATATGCTTTTGGACTTGGACTAGATAGATGGGCTATGGCAAAACATAATATAAATGATATTAGAACACTCCTTGACGGAAATTTAGCTTATAAGCCAAATAATTAATTTAGAGATTGTAAAGTATTATTCAAACCTAAAATTCTTCTATTTTCGATTAATTCAATTTCGTTTATTAGTTCGCAAACTTTTTGAGAAAACAAATAGTCAAAATGTTCACTGTATTTCAAAAAACTCATCAATTTGCTTCTAATTAATTCTAAAATAAATTCTTGAACTGATTCTAAATTTTTCTTATTAGGATCAAAATAGAAAATTATTTGTGAAGAACTTTTATAACTAGGTATACCAACTATAATAGCTGTATTATCTCCAAAAATTAATTTCTTTGATAGATAATTTGAATTATCTTTATCAAAATCTTCATCTAATCTCACACAACCAACACTTTTAAAGTCTTCAATATTAAATATTCTAACTTCATATCCTAACTGCTTTACAATCAAATCATGGATATCTCTTAATTCTTTGAGAAACCTCCTTAAATTAACATCATCTACCACTCCAAAATAATTGAAATAAAATGCACTATTCTCAAATTGATCATGATTATCAAGATTTCCATTCATATTAGAATAAATAAAAATGTTATTATAAGCTGTGGATTATAACTATAAAAAATAAAAATTTGAAGACAAGTTTATTATTAATTATCACACCAACTAATATCCCTGAAGAAAAAAGAAAGTTCTTTTCTTTATCAAATTACAATCCAATCTTCAAATATCGGTGGGATCAAATTAATTTCAAAGAATATTACCAAAAACATCCAAGTAAAAAAAGCTTAGTCGAATCTATTATTAATCAAGACATTGCAGCAATTGTAGAAAATGCAAAGGGCTTCTTTCGAACTGATATCACTGATGAAAACGTTAATATAGCGAAAGAAGCCCTTCTAAATAACCCTATCAAAACTGAAAATATTACTTCAGAAGATATTATTAAAGCATTTCAAAAAGCTTTCGAAGAATTACACATAAATTATATTACAGAAATTAAAGACAGACATGGATTTAGTATGCGTCCTAATCATTTCACTAATAAATTAATAATTTCAAAGTATTACAAACCTCAGTTTGAAACTCTAGATTCTTCAGTTAAACACGAAGTAACTCACATTATTAGACGAGTAAACTGGAAATATAATAATGTTAAAAGATCAAATTATTTTTTACCCACTGAAGAAGGACTTGCCTCATTCATGGGTGATTTTCATAGTAATGACAAAGGTGGAGCATTTTATCAACATGCTGCAGAATATTTAGCAACAAAAGTTAGCTTGTCTTCAAGTTTTAGAGAACTTTTTGAATTTTTTAAAAGTAAAGGTTATTCAAATGATGCAGCTTGGATAAAAAGTGTTAGGCATAAGATTGGGTTTATTGACACATCAACACCTGGAGATATCATGAAACCTTCTATGTATTTTTATAATGAACAAAAAATTAGAGAACTAAATAAAGAAGATTTACTTAAACTTTTTATAGGAAAACTAAAATTGGAAGATATAAAAAAATATGATCATTACTTTGGAGAAATTAAAGAAGAAGATTTAGTGAATTTTTACAATTTGTAAAAATTCACGCTATTAATTTTCTGTCTTATTTTCTACTATTACCTCAGCTACTAAGTCTTTAAATTTATTAAAATCAATATTTTTTAACTCTTTATTTTTAATAATAAAAAGAAAATTAGCTTTTATTACTTCATTTTCTGCAACTATTTCATTTATAACTGCTCTAAACCTTCGCTTTATTCTATTGCGGAGTACAGCACGTTTATCTATTTTAGTTGAGATAGAAATTGCAAAAAAAGGATTAAGCAATCTGTCATCAAACCACACTCTTGTGATGAAATAATCATTTTCAATTTTCTTTCCTTTTTTTGCAATGAAAGGTATTTTTTTAGGGTCTAACCTCATCTCTTTTACCAACATACTGAATTATAAGCCATTTTCTGCTATCATTACTAGTTATTTTTAAGACTTTAGTGAACTTAGAACTAGACATTAGATTGCATTTAATTTATTTGAATTTAATCTAATGTTTCTAGACTTAGTTCTTGAGCTAAAGTCTATAGGTGCATATTATATTTTTTATTTATTGAAAAATGGTTTCAATAAAATTTGGAGGGGCTGCCAAAACAGTTACAGGCTCAAATTATTTAGTAAAAACAGATCAGGGCAATTTTGTCGTCGACTGCGGTATGTTTCAAGGACCGGATGTAGAACATCTTAATCTTGAAGATTTTACTTATGATGCAAGTGAAGTTAAGTTTGTTCTTTTAACACATGCTCACATTGACCACTCAGGAATGCTTCCTAAATTAGTCAAAGCAGGTTTTAATGGACCAATATTTTCAACACTACATACAATTCAAATCTCAACGGAGCTTTTGCTTGATTCTGCAAAATTGCAAGAAAATGCATTTGCAAGAGGTGAATTTTATGGGAAATACACAAATATGAAAGCTTTAGTGTACAACACTAAAGATGCCGCAGAAACAATTGCTAAATTTAAAACAATAAATTTAAACGAAGAATTTGAACCAATTTCTGGAATAAAAGTTAAGTTTATTGAAGCAGGACATATTCTAGGTTCAGCAAGCATTGAAGTCGATATCAAAGATGGTGATTCTTCAAAAAAAATGATTTTCTCTGGAGATATCGGAAGACTAAAAAGTCATATTCTTCCAATTTTTGATAAAAATTATCATGCTGATGCTGATTACGTAGTAATGGAATCATTATATGGAGGAGAAATTCATCCAGACAGAGATGATTCTGCAAGAGACTTAATACAAGTTATACAAGATACAACAAGAACTGGTGGAAATGTATTTATTCCATGTTTTGCTGTGCAAAGAACTCAGGAAATTTTAAACGATATGAAATTTGCTAAAGATACTGGAAAATTCGATAAACAAGTACCAGTTTGGTTAGACAGTCCATTAGCACAAAGAGTTACAACAATTTATACACAATCATTACAGACCACAAGGCAAGGATTATTTGATTTTGAGAATCTTAGATATACAAGAAATTATCATCAATCAAGAAATCTAGCAAAAGATAAGAGTACTGTAATAATTGCAGGTAGTGGAATGGCTGATGGCGGAAGAATTCAGGATCATTTAGCACATGGTTTGAGAGATCCAAAAAATATTGTAACTTTTGTTGGATTCCAAGCAGAAGGAACTTTAGGTAAAGAACTTACAGAAGGTACAAGAACTGTAACAATTGGAAAAACTACTATTAATGTAAAAGCAAAAATTTTACAGTTTAAAGGTTTCTCAGCTCACGGAGATACCAATGATTATAGTGCATGGATTCAATCATTCTTAAATCCAAAACTAAAGAAAATTTTCTTAGTACATGCTGAGATTGATAGATCAACAGCTCTGAAAAATCATTTTGAGAAAGATATGAATATTAATCAAAGTTACATTCCAAGTTTACAGGAAGAAATAACTTTAGATTAAAAATTTGTTGTAAAATCTATTATGGCTAATAAAGTCACTAAAGAACAAATAAAACATATTGCTCACTTAGCTAAACTTGAACTAAGTGAAGAAGAAGTTGTTAAATTCGAAAACGAATTTAACAACATTCTTGACTATGTTTCCCAAATCCAAGAATGCGATACTTCAGATATTGAATTTGAGCATAATATGGACGATTTTAAAGGTGATGTACTTCAAGAAGACAAAGTAATGCCTTCACTTTCAATTAAGAAAGTAGAGTTAAATGCTACAAAAGGACGCTATAAAAATCGATATATCAAAACATCTAAAATTGTAAATAAAGAAGAATAGTTAAAGTTTTATTCTTCCGACTTTTCTATAAACAGGACCATCAGAAGTTATTGTACTCTCAACCAAGTCAAGATATTCAGCCAAAAAAGGCTCTGGGGGTTCAATATTCACCTTTTTTACATATTCTCCAATCTCTCTAGCAATACTTCTTGCCTTTTTTGGCTTCACACGTGCTAAAGTTATATGAAAGTTATCAGTATTCTTTCCTTTCCATCTAATTGTATCTTCAAGCTCTAAACTCTTAATTAAATTATGAATCTCGTTATACAAATCTTTCAAATCTTTAGTTTCTTCAATCATTGCTAGTACATGTTGTGGATCTTGCTGATAAGGAAATCCAAATTGGATTCCAGTAATTTTAATTTCTGGTTTTATAAAATTTCCTGAATATTTACTCAATTCTTCGGCAATGATATCTTTACTTGCAAAACTTACCTCAGATCCAATAAATTTCACAGTCAAATGTAATTGATCCACAGGAGTTGTCTTAATATTTCTTTTAACATTATCTAACTCTCTTAGAACATCTCTAAAATAAGAGATATATTCTTCTGGAGGGAATATACCTAAAAACAATCTAGATGTATTTTTCTTTGGCATTCTTCTTTTCTTTTTGAACCTATCATCAGGAAGTCTTCGTTTCTGCATAATTTAGAAGGTTAATTGACTTAAATCATCTTCAGGAATATCAGGATTATTAGAATCATCAGTCTTTTGACTATCTTCTTCATCACTAGATACTAAATCTCCACCCCTCCATAATTTCGCTCCTTCAAGAAAATTATTATAACCTCCAAAATCATCACCTTCGATAATATTTTCTCTTGCTTTCATAGCAGTTCTAGATTTAGCCGATAAATTATCAATATAAGTTAACATTATTGCTTCGACAGTAGATGGCACAACAGGACTTCCATATTCTCTTGTACCATGATGAGAAAGAATTAAGTGTACAATATGAAGATAAATATCTTCAGGTAATTCTTTTCCACCAAAGCTTTCAAACAAAAGTACTCCTTTTACAATATGACCAACCAACATCCCTTCTTTGCTATATGTAACAGAAATTTTACCCCCGTCAAGTTCATAAAGTTTTCCAATGTCATGTAAAACTATTCCAGCAGTTAAAATATCATAATTAACTCTTGGGTAAAATTTCTTCATACTCTTTGCGATTTCTATCATTTCAGAAATATGTTGAAGTAGCCCTGATCTAAAATCATGATGAACTGATGCTGCAGCAGGCCAATATTTTAATCTCTTATTTATTTCTTCATCAGTAATAATCTTCTTTAATATTTCTTTTATACTCTCAGTTTTAATTTCATTTATTGTTGTAAGTAAGTTATCCATCATTTCATCTGGGTCAAACTCACTTGATTGTAAATAATCATCTAATTTAGTCTCATCTACAGCTGTCATATCATAAATATTCATTTGAAGATTACCTTTGAATTCTTCAACTTTACCAGAAATTGAAACTAAAATTTCGCCTTTAAGAAGTTTTGGGTCAATAGAAACTAATTTATCCCCCCAAATTTTTGCAGGTATTTTCCCAGTCTTATCACCAATAATTAAACTACAATAAGGCTTCCCATTCTTATCTTCACTCTTTGTGCATTCAAAAATAAGAAAAACCTCATTAGAAATAACTTGGTTCTTTTGTAAATCTTTTATATATAATGTTTTCATTTCGCGTAATATGTTAAATAATATAACCAGAAGGCAATTATACTAGAAACTTCAATAAAAATCCTTAAAATTAAATGTAAAGTTTCTCGACCTCTTAAAAGTAGAACATTTGGTAGTACTCTAATTAATTTAAATATAACAGAGAACACTGAAGATAAAGTTAGTGCAACTGTCACACCAAGAAACACATAATTTTCACCAATAGGATTACCTGCAATTGAAATATCTTTAAATAGGAAGAAAATTACTATAGGAATAATATACGACTTTAAAATACTTAAAAAAATCGCAATAAACATTTTAGAGAATTAATAAATAATTTTTAGCTTAGTTTTTTCTTATAAAAGAATACAACAACTCCGCCTATTATAATACCAACAATAAATCCTACAGCAACTCCTTTAATAAAACTTTGTGAGTTATCTTCTGAATAAAATTCCGGAGAACTTATTTGTTGAAGATTACTTGGATTATCTTTCACCTGTGATTCATTTTGAGGTAAAACGACATCGTTATTATCAGTATTGTTACTTGCCGCTGCAATTATTTTCATTGTGAAAAAAAGAGAAAATAAGAAAATAATTGATAGAACCAGAAGCTTTTTCATTTAAAATATTATAAAGATTAATCTGACTTAGTATATCTTATATTCAATGTAAAAAACCAGACTAAGCTGAATTTTTAAATGAAAAAGCTTATTATTGTTGTATTTCAACTACTAAATAATTTAGAATGAATAGCTTATAAATTAATTAACTAATGTTCGGAAGATCAAAAAAAAATACAATAAAGAGAGAACAGATAAGAGGATCTAAAATAAGAAATAAAAGCAAAATTGACTATAAGTTGCTTCTAGTTGTTGCTTTTATGCTTTGCTTTGGATTAGTAATGATATTTAGTGCTAGTGCAATTTTAGCTTATACACAATATGGCGATACTTTCTTTTACTTTAAAAGACAACTTGTTTGGATATTTATTGGTACATTACTTGGAATTATTGCATATAAGATTCCTATTTCAACTCTTCAAAAACATAGTAACCTTTTTTTGATTATCGGTTTAATTTTAATGATCTATCTTCTACCTGAAGCTCTTTCACCATTAGCAAGTAATGGGATTAATAAAGTCATTGAAGTACCGCTGGTTAATACAAGAAATGGGGCAACAAGATGGATTGATTTTTTTGGAATCTTTGATCTACAACCTGCAGAATTAATTAAATTAGCATTAATAATATTTACAGCAAGCTGGTTTTCTCTAAAAGAAGAAACTAAATCCAAGATTGAAAAGTATATTAAAAAATTTCAAGATAATACCATCATTTATTTTATTGCAAATTTAATTTATGTATTTTTCCCTTTTATTATTCTTGGACTTATTGCAGTTTTAATTCTTGCAGAAAGAGATTTGGATACTATAGTTGTAATTGCTTTAACTTTTTTTGCAATTTATTTTGCTGCGGGTACACAAAGACGGCATACTTTAACTGCTATATTTTTCCTTTGTGTTTCAGTTATAGTTGGAATAATTGCAATGCTTACAGAAAGTTACAGAGCGAGCCGTTTTAACGCATATTTACAGATATTATTAAACGGCGAGCCTTCAGAAATTTCTAAAAGAGGAGACAGTTTCCAGGTTTGGAATGGATTAATCGCTATCGGCTCTGGTGGATTAATGGGTGTAGGATACAATAATTCAAGGCAAAAATTGTTCTTTTTACAAGAGGCTGCTTACACTGATTCAATTTTTGCCGTCATAGCAGAAGAGTTTGGATTAGTGGGAAGTATAGTCGTTATTTTATCTTTTCTGTACTTTACATCAAGAGGATTAGCAATTGCTAAAAGTGCTTCAACTAAGTTTTCATCACTTTTAGCAGTAGGTTTGACTTCATGGATTACTATTCAGGCATTCCTCAATATAGCTGCAAATCTATCTGTAATCCCATTTGGAGGAATGCCTTTACCATTCTTTACTTACGGAGGTAGCAATACAATTACAGTTCTTATAGCAGTAGGAATATTATTAAATATAAGTCGAGAAAAAAAGACTGCATCGGATACTCGTAAAATTAGCTATATAAGAAGACCTTCTTATGATGAGTTAGATTAAATTGCTTTTGTTAAAATCTGGATGAAATTGTAAACTAAGTATGCATCAGCTGAAAAAATAAATATTAATAATAAATATTTAACATAGGCTCTCAATTTTCTTTCTTTTATTTTTAACTCATTTACTTCAATATCTTCATCATTAAGTTTAACTAATCCTTTTTTATTATTTATTTTTGATTTTACTGAAAGTAAAGCAAAAGCAAACCACCATAAGGTAAGCATTAACATACCAGGATAAAAATAAAATGACTCAAGTGGGATTAAAAGTAATATAAATACTAAAAATAATGGAAGTGTATAATTTCCTCCCTTCTTAAAAGTTTTAAGAAGACACTTTATCCCATTTAAAATTGCATAAAGGAAAATTGCTAAGTAAGAAATTAGACCTAAAAGTCCTTGAGAAATGATCACATTAGAAATCAAAGAATCTGAAGGTACTAAACTCATTGAACCTTTCCCAAATAAAAAGATGTTTATTGTTTGAGAGTTAACACCAGCTGAAAAATCAGAGATAACATTAAATGACTTTAAATTTTGTTCAAATTGACTTTGAAGTGATAAAAGAATATTTTGATCTCTGTTTATTAGGAAAAATACAACCAATACTATTATTGGAGAGAGCAACATTAACCAATCTATCAGATATTTTATAAATTTAAAAATATCAACTTTTTTTGAATGCATAGTTTCTTCCCAGAATGACATACTTCCTTTAAATATAACTTTCAAGAAATTTCTTTTAGCAAAATAAAAAACTATTAGTATTACTAACAATACGAAAAATAATGGAAGTAGAACATAACTTAAACCTATTGTTGCGAGTTGATCATGCGTATATGACCATATTCCAATTACAGATAAAATAATTATAAGAGAGATCTTAAACCAGCGTAAATTTATAGATGATTTAGTTAAGACAGCTATTCCTGCTAAGGTAATCAGCATTAAATTTATATTAACTGAGTCAGTAATTGATTGTAGTGTTAAAAACCTTAATATTAGGAATAAAATGAAACCTGCAAGTAATAATTTTATAGATCTTCTTAACAAAACTCTATTATGAATATAAATATTTGTTAAATAAAAGAGAATTATAAAAGAAATTAAAGCTATTCCACTCAATGCTCTAATACTTGTAGATCCGAAAGTATTACTAAGACTTGGATTTAAAGTTAGAACAGCAGCTGAAGTAGTACCTAGTGCGAAAAGTAATACAGCAAGAAAGAACTCAGGGTCAACAATTCGTCTTTTACCATTTAAAACGACCGTAGATAAATATAAACCTAGTATTAGAGGTAAAAATATTAATAAATATTTCAGTATTGAGGTTTCACTATCAATGTTTTGATAAAAATCACCGGAAAAAGAAATCAGGAATAACCCTAAGAAAAAAATTGAATAACCAAAAAAATAGAGATATTTTAAAAGTAAGTTTGAAGCGGTATTATTTTTTCTTGAAAAATCAAAAATAAAAAATTCAAAAGGTTCATTCCTCAGCATTGGAATTAGAATTTTTAATTTTTTCATAAATTTTTAAAGATTAAATACTTAAAGCTTGACCTAAAGTACCAGCAAAACCACCTGCAAGGACAATTATAGCTAAAATAATGAATAATCCAAAATGATAGTGAGTCAATGATCTTTTTTCACCTAAAATCTTTGTTCTAGATAATACTAAAAAGTCTAATAGAAAGAGCGATCCAAGTCCAACAATGAACATTAAATTAATTAAATTTTTTAATTGGGGAGTAGAAGTTAAACTATTAAAATCAACTGAAATTGATTGATTAATATTATCCGAAACAAAGGTAGGATCATAAGTAACTTTAACAACATTAGAATCTTTTGATAAACCCAATTCTAATGGACTTTCTGCATAAATAAAGTTAGAGCCTTCTCTTAAACTTTTCAAATTATATGTGAAGAATCCATTATCTATACTTGCTTTCCCATCATTTAAACCATTTAAGAATATATTTACTTCACTCAAATCCTTAACAACACCTTCTACATTTGTATTATTTTGATTTAAAGTTGAATCATCCTTTGGAAAAGTTACTAATAGTTGTTTACTTTGATCTGCCAGGATGTCGGCTGAAGTTGAACCAAAATGAGCAACAACTATAATATTATTTTGTAATCCTTGATAATTTCCTTTTGCAATTCCAAAGCCGACATCCTTATAATCAGCATTTAAGATATTATCTCTATGTGTTTTACTGTTCATCCAAGCAGTCATTACATCATCGATATTAAAAAAGCCTTCAGCTAAATTTTCTCCTGCAATTACAAAGTCATATCCTGCATCTTTAAAAAAATCCCATGGTGATTTCCCATCTGGACAGTAATGAGACCAACAATTACTCTCCAATAATGCATTAGCTTTATTTTGAGCAGATTGTTCAAGTTTTGCATCTAATGTCAATTCTTTAATTCTTAAATTCGTTCTTTGTCGATTATGAGCATTTAAAAGATTTTCAGTATTTATTTCCTGACTATTAGATTGAGCGTTAACATTAACCTTAACTACGAAGTTAAAAGAAGCAATAATAAAAACAAATAATAATAAAACAGGTGTCTTCATTAAATAAGCCTTGTAGCCATTTTTTTGAGTTGGTATAAAGAAGTTAATCATTTTGGAATTTTAAATTGATTTTTTATATAATACACTTATAATTCAATATACGAATAGAATAATATTATTTGAAAAAGAAGTAAATTAAAAGAGCAATATGTTCAAAAATTCAAAATTTCCATTTGTTCGGAACTTAAGTTCATTTTTTTATGCTCTGGCAATAACTCTGGGTATTTATATTTCTATCGAAGAACTTCATAGATATAACAATATTTCGAATTTTGTTGTCTTTTCATTTGCGATATTACTAATTTACTGTATTGAACTATTCACAACTTACCAAAGTAAAAGTTCTAAAGTAGAAATTAATTTCGATATTGAAGACGAAATTAATGAGTTATCGCATTTTTTTCACAAACTTATTTTACCGATACTTCTTTACTTTTCCTTATTAGCTTTTGGATATTACAACTATGATAATCAGAATTTGATTGCCATACTCTTCATTACATTTATAATTTTCTATATATTGTTAATAAATACAAAAGCTTTTCTACTTGATTTGAAAGTAATAGAGCATAGAACACACTATGTTTATGACATTATAAAGTTCTTAATATTTTTCCTTATAATAAATACTCTTGATAACTATTATCTTAGTACTGAAGGCAATTTATTGCTCTTAAGCACATTATCATTCTTAACTACTTTCTTAATCTTAATGTTAATGATCTGGAGGTTAGGTAAATTTAGAAAACTAACTTTACTTTATTCTATAATTGCATCACTAGCAGTTGCTAGTTTTTTCATTGCATTTAACTCACTATTTATTATTAATCCACTTCAACTAAGCCTTAGCCTCATTTTCCTTTTCTATATATCAACTGCTATAATACATCACAAGTTAATGCACACATTATCCGGTTCTGTAATTACTGAATATATTGTTGTTATTTTACTTGTAGTTGCAATAACTTATGGCATTACCTAACTAACTGCCGGTTCGTCTAATGATTTTTAAAAATTTGAGCTAATTTAGGCAGAATTGCGGGATCGTCTAATGGTAGGACAATGGTTTCTGGAACCATTTATCTAGGTTCGAATCCTAGTCCCGCAATTCTGCCTAGACCTCACTCCTCAATTCCTCTCTCCTAACAGGAAAGAGGACTGGGTTCGAATCCCTGACCGGCAAAATAATTAAATAGATTTAACTCTGTTTAGAAATTTATTCATTAATTGGAGGTTAAATGAAAATAAATAAAGAGTGGCACCTCTCAAATAAAATGCCTAAAAATCCAACAAAACATCAAAGGGCAAAATGGCATGTTGAACATGCGAAAAACTGCAGCTGCAGGGAACTTACTCCAAATATAATTAAATTAATAAAAGAAGAAGGTTTAGAAGTTCCTAAAAAACTTAGAAATTAGTAAGGAACATATGGGGCGGGATCCACTGCAATGTGATCTTTAAACAAAGACATATGTAAATGAGTACCTGTACTATTTCCAGTATCTCCCATTTTCATAATAATATCACCTTGTTGAACTCTTTGACCAACCCTTACATAAACTGTCTCAGCATGATAGTAATTAGTTTGGATCCCGCCCCCATGATCAATCTTTACACAGTATCCTGAAAGATTCTCCCAACCTGCATAGATAACAGTTCCAGCTGCTACTGCCTCAACAGGACAACCCGGCCATCTAGCTAAATCAACACCATCATGATAATAAGTAAATCCTCTTGAGAAACTATAACCTGCACATTCAGGATTAGATAGTGGATTAATAAACACGCCTCTTGGAATCCCCGTTACTTGCAAATTATTATTAATTAAATTCCCGTCTGGAATAAATAATTTTTGTCCTTCTTTTAATGTATAAGGTTTTGGAAGATCATTAAATTCAACAATATTTGAAATATTAGACTCGCTATTATTCGAACTAGTTATATTCACAACATCATCTAATGTTTGACCAGCTTTTACTGTATATAAAACTCCATTAATAGGTTGTCCTTCAAATGCAGGAATTTTCAAATCCCAACCTTCCTGAATATCATTACTGAAAGGACTAATTAAATCCGAATTGTACCATCTGATTGTATCAACAGTTACTTTGTATAGAGAAGCTATATCATTTAATGTCTCACCAGATTTAACAAGATGATCAATTGCCCCAATTCCTCCAGCATAACTTACTAGTACTGTATCAATTGAACCACCTTGGGGTAAAAGATCATTTGATCCAACAATCTCATTACCAACTGCTAAATTAGTTGATGCTGATACAGAAATTCTATTAGATAATCCGCTAACAGCTATAAAAACAGTAATTCCTAACATCAAAAATTGTGTTACATTCTTATAAAAACTACTTCTTCCCCAAAACATTCTACTGACAGTTTTTTGTTTCAGGAATTGACCAAGTCTTAGTATATCCTTCACTTTAAATTTCTTCTTAACATTCTGTTCCTTTGCCGAAGAAAAAGTACTGTATCTTTTTGATGCAAAATCTTTAGTCATGATAGTTATATGGAATCTTTTATTCTTGTAATAATTTCATCTTTACCAAGTATTTGGAGTACTTCAAACAATGGTGGAGAGAATGGTCCTCCGATAATCGCTAATCTCAAAGCCATAAATGAATCTCCGCCTTTTAAATTATAAATTTGGGATATCTTCTTCATATCTTCAACCCATTTCCCATTATCCCATGTACTCGTATCATTTCCCATATTCTCAAATAAATCTTTAATATTTTCAAGTAATATTTTAATTTTATCTTGAAAGTTCTCAGTCTGTTTTATGTTCCAATCAATATCTTTTGGTTTTTTGTAAAAGAATTCAATAGAGTTTAAGACATCAGAAAATGTTACAGATCTTTCCTTCACTAATTTTAATTTCTCAGATAAGATATTTTTTTTAAGATCATTCTTAATATTATGAAAACTTGAATTATCCTTCATATATTTATTCATCCAACTGAAAAATCTCGTTTTTAATTCATCATCAGAAAGATTTTTCAAATACTGTTGATTAAACCATTTCAGCTTTTCTCTATCAAAAGATACTAATGCTGTTTTCTGTACATGATCTAAAGAAAATAATTCAACAAATTCATTTAAAGTAAATAACTCTCTTTCCTTTTCACCATGAACTCTTTCAAGCGGTGAAGACCAGCCTAAAAGCATTAAGAAATTATTAAGAGCCTCTGGAAGATATCCAGATTCTAAAAATTGTATTGCAAATACTGCACCAAATCTCTTTGATAATTTTTTACCACTATCTTTTTCTTTTAAGTTTGGCAAATGGGCAAATTTCGGAAGTTCCCATCCAAATGCGTTGTAAAGCAAAATATGCTTTGGAGTTGATGGTAGCCAGTCATTTCCTCTCAAGACATGAGTTATTTCCATCAAATGATCATCTATAACAACTGCCAAGTGATATGTTGGATATCCATCACTTTTTAATAATATTTGATCATCAACTTCATTTGTACTGAACGAAATTTGCCCCAATATCTCATCTGTAAATGTTAAGTTTTGCCCCTCCTTCACTTTAAGTCTAATTACATAGGGTTTGTTTTCATTTAAAAGATTTTGAATTTCCTCCTTAGAAGTATTGCGGTATGGAGATCTAAACTTTTTACCATCAATCCTGAATTGTTCTTGAAGACTCTTAGTTTCTTCTTCATTTAAAAAGCAATAGTAAGCATCGTCTTGTTCTACTAACTTCTCAGCATATTTTTTATATAAATCTAATCTCTCAGATTGAACATATGGCGCAAACTTTCCACCAATTCTTGGCCCTTCATCCCACTTAATACCATATTCTTCAATTACATTTAATAAATTTTCTACAGCTCCTTCTACATACCTATTTTGATCTGTATCTTCAATTCTAATTATAAATTTCCCATTATTTTTTTTTGCTAAAGCATAATCAAAAAGAATTGTTCTCATATGACCGATATGAAGACCTCCTGTTGGACTTGGTGCAATTCTTGTTCTTACCTCTGACATCTAAGTAATCTTTAAGTTATAAATTAGATTAGCATATTATTTTATATAAATAACAGCTAAATATTATATCATTTGCGAAAAAAGTTGCATTTAAAAAGGGATATTTGTAATATAATGGTAATAATTAATTTCGAATAATTTTATGAACGATAGCAATAATTCAACACAAGTAACACAATTACAAAATCCTTCTAGTAACCCATCAATGGGAATCAAAAAGAAAATTCTTGTAGTTGATGATGAACCAGATGCACGTGAATTATTTGCAGAATTATTAAAAACTAATCCAAACTACGAAGTTGATGTTGCAAGTGATGGAAATGAGGCCTTAGAGAAGGATGAAAAGTTAAAGTTTGATTTGATACTTTTAGATATTGTAATGCCTAACCTAGATGGTGTAGACACTCTAGCAACTATAAAAGGAGATGCTGCTAAGTATGGAAATCCTATTGTAATAATGCTCACAAATATTGGTGGTGATATTGCAATACAAGAAGCAATCAAATTAGGAGCTATTGGTTATAAGTTGAAAATAGATACTGAACCTGAAGAATTACTTCAAACGGTTGAGGATGCATTTAATGGAAAGAAAATCTCAAATAGTACAAACGAAGCTGAACCTCCGAAACCAGAAGGGACAATGCCACCAACACCACCTACTCAAGAACAACCTATGCCTGTAACTCCACCTGTTACACCAATACCTACTGCTCCTGTGCCACCACCAGCTGCACCTGTGCCACCAACACCAGTAGAACCCGCACCAGAGAATAAGCCAGAAGATATGCCTAAGGCTGCTTAAAGTTTTCTTACCTCAGCATCAATAAACTGTTGCAAATCGCCGTCAAGAACTGATTCAATATTTGAAGTTTCTATACCTGTCCTAACATCTTTAACTAATTTATAAGGTTGCATAACATAATTTCTTATCTGATTTCCCCAGCCAGCAACTTTATATTCACCTTTTTGTGTTGCAAGTTCACTTTTATGTTTTGATTCTTCTATTTCATAAAGTCTTGCTTTAAGAAGCCTCATTGCAGCATCTCGATTCTGGAATTGTTTTCTATGTACTGAAGATTCAATAATTATTCCAGAAGGTTTATGTAAAATTCTAACTTTTGAAGCCACTTTATTAACATTCTGACCACCAGCACCACTACTACGAACTGCAGAAAATTCAATATCACTCTCAGGAATGTCAATATCTATATCCTCATCAACAACCGGTAATACTTCAACTCCTGCAAATGAAGTTTGTCTTAATCCTTGTGCATTAAATGGAGAATTCCTAACTAATCTATGAGTACCATGTTCATGTTTTAAATATCCATATGCATAAAGACCATCAATTTCAAATTCAACACTAGCAATACCAGCTTCAGTTCCATCAACCTGATCTAAAACCGTAACCTTCCATCCTTTTGAATTTGCGAATCGTAAATACATTCTAAAAACCATTGAAGCCCAATCACAAGCTTCTGTACCTCCTTGTCCTGCTATGACTTTCATAATCACATTATTTCTATCAAATTTTCCAGAAAGAAAAGTTGTTAATTCAGTTTCTTCAATTTCTTTTTCTAATTTATTTATATCATCACTAACCATCTTATTAAGCTCTTGATCGACTTCATCTGAATCTTCTTCATGCGAAATCTCAGAAGCCATATCTTCAAGATCTTTGATATGTCTCTCGAGTTCTTCAACTTTATTAATTTCTGATTTAATGTCGCCGAGTTTTTGCATAGTAAGTTGGGCATTTTCGTTATCCTGCCAAAAACTCGGCGACATAGATTCTTTTTCCAATTCATCTCTTTCAGATATAAGCAAAGTTAGATCTTTTTTAGATCTTATTGATTCTATTCTTTTTTTAAGTTTTTTTATTTCTTCATACATAATTTAAATTTCAGAATTATCTTCAAAATACTGATCTATTAATTCTATAACATCTTGAATATTATAAATTACTTCTTCAACCTTATAAAAGTTATTCTTAACTAAATATTCAAGATATTCTTTAACTAATTGTAAAACTCTTTTATTAAAACTTACCCTTTCTACTGTGAAAAACTTCTCAACTCTATGATAATAATCACTGTGCAATTCGTCTAGTTTATCAAGAATCTGTTTATAGTAATTTTGAAAAATTACTAAATCCTTAGCTGCAATTAAAAAATCATTTAACTGGGCGCCAAATCCGTTAGTATCCGGATTTGGCGCCATCAACAATCTTGTTCCTTCTAAATTTATGTCAAGATTATTAGCAAATATGATTTGAAGTCTATACCACAAATTATAAGCTACCAATTCTGTTAACTTTTTTGAAGATAAAATTTCATCTTCCTCCAATGCATCAACTATATTTATCCTTTTAGCTGGATCAGAAAATACACCAGTAGTACCTGATTGTCCATTCAACATTAAGCCTAAATCATAGAAAATTTTGTATGGATCATGTTTAGCTGAATATCTTTCACTTCTAATATCATTCATTTTAGTTCAATTTAGTTAAATCTTATTCTAATGATTATACATCAGAAATCAATACCCGTGATATAATTCACGCAATGAAGGATACTTTAGAAAAAAAATATCAAAAAACAAGAGTTCCTATTTGGAGTCTTCCAATTTTATTTACACTAATTTTGTCATTATTTATACAAAGACCATCAAACGATAACCAATCTTTATTAGATCAATTAAAAGAAGTTACTAAAGATCAGTCAGCATTAATACTTTTAAATAATTTTCATTCGGATGAAGAATTTTTAAATTTTCTAGTTCCTGAACAACAAAAATCTTATACATGTTCAGCAGGAACTTCTTCTGATAATAACTTCTCTAATGTTTTTGATGAAAATGGAGTATTAATGTTAAATAATGCTCATCAACCAACAAAAATCATATCATCAGAACAAGCTAAAAATTTTATTGAAACAATTTTAAATGGAGTCGTTGAAAATCGTAAAGATGTTATTTCAAATTATATAGATTGTAATCTTTGGAGCATAAGAATACTCGACAATGGAGAAGTATTACCAGGTGGAACTAATAGAAACTTGAATTATTTCAATCAGCAACTAATAAAAAATCTTTATAGTAGAATAGATGAACTATTCAGTGAATATTCTAAGGACACAAGACATTCCTCTTTTGGAAGTATACCTGTAACAATTTTTGTAAAATTTGAATATAAACATGATTTAGCATCATATATTCCAGGAAGTGAAGAATATGATTACCCAGAAATTATGATAGAAGCTGCTTCACCAATTACTGGAATTACTTTCCCGTTGGAAGAACTAGGTAGTCCTTTTCGCGAATTAATCTTTGATCAAGTTATGAATAGCTTGTTTCCTCATCTGCCAGGTTCTATTGAAGTTTAGTCTATTTTCAAAGCTGCTAAAAAAGCTTCTTTTGGAATTTCAACATTTCCAATTGCTTTCATCTTTTTCTTACCTTTCTTCTGCTTCTCTAACAATTTCAGTTTTCTGGTAACATCACCACCATATAAATGAGCTAAAACATCTTTTTTATATGCATCAATTGTTTCTCTAGCAATAATCTGTGAGCCAATTGCAGCTTGAATTGGAACTTTAAACTGCTGTTTAGGAATTAAATCCTTTAATTTTGCAACCATATCTCTACCTTTTCTTTGCGCATTATCTCTATGAGTTAAAAATGATAAAGATTCAGCCGGTTCATTATTAACAAGGATCGCAACTTTAACAATATCTCCCTTTCTATATTCCAAAAACTCATAATCCATAGAGGCATAACCATGACTGATTGATTTTAATTTATCAAAAAAATTAACAATTATCTCGAGAGTTGGAATTTCGTACTCGATAATTGCATGCTGTGCAGCATTAGTATTTTTACTTAAAAAGTTCATTGATTTATAAATTCCTCGAGCTTTTTGACAGAGCTCCATTATTGGGCCAATATATTCTTCCGGTGTAATAACTTGAAGCTTTACCCAGGGCTCAAAAACTTCCTCGAACAAGCTCCCTTCTGGAAATTCAGCTGCAGTTCTAACAATTGCAATATTTTCATCTTTTTGAATATTTGATGCTTTAATATTCACTATTTTTGAATAATCTTTCGTAGAAAGTTTTACTCTAAATTCTACTGTAGGCATTGTACTCACTAAATCTATTCCATATTCACGTTCTAATCTATCTTGTGTAATCTCTAAATGGAGTAATCCTAAAAATCCACAAACATATCCTGTTCCTAAGGCTTGAGAATATTCTTTTTGATAAGTTAAAGCTGCATCATTTAAAGATAATTTTTCAAGAGCTTCTTTAAATTGAACAAAATCGTCAGCCTCAACAGGGTACAAACTAGCATAAACCATAGGTTTTGGTTGTCGATAACCTTTCAGAGGGAAAATTTTTAAATGTGAATTATCACTTTTAAATAGAGTAACAGTATCCCCGGAGTGTACTTTGTGAATATCTTTTAATCCAGTTGCAATGTATCCAACTTCACCTTCTTTAATTACTTCCGAAGGTAACATTTTAGGAGTTAAATATCCAATTTCAACTGGATGAACTTCAGTTTCAGTGCTATAAAAATATACTTTTTCATCCTTTTTAATCTCACCAGAAACTATTTTTATTAAAGCTGTTACTCCTTTAAATTCATGAAAAAAAGCATCGAAAACTAAAGCTTTAACTATATCTTTATCTCTGGTTTCATCATAAAGAACATCATTTTCCTTATTTGGGGGTGGAACTTTAGCAATTATTTCGTCTAAAATTTCTTCGACACCAACACCTGTTTTTCCTGATGCTAAAATAATTTCTTCTTCAGTAAAGCCAAAAGTATCAATCATCTCTTGTTTTGTTTTGTCGACTTCAGCTATATCCATGTCAATTTTATTTATTACCGGGATGATTTTTAAATCATATTCCATAGCTTTGTAAACTGTTGTGAGAGTTTGAGCTTGAATTCCTTGAGTAGCATCAACTAAAAGCAATGCTCCTTCAGAAGCTGCAACAGATCTAGAAACTTCATAGCTGAAGTCGACATGACCTGGTGTATCAATCAAATTCAAAATATAATCTTTATATTTCAATCTTGCTGTCTGTAGTTTTATAGTAATACCTCGCTCCTGCTCAAGCTCAAGAGTATCCATTATCCTATCTTTCATATCTCTTCGAGATACTGCTCCTGTAAATTCAATCAGCCTATCAGCTAGAGTAGATTTCCCATGATCAATATGAGCAATAATGCAGAAATTTCGGATTTTTGATGTATCATTCATAGTAATTTGTTAAACGTGTAATTATAACAGAAAGGTAATACAGATAGACAGATATTAGCTATTATCATATAATTTAACTAAAGCTTTGTACTTTCATAATTAAATATTTTAGTTATAAGAATATAGAGCTCTAAAGGCAAAGTGATAGGAAGGATCCTTCACTGTCTTTAACTCTACGAGGGGAAAGGATTGTGTTACAAGGTGTGACGCTCCCTGTAAAACATTATTCCTTTCCCCGCTCATCAGGAGGCTTCTCTGAAGCCTCCTGAGACACCTTAGTTTTCTGAATTCAAAATAAAAGTTGCTTTGAGTTCAGAGAGCTCATGTGAGACTGTATAAAGGATTTCCAAATCCCACTCTACCTCCAGGTGGACCCCACAGATGAACATGAGCTCACTTGGAGCATATTCGGAATCGACTAAAGCTTGCTTATAGGCAGCTGTCGACAAAGATATGCTTGACAACACAGGACCCTTTTCAGGGTCCTGATTCCTTAAAGAAATTTGACGCGAGATAGTATACACTATGCTATAAACACTTAATTTTCATTAATATTTTATGGAAATCATAATTGTGCTTTCAATAGTATTAATTCTCGGAGTGGTTTTACTTATTACAAGACAAAATAAGATTGAGCTATCTAATGTTTCTAAAAATTTTGAAACTTCAATGAGGAGAATAAGGGGGTATGTTCGACCAAAAGAAAGCGAAAGGGTATTAAAAGCTTATGGAACTGCAAGTTCTATTCGGAAATGGGTAATAATTGAGAAGGAAAAATACTAGGAAGGGTAAAAGTTATTTTAGTTAAAAAAAAGCTTGGATTTTTATCTATTCAAAAAATATTACTTGATAATTATAACTGAATTAGTTACCTAGGGGATTAGCTTTCACTACTTGAAGTCCTAAAATTATGTTGTAGGTATTTTATTTCAACATCTATAAGATTATCAAACATTTCTTTTATAAACAGGTCAACCGCTAAACTCATCCCAGAATGAGTTAGCCAAGAATTTCTATGACTGCTAGTAAGCCACGTATTTCGGTATTCAGACATTAACCAACTGTTGACATATCCTGAATTGAAAAAGGGGTGATTTATTCCGGAAAAAGCTTTTGCAATAGCTTGACCAGTTAAACCTTTCTCTATTATTTCAATAATTTTATGTGCAATATCTAGAGTAAACTTCTGCTTAAATTTCTTTTTACATATTTCTAAGTTACTATCTGTAATTTCTAGTTTATTATCATTAGATTTTAAGAAATCATCTGACATTTACTTGATATAATATTTAAATTAGCGAATTATACCAAATTTCGTTGTTTTTTGTCTCATTCATTATGTAAATGGTATATCTATGCTAAAACATAAGATGTAATTCTTCCTGCTGTGATAGAATTAACAGTAAACCAGTTTTTAAATTTATAATATGGAAATAGTAATTTTAGCTCTACTTATAGTCCTAATTTTTGGAGTAGTGATTCTTATTGCACGACAAGGTAAAGTACAACCGCCTGATGTTTCTAAAGATATTGAAAATAAGCTTAATGAACTTTTTCCTCAAGTTATGAAAAATGCTAACGAACAATTAGTTCTATTAGCAAATGAAAAACTAGGTGCTGAGAAAAAAGAAATTTCCAGTGACTTAGCTAATAAAAGGGAAGCAATGGAAAAAATGGTCAAACAAGTTCTTGAAGAACTTACTAAAAACAGTAATAAACTTGAAGTTGCAGAGAAAGAAAGAGTTGGAACATTTATGGCTTTAAAACAGGAAATGGAAAGTCAAAAGAAATTAACTGAACAATTGTCAGTATCTGCAGAAAATTTAAGAAAAGTTTTATCAAACAATCAGATGCGAGGGGCTTTTGGAGAACAGGTCGCTGATGATCTCTTAAAAATGACAGGATTTGTAAGAGGTACTGATTATGAATTTAATAAAGAACAGGCAGGTTCTGAAACAAGACCTGATTTTTGTATATTCCTTCCAGACGGAGCAAGAATAAATGTGGACTCAAAATTTCCATTCAGTAATCTTCAAAAAATGTCAGAGACAGATGATCCAGTACAGAGGACTAAATATGATCAAGCATTCAAATCAGATGTTAAAGCCAAAATAAAACAGGTTACTACGAGAGATTATATTAATCCTGAAGATAATACCGTTGATTTTGTAATTTTATTTATTCCTAATGAAATGATTTTTTCTTATATTTATGAAAAGATGAACGATATCTGGATGGAAGCTATGGGAAATAAAGTTATATTTGCCGGACCATTCAGTTTTACTGCAATTTTAAGAATGGTCCGTCAGGCTTACAATAATTTTAAATACCAGAAAGATACCCAAAAAATCATTTCATATATAAAAACTTTTGAAAAAGAATGGGTAAAATATAATGAAGAATTTCAAAAAATGGGTGATAGAATCAGCTCACTCAGCAAACAATATGAATTAGTTGACAGAACAAGAACTAATCAGCTTATGAAAACCGTAGATAAAATTAAACTTGAGGATTCAGAAACAGAAACTTCACTTGAAATTACTACAGAAAAAGAATCTGAAACTACTACTTTGTTTTAACATATTAAATGCAATTGAGAAGTTCAAGAACAATCGGATTAATAATTATTTTAGTAATCTTCTCAATTGTAGGGTTATTATTTTTTCATTTTTCAAATTTTGATTTACTAAATAACATCAATAATTCAAAAAGTTTAACTAATGATGATTTATTAAATAATCCTGTTGAGACTCCTGTAAGTTATCTTAGTTTTAGTGAAAGATTTGCTTTAGAAGAAAACGCTTTAAAATCAATACCCAAAGAGCCAAAACCGGTTATTAGCTTGAAAAATACTGGATGGATTCCTGATTGGGGGTTAGAAGCTGGTTTCGAAACTTTAAAAAATTTTTCAAATGAATTTTATAGTGTAAGTCCATTCTGGTTGATGCCTCAAGAAGATGGTCATATAAAAGAAGTTTCGAACTCCACTAATCAAGATATAAAAGATTTTGCGATAGACAACAATATTCATCTTATTCCTACCATTCCATTATTTGATGCTGATTTATTTTCAAAGATATTCGAGGATAAAGAAAAGTATAAAATTTTTATGAAAGATGTGATGAGCATTGTAGATAAAAATAATTATGCTGGTATTGATCTTGATTTTGAAGATACAAAACTGGAAGACAAACAAATTTTTATTAAACTCTTAACTGATTTGAAATCAGAATTATCTTCAGAAAATAAATCTTTAGTATTTACCGCACTTCCAAAGTGGAGTGATGTAGTTGTCTATTTAGGACATCCACAAACAAGGCAAGTTCAAGATTATAAACAAATTTCAGATATTGTAGATGAGATCAGGATAATGACTTATGATTTTTATGGAAGAGATTCAGATGAAGCTGGGCCGGTCGCTCCATTAGAGTGGCTCGAAAGAGTAATACAATATGCGATTTTTTCGGGAGTTCCTCGCGAAAAAATCGTTTTAGGAGTTCCAACATATGCCTACGATTGGAGCGACCGCCGAATTGCATCTTCAATTAATCTTTCTACTGATTACACAGGTCTGGGAAGCATCTTTAACTTAGAACCAGGAGATGCTTATTATCATAGTGGAGTAGAGAAGGTTATTAAAAACTACAATCTAGATTATTCATTCAATGAAATCTGGGGCGAAGCTATCGGGAGGTATGATTACAATGGAGTCTCAAGGATTGTAGTTTTTCCTACTGATGAATCTATTCAATTAAGAAAGCAACTTGCTGCTGATTATGGCCTTAAAGGTGTCGCATTCTGGAAGTTGGGTAGTGAAGGAGAGCTAAAATTATAAAATTTTAAAAACAAATATCCTTTCAGCAATTCCAGCAATTATAAATAACAATCCAACTGAATATAACCCCATAGCAAGAAGTCGACTTCTATCATATCCAATAACATTAGTAGTATTATTCAATCCAGATTTTTGATCTACTTCGTGATCTCTTAACTGATTATATAAAGCACCACCTGAGGAAAATAAACCGATTCCATAAAAAATCAAGAATGACCCCACGGATATTTCAGCTCCTGGTAATATCATAAAATATAAAACCTGAAACATACCTAAAGCATAAGCATGAGAAACCAAATCAATAAAAGGAAGACTTTTTAATCTTACTCTTTTCCATGAATATAAATGCCCAGCAAAAATCGCTGATAAAATAACTATTACTCCTACCGGGCCAGAAATAACATACGATAAAATTAAAGCAGGGAAAGAAGTGAGTTGTAAAATTAGTATTCCTTGTCGATAAGTTATAAAGCCAGATGAAACAGGATTTCTTTTTGCTTTTTTAGAATCCATTGAATCATCATCTGCATCTTCACAGTCATTGACAATGAAAGAATACGCATGAATCGAAATAGTTATTAGTGTAGCTAATACATAATTAATCAAAGTTAGATGTAATCCTGAAGCAATAATTGACACTATTAATACCCACCAATAATATTCAAATATTGTTCTAATCCTAGAAAGCCGTATAAAAGCAATAATTAATTTTTTTATTGAATTCATAACTCAAACCTAATTCTCAACTTAAACAATTACACATTTTCCTTCAAGTAGGTCATTTTCAACTTTTTTATATTTGATCTCTTTAACAACCTTTCCATCACCATACTTAACAGTTACTTTATCATTTCTACCATACTGCTTTAAAACAGTTATATTTTTATTAGTTTCTCTTGTTACATTTGTATTTGTTGAAGTTTGTCTTTTCTCTTTTTCTCTTAAAGCTTTAGAAACAACATCAGCAACTTTCAAAGACAAATTTGATTTTGAACTCTCATCAATATCACTACTTTCAATAAACTCTCGTGTCCCTGTATTTATATCTTCAATATCTTCTTGATTAGTCTGAATTGTGCCTTGAATAGAAGGTTGCTGGCTTACTTTTTGTAATCTTAGAACCTTTTGTGCAACATCTTCATCTATCTTTCTTATGAATGAATCAAATATAACAAATGCTTCATTTTTATACTCAACTAATGGATCTTTTTGAGCGTATGATTGTAAATTAATTCCTTCTCTTATGTCTTTCATTAATTCAAGATGATCAATCCAAAGATTATCCATTCCTTGAAGAATTAATACTTTAGAAAGATAATAAAAATCCTCATCATACTCTTTTAGCTTTTCTTCAAAGACTTTATCTAAAATTTCACTACTATAAGTGCTAATATTTTCAAAATTTTTCTTTTCTAACAGTTCATCTTTTAACTTATTTGCTGCTTCACCTTCCCTTACACCTAGAACTTTCGCAACAAATCTTTCTGGAAGATAATCTGCGATAATTTTCCCCATTTCTTCAACATTTTTCTCTGTAACTTTCTGATATCTGCTAAAAAAATTACCAATTTTACTATCAATTCTTCGCTTTATTATCTCTTCAACTTGCTTTCTTAACTTTTCCCGACTGTTATCAATCTTTTCTTTATATTCAGGTAATTTTGATTTGTTCTCTGGCAAAGTTAAGTTTGTAACTCTTCCATGATTTTCAAACTTTCTCAAAGCTTCTTCAGATAATCTTAATAAGCTTCTTCTTCTGGCATAGAAAATTTCTCTGTGTTGATTCATTACATCATCATAATCAACAACTCTTTTTCTTGAATCAAAGTTCATACCTTCAATTCTTTTCTGTGCTGTTTCAATCTGTCTCGAAATCATTTTAAGCTGTATTGGCATATCTTCATCAAGACCAACCATATTCATTAACCGTTGCATAATCTCACCACCAAGAACTTTCATAAGTTGGTCATCAAGAGCTACATAAAATCTTGATGAACCAGGTTCTCCCTGTCTACCCGTTCTTCCTCTAAGTTGATTATCTATTCTTCTTGCTTCATGCCTTTCCGTACCAATCACATGAAGACCTCCAATATCTGAAATTTCTTTCCATGCGTCATCTCCTCTTGTTCCTGCTCCGATAACTATATCAGCTCCTCTTCCTGCCATATTAGTTGCAACTGTAACAGCCCCTTTTCGGCCAGCCTGTGCAATAATTTTGGCTTCTTGCTCATGATATTTTGCATTCAGAACTTCATGTTTGATTCCAGCTTCATCTAAAAGTCTTGAAAGAAGTTCTGATTTATCAACAGAAACAGTACCAACCAGCACAGGCTGGCCCTTTGAATGTCTTTCTTTAATTTCTTCAACTACTGCTTTAAATTTTCCCATTTGACTTTTATATATTTGATCTGGAAAGTCTTCTCTTATTACAGGTTTATTTGTAGGAACTGCAACACTTTCAAGTCCATAAATTTTGTAAAATTCTTCTGCCTCAGTAATAATGGTTCCTGAACCTCCGCAAAGCACTTTATATATTCTAAAAAAGTTTTGGAAAGTAATTGTTGCAAAAGTTTTACTTTCTTGTTTGATTTCTACACCTTCTTTTGCTTCGATAGCTTGGTGTAATCCTTCTGAATATCTTCTTCCTTTTAAGACTCTTCCAGTAAATTCATCTACTATTAGAACTTCTCCACCTTTAACAAGGTATTGTTCATCACGATTAAACATTGCTTTAGCCTTTAAAGCATTTTCTATATGATATGCAGTAGAGTAGTCTTTCCATAAATTATCAATTCCTAAATTTGCCTCAACTTTAAAAATTCCATCCTCAGTTAAAGTTACAGATCTGGTTTTATGATCGATTTCATAATCTTTATCTTCTTCTAAATCTTTTACACCTGCTGCAAATTCCATATATTTTTTAGTATCTGCATCACTAGGTACTCCTGATATGATTAATGGTGTCCTTGCTTCATCAATCAAAATTGAATCTGCTTCATCAATAATGCAGAAATAAAGTTCTCTTTGAACCATACTTTCAAGATCCCAAGTCATATTGTCTCTAAGATAGTCAAATCCAAATTCATTGTTAGTTCCATATGTAATATCACAGTTGTAGCTTTCTTTTTTATCAACTTCAATCAAATTAAGCCCATCCATATTATTAATCTGAAGTTTTAATTCTTTTCTTGCTGATTCCCCTTCATCTCCTTTATAAGTCTTAATTTCATCGTCTTTAATAAATCTATAATTACCATTTGAAGCAACAACTCCAACACTTATTCCTAATTCGCTTAAAATATGTCCAGCATACTCTCCATCTCTCTTTGATAAATAATCATTAACGGTAATAAGATGAGCACCTCGTCCAGTTAAAGCATATAAAGCAAGAGGAAGTTGAAAAGTCATGGTCTTTCCTTCTCCAGTATATAACTCAACTAACCTTTGACCTTGAGCTAATATTACACCAGCCTGAAGTTGTACATCATGATAAGTGAAACCCAGCTTTCTTTTATATATTTCATTCATAAAAGCATAAATTTCAGGTAAAAATTCCATCAATTTAGCCTGAATATCTCTTTCATATTTTGGTAAAGGTTTTAATCTATCTACTTTCCTAACTGAAAGTTTTGATTCTTCGGGAACTTTTTCTAGAAGGGGTTCTAACTCTTTTCTCATCTCATCAACTCTGGATTTCATATCTGAATAATTCATTTTTGATACTTTATCACCAAGTCCCTTTATCTGTAAAAGCTCTTTTTCTGTTTTCTTTACTTGATTTTGGTTGAGGTCTAAAAAAGATTTAAATTTTCCTAATTTGAACATAATAAATTTATAAAAATAACTTTAATTTGCAGCAAACAATTCTAACCTGAAATGGAGATTTTGTCATTATAACCCATGCACTAAATCTTTTAATTTCAATCTTGGATCACCAGGAAGAATGCCATATTGCTGAAGGAATAAATAAGCTTTTTGTAAAGAATTTTTCACCTCTTTGTCTGAATATATTACAATATATTTTGTTCCGTCAATAGTTTCCAATGTGATTAAATAATCATCACTGGCATATGGAAGAATTGGGAAGAGCTCGCTTGTTAAATCTTGATGATATTGCTGCTGTTCTTCTTGTAAAGTTGCCGGAGAACTTACTGGTGTTTCTGAAGGGGAGAGAATCGGCCTTAAAAAAATCACATAAATTATCCCAAAAAGAATAACTAAACCAATAAGGAAAGGAATAACTGTGTTAAAATTAATATTTTTTAAATCAATTTTTGGTAATTTTAATTTTTTCATTAATAAATTTTAAGATGTAGAGTTACATTGAGCACTGAATTGTCCGAACCATGATTCTGTGCCCCATATTCCTAATATAATAAATGGATTAATATTTTGTTGTTTAGCTTGAGTTAATACTGCAACCACCTTAGATTTTGGAGTATTTTTTAAATATAAACCATTATAATTAACATTTAAAGTATTCATTAGATAATCTGCAAGGTCAACAGGATCTCTTCCAAAACTATTAGCTGAGGTCCACCCGCGCTGATCTTCAGGGATTGGACATCTTATTAAAGCTCCTCGATAATAATTATATGCCTCAGTTCCATATCTTATGCTAAATGTAGGGCAAGCCATTCCTATGTCTTCAGGCCTTGCTTGATCAGGTGGAAGTTCACTACATACTCTACCACCGGTAGTTCCCGGCTTTAGATAAGAATCATAAAACTGCATTAAATTATGTCCAAAAGGTAACACTCCAGATTTATAAGTTTCATTGTCACAAAATGGGCCATAAATATCTACAGCTTTATCAGTATCTCCTCTTAAATATCCTAAACTGGTTATGCATTGAAGTGAAGACGCAAAATCGTTATTTGTTCCTAAGCCGCAGTTAAACTCATTACATTTTCCACCAGGAATTATATTTGGAGGAAGCTGCTCAGAATCACATTGTAAAGTTGAGTCACTTTGCAATTGACATGAAGAGGCACTTCCCTGTTTACAACCCATTCCATAAATAATAGACCTTATGTCACCTGGTTGGTTTGTCTGAAATTTATCATTTGAGATTTCTATGTGAGAATGCTGTGGACTTCCCAAACATGAAGTACTTGTAACGCTTGGATCTGATGCAGTTACTGTATTTGCAATCACCTCACCCTTCTTAAATGTTTTTCCCTGCAATCCGGATGTAACTTTTATATGATAAAAGAACAACGTAGTTTTTTGGCCTTGGAACATACCAGTATAAAATACAGCTCCACCAGCTGTTCCCCCACCTATACAATATGGGTATGCTGTAACAGCTTTTGCTACAACACCATCAAATGGAGCAACTAAAGTATCGCCTGCTAAATCTAAAGCATTCAAATGAGATGATGCATGAGTACCAACAAGTGGTCCTTCTATACAAATCGCAGTATTACCATTAGATGTAACTGGACATGTATACTGACTTGAAGTAATTTCATCATCTTTATAAATACACTTATTAAGTTCACTATTTGCATTACAAACTCCTGGTATCGAATATCCTTGATTACACAAAAATTGTGCCATAGTGTCTTGAATTTCATTATCATTACTTAACGCGATGCATGCTGGAATGCTTCCTTTTTCAACTTTATTTTTTAAAGGCCAAACTTGATCTGCTAGTTGCTGGACTTGATCATCAGACAGACTCTTATATCTATCCATCGATCTTAAAGCATTAAATAATTCTTCGTTAGAATAATTTTCACCAACTCTTACCTGGTCACAAGTTAATAACGGAAAATTTAAAAACTGACTTGCAAGCCCTGAAACTAGAATTGATTTTTTGTCATTATTAGGTTTTGTGACATCTGCTGGATCATAAAACGGATTAGTTACACCTTGACTCAGCTGCTGGTCTGTCGTAATTGCACTAGATACAGATGTCACAAAACCTTCTTGAACATCCGGCACACTTGTTCCTTTGGTATATACATCAATCCATTCCTGCATAGGCTCTAAAGCTCCTAGCTCCTCATAGTAGGAAGTACTTTTTTTGACTGAACCGCCTCTAGCTTTTGCAGTTTTATTATCAAAAAAATCTACACTAACACACTGACTTGTATTATATTCTCCTTTATATAAATAGTCTCCAAGATCTACAGGCTGATTGCCGTCCCGAATAATTGAATCAACTTCTGCTGTCCATCCGATATCTTTTTGAAAAACAACTTTCTTATTACCTGCTGACATTTCATTTTCGAGTCGAAGGTAAAGCTTATAAAGGGCATCATATGCTCCTTCTATATTATAACTTGGAGCATTAGCGTAATTTTGTGTAGCATATTCAATTCTATCTTTACTTGATGGATTGTATGTCAGACAATTTGCATATCTTGAATCAGTAAAATATGATAACTCACCATTTTTAAAAGCATCGCTTTGAAGGGTAAAATTTGATAATACACTGGAACAGTAAATTATCTGATTTGAATCAAACAATGCTTGCGGATTTAATGTACAATTTAAATTTTCAGTAAATCTATAATTATTCTTCGTTTCATCATCAATTTTTCTTATCCCATATCTTCTACACAAATCTCCCGCAGAGAAATTTGTAGAATCACTTCCAACATTAATTTCGGGACCAGGAAGCATATCATCTTTATTTTGTAGATAAATCATATTCGACAGTGTTCCTAATGAGTTCTTGTAATCCAAGTCGTAATAATTAGCCGGTACTGAAAAAGCGTCATATGCTTTAAAAAGCTTCAAAACTTCAGCTGAAGATGAATCATAACAATTCTCAACACCTGTCTTATTATCTTTCAGACAAATACTTCTTTCATCAGGAATTTCGATTGTTGTATTTTCTAACTCAGCATAAATTTTATCTACTGATTCAGAATTAATAGGAGATTTTGCAAGTCCCCTTGCAATATCAGATTTAGTTTCAATATCTGCTTCTGATTTTTTTGAAAATGGATGTGGATTAAAATCCTGCTGAACTTGAGGTTGACCAGCAAAATCCTGAGTATAATCCGCCATTTCAGAAAGACAATTTATTAATGAGCCGAGCCAAGGCATAGGATAAGTGCTACTTCCTGAACTTAACTTTCCAGCGAATTGATTTAACAAGTCATACTGGTCAGAATGAACTTGAGTTGCAAGTTCAACACAAGATGGAGTGTCAGATCTGTATTTAGTTGAATTGGTGGCGGTTGTACTGCCGAGGCTTTTTATTGGAAGCCAAGTTTGAATTGTATTTATCTGTTTAGCAGTACAACCGTCACCGGAACATTTTATAGTCAGCCAAGCTTTTTGATTTGAATCTTGCGATGGAGCAGAGGTATAGTCAGCTTCATAACTTCCATCTTTAAAAGGAGCTCCACCTAAGATTGCTCTTAATTTATTTAATAATTCGTTTGTACCTGAGTCTAAACAGGAATAATCACTTATATGCAATCCATCGTCTCCTAAATCCGAGATTTCAACCATTTGGGTCCCATCTCTTAAAGGCCAGCCGTTAGTAGAAGCAATACTTTTTATTGCAGAGTTAAACGTATCAGTTGTATTTTCACACCCAGGAAGTTTATGGGCAGTTGCAGTTCCGACATCTCTTTCAGGGAAAGTACTTAAAATCGGAATAATACCTGCTTGTGCATATTGTTTGGCGATTGAAGTTAGATTCTCTTTAAATTTTGTAATATCTACCCCTCCACAATCGTTTGTTCCTAGCATTATTATTGCTGCAAAAGCATTTAAATTTAAAGAGTTTTCAAAATCTTTCTTAGCTTTAGTCTTGCTCGAATTGTTAGGATCAATTGGATCATTGCCTAAAAACCAATACGTGCTTGCTCCGGGTGCTCCAATATTTATTGAATTTGGTAAAGGATCATTAAAGGTTTCACTATCTCCAATTAAAATTATTTTAGATTGATCTTTATTTGATGCACCTATATTTAAAACGTTTTGTGAATTATAAACAGAATAAGCATTTGGATTACAGCTTGCCGGTGCTTTACTATTTGGTGCTCCGCTAGAAGTTACAATAACAGGTGTGACCGGATGTGCAATACTCCTTGATGAATAAGTATAATCTTTTGAGATACATGAATCAAAATTACAATTCAACCACGCTGAATTTTTACTCTTTAATTTTTGAGGTTCTTTACTACAAGTGCTAATAATTTGGTTAAGAACTTTTGAATTAATCGGTGGATCTTGTCTATTTCCAGGTTCGCCAGCTGGAAGCTCTGGATTATCTGGTCTATAGAATAATATCCCGTCAACTGTATCATCATTACATAATGTTTGATATGACTGTTTAAATTGAGCTAAAGTTCCTGCTGAATAACCAAATTCACTAATTAAAGTAAGCAATTCTGAATGATCTTCAACATACTTTTTCATCCCATATGTTTCATACCAATTAACTGCAGAACCATCAGCTATGTTGTAAGTATTACCCATAAGAAAATCATATAACTCAGGATTGATAGTTGCATGGGTTGTTGAGAATAAATATTCAGGGATATCTACCCCATTGGGCATATTGAAGATTACCGGCGCAATATACATATGACCTCCATTTTCAGCTCGTGCAAATTGAAGTCTTTTTGCTGCGTTATTAGACATATCTACTGCTGCTGCATAATCATTATCCGCTAGTCCGAATCCAGACATTTCTGTAGGAGTCCCTGTATTTGGTTCATTTGGGCCAACAACACCAACATAAACTACATCTTTACCAGCTAATTCATTCTCTAGATCGGTATAAAATTTAACAATATCATTAGCTCCACCTGAAAATTTACAACCACCAACATAGCAAAGCCTAATCACTGGGAATTTCCCCTCAGCATTAGCTTCCTGTACAAATGTTGAAGCAATTCCGCTATCACCAGGACTAATAGCTAACATTTCAATATAACTCATATTTATATTCGCAGCCTTCATAAAATCCATTTCAGTCCCCCAATCAGAACTACTTAAAGGCAATCCTTGATTCAATCCAGCTTTTGAAGTTATATCAAGTCCAGTAGAATAACCACTTTCAGCGACAGTCTGAATCTTCTTTTTCGCATTAGGATTATCAACAAGACATCTTCCCCAGCTGTCAATTATTTGGTAATCACCTGAGAGAGCAGCTGTGGTGGTTTGATTTATAGTTGCCGTTCCCGTAACTTGTGCAAAAATATCATTAATAACACCAAAAGGTCTTAATCCGGATGTACTCAAATCCCTTAACAGTGAATAAGTTGAAGCAATCAATATAAGGGCAAAAACAATCACAATTGGATTAAACAATTTCGAGATTTTAGAGTGTTTTTTTATTACAAAATTCATTAAGTCAAAAGTCTGGAATGCTCATTCAATAAATTTATATGAACTTACTTATTCTATGTTTAAAACAGTCGTTTTTCAATAAAATTAGCAGTTTAATCAACTATCTGCTAAAATTATTTTATTAAAATTCTAAAAAAAATATAATGAACTTATATGAATTACACATGAATTCATATTACTGATATTTCTTAATAATAATTCAATGGATATTTCAGCACTTTTTTCGAACAGAACTAATGAAGCAATTCAATCAGCTGCAGAATTTGCAATAAAAAAGCATCAAAGATCGATTGATACTGAACATCTGCTTTATGGACTTTGCCAAGATGAGGTTGTAATGAAACGTGTATTCAAAGAATTAGGTATTAATCCTGAAGAACTTAAAGACTTATTAGAAGTACAGATAGCCGATGGAAATTATTCAGGAATGCAGCCAACCTTCACTCCAAGAGCGAGTCAGGTAATCCAACTTGCATACCAAGAAGCCTTAGAACTAGGGCATAACTACATTGGAACTGAACATTTATTCTTAGGATTAATTGTAGAGAGTGAAGGGTTGGCTGCACAAATTCTAAAAAAGTATTCAATATCACATTCTCAAGCAAGACAAGCTGTAGTTAAAGTTGTCGGAGAAGGTGATAAAGAAGGTTCTCACATTGAAAAGAAAAGTGAAACTCCAACTCTTGATGCATTTACCAAAGATCTGACTGAATTAGCTAAAGAAGATAAGATCGATCCCGTAATTGGTAGGGATGAAGAAATAACCAGAGTTGTAGAAATATTATCTCGAAGAAAAAAGAATAATCCTGTTTTAATTGGAGAACCAGGAGTAGGGAAAACTGCAATCGCAGAAGGTCTTGCCCAAAGAATTGTAAGCGGGCAAGTGCCTGATATTTTAAAAGACAAAAAAGTTAAATCACTCGACCTTGCTAGTATGGTTGCAGGTTCTAAATTCAGAGGTGAGTTTGAAGAGCGTTCAAAAAAATTAATTCAAGATTTAGAAAAAGCTGAAAGAAACATAATTCTATTTATAGACGAACTACATACAATTGTAGGAAGTGGTGCACAGCAAGGTGAATTAGATTTTTCTAATATGATAAAACCGGCACTTGCCCGTGGTGAGCTGCAGGTTATCGGAGCAACAACTTTAAATGAATATCAAAAATATATTGAGAAAGATGCAGCTTTGGAAAGAAGATTCCAGCCAGTTCTAGTTGAAGAACCTTCTGTTGAAGAATCAATTCAAATTCTAGAAGGAATAAAAGAACGATATGAAGCTCATCACAAATTAAAAATCACTGATGAAGCTTTAAAAGCTGCTGCTCATCTTTCCAATAGATATATAAAAAACAGATTCCTACCCGATAAGGCAATTGATGTTATAGATGAAGCAGCCAGCAGAGTAAGACTTAGATTTACTAGCGAACCGGATAATTTAAGAAACTTGAAAAACCAAATTCAAAAAATGGAAATGGAGAGAGAATCTTTAACAAGAGCAGGTCAACATAAAGAAGCTGCTGAAATTAAGGTTAAAATTGAACAACTAAAAGAAGAATTAAAACCAATAGAAAACGAATGGATGAGAAAAAGAGGAACAGGAACTCCAGAAGTAACAGTAGCTGATATTCATGAAGTTATTTCAAGAATGACTGGAGTGCCAATAACAGAACTTAATAAAGAAGAGAAGCAAAGTTTAATTACTTTGGAGGAAAAACTTCACGAAAGAATTATTGGTCAGGATGAAGCTGTACATCTTGTTGCACAAGCAATAAGAAGATCAAGAACAGGGTTGAAAGATCCAAAAAGACCAATCGCTTCCTTTATGTTCTTAGGTCCAACTGGTGTTGGTAAGACAGAGTTGGCTAAAGCTTTAGCCGAATTAGTATTTGGGAATGAAGACGCAATTATAAGAATTGATATGAGTGAGTATATGGAAAAATTTGCAGTTTCAAGACTCATTGGAGCTCCACCAGGATATGTTGGTTATGAAGAAGGAGGGCAACTTACAGAAAAAGTTCGAAGAAAACCTTATTCAGTAATATTATTAGATGAGATTGAAAAAGCGCATCCGGATGTCTTTAATATTCTTCTTCAAGTTCTTGATGATGGGAAACTTACTGATGGGAAAGGAAGAGTTATCGATTTCAAGAATACAATTATTATTGCAACAAGTAATATTGGTTCGGATTTAATTCTTGCAGCACTCGGAGCTAAAGAAGTTACAGAAATGATAGAAGATATTAAACCACAAGAATCAGAAAAAAGCCTTGTTAAACTAAAAAAAGCTACTGATATGATTCCAAATTGGAACGAACTTAAAAATGAAATATTTGAAATTTTAAAGAAATATTTTAAACCGGAATTTTTAAATAGGCTTGATGAAATCATAATGTTCAAAGCATTAAGCGAACCTGAAGTTGAAAAGATAGTTACTCTTGTATTAAAAAACACTAAAGACTTAATGAAAGCACAAGAAATTGATATTGAATTTGAGAAATCAGCAATTCAACAGTTGGCAAAAGAAAGTTATGACCCTCAGTTTGGAGCAAGACCAATTCGCAGAGCCGTTCAAAGGGAAGTAGATAATCTTCTTTCAAATATGATGCTAGAAGACAAAATTACTAAAGGAGATAAAATTAAAGTTGAGTTTAAGAATGGGAAGTTTGAAGTAGAAAAAATTTAGGGATTAAGGTTCCTTGCCCACAACTCTTACTATATCTCCAACAATATCTCTTACATATTTTCTACGAAATTGAAAGTAAGAATAAAGTACAGCTATATCTACTCTGTTAGTATTTCTATGTAAAATAGCGATATGCTCATTCATTTTATCAATTAAATCTCCAATAATTTCAAAAAACTCTACTACAGTTACTTTATTGCTTTTACTCAGAGAATTTATTGTTTCAATAAACTTATTATCAGCTAAATTTGAAGTAGTTCCTAAAAGCAAAAGTAATAATAATGCCCTTATCATTATATCTTTTATAAATTTTTTATCATTACTTATATCTATGATTTCTTTCATATCATACCTTGAATCCCAATCAGTTAACTCAGCAGCAAACAAAAATTTTTTAGTGTCTGTCACTGCAGCTTGTAAGTCTAAAATTCCTGCTTCATCACCATTTTTATAAAACTCTAACAATTTTGAATCCAAACGAGTTATTACAAATCTTTTATTATCTAGCCGATTAAAAGTAGATAAGGTCTCCTCATCTTCAGATGTCTTAATTGAAGGATTAGGTTGAAAGAGTTTTTCAACTATTCTATCAATCACATCTTCATGGAATTCAATTTTTCTTTGATCATATTCTGAAGGAGTTGTAACATCATCAAAGTAAACATCTACTATATTAGTTCTACCAGTTCTAATATTATCTAAGAAAGGATCCATATTTACTCTATATTATAAGTATATAAAAGATTAAATTATTCTAAAAAAGAAGTCAAGAAGTTATTAATATCCATCTGCTACAGATATATCCTCGATCAATTTTAATCTTTTTGGTTTATACCTATTATTAAGTACTAAATTTTCAAATAAATCTAATTTTTGTTTTTTAACTTCACTTTTCGAAATCCATAGATTTTCCTGATACGAAGTCTTTTTTATAAATTTCCCTTTAAAACCTGTCATAAAGAAAACATAAAATACAACATCTTGCACAAAATTATCTTCATTTTTAAACCTTAATTTATGATAAATCTCTTCTAACTGAATAAACTCTGCTTTTAATCCAGTCTCTTCATAAAGCTCCCTTTGTGCAGCCTTTACCAAGGTTTCACCGAATTTAACTTTTCCGCTCAATCTCCCTATTTTTCCATAATATGGCTGTTTTAACCTTTTAGATAATAAATGATCAACTTCACCTTTCTTATTTTTTCTTAAACCCCTTATTAAAATAGAAGTTTTTGGCTGCTTCTCAATATATTTATTCTCATCATCCATAGAATTACTGTAATCTTTGCCTAAATCAGTCAATTGATAATATTCTTTATCTTTTCCTACAAATTTCAAATCTAATAATTTCTTAAGATGATAATTCATATGCTCACTCTCGAGACCCTCTATTATTAATTCGTTAAATCTGAGTTTCGGTCTAAGACTAAGTCTTCTTATAATCTCATTTTGTAAATAATGAACTGAAACTTCAGGATTTTTCATCTTGAATAAATAATAAATTATAATGAGAATTTAACTTATGGATATGAGAGATTCAACTAAAATTGTTTTTAGCAAGTCTTACCCCTCACTAATATTAAGATCTGCTAAACTTGCAGAATCTGGATTCATATCAAAATCTTCGGGAAATTGACCATCGTCTAGATCTCGTAACATTTCTTTTGTAAATTTTTTCTTAACTCTATCAGGAGGTAGTTTCAGATTTTCTAACCCTGAATTTAATAAATTCTTATACTTTCTTTCTCTATATTTTATATAGATTGTTGGGTAAGAAAATCCGATAACTGTAACAATAAAAAATATAATTGCTACATATAGATAAATATAACCAAGAGCATCAATTGAAGCATAATTATGTTTAGCAAAATCATCTGCTGACATTCCTAAATTAACTCCTGCAATAATTAAAGGAAAAAGAAAAATGAAATATATTCTATCTTTTCTAGACAAGCCTAAATCACCCCACTCCATGTCTAATTTCATGTGACCTGATATTAACTTAACTAACCTCCTCTGAGAATCACTACTTAAAATCTTTCGGTTAGAAGAAAATCCTAAATTCTCATATAAAATTTTTTCTGCTGTTGCTTTCATCTTTTCAATTTCAGCAATTTGCTGTCTTAATTTAGTCCTTTCTTTACCTGAAGTTTCTGCAGAAAGGAAAGTAATGTCCCTACTTTCATCTTCACCTATTGGAACACTTAATTTATTTTTTATCAAACCTTGAATTCTTAAATTTTTCTCATCAACTTGAGAATCTAAATCAAAAAAAATAATATCTAAAATCTCTTTATATAAAACCATATCAATAATAGCAGTATCCGATAATGTACTATATATACGATATGAGAGCTCTGCTAATTTTAAGTTAATATGATCAATAATACCTTCTCTATCCAAAACATTATCTCTAGAAAAATTTATGGTATTCATAAATGAAATAAGTGATTTTAATAGATCTTCATAATAAAGATTCATTTTATCTGCTGCTTGTTGCAAGGCATATGGATCAATATACCTCCTATTGTAAAATTCGTTTTCTCCATCAAGATCTACCAGTGAGGTAAACTGAATTATATCTGCTTCAAGTGAAGCTAACTTCTTATTAACGACATCATCAATTTGAGCATTAACATTATCTAAGTTATTTGATTGATTCAATTGATCAGACATACTATTCTTAATAATATCTTCTGGATTTTAGCATAAAAATATAAAATTAAATTTTTAATTAACTTTTCAGTACTGCCTGTATTCTCTTCATCGCTTTAGGCATATTGGGAGTTCCCTGGCCAACTGGATAATATGTTGGAAAGATCTTAAGTTTTATGCCATCTCCTAAGTTAAGAATTTCAAATTCATCATTTTGATAGTTAGAAACTGAAATATTCTTTCCTAGCAAAATAGAGCTCACTTGATTTCCGAAAGCAAAAGTTATTTGAGGTCGGATAATTTTCAACTCTTTTAGAAGAGATGGCAGAAAATCCTTATAGACACTGTCTGGAAGATGTTTAGCATTTACCTTTGTACACTTGGCAATATTAGTAATATAAATGGATTTTCTGCCTAAATAACTATAAAGATCTTCTGAAAACTCAACATCCCACTCATTTGGTTTAAGTTTATTTATCTTTTCCCAGTAGTTCTCTTCTAAAATTCCAAGTTTATAAAACATCCTCCAAACATTTTTTGTTCCAAGCCAAGGTGCACGCAACCCCGTCCAATCTTTAACTGAAGATACATTTCTTCCTGTCGGATTCATAAAGATAAAACACATTTTAGGTTGATTTATTTCACCAGCACCATATATAGCTGTAAAATCCGAATCACCATGCTTTAAGTGAAGTTCATTTATTTCTGAAAATAGTTTTTTTACTTGAAGCATTCAAGAATTATCCTTCAGTATATAATAAATTATCCAGTGACATATTGTCACTGTCATCTTCCTCATCAATTCCTTCAGATTCACCAGTATCAAGTTCGAGATCGTCATTTTTAACTTTTGGCTCGTTTAATCTTCCCTCAATCATCTCTGGAATATTCTCAATACCTTTTTTAATTATTTTATTATATTTAAGCTTAAAGTTATGATTCTTCCTTAAAATATTAATAAATACAATCCAGGAAATTACATCAAGAATAATAAAGGAAGCAGCGATTACTTCAGGATCAGAATCCCAAAGACTAAATGCACCTATTCCCAAAAGGAAAAGCATAAAAAAGATAATACCCGTAATTGTTGTATCTAAATCAACGTATCCGGGTAGACGATAAGTGAATTCTAACTTTTTATCTATTAACATCTTTAATAAATTCATTAAATATTTATCAGCTAAAAATGAATCCGATCTGGCTAGTTCTACAAGTCCATTGAATACTGTATCGTCAAGTATTTGTCCAAGAATATCCCTATCTTTTATTAAATTTTTATACACACTTATAGCCTTTTTTCTTTCATTATCTGGAATTTCTGCGCTTAGAAAACCAAATACATCTTCCTCTTCAGAATCATCTCTTCTTTTCCACTTTTCTACATAATCTAATGAACTGACTTTGTCCAAAATTAATGAATCAAATTCTGATAAAATTAATCCACATATAAGCTCATATTCTTCAAAGTTAAGTTTTAACTCTAATGATATTTCTTCAATAAAATATGATTCGAAATCATGAAGTTCCTTTCTGAGAAAGTATTCAGTGTCATTTTTATTTAGAGCGTTTGGATTATCAAGTAATATCTCTAATGAACTATTTATTTCATTCCTATACAAAATAAATAAAGATGTAATAGCCTCTATTACTTTTTCTAAAGAATTAAGTTTTTCTAAATCATCAATATCATCATTATTAATAATTTCGATATATTTCGAAATCTCATTAAGAAATTGAGAAAGATGGGTTTTCCTTACTCTTTCAATATTTTCTTTTGGTTTGTACAAATCTATTTGTCCTGCCATACTGTTTAAAAATTTTTTTGATTTTATCACTAAAAATTTAAAATCAGAAATTTTGAATTGATTGACATCACTTCGCATTCTCATCATAATAAATCTAGAGAAATATTATTATTTGCTCATTGTTAATTTTTAATTAGAAAAGATGCTGGGAAGGCCGATGCCTTATGTGCTCAACCTTAAAAATATAGAAGCTGATGATTTTGAGCTTATTGGGAAAACTGCAATTGATAATTCCTGTCTTTATGACGCAAACGTCAGAACTACTGATGGATTTGTTATAACCACTAGAACTTTTGATGATTTTATTACTGCAAATAATTTAGTAGATCCTATCTCTCAAAGTTTACAAAACGTAAAACCATATTCAAAAATCTTAGCGAAAAAAGCTTCTGAAGAAATCTCATCCTTAATATTGAATGCAAATATTCCTTCCATAATAGAGAGACCACTTTCTGAAGCTTATAGAAATCTTGGTGATCATGGAAGTCCATATTTATTCATTACACCTTCAAATATTATAGATCCTAGATTTCTACCACATAATGTTAATAATTCGAGAGATATTAATATAAAAGGCAACAAAGAACTAATTTATAAAATAAAAGAAATCTGGATTTCATTATTCTCAACCGAAGCAATAGAATGGAAAACAAATAAAAATTATAATGGAATATTATCGATTGCTATTCTTGTAAAAAGGATGCCACAATCAGAAATTTCTGGAAAAATTTATTCTATCTCGCAAATAAATAACAATACTAATACGACCGAGATTCATGCATTATATGGTTTTGAAGATCCAAAAGATCTAAACGAAAATGGTTACGATGTGTATAAAATTGATAAAAATACATTAAAGATTGAAGAGAAAAATATAATCCAGCAAGATAAAATGGTTGTAAGGAAAGGAAATTATACTCCAGGAGAAAATCCCAATGTCAAAATTGATATTTCAAACCATTGGAGAAAAGTCCAAAAACTTGATGATAAAAAAATCGTAGATTTGACAAAAATTTCAAAAAAACTTGAAGGTTATTTTAAGAATCCAATTGAAATTATGTGGAGTTTGGAGTTGGGCGATTTTACGATCCTGAATATTGATGAAGTTCAGAAAGCTGGGTCATTTAGTACAAATTTAACTTCTGAAGCAACAGTTCAAAATAATTTAAATACTGAAATAAAATCGAATGATATAAAAAAAACATCAAGTCTTAATACCCAGCTTTCTGAAAAAATACCAGATGAAAAATTAGGTGCATTTGAAAAGGTTGTAGTTGATAAATCACAAGCGAATATACATAAACTTGTTAAAGAAGTTCAACAAATCGCCCAACAAAAAACTCCACTTTTGAACCTTGATTTAGAAAGAAGTGTAAACGCTCCTGAAATTCAAAAAGAAAAAGATAAAGAAGATTTGGTTACCCAAGTTAATGAAATTCATGAAGACAATCAAGATTATAACTTTTTAACACCAGTTATTCTTGATGTGTCAAAGATGAGTACGGAAGCGCTTTCAACTGCTAAAAATTTAAACGGTGCATTTATTGATGGGACTGAAATTATTTTAAATAATAATGCGCTTCCGGAAGAAGTAATTCAAAAAGAAGGAAGCTTAAATCAAGTTGTTGACACTTTTACACTAGATATCTCAACTGCAGTAAGAATAATCGAAAATAATAAATTAATTTACCAATTCTCAAATATAGATATTGATAAACTAAAACTTTTAGGAGTAGACCTTTCAAAACATAAAGATTTTAATGATGAAAGATTTATAAATAACCCTGATAGCATCACTGCAGAAATTCTTGCATTAAAAAAATGCAGAAACCAACTTAGATTCAAAAATATTGACTTATCAATTCCATCGGTAAAAAGTTATGATAATTTAATAAAAATCAAGAAACTTATTGCATCGTTAGGTCTGAGAAGATCCACCAGCTTAAAAATATATACTGAAGTCCTATTCCCTTCATTCGTTTTTGAACTTAAAAAAATTGAATCAGAGGATATTGATGGGATAATCATTGATTACGAAAAACTTTTCACAAATAGTACTTCAAAGTCAGTTTTACATGATTCTGATCATGAAATGATGTTGAATCAAATTGGTGTAATAAAAGATATAACTAGTAATTCAAATATAGAAATCTGGGTAAAGATTACAAATAATGAATTTAGAAAAAATGTTATTGAAAATCTTTTGTCATTAAAGATTACAGGCATTATTTTAAGAGATCGTCCTGATGATATTTTCAATACACTTATGCACGAAACTGAAGAAAATAATATTGAAAATTTAAAACCTCAAAAGCGAGGAAGAGGGAGATTAATTAAAGATTTATTCTGAAATCACTTCCGAGCTTAAAGATATAACGAATATAGCTCAAAATACCACTAAAATGTTATAATTATTTAAATAAAATAATTATATTTATAATGAATTTTTCAAAAGAAGATCAAAATACATTTTTGTTAGTGGCAGCAATCTTGGTTGTCTGTATTGTTACAGTTATTATTATTTTTAACTTAATTTGGGGAATTATTGCTCAGCCAATTAATGATGGAATAAACAGTGTAGGGAACTTTTTTAGGATTCAGCAGCCTGTTGATTATAACTTTCAGGTTCCAGCAGTCTCAGCTATTGAAACTCCTCAAGCTAACCAAAATCAAAATGACTCTGAACAAACAAATGCTATAAAATATGAAATGCCATATAAAAATGCTCAGGTATTAGGAAGTACTTCAGTTAACATTAGTAAGGAGCCAATCTTAAAAGAAGCTTTGGCATCAAGAATTCAGACAGGGAATAATTTAACTCAAATAAAATTTAGAGTTGAAATCCCAAGCATAGGCTTAGATTCGCCAGCAATGCATGGAAGTGATGCGCAATTTATACTTCAAAATGGATTCTTTATTTATCCAGGTTCTAATCTTATTAATAAAGGTGAGATTATACTTTTATGCTATAGATCACAGTTTAAATCAACGGACCCAAGAAGTTGTTGGTACTTAAACAAGTTGAGTATTAATGATGAAATTATTTTAGATAATTCAAATGGAAGTACTTCAACATACAAGATAATCGGCACAAACACTTTCAACTTTTCATCAGATTTTATATACAAAATAAATAATGATGAGAATTATCTGCAAATCGTTACAAACGATGGTAAAAACAGAATCGTTATCCTTGCTGTAAAAACAATCATTTAAATTCTTATTAAAATTATATGGATAATAAAAACACTGAAGAAATATACTGGACAAATAGAGTCATTACAGATCAATATATCCTTAAATTATATTCAAAACACAACCTTGGAAATAATCCATCTATTGATGATATAGAGAGAGTAGTTACACCACTATTAGATGCTGGTAATATTGCAGAAGGATTATCTATTCTTCTTGGAAGAGTAGTTGAATCCGAAGAGATACTCAATCAAGAAAATCCCTTTTGGCGACTATATTTCACAAAAGAAGGGGAAGACAGGTTTGCTGCAGCTTTACTGATTTTAACTGATGAGCAGATACTCATAGATTCGGCAAGTTCATTTAAAGATTTAGAAAGTTAAGTAAACTATCCAAATTTTGATTTCTGGATTCTTTAAGCTTAGTAATGTAAACTGTACAAGAATTACAGTTAAAATACTTAAGTGAAGATAAATACTTTTTCTATCAAAAATCTCATAATACTTATATTTGTAAGCTTATTAATACTTATTGTAAGTAGGAATGTCAAAATTTTAGACTCTCAAGAAGTTTATGCAGAAGAAAATTCAAATATCCAATATACAGCTCCTAACATTGTTGATCATACAAACAATTTTAAAAATTATAATTATGTAAATTTTACTGCTACAGTAAGAGATTTTGATAAAAGAATTTATGTATTAGACCAATACTTTCTACAAAATAAATCTCCACTTTACGGTACAGCAAAAATGTTTGTTGATTCATGTACAAAATATAATGCACCAAGAGATTGTACAACAGTAGTTGCTATAGCAATGAATGAGACGCATTTATGTAATTATAATAATTCCGCAGGAATGCATAATTGCTGGGGATTTGGTGGTCCAGCGGAATACAGAGTTACATTTCCAAGTTTTGAAGCAGGAATTGACAAGGTAACTGAAGTCCTTGCAAAACAATATGGCCCTGACTATATGATTGACCCAAGCCTTATGGAAAATACTTTTTGTGGAAGTGAACCGGGTTGTCAAAATTGGGGAGATAAAATCAAATCAATTATGGACAAAATAAATGATCTATCTAAGAACTTAGGTATGGGTGATTTGTTCAGTTTAAGATAATAATGATATAGTTAACATAACTTTGTATTTTGAATTTATGGAAGATGTGATTTTTTTCTTTGGATTTTTAATTCTAGCAGCTTTCTTGTTTGCCATGACAGAAATTCAGATAGAAGGGAAATTTGGGTGGGCAGCGAAGCTGCCCACCTGGCGGTTTAAAATAAAATCAACATTTTTCTTTTTTAATCGTGAAATAACCGGTTATCATACCTTTATTTTTGCATTAATTTTATTATTACCACATTTTGCATTTCTATTTATTCCTTGGAGCTTAAGAGCTGAATTTTTTATACTTTCTTTCTATATACTCTTAAATCCACTCGAAGATTTTTTATGGTTTATATTTAATCCTGGATATGGATTAAGAAAGTTTAATAAAGAACATATCAAATGGCATAATTACTGGTTTTTATATTTACCAATTGATTATTGGATTTTAATTCCATTAGGAATTATATTATACGTAGTAGCAACAATATTATGAGTAATTCATTTTCATCATTAGCCGATTTAGCAATAATTATCCTCGCTGGAAGTATTGGTGGATACATTGCTGTTAAATCAAAATTGCCTTCAATTGTTGGATATATACTTGCAGGACTTATAATAAGTATAGTCATATCTATTCTAGGTGTTCACTATAGTTTCAATTCAGAATTTATAACTCAGGCAGCTCAGCTTGGAATCGCTTTCTTACTTTTTGCAGCTGGAATTGAATTTTCAGTAAACAACATAACTAAAATTAGGAATCTTGTTGTAATTGGAGTGCTCGTGCAGACAGTTCTTGTAATAATTTTTGGAGCATTAGTTATGCAGGTTTTTGGACTTTCTCAATATGAAGCCTTCTTTATCGGAGTTGTTGGTGCAACAAGCTCTACAGCATTTGTTCTTAAAATGTTAGAACAGAATGAAGAACTGTCTGCACGAGCAAGCAATATTATGGTTGGGTGGCTTGTTATGCAGGATATTTTAATAATTGCATTATTTTTGCTTTTAAAAACTTATGCACCTAATGAAGGAAATGGTGCTGTTAATATAATAGAACCAATAATAAAGGCTGTAATCTTAATAGTTGTAACTTTCTTTGTAGGAAGATTTATTGTCCCGAAAATATTTGAGAAAATTGCAGAAACTAGATCACAGGAAATACTATTAATATCGGTAGTAGCATTAAGTGTTGGGTTTGCTTTACTCACAGAATTATTAGGGATTTCTTATACTCTTGGTGCATTTTTAACTGGGATTGCTTTATCTGATACTTTCTTAAGACATGAAATTTTTACAGAGATTAAACCTTTAAGAGATTTGTTTTCAATGATCTTTTTTGTGTCTATTGGAACTTTATTTCAAATAAACACTTTGTTGAGTGATATTCCTTCTTTGCTGGGAATAATTTTTCTTCTTGTTTTATTTAAGATAGTTGTGATCATAGTAATAAATATTCTCTTTAATATTCATCCTAAAAATGCAATTAAGGTAGGCTTAGGTTTATCTCAAATAGGTGAATTTGCTTTTTTGGCAATAAGTATTGGGTTTTCAAGTGGATGGATAAATGAACAAGTCTATTCAATAGTATTAATTGCTACAATCGTTACAATGACTGCAACTCCATTTTTGTACTCGTATTCCGATGATGTTTATAATTTTGTACAAGGAAGAGTTAGAACTTATTTCCCAAATTTGTACAGGAAATTCTTCTTAAAGCATTTATCTCAAGAAGTTCAGCCTGAATTAACGAATCATATTATTATCTGTGGATTTGGAAAAGTTGGAAGATATGTTGCTAAGGCAGTTAATCTTTCAAAAGAAGAATATGTAATTATAGAAATGGACAGCAACTTGGTACAGAAAGCAGCACTAGAGCATCAAAATATTATTTTTGGAGATGCAACAAATTTGGATATACTTATAAAAGCAGGAATAAAAGATGCGAAAGCTATTGTCGTGGCACTTCCTGAAACTAATACGCTTGAATTATCAAATTTTGTAAAAGAATTAAAGAAAATTAATTCAAAGATTGAAATTGTATTGAGAACTAGTAATACTCTTACAGATTCTGAAAATATATCCAGTATTGTTGAGCCAGAATTTGAAGCAGCCATTAGAATAATAAATAAATTAGAAAGTTTAATTAGTGAAGATAAGTATTCTTTAACAAGAAAAATAAGGAATTTTAGAAAGAGAGAAATTAAAGAAGCTAAAATTTTAGAAGCAAAGCTCTAGAATTATTTGGTTATACATATATGGAAATTATCTTTAATGTGTCTTATAATTATGCGCCTTCGATTAAACTGATTATTGCAGGGCTGATAGCTCAATGGTAGAGCAGCTGCCTTTTAAGCAGTTGGTTCCGGGTTCGAGTCCCGGTCAGCTCACATCTTTAAGAACTTATAACACAATTTTTCAAAAATAAATGTAATAGAAGAATAGTACCTGATACCGGGCGGGCCTTTTAAGGTCCCGCCCGGTATCTTGCACATACTGATAACATCAGTCGCTCCTCCTGTATAAGATATATAACAAAGTAAGGAGCCCGACAACTAAAGAAGATAAGGGTACAACACCCCACCAGATTGGGAAAACAATTCGAGGGATATCTCCAATTTTTGGTGGTATTTGGGTAGCTTTCGTCATTTCGGCGACAGCATCAATGGGTGCTTCCCACACAGTGATGTCGCTGTAATTGGCATCCCCCAATTTCCAACCTATAGAGGATCCGATTGGATGAAGAAGTTGCCATCCATCTTGACGCAACCATTCTTCGGCCCAGGGTATATCACAAATTACCCATCGGAGACTCCAGTCCTGTGGATGAGATAGTATTCCTTCAAGTAATCCTGGGCTTGATGGTTGAAGTAGAGGAGTTGAATCTAAAGTTCCGACTCCGGAAATCCTCAACCAGTAGTTAGATCGCGCCTGGTTGTAGAATCCATCAATAGATGTTGCGTTTGTCAACCGCGAAAGCTTTGCGACTTCAGGTTCTCCTAATCCTAAAGTCAAATAGTTCCAATCCGTATGATCATCGAGGAATTTAACAACCTCATCTTCCTCCCATGCTAACAATGGTTTTTTCAGTAACTCTGTAGTGTTGGGAAATTGAATTGCACTCCCAATTCCAAAGAGTAAAACTACTGAAAGGGCTATGAGCACATACTTTCGCCAATCCAAACTCAAATTAGCAACAAATAGTGCTCCCAATACTGATGTGAGCATTGCTGCCCAGAATGAAAACCTATCAAAGGTGAAAACATCAGCCAGTCCGCCAAGTATCTTTGTAGGGATATCTGTGTTTCCACCAAGTCCCATCAATACAAGGAAAAGAACAACTAGAACCAGGGGGAAAGCTTTCCAGACTTTCCTCAAAGCAAGAATACCTAAAGGGATGAAGAGTAACGCTCCGCCATACATATCCCAAAAATACATTTCTGCATCATCGGGATTCTGTAAGAATGGCGACCGAGTTGGATGAGGAATAGTAGTTTGAGGCAAGCTAATTCTGAAGTACCACCACCAGAATGGCGCAATGACTAAAACCACTGCTCCTAAAAGTACAATCGAAGCAACTAACGGTTTCAGAATCCACGCTCGAATAGAAAATGCGGTCCTCAACCAGTAGGAAATTGTAACTGCAACAACTACCAGTGGAAGACACAATATTACTGTATAATGGTTGCTTGAAACTGCCCCGCCGGCCAATGCAAACCACCCGATTAAATTTGTCCAGTTACCTGTTCTCAGGAAGCGTGAATACATTCCAGCAGCCATAATCGCGAGAACAAAAGCAACAAAAGTCGGTAATTGTCCAAATGTGTATAGGACAACATAAGTACCCGACACCCCGACAACCAACAAGGAAGCCCATCCTGCATACTTCTTACCGAAAACTTCTTTGGTGAAGAAGTAAATAGAAGCAGGAAGTAACACCAATGCGACCAACTGAACTATACGATAGCCACGTTCAAGATCACCAATACCAGCAATAGCTACCAGCTGATATGTTAAAGGTGCACTTGCATATACATAGAACCCTCCATACCACCTAGGTTCCCATGGATTAAACCATGAACGTTGAAAGTGATCCGCAAAAAACATATGCGTCTCACTATCCCAATTTAGTGTTGTAAATGGACTCACAAGTGGTCCCAAGTTAAGAAAGACTACGACTCCTATGGCTAGGAGCAGTTTGTTTATTCGCATTCCTTTCCTCCACGAGATGCTCGATTATTCCGAGGTAGATTTTGGCAACGTCGCCCATACTATACTTAATTGATGCTTCAAAATTCTGAACTGATTGAGCTAACTTTTCCTCCTCATCATGCAAGAGGCAGAATATCGCCTCAGCAATACATGAGGGATTAGAAATATCAACCAGTTTCAACCTATATCCCTCACTCATTTTATTTCTAAAGAGAGGAATATCCGATGCAATTACAGGTCTTGCGTACATCCCTGCCTGAATCAGAACACCAGATTCTCCACCATTAGTGCAATTTGTTAGGATGACAACTTCACTTTCGGTGAATACTTTCTGAACCATATCTTCCGGGACATACCCAAACCAGTCAACATTTGGAAGGTGACCATACTTGTCATGAACTTCATGATAATAGCGTGGATTGTGTGAGTTAGAGCCACCCACAATCTTCAGCTTAATAACAGGATCGATTGGCAAGAGTATCGTCATTGCTTCCAAGAGATTTTCCAGACGTTTATGCGTTCCATAAATGCCGAATGATAGGATTTCCTTTGTACCTGGCAAACTTTTTGCCTTTGGATTTCCTAACATCCCATGCGGAACCAGGTGTACATATTGCGCATGGTATTTGGACCGCAGCAAGTCTGAATACTCTTGCCTTAAAACACAAACCTCCCCTGATCGAGTTATAATCCAAGTTGCTGCCTGTGCACCGAGTCTAAGAATTGTTGCAACATTGCCATTGAATTCCTCAACCATATTATGAAGCAAAACGATCGTTGGAACCCCCAACATCCGCAATACAGGTAGAGTCATCATTGAAGCAAAGTTTGCCGTAGAGCTTCCAAATGCTCCAAGTGTGACATTGTACATCACGCAGTCTGGTTGGCTTCTTTTTATCTCACTCATTAACCTAATAGGGGTTAAGTGAGATCCGTAATTATAGATGCGATGAAGATCAAGACATCCATGTTCGATTTCTGGCGCATTTTTATCCGTCAGAACTATTACATCCATCACTTCACTCAATGCAGTCGCGAGATATAATCCATATTCGCTAACTGGAAGTGTTGGAGTTAGATTAGATACTAGTGTCAGTCTAATCATGATTAATCAACTCTCCAGAACGAATAAAGCCATGAACATTAGTAAAGCACCGACAACAAGCTTAAGATCAACTTTCTCATGTGATACAAGAAGACCACCGCTGAGAGTAAACAAAAACGTCAGTTCGGATAATACAGCTGAACGCGAAATTCCGAACTCCTTGAATATGAACATACGCAATACAGCTCCGAAAAGGGAAAGTCCCAATGCAAAAAGAAACAGTGGATTTAACACCAAGGACACAATATAATCCGTACTAATCCTTGGTGAACCGACCTGCCCGAATACGATACTATAGAGTGTAAAACTTCCAGCGCCCAATAGACAGAACACGAACAAAACGACTAGCCGTAGCATCTTTTTCACCCTTTCTTCTTAAATTGTCAATGTGCAATTACCCCTGCCAAACTTTAAAAAGCAAGTATTGGATTAGAAGGTAATTGCACTTTGGATAGATAGACATATAATGTCCTTAATTAAGAAATTAAAAAGACAAGCAACTTTCTGTTGTCTAAATTTTAGATAAACAAAACGCAAATAGTAAACATGCAAGTGTTATAAATATAACATACTATTCCATATAGTAAGTATATTGAAAAAAGAAAGTATTTAATTTTAGGGAGAGTAGATTAGTGAATATGATTTATATATTTAAAAGTTCTTCTAAATAAATGCAAGTAATTTTCTAGCTAAATTCTCAGTATCCGGTATTTTTAAATACCATTTTATTCTTTCTACAATAGCTGGATCGTTTAATAGCTTCCTTGCATATTCAACCAGAAATTCTAAATAATTTATATAATCCATATCTTCAATTGGATATGTTTTCACAGAGTCTTCCAATTCTTCTATTACAAGGAGTGCTGTTATAAATGAATAAAAACTTGGAGTAGTGAAAGCAGTTTCTTTATCCATATCTTTAATCTTATCATTAGTTATAAAATCTCTTAAACTTGAAGCTAGAATATAACTAATTCTTTGAGCTTCATAAGCTTCAGAACTAATTAAACCAATAATTTGAGGTATTATTCTTCCATCCATTAAGATAGTAAGCCCTGTTCCTCTTAAATATTCATTAGAATTATCTTCACCATCTGTTCTAGGAAATGTAGAAAATCTTATTCCAATCTCGGTAGCATTTATTAGATCTTCTTCGATTAATTTTGAAATTAAAAGATTTGTCTCACCCCAAAAATATCATGCAGTTTTTGAATCATGAACTTTTTCAAAATGTGAGCCGAAATCGTTCCAGAGTTCTAGAATAACTTTTAATTCTTCTGAATGATTCTCCTTGGTTTGAAAACAATTATTTTGACCAGATTTATTCATATATAGAATATAACAAATTTTTTAAAATTATGTAGTGAAGATATAGAAAGTTTTAAGTGTTTGGCAGATTTTAATATATCTGTATCTTCAATAACAACACCTATAATGTTATAATATCGAGCTAGAAATGAGATGGGCTGATAGCTCAATGGTAGAGCAGTCGCCTCTTAAGCGATTGGTTCCGGGTTCGAGTCCCGGTCAGCTCATTTTTATTGTTTTTAACTTCAAGATTTATTAAAATTACATATATTAAATTTTTTTATGTCTGATACTCTTCATTTGATAATTCTTATCCTGCATGTTTTAGGAGCTACTATTTTAGTAGGAACAGCTTTTATTTCATTAATAATTCAATTTAAGTTTAATAGAACAAATGAACAGATAAATATATTGGGTTTCATCTGGAAAGTTACTGGACCAATATTATTAATTCAAATTTTAACTGGACTTTACCTTGCTTTTTCTGAATGGGAGAATTTTGGATCTAATCCATTGTTCTGGATAAAAATGTTCCTCATATTTATAGTCGGATTAACTGTTGGAATTGTAAGCAATAGAGAATTTAAAATGATGAAGAGCAATAATATTAAAGATTTAAAAAGCTTAAGAATAGCTTTTATTGGATTTTTAACTTTTGCCACTATAGCTTCAATTGGAGTTATTCTTGCAGAAACTGCAATGTAATTAATTCATCTTCTTAAGTATTCAGTATTTTTTAATTAAATGTTAAAATATGCCTGCTGTTAATGTGTGCCAGTAGCTCAGTGGATAGAGCAGCCGCCTTCTAAGCGGCAGGTCAGAGGTTCGAATCCTCTCTGGCATATTTCTATTAAACACTCTTCCATCTTGATTTGTTAGCGACTTTTATATATTTAGCAACTCTTGATTTTTGTATATATTTGTTATATAATCCATCTGAATTTATATAGTACAGATAACATTTGTTTCTGAATTAATATAAATATAATCAGTGGATTAAATTCCCTGAACATGTTCTTTAACAACTGGAAATTAAAACTACAATAAAGATGCTTCGGCGGTTTTGGAGATTAAAATTAAATTTAGTCTTTTGAACCGCCGAAGCATCTAGCAACGGCAAATTTCGAATTCAAATTCATATTCTATAGGAGTAACAGAACCATGAGTAAGAAAGTTTTCACATTGATCGCGCTGGCTATTGTTTTCGTTCTGGCATTCGCCACGTTCGCACCTTTAGCCGCCTCGCCGAACCAGGTCCAGGCATGTGGAAACATCCACACGACGAACCTTGGAAACTGGGATCTGAGCGAAACACGTGCTCAAGGTCACAACGAGCTGCAAGCCGATGGCTTGCATATCTGGACCGAGTCGAACACGTCGCTCGATAAAGCAGCCGGCTACTATCCGTTCGCGGTCCTGCTGTCAAACATCACGTCCGGCAACATTGACTACGTCGCCTCGTTCGGCATCACCCCGGGCTTACAGCTCGTAGTGGACTTCGACAACAACGGCACTCCCGACGGGATTCTCGTCGGGGAGGCAGTTTACGGCGATAATTGGTGGCTCTCCAACAGCGCCGCCGCATTCGTCAAGTCCGGCGCCCCGCACACCGGCGGCGGCAACGGTAGCAACTGGTTCGGAACGCTGCCCGAATGGGCAGTTGCGTTCCCGAACGCACAAGTTATCGCGGTGGGATATTCGTTGGGTTCAGGTGTCCACGGAGACGGCGTGATCGAAAGCATGACTTTCGGCTGCTACGTTTTCACTTTTGGATTACCGCAGCCCGGCGAACCTGAAGAGCCGGTCGTTCCGTTCAGCCTCGGTATGACACCGAGTGGCGGATTCGTGTGTATGCTAGACGTCGTCGAGCCTATCAATCCACCGATGTACCCGCAGGTTCTGGAAGGCTCCGAATGGGCACCCTGGGACGGATGGGTTAGCCAGACGTTCAAAGGCGATGATCAGCACTCGGTTTACGAAATCGCGTTGTTCGCCAACCCGAGTGAATACCCCTACCAGGGGACCTATCGGGTGGTCGGCAATCAGCTCAATGAGCTGCGCTTCTTCGAAGTTGTGCAGCCAGGCGTCTGTGCCGAAGTCAGCGACCCGCTCGCGCAGTAGTTCATTTCCAGTTGTTGAAAGGGCGGACCGAAAGGTCCGCCCCTCGACAACAAAAACTTCCAAACTTTAATTCAAATGACCATTACCATTCCTAGGAATTTTGCGATGTATAGCCTCTATCAATTCATTTATAGACTTTATTTCATCTCTATTAAATAAATAGCTATTAAGAGTAAACCAATAATCAAAATTTCTAAATGCTTCAACTAAATCAATTGGCTCAATACCAATAAGATCAGACCTTGAACTTAAATACAACAAAACTCTAAATGATCTTGAAATCTCTCTATTTTCATAATTTTCCCCTATTTTGTTAATTACTGATGAATATACATACGGAATCTTTTTATCAACTCTATCTAGCAAATTTTCTAGAAATATTTTTTCTTCGTTAGAAAGAACATCACCATTAAATAAGAACCATAAATTTACTTCATTAAATGCAGTTAGTAAAGAAGGAAGTTCTTCAGTAGATACCCTATTTTCAGCATCAAGATTTGCTAATTCTTCTAATGCTAATACAATATTAGTATCTCCCTTACTTTGTCCTATCTTCATAAAAATCGAATAATATAACTTATCTATAAACTGATTTTTAATTAATCCATTATCGAAATTATCCATAGTATTTTAATAACAGTTATTTAATTAAATAATAACATAACAAAAACTCCTAGCTTGAAAGATTAATCAATTAAATTTAGAATAAATCATAACTTAAAAAAACTTTATGGATATTCAAGAAACTGGATTAAAGCAGCAGGAAGTTATAGAACGAAAGAAAAAGTTCGGTTTAAATGAGATTCCTGAAAAAAATAATAAATTTATACGTAAAATAGTTAAACAAATCGTTTCTCCAATAACCTTAATGCTTTTAGCAGCAGCTTTATTATCTCTATATTCAAATAAAATTTTTGACTTCACTTTTATCATAATTTTAATGATGCTTAATATTGCCATAACCTTATGGCAGGAAAATAAGGCGGATAATGCAGTCAAAGAATTAAACAAAGAAATTATTAGTTATGTGGAAGTCATAAGAGATGGGAAATGGGATAAAATTGATTCTAAAGAATTAGTTCCTGATGATATCGTTGAATTAAATATAGGTGACGTTGTTCCCGCAGATGCGAAGGTATTAAAAGAATCAAATCTTAGTATTAACGAATCAACTTTAACAGGTGAATCTTTACCTGTAGATAAAAAAGTTGATGATAAATTATTCTCGGGTTCATTTTTGACTACAGGACAATGTACAATCAAAGTTACAGAAACTGGATTAAATACTTATCTCGCTCAATCTGTAAAAAAAGTTAATGAAATTACAAAAAAAAGTATTTTAGAAAAAGATATTTTAAATATTGCAAAGTATTTAACAATTATTAGCCTTGTTTCTGTTGTATTACTCAATTTATATTTTTTAATTAAAGAAAAACCGCTTGTTGAACTTCTAACACTAGATTTAAGTATCGTAATTGCTGGGATTCCTATTAGCTTAACGACTGTTATGACTTTAATAATTGAGTTTGGAGCAATTAATTTATATAAGAAAAAAGTTATTGTAAGAAGATTATCAGCTTTAGAGGAATTATCTAATGTAGATTTATTACTAACAGATAAAACCGGTACATTAACTAAAAACGAGATAAACATCTATGATCTTAAAACTTATAATGACTTTAGTAATATAGATATTTTACAATTATCATTTATCTCTGCTTCTAAAGATGCTGATAATCCAATTAATAGAGCCATTATTCATAATTTTCGAAGTAGTGCTTTAAAAGAACTCAAAGCAGAGGTGGTGAATTTTATTCCAGCAGATTCTGAAAGAAAACATAGTTCATTAATAATTAAAGCTGATAAATATCAAATCACAGTAGCTATCGGTGCACCACAAATTATTAAAAATTTAATTAAAAAGGAAAGTTATGAAAAAACTAATTTTGATAAGGATGTAGAAGAATTTGCAGAAAAAGGATACAGAGCGCTTGCAGTAGCTATTGGTGAAAATGTAAAAGATGAAAGTGAACTTAAGATGGCAGGTGTAATGGCGCTCTCAGATACTTTGAGAGAAGATGCTGCAGACGTATTGAAATTTTTAGGTGAAAATCAAATTAAAACAGTTATGGTAACAGGAGATAACGTATTGATTGCAAAGGAAATTTCAAGACAACTTGGAATGGAAGGTAATGTTTTAAAGAAAAGTGAACTGGAAGAAAATATGAAGTTAGAAAAAAAAGATTATGAAGGGACCTCAGCGTTCGCTGAGGTCCTTCCAGATGATAAATATAAATTAGTAAAAAATGCTGAGCAATATTATGTAGTTTCTGCAAATGGCGACGGCGTAAATGATATTCCTGCGATTCTCGCTTCAAACGTTGGAATCGCCGTCGCCTCAGCTGTCAGTTCTTTAAAGTCAGCTGCTGATATTGTCTTGTTATCAGATGGAATAGCAGTTATTAAAGATGCAATTATTGAAAGCAGAAAGATCTTTGCAAGACTTTCTGCCTACGCACAATATAGAATTTCAGAAAGTTTTAGACTTATTCTTACAATTTTATTGTTAGGAATTCTTGTAGGAGATTATCCTTTGACACCTTTACAAATCATTCTATTAGCATTATTAAATGACATCCCGATAATTTCGCTTGCGTTTGACAGAGTAAGGGCTGTAAATAAGCCTTCTCATTTACATTTAAAAAAAAGATTTGCAATGAGTTCAATATGGGGATTAGTTGGAGTAGTAAATAGCATGGGACTATTTATTCTTGCAAAATATCTCTTCAATTTAGATTGGGCGATTGTTCAGACAATGTTCTTTTTAAAATTAACAGTTTCTGGACATTTATTAATTTACATCGCGAGAACCAAAGAAAGATGGTACAAATATCTTCCAAGTAAAATTGTTATATTTGCTACATTAGGGACTCAGTTATTCGCTTCTTTATTAGCATTCACAGGCTTTTTAATGCCGGGACGAATAAACATAGATTTAATAATATTTGTTTGGGTTTGGTCATTCTTCTGGATGCAGATTGGGGAGGTTGCGAAGATAAAGTTTTATAGAGAGTAAATGGTCTTTGCAGGGCCTCCGTTTTTCTGCAAAGACTAAATAATAGATCTTAACAGATGGAGCGCCCCGCAATGCTATAGGGAGCGATGATCCTTAACACCGACGAGCCAATTACCTTCAAAACGATATTTGATAAAGCAATCGTGACATGGACAGTCATGACCATGACCGTTCCAAATGCCATCGATGAGCATCCCTCGGGTTACCCCAAGCGGAAGCTCCTTTCCGTTGATATCTGTATGTATCTCTGGAACAAACTGACCCAAAGACACATGCATATCCTCTAACTCCTCTACAGGAGTATCAAGGAGGTCTAACAGCTCGTGCAGGAAATTTCCCACTCCTGCAAACAACGATTTAAAGAACATTATTTCGCCTCCATTTAGCAACGACAAATTATAGCATTACGAAATGCCTTGTGCTACAAGCAAAAGAATAATCCCAATTGGAAGAACCATAAAATAAAATGAGGGAAATCCTAAAAACCAGCTTTTAAACCAATAAACATATTTTTTATTATATTTCTTTAACCCATAGTGCGGATTGAATACAAACCAGAAAAAGTCCTCCAAAATCACAATAAAAAGATAGGCTGCCAAAGTATATAATTCATCTTTTAATGTCCATACCTGAAAAGCGAATCTAAAATGAAGAATAAAAATAATAAAGCTAAAAAAGAAAAGATGATATCCAGTCAATTCAAATTTTATTGGTCCAAACGCAATTTTTTTTCTCCATGTTGGTAGTTTTTTTGCCCAACCAAATTCACCTTCAATCTGAATTTCGGCAAGAGCTAAAAATAAAGCCGCAATAATAATAAAAATAAAATAAATTAATGTATTCATAATTAAAAAAATAAAATTAATTATTAGAAGTATACATAATTTTACAAACTTAAAAAATTATTGAATTCAGCAAATGAAAAGAATAGAATAAATAGTTAATAAATTTCAAGAACCAAGATTGGAAAAAGAAAACAACACTTCTGGTGTTAATTTAAAGTCACTATGGCATAAGCCTTTTTTTAAAATAGCTGCAATTATCGTTATACTTTTACTCTGTGTCATATTTTTAGTCGTTGCTTATGCATTGCTTAATACTGGTTCAAGTATATTGAATACTTCCCAAAATTCATCTCAATCACGAGTAGTAGATACTACTGTAAAAAATGATAATCCTACATGCACGTTACCAGTTGTAAATTTTGATGCAAGTGCATTTTCGATCGGAGTTCCAAACGGCTGGATTTATGAAGTAGATAATGGGACAGTCTCAATAATGCAGGATTCAAGCAATACAACAGCAGCATTTCTTTATACTGCTAAATTGGAACAGGATCTAAGTCCTAAAGATTTTTTGGATAAATTTAGTACAATATTTAACAAAACCATAACTGATGTGAAAGGTACATTTAATATAGAAAATATTATTTCAGATGATACAACTGCATCTGGGGATATATCTGCGACAATCGGTAGTGACTCTATGAAAGGGGTTATGAAAGTAGAAAAGAGTGAAGGATTCGTAATCCTAAAATCTTACTGGGCTCCTGTCGCAGACTATTCTAAAAAAGAAACAACTTTGACACAAATTGTAGATTGTTTTGGTAGAACTAAAATTCTAACACCTGAAGTACTAAAAGCTGCAGAAACAAAATCCAGTACAGGTGTTACTTCAGAGAAAACAGCAACAGGGTTCGAAGTTTATAATGGGAAATATTTTAAATTGTCTAAACCTTCAAACTTTACTGTTAATGCTGAAACTGACAGTGGAATAGATTTAACTAGATCAGATGGAAACGCTGGGTTCAGTTATGCTTATGTTACTGGAATGAATGGAAGTTACACTCCAAAGTCATGGGCTGAAAAAGCTCTCCCAGAATTCGCTAAAATTCAAAATCTTAGTCTAGGAAGTGCAAAAAATATAACATCTCCCATTGATGGCCAAGATATTCAAGAGTTTGACTTCACTGGGTTATTAAATGGGTATATTGATGTCAAAGGTAAAGTAACAGTTGGAATTTATAATACTCCTTATGTTGGGATAGGTCCTCATTATTCATCAGCATTCTGGGGTATTGAAGTTGCAACTCCTTCAGAATGGGATGGCGCTAAAAGTACTTTACAAATTATGCAAGATTCAGTACAGATAACAAACATCGGTGCTACCAGAAGTAATACTTTATTACCACCAAACAGACCCCTTGAAAGTTCCGGAACTTCAATAACATCAGATACCAGCTATGCTGATTCTGTTAGTGATGAATCCAGTCAGTATTGGGAAGATGCAATGCTTGGCTTTGAAACTGTCGAATCTCCAAGCACTGGAGATAAATATGATGTACCCCTCAATTCTTGGAGCTCTACAGGTCCAGATGGTGCAGGGTATTACCGACAGCTTCCAGATGATTCTCTAGAAAAACTACAATAACATATTTACTTCTTTAGAAAATTTTAATATTCCTGTAACATTTATATTGTAAATACGTATATATAGTTAGATAAATAAAATTTATGAATCCAAAAAATGAAGATTTGAATTTTCTGGATGTGTTCAATAAACATAACGCGTTGATTTACAAATACATATATTTAAGAACCGGTTTTGTAAAGGAAACAGCAGAAGACTTAACGCAAGAAGTTTTTTATAAAGCACTAAAGAAATTTAAAGATTTTGATAATAAAAAAGCAAGTATAAAAACATGGCTCTTTAGAATTGCCCATAATCAGATTATTGATTTTTACAGGATTAATAAACAAAGAATTTATAATATTGATCAAATTGAAGAGATTGGGATAGAACCAGAAAATAAAGAATTAACTGAATTCATTTTAATGAAAATGGAATTATTAAAAGAAAAAGAAAAAGAAATTATTATATATAAATATGTTTATGAATTTTCTGATAAAGAAATTGCGAATATAATTCAAAAAAATTACATAGCAGTAAGAGTATTTATTCATCGAACTTTAAATAAATTAAAAAAATTAGTAAATGAAACAAATTAATGAAAAACAACTAAAAGACATCTTAACGGGTATCAATGTTACTCCAGATGCGCACTGGGTTAATAATACTCGCAATCAAATAATTTCTAAGATGAACGCTATGGATGAAAATCCAAAGCAATTTAATTTTTTAAGTCAGATTTTTATGAAAGGTAAATTAGTTTTAGCATCCATTATATCAGCACTAGTGATACTAAGTAGTTTAGGAGCAATAACAGTTCAAGCAGCAAAGAATTCCAATGCAGGTGATCCTTTATTTGGATTAGACAAATCAATTGAGAGTATTGAAAGAAGCAATATTAATGATCCTATTCAATTAGTAAGCTATGAAAATGAGGTAATGAGAGAACGTCTTTCAGAATTAGATTACCTTCAACAAAATAATAGTTCAAATTTAACACTTGGTGTAAAAGAAGTTTCTGAACAACAAGATAGATTAACAACAAGACTACAGGATTGTACAAACTGTGATCCTCATTTAGAACAAGAGAGTGAAGATTTAATAAACTATGTTGGTAATACTGCAAATCAAATTAGAACAAGAGCACAAGAAAACAATGATTCAGAATTAGAAAGTGAGGCACTAAGCCTTGAAAACAAGGCACAAGAACATGTTCTTCAAATTCAAAAAAGAAATCTTGAACTAGAACAAGAGCAGCAAAAACAACAATTAGAGCAACAACAGGAGCAACAGAAAAATGCTGCAGAACAGAATAATCTATCTGAATCTGAGAAACAGCAACTGGAATTGCAACAGGAACAACAAAAGCAGCAACTAGAACAGCAACAAGAGCAACAGAAACAGCAGCTTGAACAACAACAAGAAGAAAAGAAGAAAACTCAAGAGCAGGAACAGCAAAAGGAACAAGATCAGGAGCATAAAGAAGATTAAATTCTTAAAAACTTACCAGCCGAACTCCTCTTTGTAGATATTATCATTGTCTACACCATTAAAGAGGAGTTCGGCGTTTACACTATCCATCATCGGTTGCGGTCCACAAATGAAATACTGATATCTATATAACTGATTCTTTAAATATTTCTTAATCAACTTTATATTTATTCTCCCATTTTCATAAGGAGACTTTACGTTTTCTCTGCTCATACAAAATACTACTTCTAAATTTGGAAGAGAAAGTGATTCCAAATACTTTCTAAATGAAATTTCTTCTAATGTTTTTGTCCCATAAAATAAATAAACTTCATCAAATTTGCTGTAATGTTTTTTAATATGATCAATAAATCTTATAAAAGGAGTTATTCCAATTCCCCCTGCAATCAAAACAACTTTTCTTGAAGTAGGAAAATAAGCTTCTCTTGTAAATATTCCATATGGACCTTTAACAAAAACTCTATCACCTATTTTCATATTATCAAGTCTTGAGGTGAATGATCCAGCCTTTTTTATAGCTAGATATATATCTTTGGACTCTTCGTCAAAATAAAAAACACTGAAAGGATGAATTTCACCAAATCTTCTAAGTTTTAAATCGATAAACTGTCCTTTGTTTGGTTCTATATAATCTCCAATTGGTGATAAGCCAAGCTGAATAACATCTTTTCCTACGTATTCGATAGATTTAATAGTATACTTAGCACTCATAACTCCAATAAATTCTAGAGCTCTCCAAATCACAATAAGAACAAACACAATCATCATGAATATTATGTAATCTCTTATAAAAGAACTTTGTAGTAAAGTACCAATTTGATTAGCATGAATAAATGTTAAGGGAAGTACAATATATGTCAGATAATGCACTAACTTCCAAAATCTAAATGAAAGATTTTTTCTTGATAAATAGCTGGAAATCCAAATAACAAAAAATAAAATAAAAACTATTTCTCCATAAATAACTTGAACATCATAATTACTTACAGGAATAATCTTTATTAAAAGTTCATTTCGATTAATTATCGAATCTAAAATTAAAGTTATAGGGTGAAGTAGTATAAATAATAATGAATTAATTCCAATCCATCTATGAAGATTTATGACTGAGATAACATCTTGTGTAAAATAACTTACAACAGATCTTATACTTAAAACATACTCCCAAAAGAATAATACAAACGCGAACAATCCTGTGACTGACCCGATAATCCAAAATGAATCTTGTAAAGTAAATCCTCCTTGAAGAACAAAATTAGTTGAAGGAATAAAAACTAAAAGCAAAGAAGCTATTATTATCGAGTACAATAGGTAATCTTTTCTAATTTTCATATTCAAAGTGTTTAAATTTTATGATGCCCCACTTCTTCTTGATGGAGGATAAGTTATAATCGGTGTCCCTACAATTGTAGGTGCCGGTGTAGGAGCAGGTTGTGGTGCAGGTGCAGGAGCTGGCTGTGGTGCCGGCTGTGCCACAACTGGAGATGTTGTTACAGCTGGCTGTGAAGTATTATTCTGATTAGTTTTAGGGGCTGGACTAGTTGTTGAATCTTGGTTTACAACAGAGGTTTGTGCTGATGTGTCTGTGGTATTGTTAGATGTAATGGCTGTAGATGCAAATGTATTTCTACCTTCAAAAGCAGATGAAATAACTGACAAGGCTATTCCACCGGCTCCCATTGCGATTACAAGTATAAATCCTCCTATAAGTAATGGTATTGATAATTTTACTGATTCTCGTTTCATATACTTCTAACTAACAATTTTTAATTAATAAAATTGATTATATTTTGATTAAATGAAATCAATATGAATTGAATATGGATTTAATCGTTATTTTCTGTTTCTGCTTCATAGTATTCATCTTCATAATACTTAGGCTGAGGTTGAGTTGAACTTTGTTGTACATTTACAACTTGTTGAACTGGTTGCTGAACTTGCTGTATAGGTTGTGGAGCTGCAGGAACATAGTTAGTTGCAGTAGGTTGTTGATTTTCAGCTTGTTGCTCAATATTACGATTTTTTTGTTGAACTTTTGCTTTTGGTAAAGCAGTTGCTATGTAATCTTGCAGTTTTGTTTCAAGATCTATTGCAGTATTTTCTAAGACAGAATTTTTGCCTATCCTTGCTTGATTCATAATCTGACCAGTAGCTGAAGCTGAAGTTTTAATTAAATCTAAACAAGATTGTTTAAGTTCAGGTTGACAGTTTGGACAATCTTTTATTGATTGCTGCAATCTTTGATATTGTCCTGCAACTTCTTGTAATCCTAAATTTAAATTGTTGCTGTTATATTGTTGAAGAGTATCTAATTCTGAAAGACGTTCTCTCATTATTTCGTTTTCAAACTGTACTTTTTGGAATGGATCAGTAATATTACTTCTTTGAAAATTCTCTATCGTTTTACCAAGTCCATACAAATAATCTCCAGGATTTGAAACAGTTGAAGCTGAAACAGCTACTGTTCCAATACTTCCAGTTAAAACTATAATTAAAATTAATGCGATAAGGACATATTGAACTTTCATCTTGTAAATTATAAAAACTAAAATGTTTGTTACTAATATGTATACGTTGTGATTGAAAAACTGTTACAAAAAAGATTAGGAAAGCTGTGTTTCTAGTAGTTTTTTTAGAAGCTCTAAAGAGTCATAATCATACACAGAGCAGACAAGAGTTTCTTTTTTAAGACTTTTTAAAGCTTTAACTGAAGACTTTACTTTGTCAGGATCAACTAAATCTGATTTAGATAGAATTATTATTTCCGGCTTATCATAAAGAGATTGATCTATCCTTTTTAATTCTTCTCGCATTTTTGTATATTCAACCTTAACATCTTCTGATTCTAAGCTAATTACATGAGCCACTAACTTTGAAGCTTTTGTATGTTTAACAAACTTAGTTCCAAGTCCTTTACCTTCGCTTGTTCCTTCAATTAATCCTGGCAAATCCATCAAAGTAATGCCTTTTAGTCTCCCTAAAATAGGATCGAGAGTCGTAAAAGCATAAGAAGCAACTTTTGAATTTGCGTTAGTAATGGCATTCAAGATAGAGGATTTGCCTGCATTAGGGAATCCAATAAAAATAATATCACTATAAAGTTCCAGATTTAATGAAATATCTAATTCTTGTCCGGACATTCCAGGAGTAGACTTAGAATGATTCTCTACACCATGTCTAAACATAAAATTACCTTGACCTCCTTTGCCACCTTTTTCCAAAAGTTTTTTTTCACCATCTTTATCTAATGTCATGATTAATCTTCCATTGGAATCCATGACATGTGTTATTAAAGGCAATTTAAATATTAAATCTTTTCCATCTTTACCTTGAAGATTTTTTATTCCACCTGGTGCCCCATCTTCGGCGGAAATGGTTGAGTCTTGATTAATAAAACTCAAGTCATATATCTTAGAAGAACCTTCTAAATAAACATCACCTCCGTCACCACCACTACCTCCATACGGGATTCGACCTTTATTATATGCGACTATACCATTTCCGCCTTTTCCTGCTTTAAATTTTAGTTTTACTTTATCTCTGAACATAAATGTTTAATAATGATGATGTATTCTAACATTTTGTAAGTTATTTAGCTCCTATAATGGTTTATTTATGGGGATATTAGATGATATAATTACAGAGCTAAATTGATGGTGGTCGTAGCTCAGTTGGTAGAGCGTCCCGATTAATCGGGATTGTCGTGAATAAAAGTTATTAGTACTTAATGTCCTGTTAGGGGTGGACATAGCTCAGTTGGTAGAGCGCTCGCCTGTGGAGCGAGTTGTCGTGGGTTCGAGCCCCACTGTCCACCCCTAACAGGATATGCCATCTCTAAATGTTCGAGCCCCACCGACCACCCCAGTTTTCACTTTTAGGTTCATTTTTGAATTTTACCATTGTCTGATAAGGCTTTTTGAAGTTCCACCGAATCGAATTTCCATCAAATGAAATATCTTGTGTAATTTGAAGTACAATTCTTCGTTTTTCTTCATTATTACCATGTTCAAATACTTTTTTAACGATCAGACAATCTTCTAGAATTAGTTCCACCTCATTTCTGAACTCACTCCGATTTAAGTTTAAATCTCTGATAAGTTCTTCAAGCTCAGAGAGCCTCATTTCATTCTTAGATTTATTTAATTTGTAATCTTCTTTTGTTATTTCCTCAGCCAGTCTTAATTTTAATAATCCATCTAAATTTTCATTTACTTCGGCAATTTCTTTGTCATATTGTATTTTTACAAATGAATTACTTGTTTTATCTCCTTCTAATCTTTTGATTGTATATTCACGAATAGTTTCAGCCTGACTTTCTGACATCTCAAGCTTTTCAATGTCATTACAAAAAAGTTCATCAAGATCCATTTCTTTGATTGGCAGACATTTACATTCAGGATGATTTGATTTATTAACCGAATAATAAGTATAAGATTTCCCGCTCTTCTTAGTTTTAGTAACACCGATCAAAAAGCCACCACAATCACTACATTTTATTAATTTACTATATGCATGATTATGCTTTGTGAAATATGGTTTTGTCCTATTGTCTAATACCATTTGAAGATCGTCCCAAGTACATTTATCAATTAATGGTTCCCAAGTTCCAATCTTCTCTATATCTCCATATTGTAGAAGACCATAATACATTGGATTCCTTAATAATCTTTGCACCATTGAGCTTGAGTAGAATTTATTTGATTTTGCACGAACACCAAGTTCCCTAAGTACCCTTGTTGCTTCTCGAGTGGTTAAACGTTCTTTTATAATTCTACGAATCCATGGGAGATAAAATTTTGAAGTCTCTGGATCTGGTTTTATATTCTTTGAACCTTTTTTATCTCCAAAGTTAATATAAAAGGGTGGAGCACCAGTTAACCATTCACCACGATAGGCTTTTTCTCTCATTCCACGTTTAGTGTTGTAACTTAACTCTTTTGAGTATTGTGAATTGCCACCGAAAGACACACCGAGCATAACATCATTTGTGTCTTTGGTGATTGTTTCAAATGGAGTTCTTATCTCCTCAATAGTTTCATCAGTTATCATTTGCTGAAGTACACCAGATTCCTGAGGGTTTCTACTTAGCCTATTTGTATGCCAACACAAAATTTTAGTTGCCTTGCCTTGTTTAATTTGATAAAGCATTTCATTAAATTCTTTTCTTTTGTTAGGTATTCGTGCTGATTTCTCTTCTTGAAAGGTTTTAATGATTCTTAAATCATTTTTAACTGCAAATTCTTTGAGTTCTCTAAGTTGAGCAGGTATTGATAAAGCCTGTCTACTATCCTCACTAGATTTTCGACAATATAAGAAGTATGAATTGTTATACATGAACTAAAAGTAAAAAATAAACGGGCATCCAGTGCTATAACAAGAGACGAACTCATGTATCTGGATACCCGTTTAATAAATTCGTCATTAACTTGTTATAGCAATAAGATTATATATAAAATTAGTAAGAAGTTAAACATAAACACCTCTTTTAATTTGATCAGCAAGTATATCAGATAATAATTTTAAGAATTCTATTATTTCCTTTTTAGATTCTTCAGACATATATTTCTTCTCCTCAGCACCTCACATCTATAGTATATTGCTCTGCTGAGGTGCAAAATCTGTATAAATAAAGTATGTTTTTTTATCTGAAGGTTTTGTATGTTCTTGAATCGCTCCTCCTAATAATAAAGTATCTCGATATTCCTTTGCTGTATGTTCTCCTTTATTAAAGTTCTTTTTACAAAATTCCTCTATTTCCTTGATGTTTCTGCCTTCAGTTTCAGAATCTTGAATAAATTGAAGCAAATTTTCTAATCTTTCTTGTTTCTCTGCTTCTAATTTTTGTATGAAGTTTTCTTTAGAATCTCCGTTATAAGTAAAAGAAAATCTTTTATCAGTAAAGTTAAATTTAATTTCTATAGGCTCATTCTCTTGAGAATATCTAGCATTTTCATGCTTCAAAGTGAGATTTACTGAATCATTGTTTGTATCACCTTTCTTCAATGAGATATGACTATCTACAGCACCAACGATATCTCCAGAACCTCTGTAATAGGTATTTTTATTCATTGGTGTTGGTTTAGTCTCATGATGAATTATTATTACTGTTGCGTAATCTTTTAAGGGTTGAATTCTTGCAAAAAATTTATTAACATCCCTGCTTGAATTTTCATCAAGATTAGAATTCGTTCTTCTTAGTGTATCTATAACTACTAGGTCAATTTCTTTCTCCTTAATTAATGAGATAAGTTTATTTGTAATTTCTTCATCTTTGTCGAAATAAATATACTGGTCTATTAAGGTAATATTTTGAGGTTCATAACCTAATCTTATAGTTCTGTTTTTAACTGCAGATTTCCTATTTTCTTGATCAATTAATAACACCTTATTAATCTTTTCGGTTGGGAAATGATCTAAAAACTGATCTCCTTTTAAAGTACATATGCATAAGTAAAGAATGATCATGCTTTTCAAACTTTTTTGTGGTGCAGTAATCAGATTGATCCCGTTTTTCACTATATAAGGATTAACTAAGAAACTAACGTTTTCTTCTGTAACATCTTCTAACTCAATGGTTTTCAATTCAGTTGATTCTCCGATTTCGTCTAGGATTTCTTTAAAGTAACTATCCTCATTCATAATTTATTAATAAAATCTATTGCTTCTAAAAATCCAACGTTTTGGAATTTTCTAACAAAAGTTATTGAGTCACCTGATGCATTACATCCATAACATTTAAAGCGATTTTCTTTTCTATATAACTTTAAGGAGGGAGTTTTATCTTGGTGGAAAGGACATCTCAAAATATCATTTGACTTAACTTCTAAACCTAAATATTCAACAACCTTTCTTATATCTATTTCCTTAGACCTCTGAATTTTTATTGAAATATAATCTGTTTTAGTTTTATTCAGATTTTTTGTTTGTGGCATTTGTGAATTAATAAAATGTAAACAATTTCTAAGTTCTCTAAATCGTTGATTTAAATATTTGAACAAGAGAATCAATTTAACCTGTACGGGTGGGAGCTCATCTATAATTGCTTGTAGAACAGATCTTTCCAAATCATTTTTATATTGAATTATCTCCTGCTCATAGATTCTTTTATTTCTGCGAAGTATTTCTGAACCTTCAGGGAAAGCCTTGTTGATGAATAGCATATTATTCAAAAGTAATAAGCTTCTTTTATGTTCATTTTCAAGTTCAATTAGATATTCAGGCACAGTAAAATCTTGATAAATTAATTGTGTAGATAATATCTTTAAATGATGAGTGGGTGGAAGTGTGGGTGAACGACTATTTTATTAAGTCTGCAGGAGGTTATAGCCTATTTCTGAGTGGGTGTGTAAGTGGGTGTAATAAGTTTTTCAATATAAATTATGTCGCATTTTAATATTAAGTCGAATTTATCGCTTGTATCAAAGAAGTATTCAGCATAATCCTCATTGGATAACTGGAAAATTGTTTTAATTGCGTCACGGATTTCCTTAAAGTAGAACCTGAGAGTCTTTATATCTTTTTTAAATTCGTTGTACTTTTTTAACTCATCAATAATTTTTCTTTTGATCAAAGTATCTGTTGTTCCCACATTTAAGCGTAGATATTCTAGTAATCTGCAATTTTTTGTTGTTAAACCATTTTGATCTTCGCATATGAGTTTTGTGTCATATATTCTTTCACTCAATCCTTTTAAGAGAATTTTATTAGAATTTTTATCAATTATTATCTGAAACTTATGTCTACCTAGGATATCAGGTATTGCATATGTGTATTTTAACTGTCTATCAGATTTTATTTCATTAACTATTCCCTTTATTTTCGATATCGCAGTTAGTATATTAATTAAATTGCCATTAGCCCAGTTTAATAAAACTATATTCGGCTGGACGTAATAGCAAATGCCTCCGAATTCGTGTAAAGTTCTCAATGAAAAATCATCATGAGGGTTTAAGTAATTCCTAATCGACTGATAACTAGTTATGATTTCAAAATCCACTAGATAATAGAGTGAATAATGAGATTTTAGATTATAAACTTTAAATTTTTCATTATTTTGCAAGTTAATATTAATGAACTTTAATTCTTCTTTAGTTAGTACTTTTGTTTCCTCTTTTTCGTTCATTAAGTAACTGTCATCTACAAAAAAGATTGGGAGTTTATTGTTTCCAAAGTCTTGATATAGAAGTTTAGTAATGTCAGTCAAATCTTCTAATAACAATGAATTATCATCGTGCTTAACTTCAATATTCATATAAAAATCCCCGCCTTCTTCTAACACTACTTAAAAAGAAAGCAGGGAATTGTAGTGTTAATTATTAATGAATTATATTTTCTGTTTTAAGTTTTAGCAAGTTTAAAATTTGTTGATATAATACATCTGATACGTATTTGTTATCAACTAATATTATGAACGGAATACCAAACAAAACTTTAAAAGAACTAATGCAATCAACATATAAATTAACTGAAAGGGTAATGTCGGATTTAACCGAAGCATTTAGAAATGATTTTACAGTCGAAGAGGCTTGTCTATACTCAGGAATAAGTAAAGATACGTATTATGAGTGGGAGAAACAATCCGACGAATTTACAGAGAGTATGGAAAGAGCAAAACAATTCATTGCCATCGCTTCAAAAAAGAATATTGCGAGAGCAGTTATAGATTCAAATTCAGTAGAAGATTCTTGGAAATACTTAGAACGACGACAAAAGTCTTTATATAGTCAAAGAAAAGAGGTAACTGGTGAAGATGGGACTCAATTTATACTTAATACTATAAGTTATAAAGACTTAGACAAAAATCGAGAAAAATAATATTTTATATTTGGATTCCAAAGTAGTAAAATCCCAATATATTAATACAATATTATGAAGCTAGGATATAAATCTTGTCCATATTGTGGTGAGGAAATTAAAGAGTCAGCGATAAAGTGCAGATTCTGTGGAGAATTTTTGAATGAGAATATAAATGATCACCACCAAAAGTATAAGGAAGTAAATAATACAACATCTTCTGTAGTGAAATTCTTCTCCTGGATATTTGTAATTGGTTGTATAGCTTTGGTATCACAAATAAGTCACCTTGATATTCTGAGTGGAACAATTGCTGGAGGTATTGCAGGTTTAATTGCATGGTTAGTTTTAAAATCTTCAAATACTAATTCCACAAAGATTATTGCATTTGTTGCTTTCTTTCTAATTGCTTTGACAGTTGTTTTGGCTATAAATAGAGTAAAAGATTACTACCCTACAACTACAACCCATGATGTTGTAAATAATAATAAATTAGCATTGAACAATTGTTTAGACAAAGCATATACAGATTATAAAAATGATTGGAGTGCTAATTGTGATTCTCATGGATATGAAAAAACGGATGGTTGGAATTGCAAACTTTCAACAAGTGAGGCAAGTGTATTAGATAACCGTAAAACTTCAGCAGAAAATAAATGTTATGAATTATATAAGTGAGTAATCTATGAATGAAAATGAATTTGAACAGCAGAGAAGCGGTGGTGGTTGTATCAATCTAATAGTACTTATAGTTATAATTGCTTTCATAATCTACGCATTAAATGGGTTTAAAAATCCCAACGATGAATACTCACAATCTGTGGGTGGATTTATTGGAATAGGTGCCGAGTATCCCAGTAAAATAATGAAGTTTACTGGATCAAAATCCATGAAGGCTTGCTATTACCCTCATGATGACCCAGATAATTACTGTTACACTCTTGAGGTAGCCAGTAACGGTGACAGATTTACAGAAATTTATTTTCCCAATGGAGGTTATGTTAGTTTAGGATACATCACCTGCTTTGAAGATACAATTTATGGGAATACTGGTGATAGTAGATTCATTTGTGAGGCTCAAGATAATGAAAGTCGGACTTGGGATATCGGGTTACCTTATAGCATATTTTATTAATATTCTAGTTTAATCATAGGGGATATCCACAAGTGGGGTATAGCTAAATTATAAAAGGTACCGTATAGTTAAGATACACGATACTTAAACTTCTTGACGAAATAAGCGTAAAATCGATATTCTTAAGCTAAAAAGTGCCTCCCAATCAACTTAAAAAAGATTTGCCTTTGAATCCCAAATTAGATAACAAATATGTGAAAAAACTCAAATAATAATAGATCACCTACCATCAAATTTGAAAGATTAAACTGAAATTCTTATAACTTTATCAAAAATAATATATACTATAAGTATGGTCATTTCTTCTTCTAACATAATATCGTTAATAGATGGACATATAAACAATATAATAATATAATCTATAACTTAATTTAAATATATCATGTACTACAAATTCATCCTCAAAAAACTCATTAGGGATTTAAATGAAATTGTCAACTACGATATTCGTAGTAGACCTCCAGAATTAAATTTGGAAAACTTAAAAAAAATTCCTGTAGATTTGGATTTAAAAGTACATTCAGATGAGTCAGGTTATACTCTCATTGCTGATTCATTACCTGGCTTTATGGTTTTTTCTCCGGACAGTCAATCTATAGCTGACAGGATAAAAGATGCACTTTTTGTGTATTTTGATGTTCCACATTATTATAATAAGCGAATCTCTGCTAAAGACTTTGTAGTCCAAGATAAGAATGGAGATGTTGTATCTGTTGGCAGTGAGGGATTAGGTAATAAAATATTTAAGACTGAGGAGAAGGTTAGATATATTGGAAAGTGAAATCAGAGTTCCCTCCAAAAAATTTTAAGAATTTAATATCATTACTATATAATCTGGGGTTTAATGATGTTGGAGCTGGTAAACATAACTACAAATTCATTCATCCGAATAAATCTCCTGAAAAAGATTCAAATCAACCACCATTTATAATAATTTCAACTAATGTTGGTCCATTTTACGTTAAAATGATAATTCAACAAATAAAAAAGTTTGGGTTTACTGATGATGAGATTAAAAAAGGGTGCTCTAAAAAAATCAATTAATTCATAATAGTTTAATGGCGATTATAAAGAGGATAGTCAATACAATCTTTTCAACCACAAAAAAAGTCAATAAATCCAATACTTGTGAGTTTGGGGATAATTATATTAGATCTTCTCAAAAAATCTGTCCTTATTGTTCTTCAATTTTAGTTAAAGTAGTTAAAGCTAAAACAAAATGTCCTAATTGTGGGAAATACATATATAGTAGAACTCATCCTTACACAAAAGAGAAACTTTCATTAACCAAGTTACAGACTGATGAAGTGGAATTAGAATGGGCAAAAATCAATGGTACATATGATGAGTTAATAAAGCACCGAGAAGAATTCCAGTCTATTAAAAACATATTATCTAAAAGATTTGGTTCTCCTGCAAGTGATAGTGATGTTGAGTGGGGGCTTCTTAATAAACAGCTCTCAGATGGCATGAGAACTTCAGATTGGTATATGATGGGTAAGGCATACCTAGCAATGGGGGTAATATGTTTTAAGGAAAAAAGATATAGGGATTGTATTATAGATTACTGTCTTTGTAGTAATTGTGAGTTAAGAGAACTATATAAAAATTATAACAAATTGCAAATGGAGGTGACAGATTCTATTAAGAAATCTTACATAATACTTAACACTGTCCCCGTTAGGGAATCGCTCAAGGTTCTTAATTGTGAAAACGAAATTGAGAACATTGCTTCAATAGTTGAAGACATGTCCTTACAGCCAAGTGAGATGATTAAACAAGTAGATTTGATATTAGGTACTCATGACAAAATTGCTAGTAGTATTAATTAAATAGTTCTTAAATTCGTCCCAGATTCCACCCCATGTGACATTTGTAGATAGAAATTCTTTAAATTCTTCTTTGCTATTTGAGCTATTGAGAGGTTCGAACTTTTCAGCAATGACATTTAATTCCCCAGAAACAGATTGAATAACTTCCAGAGGCTTTTTTAAGTCTAGGCTAAGTATCCTGTCTTTTAAAATGAGGTTCGAGCCGAGAAACGAAACTATCTCTTTTCTCTTTTTATCATCGCCATGTTCAAATTCATATTTTGCTTTAGTTGCAAAATCAAGAACTTCATCAGCTTTGTTAATCCATTCTTTTATTCTTAAATCTGAGCTATCAAGAATACCTTTTAAGATATTCTGTTCTTTTTGATATTCAGGCAACTTTCTATCGTAAGTTTCTTCTGGAATTTTCTTTCCTAAATAGCCCTCAACTAAATCATCAATCTTTTTAACAACTTCCTCGTATTTTGCCTTTGCTCTCTCATAAGATTCACCTCTTTCTACAATTTCCTTTTGATGGTCTTTTTGAAGCTCTTCCATTGCCCATTCATGGAAGCCATCAGGTACTCGTATATTTGAAATTATATCTGTGAACTGTATTTCCAAGTCATCAACTTCGAGGCTTCTCTGGTCGCAATTACCTCGTTTTTTAGTACATCTATAATAAACATAGTCATGTTCATTCCCATTCTTTTGATGTTTAAATTTAGGGTCTGCAATTATTGAACAACCGCAAACTCCACATTTCATCATTCCAGTGTATGGGAAATACCATTTTTTAGGTCTAGGACTGTCCTTCCTGCCGAGTTGATGTTGAATTTGATTATATTCTTCTTGAGTTATAGCTTGAGTATGTTTGCCTTCATAAAATCTTCCACTTTTCTGCGGAAATTCAAAAGTTCCATAAAAGAAAGGATTTATGAGTATTCGATACCACACACTTTCACCTATCGGCTTTCCTTTTCTGGTTTTTAAACCTTTTTCTAAAACAAAATCTAAGGACTGCATTGGAGTAAGTCTATTTGAAGCAACTTGTTTTAAACCTTCTTTTACAATTTCGAATCTTTCAGGGTCAGGGATAATTTCTTCATCGCCTAGCTTCTTATACGGGCTGTGCATATAACCAAGAGGAAGAGTAGAGATTGGCGACCAGCCTCTTTGAGCTTTCTTTAATAAACCTCTACTTGTATCAACACTTAAATCTCGGCTGAACTGATTTGTTACGCCGAACTCAACATACATCATCATTACATTGTCTTCAGGAAACCAGTTTCTATCAACAGTCCTTATATGCTTAATTTCTTCCCGTTGTAACATACCCATTATTCTTCCAGCATCATCAGGATTCCTTGATAGTCTTGAAAGTTTCCAGACAATGATTCCGTCTGCCTCGCCTTTATGTATCTTTTCAACCATTGAATTAAAGACATTCCTACCTACATGGAAACCAGAACTCGATTCGCTCATCACTTCAACAATTTTTATTTTCAACTCCTTTGCAATCTCTTGCATAGCATCAATCTGTGATGCTATTGAAGCAACCTGTCTATCTTCAGATTCAGAAGACTTCCTTGCATAAAGGATATATCTATTTTTTGTAAAATCTTTTTCCTGAAGCATATTTATACTTATATTTTAAATTTTATTCTCTAATCTATATATCCAAGTCTTTTAAACAATTCAATACTTGGTGGTGTTAGCTTAAGCTCCTTAAGTTCAGAAATATCTACCCACTTTAATTCAACTAAATCATCAGATGGATTTAATTCAATCTCAGAAGCATTTCTATTTAACCTTACCCTGTACACATTAAAATTCATATTGCACCATACTTTTTCACCTGTATCTTTCAATGTCTTTTCTGTTGAACCACGACCAGTATCATCAACTAATTCAAGCTCAGCTCCCTCAACATCTAAATTTGTTTCCTCTCTAATTTCTCTTTTTAAAGTGGTCATTTTATCTTCTCCTTCATCAACTCCACCTCCTGGAATATGCCAACAATCAGCGTATACACCACCTTTATTCGGGTCTTTTTTGCCAACAAGTAGTTTCCCATCTTTTGAGAAAATAAGCCCTGAAACAATCTCTCTTTGAATTTCTCTCAAGTGTTCTGGATTTGGCTCTGCATTCATTTCTATTATTTAAAAATTAAATTATTTTAAATTAAATCCTCCATCAATTAAAAAATTTTGACCTGTAATAGATTTAGAATGCTCAGAGGATAGGTAAAAAACCATTTCTGCAACTTCCTCTTTACTTATCAATCTTTTAAATGGAATTGTTTCCAAAGTTTCATCAAGCTCTTCTTTTGGTGCTCTTAGCCAGTAACCAGCTTCTACAGCTCCAGGTGATATGCAATTTGCTCTTCCAAACGGTGAAAGTAGTTTTGCATAACCTTGAGTTAGATTTACAATACCTGCTTTTGAAGCAGAGTAGGCTGGTGAATCATATTGACCTGAAAGTGAATATCTTGTTGCAATGCTAACAATATTTCCTTTTTTAGCTTCAATAAATTCTCTGAGAACATATTTAGAAACATTCATTACAGAAAGAATATTTTTTTGAAAAGTTTTAAGCCATGCTTCGCTCTCACCATTCCAATCATCACCATCGATATAACCCCCTGCATTATTAACAAGAATATCGATTGTTCCAAACTTATCTATAACTGTTTTTACTAGATTTTCCGCCTGAGATTCATCACTAATATCTGCTTGAACCACCAGACCTTCATTACCTAAACTTTGAATCTCACTTAATGTAGATTCCCCACCTTCCTTGTTAGAATTATAGTTAATAACAATCTTCGCTCCCTCACTTGCTAATCTAATAGCAATGGCTTTCCCAATTCCGCTCGAAGAGCCTGTTATCAAAACAACTTTGTCTTTCAATTCCATAGCTTTATATTAAGAGTTAAATATGTGTACATTTTAAATCAATAGTTTCTATAAATAAACCTTATATCACTCATCTTGTTCGTTCAATAAATCTTTCAGCTTTTCAATGGTGTCTTTATCTAGTTTCCTTTTTGACTTATTTTTCTCAAAGTTCATATTACCGATAATCTCTGTAACCCTGAAGTCATCTATTCCTCCATACCCGAAAAATGTTGTTGTTAAATTCTCATGTCCTACATTTTGACTGACGGCTTTTAATTCTTCGGCATTGTTTACATACTTCTGGGCTTCGTTAATTGCAAAATGCCTAAATTTGTGGGGCGAAAAATAATCCAGCCCAGTTTCTTTTGCTCTGTTTTGAAATATCTTTCTCATTGCTCCTGCATTTTTCCAGAAGATTGGTTCCACTCCTTTTGCGACAAAAGAATGATTAACTTCACTCTCAAGTTCTATTAGTGTGCTTGGGAAAAGCGGATTCTCACCTGTAAACATTTTCTCCTCAGTTAAATACGTTTGCCAGTCAAGAATATACTCCAAAAGTTCTTTATCAAATCTAAATATTGTTGTAATTATAGATTTTGAAAATTTAGTATGAACTCCTTTGGTCGGGTCTTGATAAACAACTAATTTTTGAACATCAAAACAGCAAATCGGTAGAGTAATGATTGCTCTATCTCTCATTCCTGAAAGTGCTGTAAAAGCAATTAAGGCTCTATCTCTTCTATCCATCTCATCATTAACTTCAAAACTGCAAAGTTTCTTTATGTAGCTAAGACTAGGGTATTTTGGAAGTTTAGGACTTGTTGCTTTTCTTGAATCTTCTTTGCTCAATCTCAAGTATCTAATATCAGAAGTTGAGACTTTTGATTTATACCCGACCTGCCCAGAAAGCCACACAAAAAGTGAGTTTAAATGCCTTAAAATATGGTACTGAGATGTTAATGATAAAGTATTCCCTGTTCTTGGATTCTTTGCAGTTGAAAGCCATTTTTTGAATTGCGTTGCGACTTTATCATTAAATTCACCATAATCGGCTTCTTTCGTAAATTCTTCATATTTCCAGATTGCTTTTTCAACTGCATCAATTGTTAAATCTGAAAAACCTTCAGCACCTCGCAACCAATCAAAATATTTTCGTTTGATTTTTTCGTTTTTTGCTTTGTTCTTGGCCATATAATTTGTAATAAAAGATAATGTTCATAATCGAGTGTTATAACGGACTTTGTAAAACCTAGTTAATCTCTTCGAGCACTTTTTAGCCACCAACCCACATTTAGACCCTCATCTGAGCCAAAGAGTGGAAAATCGTTTCTCAAATAGAGAGTTGAGCATAAATTTTCACCACCTAAAATTGGACAAACAAATTGCAATTTTCCATTTTTATTCTTCACAATTCTCACTTCCTGCGATATATGGATATTTTCATCGCTCTCACTAGTATCAATAAAAAAGGCGAAATGTATTTCAATATTTCCAAACCAACCGTTACTTCTCGTTATATCTAAAGAAAACACACCATCATTTTTAACGGGTTGGCTATATAAAAAATCCTTTTTAATCTCATAATCCTCATTCAATACTAATCCCGATTTAATTAAATCAGAGATATTAACTTCAGCTACTACGTCTTTGGATAAATCCAAAATTTGAAATAAATTTGATGCTCTCATAAACTTTATATAAAAAATAAATTAACTTTCTATTAGTCAAATAGCATAATTGAATCCTTTTCTAAATCTGTTGTTTTTCGGATTTGTTTAGGAACTAAGTGCTTTTCCGCTTCAGCAATTAATGGAGCACTACTAAATCTATGCACGACTTTTGAACATATTGGACAAGTCGCTTTAAGTATGAGCGATTCTCTGGAGTTCCCGATGGTAATTCCTCTTCTGATTGATTCAAAACTTGTTGGTTTCACTGCATTTTTACAAGATAAACAATAAAATTCTCCTTCTTTCAGAGAGACCTTATGCTTAGATACAAATTTTGTAAGAAAACTTTTAACTTCAGTTCCAAGAAACAGATGCGGCGAAGTTTTTTCTTCAAGGGGTAGTAATCCATTTCTTTTCCAGTCATGAACAGTTTGAACATGGACTTTTAAAGTTTCTGCAAGCTCTTCGGAAGTATAAGACCTTTTAGTCTTGATTTTTCGTAGATTGTATTTCCTTTTCATATTTTTTAATATTAATATTTAGATTTTCTTTGTAGACTGCCCGATATAAATTGAGCAAATTAGTTGCTAAATCGAGGGCTTGAGCTTCACTCAGGTCTATCCCATAAACCTTCTTGAAAATAATTTTAAATTTATCAAGACTCTCCTTTTCCATAGGTTTATGAATAACTGCTGTAAAGCCTATTCTTAATGACCTTTAGGCTTGTGAATACATCTTGGGGATTCATTTTAAGATTCCCTTTCCAGTACTTTTCTATTAGTTTTTTCAAGGCATCTGACTCATCAAAAACAAATAGAGATTTGCCATTAGAATTTCTTTGAACTTGTTCAAGAATGTAACCTTTAGCAAGGAGAACCGCAGCAAGATTTAGGTCGAATGTGTTAAAATGTTGGGCTTCTTTCTTCATACTTATATTTTTAAAAGTTATGAGGAAATTTTATGAAAGAAAGGTCAGCCGAGTTCGGCTGGAGTAGAAGTGCTTAGCTGGAATTTACTTACTTAGGAGAAAAATATTCGTAATTTAATTGAGCTATTTCTGCTCTGGGTATTGTTATCACATCTTGCTTTGTAGTTTGTATGGCTATTTTTTCATTAATATTAATTATTGCCTCTTTTAATTTTGACCATGTTAATCTTTTTATTTCAGCAACTCCAAGAAATGACTTCAACTCATGAATAATTTCATCTGTGAACCATTCATCAGTGATATTATCTTTTTTGCCCGAGAATAAGACTTCACAAATATAGTGCTGTAATGTTTTTGAAGGAATAATCACTTTTATATTGCCATTAATTAGAAAATAACTATATCCTTTAACAAAATCCACTTTTTTTATTTTAAAAAATTGGAATGGATTATCTTGAATCATATCAAAAAAATTATCATGTTTACTTAGCTTTTCCTTAATCATTCTTAAATCATCTTTACTACTGAGGCTTTTCATATTTTCATCTAGAATTTCAAGTTTGGTTTCAATTGTCTCTAATTTTCTATATGAAATACCACTAGATACTTCTGTAGTAGTATTTTTTTCAATATTGATACCCACTTCACTTCTGGCTGTGAGCTTAGCTTTTCTAATGGTGGAAGTGGTAAAAAGTCCATTTTTAGATGAGATGACTTGGTTCTCAATTTCGGAGTTTATAATCAAACCTGCGAAAGCACCTACTTGTAATTTTTGAATAGAACTAACAATTTGCATAATTCCAGAATTGTATACAGATTTTTGAACTAGCTCTGTCATCTCCTTAATTTGGTTTAAATAGACATTTTGAAAATCAATCAACGGCTTGATTGCCTCAGTAATTGCATATGTTGGCAGTAACGCCATAGATTGAAATTGTGCTTGGAAACGCTTAAGTTCTTCAAAAGCAGCTATTTTAAACAATTCATTTTCTTCTTTAAGGTGATTAAGTTCATACTTAAGTTGAGGATTATCCAAATCTAAATCAATGTGAGCTTCTTTATTCCTTTTTGTAGGATTACTGTTTTTCTTCTTCATATTAATGCTTATATTTAATTTTAAGAATTATACTTCTTCTTTATTAATATCGTCCAAAAACTTTTGTTAATTTCACCTTTATATTATAATTCAATATCTGAGACCTAAACCGATATGCAAATATAGGCATGGTATCAAAATAAAAATCGTACAGAACGTTTGAATGGCTTTCCAGTCAGCATCGTTCTGTACGTCTATAAGGGGAAACTCTTATAGGGCAGCCCGAAAGGGTGTAGCCGCTGGTCTGGGAGGCCATTTTTGCTATCTATAGCCTCAGTTAATTCCCAGAACAGTATTAAAGATGAAATAAACTTTTAGTTTATTATTTTATTTTTTATATTTTATATTTATGGCTCAAAATATAGCTGCATCATCGGCTAGTTCAGCAACAAAGTCCTTTTTTGGAGGGATAACGGGAACTCTAGGCGTAGTAGTGGGTTTAATAGTAGTTTTATTACTTTGTTGCGGAGGAGTTGCACTTTTAACTTCTTCAAATGGTAATAATTCAAACTCAACAACAAACACTACTAACAATAGTCAACAACCCGATACAAATACAAAAGCTCCAGTTGAACCAGTAAATGTAACTTATTCTGGAAAAGGAAATAAAGATACTGAGAGCTTCACTGTACATGATGGAACTGCCAAAATGACAGCTACTACAACAGGTGGCTCATATGGGACGTATTCATCAATTACCCTTCAAAAGGAAGGAGAGAATACTTTTCTTAATGGATTGACTGGCGAAGATTTAAATATCTCTACTGATGGCGCAGAAGATGGACACGGTGACACAACCATTAGAGGGTTAACTGAAGGTACATATTATGTGCATGTTATTTCTGGAGTTAGTTGGACTGTAACAATCACACAAGAATAGTGTGTCTCGAATAAGTTAAGAGGCCTCGTTTTGAGGTCTCTTCTTATACGGTGTCTTTTTCAAAATACCTTGTGTTATCAAATCAGTTATAAATTTCAAATTTAAATCCTTCCAGTATTGTCTATCTGCCTCCTCTGCAAATGCCACAGGGTTATTTAAAAGTTTATCAAATACAGGTGAGAAGTTCTCTTGATAAAATTTCTTATATTTTCTTAAATATCCCTCTGAGTAGAAACCTATTAGTTCTAATCTTTTGATTCGATTTAATGTTTCTATAACTTTACTCCTTATAGCTGAAGTTTTTTCTAAAGAGTTTTGAGGGTATTTCCAAGCTTCAGCTTTCGAATTAAAATCTACATAAAGTGAATCTAATCTACTATCTTCAGGGCTAAAAGCCATATTTTCCCTTAGTAGCCTCTGATATTCATTCATAACTACTTTTGGACCTCCTTCACCAGAAACTTGAAAAAAATCTCCCATAAAATCTTTTATCTTATGGTCGCGGAACTTTTTCCACAAATCTTTTAACATGATGTTTTGATTTTTATTCAACTTTGAAATTTCAGCTATAATTTTAATTTTGCCACATTCCTGCAAAGCTATAGCATATAGAGAAAAAGCACTTGAATATTTTTTCTCTTTAAATAGAACTTCCGCATCTTCAAATTTATTTTTTGCATTGAGAATACAATAGCCAATTCCTTCAAAAGCCTTTTGTGGGGTTAAATTAATCTCCATATAATTTTAGTTTATGATAATATCTAAAAATAATATACCCCTTAAAAAATATCTGAAAAGATTTTAAGCCAATGATAGTTAATAAGAGAAGAGTTTTTCTCAAGAAAAATGATAAAGATTATCAGATTTTCTCATTTACACAGGAAAATGATGGTTCAATATATGTAAATTGGCCTGAATTTAGTTCTACAATATGGCTTAACCAAGATTTTAAAAACAATAGGTTAATTACTCAATTGGGTGAAAAAGAGGGAAAACTCTCTATACACGCCTCTGGAAGAGCGCATTATAAAGCTTACGGTGAAAAAGACTCTCAAATGATAGTTAAAGGAAATACATTACTAAATGCACAACTAAATAGTGGTGGGGTTAGACATCTATTTTCAGCTTTTATTAAAGAACCATCCTATTCTCCAGAAAAATCACCAGTTTTTAACAGAAAGAGTGATTATCTTATTCTTTCTAAAACCGAAATAAAACCACAGTTTTTATTGGTTTTTGCGATACCCATGATGAACCCTCCTATGAGTATTCGAATTAATTCATCATTTGACATAGATGAATTAGATAACTTTGAGCTACCTAGCTTTCTTACCTTTCCCTTAAAATATCATGACATAGCAATATTAACCTATAGAACAAAGAATTTAGACCAGTGGCCAGCTGAATGGCACATAGCATATTCGGATGGATATGAGTGTCCTTTCTTTATTGGATTAGAAAATCAACAAATAATGCTTGAGTTTTTAAAACCAATTTACGACGTAAGAGCAAATAAGTTAAACATTATATTGAATAGGAAAGGAGACCAGAGCTTCGATTGGGCAAAGTTTAATTAAAATATCTCATCAGAAATTTGATGATGTATAATTAATAATCGCATGTACATACTTGAATTAAATACGACATGAAAACTAAAAAAGAAATAAAATTTATAGATTTATTCTCTGGATGTGGGGGATTATCAAATGGATTTGAACAAGCAGGATTTATTCCTTTACTTGGTATTGATAATGATAAAGATTCAATAGAGTCATTTAAATTTAATCATGTGGGAGCTAAAGCAATCCTAGCAAATATAGAAGATATTACGTCAGAAGAAATATTAAATAAGGTAAATTCAGAGATAGATATTATTGTTGGTGGACCACCTTGTCAGGGCTTTTCAATCGCTGGAAAAAGGATGATTGAAGACCCAAGAAATTCCCTTTACAAATATTTTGTAAAAATTGTTTCAGAGATAAAACCTAGAGCCTTTCTAATGGAAAACGTTCCGAACTTGGGTTCTATTGCCAAAGGTGAAGTTAAAAAACAAATTATTGAAGATTTTTCACAATTAGGATATAAAGTTAGCTCTTCTATTTTAGTTTCTTCAGATTATGGTGTTCCACAAAAAAGAAAGCGATTAGTCTTTATAGGATTATTATCAGATAGTTTTGTTTTCCCAGAGAAAAGAACTACAATTCATGTGACCTCTTTCGAGGCATTGAGCGACTTACCAGAAGGAAGCCTTGATGATGGGACTCCTTATATATTTGAGCCACAAAATAAGTATCAGGAAGAAATTAGGGCTGGTTCTAAAGGTATTTATAATCATCAAATTACAGTACATAATGATAAGACAATTGAAATAATAAACTTAGTACCTGATGGCGGTAATTACAAAGATTTGCCAGAGAATTTAAGAGGAACTAGGAAGATGCATATTGCTTGGACACGTTTGAATAGTAGTATGCCAAGTTTTACAATAGATACAGGACATAGACACCATTTTCATTATAAATGGAATCGTGTACCGACAGTGAGGGAAAGCGCAAGGATTCAATCTTTTTCAGATAAATTTATTTTTAAAGGCTCTAAAACTAGTCAATATCGACAGGTGGGAAACGCAGTTCCCCCATTAATGGCTAAAGCTATTGCCGAAAAATTAAAACAATACCTATGAAATATATCATACCTGAGGAACATTTTTTTAGATTACATCACGTAAGACCACGATTTAAAAATGATGTAGAAAACGTTTTGTTCTATATGTCTAATGAGTTGTCTCAAATTCCAACTCTACCAAAGGCTAATTTTATAGAGAAAGTAAACTCTGCAATTAAACTATTCCCTAGCAACTTAGATAAAACTGAAAAGACTATTAACAATTGGAGAACAGAAATATCTGCGTTATTCGGACTAATAAGCAACAACGCAGATGGAACAATGTCTCCATCACCAATGGCAAAACTGTTAGCTGAGAACCAAGATTTAATTGAATTTTTTAGATATTTTTTATATTACTTTCAATATCCAGGTGGACATTTAAAACCACAAGAGATTGCAGGGTTAATAAATTCTAAAATAAAGTTTAAACCTGCAAAATTTATACTTGCTCTTTTAGATTATGGTGAGATAACTACTTCAAAAAGATTTGGTATTGATAAAGCAGAAGCGACACATTGCATATTTAATGATTTAAGAGTTACAACTGGAGAATATCAAACAGAAGATGTATTCAAACTAATTGAAGAAAATAAAAAAAAGAAGTTAACTTATGACTGGGAGGGTGATGTTATTAGATATGCAGGAGATATACTAGACTATTTAGTTTTGGCTGATTTGTTGATTCTTCAACCCAATAATAAATATTATTTAAATAAATCAAACTATGAAGTAATTCAGGCATTTATTAAGAGCAGTAATTATTTTGATGGATATAACTCTCTTTACAATAATTTAAATATTGAAGAAAAAGACTATACAATAATAAATCAGGCTAGTTTTAACTGGTTCAAATACGTCAATACTAAACTATCTACGGATTTATTCTCAACTGATTTGACTACCTACCTCGAAGGAGTGGATAGTGAGGTTCAGCCTGTTCACGCATTACTTGCCGAAGTTTTGAAAGATATTTTTGAAGAAAATGAACTGAGAACTAAAAAGATTGGTGATACTGGGGAAGCTATTATTTATAGGCATGAAAAACAAAGGCTAATTAATATTGGAGGTGAACAATTCCTTCCATATGTACAAAAGATACCTAGCCAGTATGCAGTTGGTTATGATATTCAATCGGCTGAATTTGATGGTACAAGGAGATATATTGAGGTAAAAACTACAATAAGTAAGGGAAGATTAAGTGTAAATAGATTCCACATGACTCCAAGTGAATGGACTTCAGCAGAAGGACATAACAATAGGTATTTTGTCTACAGGTTACTAATATCTAAGGAAGATTTAGATTTATTTGTAATTCAAGACCCTGTGGGGAAATATAAGTCAAATCTACTTCAAATGCTTCCAAGAAATGGTGCAGAAATTATATATAATGAAAAGTCAGGACAATGGGAAAAATTACTAGTAGAAATAAAATAAGAGTTGCATCTCTCTTCTCGGGCTGTGGAGGAATGGATTTAGGATTAGTCGGAGGATTTAATTTTCTAGACAATCTTTACGCCAAGAATCCATTTGAAATTAACTATGCAATTGATAATGACCCTATCGCCTGTGGTGTCTATAACGATAACTTTGAACACCCAATTATTTGTAATGATATTAGACAACTCGATATTTCGGAAGTACCTGAACACGACTTATTAATTGGTGGGTTTCCTTGCCAGTCTTTTTCAATAGTAGCTCAGAATCCCCCAAGATTAGGATATAAAAATGAAAATGGGAAATTATTCTTTGAAATGTATAAGATTCTTGAAAATAAAAAACCGAAATATTTCATTGCTGAAAATGTAAAAGGTCTATTATCTGCAAATCAGAAACAAGCCTTTCCTTTGATTATTGAGACATTTACTAAAGCTGGTTATTTTATAAAATATAAACTTCTTAATGCCTCCGATTATGGAGTGCCTCAGAGGAGAGAAAGAGTTTTTATAGTTGGATTTAGAGACAAAGATGCTTTTGAAAAATTTGAGTTCCCAATTCCAACTCATGTAGAAAATAAAGTCGCATTAAAAACAATTATTGAGAATGAGGATACAATAGAAAGTCATTATTATTTTAGTGATAGGGCTGTACAAGGACTGCTAAACTCTAACAAGAAAATGAATAAGGGCAGGGCACAGGATATTAACTTACCTTCTAATACTGTTGGTGCACACCTTGCTAAGGTAAGTTTAAATAGTACCGACCCAGTTTTAAAAATAAATGGAAGATACCGAATGTTCACACCAAAAGAAGTTGCTAGAATACAATCTTTCCCAGATACTTTTAAACTTCATGAATCAAAAACCAAGTCATACAAGGTATTAGGAAATGCAGTACCCCCAGTTATGATGTGGCATGTAACTCAATCTTTATTAAAAGCTATTCAATGAAGTTCAATACAGAAATAATAATCATGAATGTTGAAGAAGCAAGAAAAATTTTGGAAAAGGAAGGACAGAAATATACAGATGAACAGATTAGAAAACTAATAGGAGAACTTGAAACATTCTCACAAATACTCATTGATAGTTCATTACTTGAAGAATTAGCTCAGGATGATACTTTAAAAAATAGTAATATAGATTAGAAAGATAACTTAACAAATATTTGATATTAATCTGAAAAGACCTATATGGTAGTTCCTAATAAGATACTTAAAACAAATAAAGCAGCATGGGAGCAGGTAGCTGAAAAATTTTCGGGCGGTCTATATTTACCTTCATGGGGACCATTTGGCGAATTTAGAAAGATAGACTTACTAGGTGAGATAAAAGGCAAAACTATTATGGAAATAGGCTTTGGAAGTGGACATTCTATTCACTACCTTATTGAAAAAGGTGCTAAGAAAATTTATGGGTTGGACATATCCGAAAAACAAAAAGAATTAGCTTCAGATTTGAATAAAAAGGCTATAGAAGAAGGCAAAGTTGTGCTTTATCTTAATTCTATGGAAGAAAACCTTCAATTATCTGAGAAAGTTGATTTTGTATTTTCCGTTTATGCTATTGGTTGGACTACTTCACCGAAAAAGACATTAAAAAATATCAGAAGTTATTTAAATAAAGGGGGATATTTTACTTGGAGTTGGGAACATCCATTTTACTCAAGATTTAATGTTGAAAATAACAAATTAGTCATGGATAAATCTTATCTAGATGAAGGGGCAAGATTTGTAGCAGACTGGGTAGGCAGTAGTGGGGCATATATACAGCATAGAAAAATTTCCACCTGGATTAACTTATTAAATGAAAGTGGTTTCAAAATCTCTGAAGTTTATGAACCAAATCCAGAAATTTACAGCGAAAGACAATCTGATAATCCCTCAAGATATTATTCAAAATTCAGGGCAAATCTTGTAACTCCAACAATTATTTTTAAATGCCAAGCAATATGAATCTAGATGAGCAAGTAGAAGAAGCATTTAAACCTGATATACCTAGAGAACACTTTGATTTACAGTACCAGTTTGCATTAAAAGCTATGGAGCTTACAGGAAAGACTTTAGAGGAGTGCTTGATGGAATATACTGCTTTTTACAAACGGATAGGGGTCAAGGATTGGCAGTTTAATAGTGATAATCCTATATGGCAAAACTTCCTACAATCTGCAAGAGCTGTTGGTAATTATGCTGAGACTGCATATAATCTTTTCTTAGAAAATGAAAAACAAAGACGAAATATTAAGTCTCCAGATAAAATACGATTTGGATGTTTTAGATTCGAATATGAACAACCAAAGGAAACAATAACTCTACATTTTTCCAATCAAGATAAAAGCGGACTCGGTCCACTTTCTCACCAAAGAATTGAACAGCGTTTGAAGGAGCTGGCGGAAATGTTTAAATATATCAAAGCTAATTTTCCATCAGCAAAATATGTTGCTGGAGGTTCATGGCTATACAATTATGAAGCGTATCGAAGATTATTTCCTTCAACATTTATGAATGGAATCGGAACTCAAGAAATTCCATTCCCAAGAAGCAGTGGAATATGGGGGCAATTTATAAATAGTGAAAAGGAAGTAGATGAACAAGTAAAAATCAAATTTTTAAGTAAAATCAAAGAAGCCAAAAACATTGATGAATTATTGCAGACTTTTCCAATGAAACTTCTAATTCCTAAGTGCGGTATTGAAGAATTTTATAAGTTTTATCAGATAGACAATGAAACTTAAAATTGCTGTAAGCCAATTCCCAGTGTCGACCAACATCGCACAAAATATGCGTTATATTTCCAGGCAAATTAAAGAAGCTGCAAAATCCAAAGTGGAGGTAATTCATTTTCCAGAATTAGCACTATCAGGATACCAGACTGAGATAGCCGAAATTGATTGGAATTTGTTGGATAAATCTATGGAAGATTTGAAAACAATTGCTGCTGAGTCTGATATAAATATCGTAATTGGTGTACATCAACCTAGCTCAGGAAATAGAAACCCATTTAATGCTACTTGCTTGATTACGGATAAAGGCAAGATAGCAGGTCACTACATCAAATCTCGTTTGTATGGGAAGGAAAAAGAGAAGTTTGAAAACAAAGAAAATAGCCTTGTCTATGATATAAAAGGTGTGAAGTGCGGTTTTTTAATTTGCTACGATTCAAACTTTCCTAGTTTTTTTCAAGATTATAAAAATGCAGGTGTAGAGGTGTTGTTTATATCTTTCTATAACGCTAACAGTTCCAAACCAAAAAATAGTATGGATGAGTTAATGAGAGCGCAGTTCATTACTAGGTCAACTGATAGCTTAATGTATATTTCTGGAAGTAATTCTTCATCTCGCTACTCTAGAATGCCTTCATCATTTGTGTGTCCTGATGGAACCATTACCTCATTAAAAAGGCATCAGGCAGGCATTTTGATATGTGAATATCCGAAGGCTGATTTAGGCTGGACTTTTACAGAATAAATTTTATAAAGAATAGTTCAATAAACTTTGTATGAATAATTCTCTAACTCTACACCATGTTCTACCCCATTGTCTATAACATTTATCTGTCTGCAAAAATTAAGTTCTAACATCTTTCATCAGAACTAATATATAACATTAGTAGAATTTTCTTAATTAAATATTCTCAAAACTATATCAATATCTATTGACATAGTTTCAACGTCGGGCTACTATATCAATACCTATTGATATACAAAACTATGACAAAAGCAAAATGTTGTGATGAAAATACTAGCAGATTCAACCAAATTGATTCTTCAGCAGACCTCTTAAAGATTATATCTGAGCCGAATAGAATAAAAATTCTTTGCATTTTGAATAATGAAGAGATTTGCGTCTGTGATTTGGCTGAGAAAATTGAACTTCCTCAAAATCTAGTTTCACACCATCTGAAAGTTATGCAAGAAGGTGGAGTGCTCGATAAGGAAAGAAAAGGTAATCAGCTTTTTTACTTCATTAAGTCATCGATGAAAGACAAAATTGCAAAACTATTTAAGTTCATTGATATTAACTAATTATTATTTACAAAATTATGACCATTCAAGTGCTTGGTTCAGGTTGTCCAACATGTAAAAAACTTTATGAGATTACTCAGAAAGCAGTTAAAGATTTAGAGATTGACACTGAAGTAGAATATATCACCGACATAACTAAGATTGTCGAAATGGGAATTATGTCATCGCCTGTACTAGCTGTTAATGGCAAGCCTGTAATGGTTGGGTTTTCTAATGATATTACTAAGCTTAAAGATTTAATCCAGAATGGAAAAGAAATGACTAGCGGAGGCTGCGATTGCAATAATACTGATTGTAATTGCAAATAAATATGGATATTTTTTACCCAATACAAATACTCGCTGATTGGCTCACTTACTCTTTACTAAATCTTGATAAAACAAGCATAATAGCTGGTTCTCTAAACTTTTTTATTTATGACAGCATAAAAATATTTATTCTTTTATGTGTAATAATCTATGCTGTTTCAATAATAAGGTCATATCTACCGCCTGAAAAAACTAAGAAGTTTTTATCCACAAGGTTCGAGATTGTTGGAAATTTATTAGCTTCATTGATAGGCATAATAACGCCATTTTGTTCGTGCTCAGCAGTCCCTCTTTTTATTGGACTAGTTGAGTCAGGTGTTCCGCTTGGAGTAACTTTCTCCTTTTTAATTTCAGCTCCAATGATTAATGAAGTTGCAGCTATTTTGCTTCTAGGTATGTTCGGACCAAGTGTTGCGCTATTGTATGTTGTTTCTGGGCTTATTATTGCAACAGTTGCAGGGTTTATTCTTGGAAGATTAAAGCTTGAGCATTTAGTCGAAGACTATGTTTGGAAGATTGCTATAAAAAATGTTATAGGATTAGTCAAATTAACCTTTAAAGAGAGGATGAAAGACTCATTTGAATACACAAAAGACCTTATTAAGAAAGTCTTTCCTTATGTTTTAATTGGTGTGGGAATTGGAGCTTTAGTACATGGTTATGCTCCAGAAAACTTTTTGGCCCAAATTGCAGGTAAAGATAATTGGTTAGCAGTTCCGATAGCTGTTTTGATTGGTGTTCCACTTTATTCAAATGCTGCTGGTACTATTCCTATAGTAAAATCTTTGATAGAAAAAGGACTGCCGATTGGTACATCACTTTCTTTTATGATGTCAGTTACAGCACTATCTTTACCTGAAATGATAATTCTAAGAAAGGTTTTAAAGCCAAAGTTATTAGCAATTTATATAACAATACTGACTTTAGGGATAATTTTCACAGGGTATTTATTTAATATTATTTTGTAAGTTCAGTTAGAGAGTTATTAGGCTCTGTATAAATAGTTCTCTGACTGAACACCATGTTCTACCCCATGTTAGTTTATTCTCCAAATTCAACAATAATGCCCTTGTGATCAGAGGGATACTTTTTTGCTTTATAATCTACAAAATTTCTTTCAATTTCTTTATAGGGTTTAGAATGAAATATAATGTCTAATTTTCTAGCGCTAGTTAATGAAGTATTCCCCATTTTATAAGTTAAATCATTCAAATCCAATTCTTTTAATAGTTTTTTATAAAATATTGAATCTTCATCAAAATTAAAATCTCCAGCAAGTATAAAATTTTTGAATTGTTTCAAATATTTATATAATTCTATTAATTGTGACTCTTGGTTTTTATCATAAATAAATTCCTTAGAGTAAGTTGCAAGCAAATGTGTGTTTATTAAATGAAAATCTGTATCTACTTCAACATCTAAAAACCCTTTCCTTAAAATCCTATCAGAAATTTGACTACTTAAAATCTTTCCTTGTTTTGAATACCTTTTAAAGTAAGATTTTAAAACTTGATAATCATTTCTTACTAAAGTTAGTAAACCTCCATCAACAAGATATCCATTTGAGACAAATATAGCTGAATAATTATTTGGAGTAATCGTATCTACTTGAAATTTGAAAATTATTTCTTGCAAGAAAACAAAATCAGGTTGTTCAACCTCAATAAAATCCCTGATAAACTTAAGTCTTAAGTTTGATGTAAAGATATTTGTTCCAAAACAATTTTGTGTGAATACTTTTAACATATCATCATCTTACAACAGAAAATTCATTGAAGATATATTTACTTTTAGTTCAATCTGACGTTTCAGGACTGGTCCAGCAACTTTCCCTATATTGAATACTCCTTGTATTTGGTATGTTACAAAAGTCTATTCAAGTGTAAATGATTATTTCAACATTTTTGTACCACTGTTTAAAAAATGAATAACTATTAAATCTGTTCGGATACAACTATAACTCTGTGATCATATGTTTTTTTATCTTTTGAATACGTTCCCCCACAAGTAATTAAGTTTAACTGACTTTTTATATCAGAATGTTTAGAATATAAAACTTTAGCAGCGCCAGCATTTAGTGGAGTTTGTATATCAACAACCTTGAAATTCACAACGTGTCCATCACCATATTCAACTTCAAATGTATCATCTTTTTGAAGGAATTGTATTTTATTGAACACACCATCGCTATACAATCCATCGACATGTCCATCTATTATACTTAACCCAGATTCACCAGGTTTTACACTATTTACATACCAACCTGCCATATTAATATTATCCGGAACAGCAATTGCATTATTTTGATCAACACCAACTTGTTCTATAAAACCTTTAATTCCTAGAGAAGGGAAATTTATTAAGCGGGGATTTTTATCTGAAACATGATAATCACTTACTTGATCCTCGCTCGGGTGATCAGTTGAATATGTTAGGATAGTAGCTTTTATAGTATTAATCGGAAGAACTTTAGGTTCAACCAAAGTAGGAAATTTATAGATTGAGATACCTACAACAAGTATTAAAACCGTTAAAGAAATTGAAATCAATGCTTTGTAATTTTCATACTTTGTAGTTTTTCTAACTAATTTATATACTGATAAAGTTTTTGCATAATAAAGGGCTTTGGCCTTTTGGCCAAAGCCCTTTAATTGAAAAACTTTTTTACTCTGGTTTAATTTAATAGATTTATTTTTCATACTTAAACCAATTATACACCGAGTTTTCCTAGTCCCGTGTCAGGTACTCCTGCTGTATTTATAGAAGGTCCTGAGGGGTCAACTATAGCTCCATTTGCAGTTCCATCTTGATCTAAATCTCCACCATCTGTAATTTCATATACAACCTTTATAGCATTTTCACCACCGATCATAACGTCAGTAACAACGGCATTTGGAATCGTAGTATAAACATGTGTTGTAGAATTATACTTTCTTGGAACTATTTGATCTGCACTCAAGTCACCATAATAATATTGAGTAACTGTTGCTGTACCTCCAACAGCACAATGTAATGTAAAATCCATAAGTCCCGCTGGATATTCAAATCCACTATCTAAATAATCATTAGGTTCTTCCATAATATCAACACCAGAATTTGAACTGCAATTTGACTCTAAAACTGAATATGTATTTGTAATTGTATTTACAAAACTTGTAACATTAGATTGAAGACTATCCAAAATCCCATCGTTATTTGCATCACCACTATTTGGTCCAGCATTTTCAACCGAATCAGGATTTCCATCATAATCACCATCATCAGCATATTTCCATTGTAAGAAAGGATAACCATTATTAACTCCACCACTAATAGCCCAAGTATTATCAAAATCCCATGAATTTGCGCCGAGACTTGTAGTAAATGTTGCTTCAGATTTCATTTGTGAAGAAGTTTTTCCTACTGCATCTGATGAACAATCTTCATTTCCACAAGCATCAGATTGTAGGGCAGTCTGTGTATTCCAAAAAGAATACTCAATAGTGTCATCATTATAACCTGTAAATCCGCCAATTTCTTCAGCATCTCCTGAAACTGGACTTACTGTGTAAGAATCGAAAATATTATATTCGTTAAATCCAACCAAACCTCCAACTGAATGATTTGACCCACTAACTGGACCACTTGAATATGAATTTTCTATATAATCATCATTATATCCCAATAATCCTCCTATATATGAATCTCCGCTAGCTGAACCAGTTGCATAACTTTCTGATATTTCCCCATCGCTATACCCAGCTAGTCCTCCAATATACTCACTATCAACAATCCCATTAACATTACCAGATGCATAACTTTGCGAGAATCTCACCATCATTATACCCAACCAAGCCACCTATATCTTCGTATCCTTCTATATTTCCTATAGCGTAACTTGTATTGATTTCATTTTCATTATCGCCAACTAATCCTCCTAAATAATAACTGTCTGTACCTCCAGTAACATCCCCGCTTGCATGAGACTCTGTAACCGTACCATAATTCTCACCAACTAATCCTCCTAAATAGTAAACTTCTTCTCCTTCTCCAGAGATATTACCTGTAGCAGAAGAACCAGTAATTAGTTTATCATCATCGTTATATCCAACCAATCCACCAACATTCTCATATCCCGAAACATCAGCACTAGATGAAGATGTTATTACTGTGCTACTTCCTCCTGTACTTCCAGTTATAACTCTAGTATTCCATGTGTTTAAATAATTAATATTATCTTCTGTCAGAGGGTATACGGTACTTTCTGAATAAGATGGCATTCCCACATAAGGGATTGGATCAACTGTCCTTCCTAAGGTTCCTAATTTAGCATGCTTAAAAGTTGCCCAACTATAGAGTACAAAACTTCTCTCCATACCTTCGGGTGGAGCCTCATAATCGAAGCTTATATTCATATCATCACCATTATGAATTACTAACTGGTTGGTCATCTGTACTCTGAAGAAGTGGGGTAACATCTCCATATTTCGTAAAATTCCCAACCTGATTAGCAAACAATTCAGGTGGTTTTTGGGAAACATTATCAAAATCAGGATTCCAATAATATGTCTTATCAATAGACGAATACCCTCTAAACTCTAAATCAGCAGAATTTGGATGGTAAGTATTCATTGTGTATGACTGTTGTTCTGAGGTATCAACTGCAAAATAGTTAACCCTTGTTCTACTAAAAGCAACTCTAACATCATAATTATCTGTTGGGAATTTATCTGTTAGATCAATGACTTCAGTTAAAGGAGCTCCACTTGGGGTTGATAGCTGACTAGATGAATATGCATCAACCCAGTTCCCCTCTGCATCTTTTACCTGTACGTATTTTACATAAGCTGCCTTCGAGTCTGAAGAATAATCTAATGCTCCTTGAAAAAGTAGTTGTATTCTTGAAGCTGATGACAGATCACCAAAATTCATATCCCAATAATTTAGATCACTTTTATCTTTGTAACTCCACTGGTTGTCGCTTGATTCTAAAGAGCTCAGACAATCGTTACCATACTGATCAGTGCAAGATTGCAAAGGATTACTTGGATTTTCGCTTACCGTAAAATATTGGCCATCTGTTCCTCTGACTAATGAAGTCAAAACATTATACCCTGGAGCATGATCGAATGTATTCAAAGCTAGTTCATCATAGTAAACAATCTCATTATATTCTTCTGAAATATTCATTGAATATTTTCCATCTTTTGGAACTAGATTGGTATTATCTATTTGAGTATAGTCATCACCAACAGTATTTCTAGGAAGTCCCCTTCCAACATCTGCAACATAAGTATATTTATCACCATTCCAAGTATAAACTAAAGGGCTTGAACTACCTATCCCTGAAGGATCTACATGCCAGCCAACAAGACCACCAACATCCGAATCTCCTGTAACTATTCCCGAGCTAGTGACATTAGTTACAGTACCACTCAAAGCACCGACTAATGCGCCAACTTCTGAACTCCCTGTAATATCAACATTTACTAAATTTAAATCATGAACAGAAGCTCCATCATCAATTACTCCGAATAGTCCAATATAGTTGTCAGAAGGAAGATTAATATATAAATTGGAAATTGAATACCCTTGTCCATCAAAACTTCCTGTAAATCTATCAACATCATCTCCAAGTGGAATAAAACCTTCAAAATCTGTTGGTCCTAAATTATTCCAAGTCTGCGTATCTGAACAATCGATAGATTGTGTCAGAATATAATTACCAGTTAAGTCGTTACTTATGCCCTGTAAATCCTCACAACTTGAAATTAATATGTCATCTGCTTTAACCTTATTAAAATTTGTTAAAAAGGAAACTGGACTCAAAACTAAAAAAAACGATAAGAAAACTACACTCACCTTACTCAATAACTTTTTAACAAATTTCATATTTTAATTAATGTTAAAAAATAAATTCTTACTCGAAAAAAATTAAAAAACAAAAAACTAGCAATTTTATGCTTAATAAATTTCCAATGTTCATATTTTACAAGTTTAAATTATCATTACAAGAAAAAAATATATATATCAGTAAATGATATTCTGCCTATTAATTACCAGTTATATTAATTTTCTATTGAACTGTTTTTAGAATTAGTCTCAAAATTCTAGTGTCCTTCTTTGAATAGGATCTAACTCTTTATACATATTGATTATCAAAAGATCGACTTTCGTATAATTTTGTGATATATTTCTGTCAATTATCAATCAGATTATGAGCTTATTTGCAAAACAACAATATTTTTTTGGATATTGGACTGATTTCTTCGTTCAGGAGGTTTTGCATATCTAGATTAATAATAAATATCAAAACAACTAAACCTCCTGCAAAGGAGGTTTTTTTATACCTAAATTATAATTTTTTAGAAATGTTAACTAAACAAAATTTAAAAATACAAAGATACTTCTATTTTAGCTGGAAAGATCCACCAGAGGACTATGTGTAAATTTTTACATTTATTATTTTAAAGTCCTCAACACAAATTGAGGACTTTTTTTATTTTTTTATTTTAACAACATGAACAAGATTGACCATTTAACAGATACCAGATCAATAGAAAAAATTAGAACCTTTGTCCTAAAAGAATTTGGACGTTTAGATGAACGCCATAATTTTCGAGTAAGTAATGAAGACATACCATTAACTGAAATACAGTTAGAACAAGCCGTAAACTTAACATCGATCTTACCAGAATACATAGATGCAATTGGAAGACTTGTAAAGTTATGCTTAATTAATGATAAGTCAAGAAGATCAGATCATATTTTTCGATATATTAGAGGAGTTCTGAACTTAGGACATGATTTTCAACATATTCTTGAAACACAAGAAAAGAAAGAAGTTTCAAGGGACTTGGAATCAGAAGAACAAATATTAAATTCAAATATATCAGCTAATCATCCCTTCACCAGACTTGATTTAATTGTTGATCCTAAAAGCGGTGATCTTATGATTGCTGAAATTGAAGAATCTAAATTACATGGTTTTGGGTACGCAACACTTTGCAGAATACTTTCTGAAGATAGGGTTGGAATAGGGCTTGCAGAATGTATTTCACAAATTAGTCTAAGTGAGCCAATAGGAATGCTTCTTTCGAGAAATGAACGTTTTTACGAAGTTGAAGCAAAATTCTTTGAAAAAGCCGTTAATAAATTAGGAGGTAATTTAGTAGTTATACCGGAACAAGAAATGACACTTTGTGAAGAGGGGATTATAAAAAAAACGTATGGACTTAATAGTATTATGGTTAAAAAAATAATGACTTTACCAGAATTTAGAAAATCAACTGAAGAACAGAGTCGAATTAATAAAGCAATATCACGTCTGTACGTTACTGGTGTGATAGATGTACTTTCATTCAATATGCCTTTATTAGGAGAAAAAGCAACTTTAGCATTGATCTCCAATTCTCATAATGATCCTGATCTTGAGAAGTTGCTCTTGATGTGTTTTGATCCGGATGTTTTAAATGTTTTGAGGAAACATATCCCTAGTACTATGATTCCTTTCAATAAGGATAATCGGAAATCACTGGAAACTGATATTATTAACGGCAAGCAGGTTTTTATTAAAGAGATTGATTCATCCGGTGCAAGGGGAATTGGAAGACCAGGGGACATTGAAAGACAAATTGAATTATTAAGAAGTAAAGGAGTAATAGTACAGGATGCAATTGAACCAAATTATATTAAATTGCCTTTTTGTGATTTACAAACAGGTGCAGTAGGCGAAGATGATTTCACAACTAGGGTTGGTGTTTTTGGCATATCTGGCAAACTTGCTGATATTGCAATGACAGCCTCACCTTCACCTGTAGCTCATGGTGGAGCATCCTCAATTCAAACAGGAGTTAAAATTATTAAATAAATTTATGAAAAAACTAATTCTATTCAGACATGGAGAAACAAAAAAAAATAAATCCTCAAAAGAAAGAAGATTAACTAAAAGAGGAGTTGAAATGACAAGAAATAGTACTGAAAAGTTAAATAAATATATTACTGATTGCAAAAGTATCTGTATTTTACATTCTTACACCATTCGGGCAGAAATGACTTCTAAAGTAATTGCTGAAATTTTAAACTGTTCGTTTAAAATAGAAATTGAAGCTGAAGACTTAAGAATTTTAAATGGCGATTCAATAAGGAATCTTGTTAATAAGAACGAAAAGCAAGGACTTCGACCTGCAAAAACATACCTAGGGCTGAGTAAGTATTTAAAAATTGAATCGCCAATTGAACTCAGCAAGCGTTGGGAAAAAATAATTAATAAATATGCTAAATATGATGCGGTTATTATTGTCAGCCATGAGGGTTCATTAGAAGCTTTTGTAACAGTACAATACTAAATTTACAATTTATCATAAGACTTTTAAAAAGTATTTTGGCTATTCAGACTTTTATATAGCTAAACCAAAAAATACATGAGAAATAAATATTAAAGATAAATCCCAAATTTCTTTACTTATTAAATTTACTTTGCTATTTAGCATATATAAGACTATACTACACATGCATCATTTTATTTATTTATAAAACTTATGAAAGATTTTAACCAGAACAGATTTAGAGACAGAAACGAAAATAGATTTGAAAAAAGAGGATTTAATAATTTCAATCATCCTAGAAGTGAAAGTAGACATGAAATGTTCCCAGCTGTTTGTGATAATTGCGGGAAAGAGTGTGAAGTACCATTTAAACCATCAGGAAACAAACCAGTTTACTGCAGTGATTGTTTTGAAAAGATTGGCAACAATTCAAAAAACAATGATAGACCTTTTAGGAGTAATGATTTCAATAGACATGACAATAGCAGAGATGAGTGGGGAACAAATAAAAGAGAATCTCAGAATAGTTCAGCTAATTCTAATCAGGATCTCAAACAACAACTGGATGCTATTAATGTAAAACTGAACCAGATATTAAAGGCATTAGAGCCAAAAGCTAATGAATCAAAGAAAGTTGAAACGAAAGAAGTAGCAGTAAAAAAAGAAAAACCAGTAAAAAAGAAAACTAATACCAAAGCAAAAAAGAAAGCTGCTTAAAACATTCGCCGACCTTAGACAAAATTACACAATCAATTTTAATAATATCTGAATCTAATTGATATCATAAATCATATATGTATAATCATCCCCATTGTCGCCAAACAATAAATACTTATCATTATCTTTAACACCTAGAAGTACAAAAATATTTTTTCCTACAGCCTCCTCTGGAACTGTCCAAGTAAATGTTTTTGAAGAACTCCAATCTTGTAAAACATTAAATGAACCTCCATCCGGTTGATACATAAATTGATATTGCAGTGGATCACCATTTGGATCCGATGCACTAATTGTAAATGTAACTGTATCACCTACGTTTAATTTTCTATTTTTCCCACTAACCCATCCTGCACTATTAGATTTCCCCCATGAATTAGTTGTTGAGTTACCATTACTATCTTGAACTTTTGAAATTGTTGGATAAATCTTCGCTGGTGCATCTTTAGGATTCACCTGATAAGTTAGGTAAGTATAGTCATCGGCATCTCCGAATCTATAATTACTATCTGAATCACGTACAGATACCTGAACATACAACCATTTCCCGATTACACTTGATGGAACTGTCCAACTAAATGTTGAACTTGAACTCCAATCTTGTAATAAATTAAAAGAACCACTTGGTGGCTGATACTCAAATTTATATGACAAATTTAGATTATTTGGATTGTTAGCAGTAACTGAAATGTCAAGTTTTGTACCTTCTTTTATAGTTGGATTCTTCCAATTTCCCATATTATTTTGACCAAATGAGTCATAAGTTGTATTTCCAATTCCATCACTAACCCTGGTAATCGTCGGATAAACTGGACTGATGTCACCTGGATTAGGCTCACCAGCTTCATTATTTTCTTCATCAGTATTAGCATCTTGATTTTGTTGAGAATTGTCATCAGTATTTTCTAATATATTAGTACTATTTGCATCTGTAGATACTTTTGGAACTATTCCAGCATTTTCGAGATAATTTCTAATCGAAGATCCTTCTGCAAAACTTGTAGTTGCCATAACAAAGTAAGCAATTAGTAACACTAATACCACTAAAACTACAACATAAATTGGTACATATTTTCTTTTAAATAATAACCTTAAGTTGAATTTACCCGCAGATTTATTCTCCGGTTCTTTAGTATCCATGTTAAAAAAAGGAATAAGAAATAATGGCTTACTACTAATATACCATTTTAGTAAAGCAACGCAATATGATTATTCTCTTATTGCATAATAAATCCCTTTAGTATGGTATCCATAGTACATAAACAAAGTCCCATCAATCTCAATTACACTTGGATCACCTGGTGGATTTGAAGGGAAAGCATTATTATCAGGATTAGGAGCAGGATAAACTAATGTTGGATCACTAAATACGCCATTTGAGAAAGTACTCTCATAAATTCCTAGATAGTCAAAAAAATACAAATGGATAACTCCATCAGAAGACATATATAAATCTGGTCCATCTAAATTTCCTAAAAGAGTTTCATTTCTGGAATCAACTGCAATGCCTTTCTTTATCCAAGTAAAACCATCAGCAGACGTTGCCCAGAATAATAAGCTTGTACCACTATTTGGTCCCAAAGTACTATAAGTTTCAGTCGAAGAGCTTCCAACATAAACCATAATATAAAGTCCATCAGAAACTTTTAGAGTTGTCGGTGCAGCAACTCTATCAATTGTAAAATCAGTTTCCTTTGTATCAATTCTAACTCCATTTTCCTTGGACCAAGATAAGCCATCACTAGATTTATAACTTATAATTGCATTATCTCCTTGTACATTCATTCTCCAAGTGCCATCTGGAAGTTCAAACACATCAGGAAAAGCAGCTCCTGTTAATCTAACTCCATCTTCTTGAGTCCAAGTCTTTCCATCTGAAGAAGTAGCAGAATAAATTTCATGATTATTACCAGGGACTTCAGGCTCAATTGCGTAATACATACGAAATGTACCATTATCCAACTTAACAACATCGGAATCAGCATAATTTCCAGCAACTGCAGGTCCTTGTTCAACCCATTTAGGTTCAATTGTAGCCTGTTGTTGAGAAGTTTGATTATTTAATAAAGAGTTCTGATTGAATAATCCCGGTACCAATAGTATAAGAACAATAATTAAAGCTACAGCGATAAGCAATAGTACCCACCAATATTTTTGTAGAAGAGTTTTGGAAGGTTTAGTTTCGATAGGTAAAGTAGGAGTATTTTGACTATCCATCTTTTAAAATTTTAAACAAATAATAATTAGTTTATCAAAAATTTATTAACACTGCTAAATTTTGAATTGTTTATGACTTTAATTAAATAGGAAAGGCGGGGCTTTCTAGCCCCGCCTTTTAAATTATTTTCAAAACCAAAAGCTTATGCAGCCATAGGCATAGAGTCATCAGCTGCCGCATCAACAGATGATAAATTATTTGAAAGATGCTTTGCGATACTCATCATATTTACTCTATCTTCGCCTCCAAAAACTTTCTTTAACTTTTCATCGGGTACTATAGTTCTTTTATCTTCAGGATCTTGTAAATTATTTGATTTAATATAATCCCATATGCCTTTAATAGCCATTTTTCTTGAAATCATCTCTTGACCTACTATTGCCTGTAATTCAGGGGATGCTTTCATTAGTTTATCTAATCCCTTACCTTGTGTATCTTCCATAAATTTATTCTAAAAATTAAAAATATATTTCCTTACCATAATAACTCTTATCTTTCTAAGTTTCTATTAAAAAATAGTGTTTTTTGTTTAACAAGCAATGATTATCTTATTTAATATGTTAGAACATAATAGGTATATCCTTTTTAATGGCAGCAATATAGTTTCAATCACTTTAAAATTCTAGTAAAATACTATAATAGATAAACTTTGTCTTAAACCGCGGATGAATGATAAGCACGGCGAAAACAAATCAATAGAATCAGAAAATCTCCCTGAAAATACTAATAACATTCTTAGTTTTCTATCTACATTTTTAGAGTTAGACATGAATTTAAATAATATAATTCAATATGAACAAGTATTAAGAAAATATTTACATAGAAAAAAAACACCTTTAAAAATAAAAAGGTTAATAACGTCTGCTCTAATAATTATTACTACGATTCAAGGGAAGATATATTCTGATAGTTCAGAACAAGAATTATCTCCATTTGGTCTTACTGCTTTTGTCAGTTCAAAAGGATTGAATTTAAGAGCAGGACCAAGTACAGAGTTACCTATAATAAGAAGTTACAGACGAGGAACTATGGTGAAAATACTTGGATATGAGGGAGAGTATAATCAATGGGCAGTTGTTGATCTTAATGGTGATGGTGTAAAAGATGGGGATATGTATGCTTTATATTTATATATAGCAGTAAATCGGACTTATGGTATTGAGTACATACCTGACCTTAATCTAAATGCAGATGCATGCTCTCCTTTTCAGGATTCTGGGGAAAGATTATGTTATGCAACTGACTATAGTTATGGAATAAATATGCTCTGGGGACATAACTTTTATGATTTTGGAAAACAATTAGTTTACCTTTCTGAAAACGTAGGAACTGTATTCTCTCTTAATGTTAATGGGCAAAGTATTGGGACTTATAAGGTTATTGAAAGTTATAAAGTTAAAAGCGGTTTTGCTGTAGATAGAGTAATTCACCCAACTTATTTTGGTAGTATAAATAATGGTGCTATTGTTGGTTTTACATCAGATCCTAATGTTTTCGATCCAAATGATTTAAGTACTTATGATGCAAAAGTGGTATTTTTTGCTGAAAGAGTAGGAGATTAATATCTTTAAACTTTAATCACTACTAGGTAAATATGGGAAATGCCTAACTGAAGCAATTGAAAATTTCCAGTTTTGTTCTTGAGAATCATCTATCCCATCTCTATAAAGTGCTTTTTTTAATCCAAGTTGCTGATCATTCCAAATACCTCCCATTGCAAGATTAAGAATAATATAAAAAGGTCTATAAAATGGCCAATACCTGAAATCATCTGAATTTCTATCTATAGAATAAACTCTTTTATTATCAAGTGTAAAAATTAATCTATTAGGTAACCACTCAACACCAAATTCATGATAATTTTCAGATAAATCCTGAAGTTGTATCTCACCAGAATTATGAATTCTATTAATTATGCTGTGAAATGTGTGTGCTGTACTATAAAACTTTCCATCATCAGTTCCTAAAAATTCCATAATATCGATCTCTCCACCTGCCTGATATTTTAAATCTGATGATTGTTCTTCTGGATTCAACTGATCCATAAGTTCCCCAGCACCACCTATTGGAAGCATCCAAATTGCAGGCCATGTCCCAATCCCTGAAGGCAACTTAGCTCTTACAACAAACTTTCCATACTTTGCAGCAAATGCAAATTCACCTGCTTGAGTATCAACTCTGCCGGAAGTATGCATAAAATTCTGACCCTGATCTGAAATTTTTTCAACTCTTGCTTGTAAAACCAAAACACCATTCTCTATTCGAACATTTTTTTCATCTGCAGTATATAATTCTCTTTCTCCTGTCCATTGAGGATTATAATTATTAAAATCAATACCATTTTGCACTCTTAAAAGTCTTTCTACGGGAAATCCATCAGGATATTTTGAAAAATCCAGATTAAAATCTGGTTCTTTTGCGAATAATTCATTTGATTCATTGAATGAATTATCAATGGGTTGATTTTTCTTACTACCAAATATATTCATATAAAGATAATAACATACGGATAACGATATTTAAATTTGTCTTAAATTATTACTTAGAAAAGTTCAATCGAAAAAAGTAATGTCTGCAGAATAACAGAACAATATTTATTTAGTGAAAAAAATCTACAATCATTTAAAGGAATTCAATAAAAGTAGATAAAGTTTTAGATTCTAAATTTGAAGTTTACGATAAACTACTTCTTAATATATTTATTGTAAGCAAACAATACGAAAGTTAATAAACAAACTCCCAAGTAAATAATCATAAAATATTTACCATCAAAATCTGACTGAGGAGAAATCCCTGAAACTCTTAATCCTACTATCCCAATTAAGTAAGCAAAAGGAATTATTCCTAATACATAGGGCGATAAATGTTTAGCCTTCCTGCTTATTAAAATATATATTAATCCAGTTAAGATATTTGAAATCCCAAAAACTCCGAGAAGCCATAGCTGATTTTCCTTTGCCACAGTTAAGTCTAAATGTGCAAAAGTTGTTGATGCCCAATTCACTGCAAATGTATGCAAGAATCCACGAAGTAAATCAATTAAGCCTATGAATAAAAGAACTAAAGATGGCAGCTTATAAAATCGATTATCAGATTCTTGCATAAGATTTCAATTAAAGGTATTAATTTTTATTCTATCATAAATTAATATTCGTTAACCCATCTTAAAGATTAACGGGACCGTATTTTAATAAAGTCGATTTTAATTTATACTGTATATAATATTATTTTTTAATTCCTATTTATGTCAAACAGAGATAAAGGGAATCAAAAACAAACACCTAAAGACATGGATGCTAAGAAGCCTAAAAGTAATAAACAGGCTAAAGAAGCAAGAAAAGCTAAAAAGCTAGCAAAAGCCATGAAAAGAGGAACACTATAATAAATAATTTTCATTTAAAATTTAATTCTTTATTAAAATCTATTTTTAGTACCTAAATATGGTAGCAATACTTGCAAAAGTTAAAAGTAATGAGATACAGAATCTTGTCAAGTGGAATAAAACAACATTTAATATTAGAGAATCTCTTGGATTAATTGGTTTAAGAACCTTTAAAGAAATAGGTGAAGATGATGTGTATTACGTTTTTCACTGTGGGAAACAAAAGAACAAATGGAAAGTTATGTTAACGATCCTAATACACAACAGATTCTGAAAAGTAGTGTTATAGAATGGTATAAGGAAATCGAAGAATTTAAAGATGGACATATTGGAGATATAAGCTTCTAAATTATTTTTTCAATTGGTTTACATTATCAACGGTTATCCATGCACATGAAGAGCCGAAGCCTTTTTTGTTGATCAAAAAAGGCTTCAGCTCTTTCTTAATATCTTTTAGGAATATTAATATACAATATCTTTTATTCTTAAAAAATTCTTTATCATTTTGATTAATAAGTCTTATTCCATCATTGTATTTTTTTAATATCTCTTGCGTTTTCTCCCAATCTAAATCTTTAAATTGTAAAACTCTCATTACTTTTGCTGATGCTTCAACCATTCCTCCTGAATCCTTGAAAAATATAGTATCTTCTTTAGAAATTTTACCCCAGGGAATAACTTTATTTTTATACCATCTACTTTCAATATATTTCTCTCCTGTTAAAATCTTAGGAATCATTTTCCAACTTTTTTTCATAATAGCAATATGAACTTTATTATTTTTAGAATTAAGTAATTTTAATTTCTCGGATTTAGATAAACTTTTTACTTCGATCTCTCTTCTCAATGCTAAAGACTTAGTTTTATACTTCTCTGAATAAATTAGTTCAACAGGTAATCTCGAACGTACATATTTCGATCCTTTACCATTTTCATGAACTTTGATTCTATTCTTTATATTATTCGTTATACCTGTATAAAAAGAATTATCTGAACATTTTAAAATATATAGAAAATACATATTGTTATTTTACCTTTTCTATTAATAATATTTTAGAATTGTCTAACGATGTCACAACATGTTAACATTTAAGACAATTTTTATTAGTAACAATTATGAACAATCAAATCCTCGGAGCTCAACCAGAAAATCCAAAAAGAAGTTATTTCTACAAAGCACTTATACAAAAATTTGCCGAATTTAGAACTGATACAATTGATAGGACTAGCGAAGAAAATATGTTTACTATGCAAAAGGATAGACAAGATCTTGCTAAACTCCTATTAGATTTTTTTAATTATGTTTCCTATTTAGCATTAGAATTTGATGAAGAAGAAACGTCCTTTAAAAACTCACTTCCACAAGTATGTTTCTATACAACAAACAAGATATTAATGCTATGTGATTTATCAGATTTTAACAAGTTAGGAGAATATCTTTCGAATGCTGATTTGACTACCTTAGAAGAAATATTAAAACAATTAGAAAAATACTTAGAAGATAATTCATCTTATGATCCTTCTGATGTTCAAGTTTCACAATCTACAGGAATTGAAAGTAAAAGTCCTAGTGTTGAAATAATAGAACATTCTAGAAAAAGATATAAAGAACTAAACACTGCAATAGAAAATAATGGTTTAATCGAAGAGTTTAAAAAAAGGATGATACTTGATCATATAAAATTATATATAACCAACCTTGTAGATATTTGGACTTCAACTCATACATTCGGACTTTCAGATGTATCCTACTTAATTGATACAATATTTGATCCAATTATTTTTATTATTAATAGCAATATTTTTAAAGGAAATAAAGCAGACTTAATTGAAAACTTGATATCAATAAATATTGTTTTTGATGAAGAAAGGTTTCCAAACTGGCAATCAATAAAAAATAAAATAGAATTTAAACCAACTCAAATTCCAGAGTCTGATTTGTTAAGTGAGATTAGAGAGGTAGGTGATCAATCACTAATTGATTTGTATAATCATCTAGTATCAAATGGGAATAGTGATAGCAACTTTAAATTTAAATTAGCAGATTTCTGGTTAAACTTAAATAAAAAATATATCGATGACTACAATCTAGAAGATACTATTGATGCTGTTAGTTATAGAGAGATGTTGAATAGATTGGTGAATAATCTTAATAGTATTTTCTACAGTTTAATGCCCTTATTTTGTGTAACAAATGTAGATACTATTCAACAGGTATACGACATTATTGATAGTATTGATATAGGTAAACTGACAGAAATTAATATTGAAAACTGATTTTATTTTTCTTCCCATTTCCATACACCATGCCAATCTTCTGGTGGATTAACCATTAGTTCATCAATTCTTTCAATTAACATTATTGATGGTTTATCTTCGATATTTTTCTGTAAAATTTCTTTTGATTTTTTAAACTCCCCTTTTTGATATAGCTCAAAACCTTCAGTATAAATTTTAACTTTCTTCTCAAGTTCAATATTATCTTTCCAATATGGTTCATATATCTTTACTGACTCACTCTTACCTTTAACTTTAACATCATCCAGAAGTCTAAATAATATATTTGAATTCTTAACCCCTATTTTTGCAGCCTCTGAAATGATAATTACAACACCGTATTTTTTTGTTAAGCCTTCAAGTCTTGAACCTAAATTAACATTATCACCTAAAACTGTATAATCGAATCTATTTTCTCCTCCAACATTTCCAACTGTCATTTCACCTGAATTAACTCCAATTCCAATATTAATCGTTGGATATTGAGGATTTATTTCATTAAATTTCTCTAATTGATTCTTCATTGCTAATGCATTCTCTACAGCATTTGTCTGATGATTCGCATCATCCAGTGGGGCATTCCAGAAAGCCATAATCGCATCTCCAATGTACTTATCGACTGTTCCATTATGATTTAAAATAATTTCTGTCATATAGCCTAAATAGTTATTCAACATATCAATAAGCTCATTAGGTTTTAAACCTTCTGAAAGTGTCGTAAAGCTTCTAATATCTGAAAAGAGTACAGTCATTTCTCGTGTTTCTCCTCCAAGTTGAAGTTTTTCCGGATTTTGTAAAAGTATGTTTAGTAATTTCTGATTTAAATACCGTGAGAAAATAGTTTTAACATATTGGCTTTCTTTCGATTTTGTTAGATATCTATATGCAAGGCTAAAAATATAAATAGCAAAAATAAATATTGCTACAGGAACAAAAGGAAGAATAATACCAAAACTTATTAATAGTAAAGTTAATACAAAATTAATTAACTGGAATAAAACCATTATTAAGAAATCATAAAGTGCCTTTGTAACTCTTAAGAAAAGATAAGCAAAGATTATAGTTAATAATATATAAATTATAGTTACCAGTAGAGTAGAAGGCTCACTGAAAAAAGAATTCTGCAAAAAGCTATTTATAATATTCGCATGAATTTGAATTCCAGGAATTGTTTCCCCAAAAATATCAGTGAAATTATCATTAAGTTCAGATCGTACATCTAAAGCTGTTGACCCAATTAAAACTATTTTATTCTTAAAAAAATCTTCAGAAAATTTATTATTTAAAACATCAGCAAATGATATTGTTGTGAATGATTGATGTGTGTAACTAAACTGTAGACTATTATTTGAAATTAGCTGATAAGAATTATTTCTTAACTTAAAATCTGTTGTACAAAGAGTATTTGGATCTAATGAGAAATATTTAGCAGATAATGCAGTTGCAAAACTAACTTCACAATTACCATTTGAGTTTTCAAATATTTGTGTATTACGAATTTTACCGTCTCGATCGGGAGCAAAATTTACAAAACCTGAATATACATTAGTTTCTCCATCGTAAACACTCTTAAGAATCGAATCTCCTGAAATTTTGCTCCCAAGTACAACAGGAATATTTTCATTCTTAATAATATTTGAAAACTCAGTATCTCCAGATCTATTTTCTAAAAATAAAACATCTATACCAACAACTGCTGGTTTTTGAGTATCAATATTTTTTAAAGCATTTGCAAAAACATCTCTTGTCCACGGCCAAGCACCAATTTGATGTAAAGAATTATCATCAATACCAACAACAACTATCTCTTTTCTTGCATCTATATCCCCTAAAAGGGGATCAACCATAAGATTATTAAAGTCTATAAACACAGGAAGTTGAAGTACAAGATATAGTACAATTCCTAAAATTATTAGGAGTGAAAAATAAGTTCTATATTTTTTAAATAATTCTTTAATTTTATCCATGGTTTTTATTTTACTGACCGTTAGCTTGATTGACTAATCCTTGTAAAACCTGAATTTCAGATGCATCAAGTTTTCCATCTGCACAATCTTTCTTAAGCTCAGTTAGAAGATTAATTATTGCATCAGCATTAGCAACATAAGTTCTATATCTTTGAACTTCATCAATAGCTACTTGTAACGATGCAGGTGTAGCTTCAGAACATGTACTTTGCGTAATAGTTGTAAACTTATATGCATTGGCCAATTGATCTTGAATTTTTGTCGGATCTGTTTGAACAGCAGGAAGACCTAATCTCAAATCATTGTAATCACTTCGTTTCATAAGGTTTTCGTTCAATAAATCTACAAGATTTACTCCTTTCATATCTTTAATTTTCAACCATTCTTCATCTACTACTTGATTTCTTTTATACCAGAATGTGTTAGTAATACTATCAGGAGTTGCCCCTAGTTTAATATCTAATTGACCAGAATCATTATTAACATTAGCAATCTGACCGTCTGAGACATCTTGAGAACCTGTTACAGTATTATCTCCTTTGTTATGTTTACCAACACTAACTGTATGTTCAATTGAAAAAACTCTAGAATGATTATCGTCATCTACTCCTACCCCAAAAATAGTTCCCCTTACTGCAGCGACAGTATTTGGTGTTTCAACTTTGTATTCACCACCATTGCTAAGAGTTTGAACTCTATTCCAAGTTTTTCCAATCAATTGTTGAATGTCTGTATTATTATCCTGATAATTTATTTGGATTTCTGTACTTTCATCAATTGAAACTAATGAATTATCTGGAAGAAATACCCTTGCATAACTATCTGCATCGGTTTTGATGAAACTTCCGTTTTTAATAGTGACTTGATCATCAGTAAGTTGTGTATATTGATCACTTTCTGTAGCTTTATACGAAATACCTCCTGATTCTTTAACTAACGTTATATTTGCCCCTGAATTCACACCAAGACCTGATAATAAAGCCGGATTGTTTTTTGAGATAAATAAATATCCTGCAATCAAAACAACAGCTAATAAAACGATCAAAACTAATACTTTCATAATTTAAATTTTTAAAAAATAAATTAACCTCTACGAGAATTATAAAGAGTAACTTCTACTTCAGTAGTCTTTTCAAGACCTTGACTGTCCGTAGCTTTGAGAATTATCTTATATTTTCCACAATAGGTTAATCCTAAAAATAATGCAGGATTATTCCCTGACCCAAAGTATACGCTTGATCCATAAACAGTATTATTGCTATTACAGTCATAAAATTGATAATACCATTTAAGTGAATTTCCACTTAAATTACCATCTTCGGGATCTTTTGCATTTCCTACAAAACTTACACAAGGATAATTAGAATATTGATAGTCACAAGCAGTTTCATAAGTATTCCCATTGACAGGAGTACTAATACTTACCCAATCCGGTGCTTGATTTGGTTTACATTCTTTTGAACTTGGATTACTTTCTAATACACATTTACTATTACTACATGTTAGTCTATTAGCACAAATATTGTGACTATCACATGTTTGATAACATTGGACCGTATTCAAATTTTTGACTTTAAATTTAATAGTTTTAGAGATCTTAATCTTATCGTCACTTACCATATATTTTACAGTATGATCACCTGCAGTTAGATTCTTAAGCGTGGCTGAATTTTTATTTTGCGAAAAAGGTTTTGAAGAATTATCTAAGTTCCAGGAATAAGCAAATTTTGGAGTATCATCACATTTATAAGTATATGCTGAACTAAATTCTATCTTGTCGTTAGTAAAAAATTCAGCCCCATCTTTAGGTTTTGAAATTTTCACATCTAATGAAGCTGAGTTGTACTCACAATTTATTAATGCTACATCTATATTCATTTCAGCAGGGATATTAAAAGTATTAATACCTTTAACATTTGTATTAACCGCAAGTGTAAAATGCATAACAATTCCACCAACTGAAGCAACCGCAATTAATAAAGCAGCAGGGATAATAAACTTCTTTGTAGTCAAAAATGATAGAAAGGATCCAAGTTTTTTGTTCATCATAATTGATGTCAAGCTAATAACCTTAAATTTTAACTTAAAGAAGCTATATTTACTAGAGTATAGTAGTTTCCTAAACTCATACAATAATTTTGAATTAAGATATATTTTTAATATAGATTCTTGCTGTGATAGAATAAATTTATGTCAAAAATATTAATTTCTGTCTTATTAGGAACGATTTTAGGAATATTAGGTTCAAGATATTTATTTGTAGGATCAGCATTGAGTTTAGTAGTTTGGGCTATTATTGGTTTGTTCATTGGATATTGGACAGATAAAAGAAAAACTTCTGTTATTAATGGAATTATTTATGGTTTCTTTCTTAGTTTTATTTTTATGGTTGCTGGATACGAAGGAGACAATTTAGTTAGCGCACTTCCGTTTTTTATTCTTCTTGGGTTATTTGGATCATTCTGTGGATCTATATTAGGACTAATTGGCTTTGGCTTAAAAAGATTTATAAAGTAGAATTCATCTGGAATTCACAGGAAATAATTTATACTATATAAATAATATTTTTTAAAAGACATTATGAAGAATAAAACTATAATTCTATTTGGTTTAGTTATAATTGTTGTCATAATAATAATCGGAGTTGCAGTAATTCTAAACAATAATAATACATCCCCAGATACTAATGAAGAAGCTATGAGTATGCCTGAAGAATCTAGTTCAAATATAAATGCAATAGTAGATCAAACCGGAGAAACTTCAGGAAGTGTACAAATATCTAATTTCGCATTTACACAACATACAATTAGAATAAAAAAAGGGATGACGGTAACTTGGACTAATAATGATGCAATTACTCATACAGTAACTTCTGATGATGGTTTATTTGACTCTGGTAATATTTCACCAGGAAAGACCTTTAGTTTTACTTTTAATAGTACTGGTAACTATTCTTATCATTGCAATATTCATACTTTCATGACTGGATCTGTAATTGTTGAATAATTTGACATAAGAATGCTCTGCATTTAAGATTTAATCAATAAATATACACTTCAAATTTTATGGCAGATTCGAAACCTAACCCAGGATCAGTAGCATACTTCTCAATGGAATTTGGACTCCGTTCTGAAATTAAAAGTTATGCTGGAGGTTTAGGGATTCTAGCTGGAGATACAATCAAAACTGCTGCTGATATGGGACTAAATTTTGTTGGTGTTACATTACTTTACAAAAAAGGATATTTCAGACAGGTTATTAATGATAGAGGCGTTCAACTCGAAGAACCTGATGTTTGGGATCATACAAAATATCTAACTAATACAGAAAAAGTCTTTGAAATTAAACTTAAAAATGAAAGTATTTTTGTTGAAATCTGGAAATATGAAGTAGAAGGACTAAATGGTAATAAAATTCCTTTATATTTCCTTAACACAGATTTTGAAAAAAATACTTTAGAAAATCAATATATAAGTTACAACCTTTACACTCCAGTAAATTCAACAAGATTAAAACAAGAAATAGTTCTGGGAATTGGAGGAGTTTTAGCTTTGAAAGAAATGGGGCATGACATATTGGACAATTATCATTTGAATGAATCCCACGCTGCTTTTAGCATACTTGCATTAAAAGAATTACTTGGAAGTGAGGATGAAGTAAAGAAACGAGTAGTTTTTACCACTCATACTCCTGAGGAACATGGACATAGAAAATATGACATTTCAGAATTATCAAATTATTTCAATGATGGAGAAATCGATTTCTTAATGCAAAATTCAGAAGCTGGGGTTATTCATATGACAAAATTCTGTTTTAAATATGCAAAATATTCAAATGCTGTGTCTAAAAGACATCAAGAAGTGACTTCGAAAATGTTTCCTGAATTTAAAATCGATTATATTACTAATGGAATTCATGCTGGATATTGGAGCGGAGACGGAACCAGAGCATTATTAGATGAAAAAATTCCTGACTGGCGAAATGATCCTGAGAAATTAAAAAACTTAGACGTCTCCGCTCAAGAAGCTCTAGAAATGTCTGCCAGGAATAAAATGATCTTAACTAAATATATTAAAGACAGATATGGGATAGCCTTAAGTAAAGATATTTTTACAATAGGATTTGGACGTAGAGTAGATCCATATAAAAGATCAAGTTTTATCTTTACTGATGTAGAAAGGTTAAAAAAAATCGCTGAAAAATTCGGAGGTCTGCAAATTATTCTTTCGGGTAAAGCATATTTTGATTCTGAACCATCAGAAGCTAAAATTGCAGATATTTTCAAACTCTCTAAAACAGATTTAGGACAATTGAATATTGTTTTCCTTGAAAATTATGGTATGAAAATTTCAAAATATCTTGTTGTAGGAAGTGATTTATGGCTAAATAATCCAATAAAACCTAGAGAGGCGTGTGGAACTAGTGGAATGAAAGCTGCATTAAATGGTATTCCAAGTTTTTCAACTATAGATGGATGGTGGGTTGAAGGTCTTAAAGAAGGAGTTACTGGATGGGGAATCGGTACCGATTCCCCATCCCCAGATCCTGAAGATCAGGAACTCAAAGATCTATATGATAAATTAGAAAACGTTATCTTACCAACGTATATGAACAAAAATGAGTGGGCTAAAATAATTCTGGGATGCATAAATCAAAATGGAAGTTACTTTAACACCGACAGGATGTTGAAACAATATATAAGTAAAGCTTATATTATCTAAGACTAGGTCAATAATTACTATTTATTTTCATCTGCTTCAAAATTTGCAATAATGTTAGGTATGTAATTTTTACCAATTTAATATGGAGCAACAACCTCAAGCTATGCCTGTTATGGAAGAAAATAAATCAACAACATCTAAAAAGGATAAGGTCTTACGAATCCTTATCGTTGTTGGAGTTCTTTATGTAACTCTTCTTGCAATAATTATTGTTTACTTTTCAATGGCTTCAGCAGCTTTATCTGGACAGCATGTTAGTTTCTGGAACAATAATTCAACCAACAGTGATAACAGTATGTTAATGAGTTATCCTGTAAGCTATTAACTTTGAATATAGCAAAAAATTTAGTAAAATCTGAGTCATGAAAGACTCAGATGATATTGTTATAAGCGATCTTGGAGACTTCTCTTATAAAATAACAAGCCTAAATTTGTCTCAAAATTTTTGTAAAGCACTTGCTGAAGATCAGATTAAATATTTTTACAAAAACTTCCCAGATCTTTATGATCATTTGATCAACATTGCCAACAGAATAGTACATTTAACGCATAATTTATTTAGTTTAGAAACTCCAGATGCACAATACATAAAAAAATTCATAAATACACCTCTCGGAAATAAATATCCCTCAGATCTAAGCTTCCTTTATAAAATTACTGAAATTTATTTAGACTTTATATGCGAATGTTCTAGTGAGATAGATTTTTCTCCTCAGATAAGAATAATAATCTTTTTGATGGTTAATAAAATTTATTTGGGAATCTTACAGAATTAAAATCCTAAGGTATACCTGCAGTATAATATATCTCTATGATTAACTATAAAGATATTAATCTAAACTTTCTTGATATTGAAACTACTGGTAGTAATTACCATAAAGATATGATGACTGAAATTTACATTTCTAAAGTCAAAAATGGTGATGTAATTGATGAATACCACACATTAATAAATCCTCAAGTTCAAGTTGACCCTTTTGTTACTAAGCTTACAGGTATTGATAACGAAATGTTAAAAAATGAGCCTCTTTTTGAAGATGTAGCAGAGGATATTTTTGATTTTATTAACGAAGAGATGATTGTTGCACATAACGCAAGATTTGATTATTCATTTTTAAAACACCAACTAGATAAATACGGTCTTACAATAAACTTGAACTATTGCTGTACAGTTAAGCTTTCAAGGATCCTTTATCCTAAATTCAAACATCATAATCTTGACAGTATTATCCAGAGAATAAACTTTACTGCTGATGATGAAAGAATTGAAGGAAGACATAGAGCTTCTTTTGATACAGACGTTGTTCGAGTTTTTTTCTATAAAGCTTTGATGGATCATGGTGAAGAGAAATTTTTGAATACGTTCAATACTGCTGTGAAGAGTTCGGCAATTCCTCCTGCACTTTTAAAAATCAAAATGGAAGATATTCCTGAAAACCCTGGCGTTTATTTATTCTATGGTGATGAGGAATTGCCGATTTATGTTGGAATGAGTAAAAACTTAAGAAGAAGAATTTATGAGCATTTTTATCAAGACCTGACCTTAATTAAAGATTTTAATATTAATCAACAACTTAAAAGAATAGAGTTTATTGAAACGGCTGGTATTTTAGGTGCTTCAATCCGCGAAGCATTGCTTGTCAAGAAATACCAGCCGATCTATAACCGTATGCTTAGACGTAATAGAGAATTAATCAAACTTGAAAAGTTTGAAGATGAAAATGGATATTTAAACTTAAAAATCAAATCTGATTATGATTTTGATATTGATAAAAATTTTAAGAATCTTATTGGAATTTTTAGAAGCAAAATAGATTTAGTGCACAAACTTAATGATTTAGTAAAAGAAAAAGGATTATGTCCAAAGCTTATGGGACTTGAAAAAGGGAAAGGTGCATGTTTTCTTTATCAACTTGGATATTGCAAAGGAGCATGTATCGGTAAAATTACACCAGAAGAATACAATCGAATACTTCAAGAATCTATAGATAAGATAAAGATCAAAAACTGGCCGTTCCAAAATGAAAAACAAATTACTGAAAAAAGTGAATCATTAGAAGAAACATTTACTTTTAATAAATGGTGTTTAATAAATTCAAGTACAGATGATGAATTATTTAAAGAGAATGAAAAGTTCAGATTTGATCTTGAAATTTATAAAATTCTAACAAGATATTTAAAGAATTTATAATTCAACCTTCTTGTATACTATTAATTATATTTTCCCGATACCTTAAATACTCTTGTTCAATCATAATTGGAATATCATATCTTCCAAATGAAAACTCTGTAGGATCATCATTCAATATCTTATCCCATGTCTCGCATTGAAGTTTTAAAACATCATAAACCATTTCATAAATAAGATAATCTACATGTCCAGAAATTATATTTTCAAACACATACTCAAATAGATCTTTACCATCGTAAATCTTCATGTGAGCAAAATCTAAAAAATTCAGTTGTTTTTGCTCACTCATTTTTCTTAATATTTGTTTGCCATCTGGATAATATCTGATTTTATTATTTCCATCTACATTTTGTAGGTGAAGAACATGTTTTTTAATATAAGCTATTACCGATTCCCCAGCTGTATAAGGATCAGTAGCTTTTGTAAATTTAAAATATAATACTTTAAACCACATCAATCCAATTGCATCTGGATTATACTTTGCAAGTTCTCTTAACCTATCGATTCTTTCATCTTTTACTAATAACCTTCTATAAGGTGTTTTTTGATTATTTAAAGTTTCTGTTGTAGATGTCTGCATTTTGGAATAATACTAAATTTTATAAAAATATCCAAAACAAAATTTCATCAAAACTTCATATTGTATTGCTAGTATTCATAATGAATTAATAGTTATATAATCTAAATTATGAAAATTCTAATAGTTGAAGATGAAGATACAATTCGAGAGGTGGAAAAAGCCTATTTACAAAGAGAAGACTATGAAATAGTCGAGGCTCAGGATGGTGAAAAAGCTTTAGAGCTTTTAAGATCAGAGAAATTTGATCTTGTTGTTTTAGACTTGAATTTGCCTAAAGTAGATGGAATTACTGTTTGCAAAAGCCTAAGACGATTCTCAAATATTCCTGTAATAATGGTGACTGCAAGAGTTGAAGAAATTGATGAAATTATTGGTCTTGAAATAGGAGCTGATGATTATATAAAAAAACCTTTTTCACCAAGTATTTTGGTCGCAAGAGTACAAAATCTTTTAAGAAGAATAGCTTCAAAATCTATTAAGATTGCTGATCTCGAAATTGATCCCGATAAAATGAAAGTAATAAAGGGGAAAAAAGAGATCGAGTTAACAACAACACAATTTAATATACTTTACACTCTTGCAAATGCACCAGGTAAAGTATTTACAAGAGAAGAAATAATGGATAAGTCATATGAGGATTTTTTGGCTCGAGATATTTTAGATCGAACAATTGATGCTCATATTAAAGCACTAAGAAAAGCTGTTGAATCTGAGCCAAAAAATCCTCATTATATCTTAACTGTTATTGGAAAGGGATATAAATTCAGTGAAAACATTGATAAAAAGAATTAGAAAATTTTTCAGTAAAATAAGTGTTCAAATAGCAGTTATAGTTTCTGTTTTGTGTATTTCGCTTTTTTTTATTCTTAATAATGTTTTTCTAGAAGAAAGCAAAGAAACTTTCAGTAGTGTTGTGCAAACTATCAGAGTATCTCCATTCACAGCACCTGTTGTTGTAAGAAATGATGATCCGAGTGTTGTTGTTTTTAATGATGATGGAACAATTAAACTTAAACCGTTAGAAGAGCAGTATGCTGAAACATTCCAATCTTCAATTTTAAGAGTTGGAATACTCGCAGTAATTGCTTCTTTAATTATTGGTTTCCTTACTTCTCAATTATTTACTAAACCATTAAGAAATCTCAAAAATGGTCTTACAAAACTTAGAGACAATAATTATAAATTAAAATTAGAGAAGTCAGGAACAGATGAACTTGATACTGTTATTGATGAATTTAACAGACTTACAGAAGAGTTAAATCGCGTTGAAATGCTTAGAAAAGATTTAATTTCTGATACCTCGCATGAATTGAAAACTCCGATAACAAGTTTGGTTGGTCAGCTTCAAGGTGTAAAAGATGGAGTATTGAAAATGGATAAAAAAAGAGTCGATTCACTCTTGGAGCAAGTAGATAGATTAGATGATCTTGTTGAAAAACTTCAAGAATTTTCTAGGATAAGGAATAAAAATTATAAGTTAAATTTAAAAGAAATTAATGTATCTGAGTTTATAAATGAAATTGTTGATCAGTATAAAGAAAGATTTGAAGAAGAAAAGATTAATGTTGTAATTGATGTTGATAAAAATTTTGAAATTAAAGGAGATAAAGATTTGTTAAGAAGGGTCTTTATTAATCTAATTGAGAACACTTTGAAATATGCAGAAGCAAGTGAGATCAAAATTTCATTAAATGATAATAATCTTATGTTTGAAGATAATGGTACCGGAATTGATAAAAAACATCTTCCTTATCTATTTGAAAGATTCTACAGAGTAGAGAAGTCCCGAAATAGAAATACTGGCGGACTAGGATTAGGTTTGGCTATTGTTAAGGAAATTATCGAAGCACATGGGTGGAAGGTTAGTGTTGAGAGCGAGGCTGGAAAAGGAACTAAATTTATTGTTGAGTTTTAGGTATAATATAGTTATATAGCTATAAGAAATAATAAATATGTCGGATCCTACTAAACAAGAGAATATTAATGATAAAACAATAAATGTTTTAGGCAAATTTGGCGAAGATTCTTTATTCAATATTGATCCAGAAATTTTCAAGATAAATTTTGATGGATTCCTCGAGACTGAGAGTAAAATACAAATACTAACATTATGGAATGGTCTAACTGATGAAACTCTGAAAAGAAAAATATGGAGTATATATAATGTTATTAACTTCATTCGACAAGGTGGAACTATACCATTCTCAAGTAATATCAAGGATATTGAAGAAATAATAAAATTACAAGATCAATTAGTAAACTTAATGCTCGATATTGAATTCACTTTAACTTTATTAGAGGGTAGTGAACTTGGTATACAACTAACACCTTTAGGTACAAATTATTTTCAATTATTAAAAGATTCGCTGCCAAAGATAAAAGAATCCACCGCGATAGTAATAAGAAGTTATGGTAGAGAAATAGAGAATCTAGTTAGGAATAATACAGAAGCTAAGATAAGATCTTTTTTACAAGAAGAACAATAATAATTCAATTTTGGATAAATTCTTTCCTTGTAATGAATAGGCGAGGTCTTTAGACCTCGCCTCTGAAATTTATACTAACATTCTATTCCCCTTTAATCGCTTTCACCGGACTTATCCTTGAAGCTCTAATCGCTGGAATTAACGACACTATTATCACTATAACCAAGAATACAATCGAATAAATCGCAAAGGACTGCCAATCAATTCCCCCAAACACTGATGAATCCGGCATCTGAACAACATTATAAGTTTGCTTCAAAGTATTCCCAATCGTATTATTAAACCAGTTAGAAAGTGGAGCAACAGCTAAGAACAATAATATCAAACCAACAAAAGCTCCAATAACATACGCAATTACAGAGTAGAGAATAGCCTGTAACAAAAAGATATTCCTTATACTACTTCTTTTTGCACCAATAGCTCTTAAAATCCCAATCTCCTTTGTACTCTCACTAACAAACTTTCCCATATTAAAGATAATTATAAGAACACTTAAAACAATAAAACTTACAGCAAGAACTATCGAAACAGTTTTTAAACTATTCTGCAAGTCAGTAAATATTGAAGTATTTGTAGCATCCTGATAAGCAAAACCTTTAACATTTAAATCTGCAACAACTTGAGTTCTGTTTGTTATATCATTTATTTTAATCAAAACAGTTGTACCTGATTTAGGACTAGTTGAATAAACATTTGAATCTTTATACTCACCAACAACAGTTGCATTATTTGCAAAAGGATTAAAACCCTTACTACTGGTGTTACTAGAAGAAGTGTTTGCCTCTGTTTGAATTATCAATCCTGGAATATTATATGAGCTTCCTGAACTTAAGGATTCCTGATCAAATACAGTATTAGTTGTACCTCTTAAGCCACCTTCAACTCGTATTGCTCTTCCTAATCTTCCTCCTACATTAAATGAAGACGACTGAAGCTCAGTTCCATTATATGTCAATCCAACAAACTTTGAATTCAAGTCTGCGGTATCGATCTCAGTAGAATTTCTTGCATCTAATTGATTTTGAATATAATCTTTCATTATTTTTTGTGCAGCTGATTCAGGAATATAGCTAGTAAAATTTCCTTCTTCATTTATTACACCTACAACTATAAATTTATAGGTTAGTGGTGTACTAATTTTAGAATAATTCCAGTAAGTTGAAATATCTGATTTTCGTGATTCTGATTCTGTCTTAATATCATCTTTTGTCCTTTTCGTAAAAGTAATTCCACCAGATGAAAAACTTTGAGTGTAGTCCTGAATTGGGTCTAAACCACCAACAGACATTGTAAATTCTTTACCAATCAAATTATCTTTATTGTAATCAATAGCTCTTGTTTTTATTGGACTTTCTGAAAGAGCAGATTGAGCATTTGACGCTCCACGAGTAATATCAATTGTTACACTATCTTTCCCTCCCCAATCTTCATAAGTCTCGTTTAAAGTATTTGCATTCAGAATTATTGGGATAGGTTGATCAGATGAATATCCAAAATTTTGAGTAGTATAAATTCCTGCAAGTTCACTGTCTATTCCAGTTAAGCTGTTTATGGTAACTGTTTTTTTAGTAATCAGATTAGTAGTCTTAGCATTAGACACTGGGACTGTACTGCTAATTGCGGCGGCGGTTACATTTGGTATTGATTGTATAGTTGAAAGATCACTTTCGGTGAAAGTGTTATTTGAAGAACTAAAACTCCCTGTAGTAAACCCGCCGCCGCTTTGTTGAAAATTATTATTCTCAGGAGTTTTGGAAAGCTGAATTAAAGTACTTTGTTGAGCCACTGTCCCAAAAAAACTTTGATTTATTGCATTAGTTATATTCTGTACTTCACTTGGGATCAAAACTGTTAAGGCTACTAGTATCATAATAGGTACAACAAGAAGCAAAACTTTCAATTTGTACTTTCTAAGTTTCTTTAAATTTAGTGAGTTGTAAGTAAAAATATTCATAAAAATTTATTAATAGATATTTCCTTATTGATTAAAATTATTTTTCCACCTTCCCTTTATTTATCTTTACTACTTTATTAAATTTATCTCCGATAGTTTGATCATGAGTTATAACAACAACGCTAACCCCTTCATTAGCTATCTTGTCAAAAAGCTCCATAACAGTTTCGGCATTTTCACGATCTAAATTACCAGTTGGTTCATCTGCTAAAAGAATTCTAGGATTATTTACTAAAGCTCTTGCAACTGCTACTCTTTGCATTTCTCCACCTGACATTTGTCCGGGTAAGGCGTTCATTCTATCTTTTAAATTCACATCTTCCAGGAATTTATCTGCTTTTTCATTAGCTATCTTTTTTGACGTGCCTCCAATTATCATTGGTAGAGCTACATTTTCTTTTGCAGTTAGATATTCTTGAAGATAAAAAAATTGAAATACAAAACCTATTGTTTTATTCCTAAAAATTGAAAGTTCATCATCTTTCATTTTTTTTATATTTTTTCCAGCAATCTCTATTTCCCCAGAAGTTGGTTTATCGAGCGCACCTATCATATGAAGCATTGTAGATTTTCCTGAACCTGAAGGACCAAGAATAACCATACTTTCATTTTCATCTAAATCAAAACTTACATCTTCTAAAGCATTTACATTCTGTCTGCCGTTAGAATAAGTCTTAGTAAGATTTTTAACATTAATAATCTTAGCCATAAAACAAATCTAAAATTTAATTATCTTACGATAACTTTCAAATATGAATTTGGCTTGAAGTAGAAAAGAATATGAAGAAATTAAAGAAAAACTTTATTTCTATTTTTCTTTCTTGACACCACATAATCACTTTTCTATACTAAATTAGTTCGAAAATATTTATTTCTTATTTTTATTAATATGCTTAGAGAAAGCTCAAAAAATCTCAAAGGTTTCACACTTGTCGAAATCTTAGTCGTTGTCGCTCTTATTGCGATACTTGCAGCAATTACAATTATTGCTATTAATCCTGCAAAGAACTTTGCAGATGCTAGAAATACTCAGAGAAGCTCTGATGTAGCTGAAATCTTAAGTGCTGTTACACAATACACAGGAGAGCAGGGACATCAATTATCTGACTTAGGAACAATTCCATTATGTTCAGCAACTCCGGCTGAAATAGGTACTTCAGATGTTGATCTATCTACGAGATTAGTTCCAACTTATCTTGTAGCCATTCCTTTTGATCCTTCAACAGGAGATGCAGCTGATACACACTATACAATTTGTACAACATCTGCATCAGCAGGAAGAATTCAAATTACTGCTCCTGATGCTGAAGCTGGAAAAACAATTAGTGTAGAAAGATAAGAATACTAAGTTTTAAAGTTTTAAACTTTATTAAGAAAGGAGCTTAAGCTCCTTTCTTAAATAATTAACGCAAAAAAAATAAATGGACCAACCAGTATCCGAAATCAAATCAAAAGAAGAAAAAGAAGAAACTAAAAGTGTTTTTTTGAAAAGAGTAAGGCAGGCTTTAAGCCCTTCTTCCGATAAAGGAATTCCTGCAAACGTCAGCGATCTACTTGAAAGTATTGCCTTAAATGCGTATGAAAGTAAAGCTTCTGATATTCACATTGAACCAGCAGATGATAGAATTTTTATAAGATACAGAATTGATGGAATTCTCAGAGATGTTTTAACTTTAGAAAAGGAGATTGAGCAACCTTTACTTTTCAAGATCAAAATTAACGCTAAACTTCCAACAGATGAACACTTTGCACCTCAAGACGGAAGAATTACATTCCAATTTGATAAATTGAAAGTTGACACAAGGATCTCAATTCTTCCTACTACGAAAGGAGAGAAAGTAGTAATAAGACTTTTGTCTTCTGAAGGTAAAGAAATATCTTTAGAAGATTTAGGTATTATAGGAGATAAGCTCGATGAGGTGAAAAGAGCATACAATAAACCTTATGGGATGATTTTAACAGTAGGACCTACAGGATCAGGAAAAACTACTACACTATATGCAATTTTGAAACTTTTAAATTCAAGAGAAGTTAATATTACTACTGTTGAAGATCCAGTTGAATATAGTATTAAAGGAGTTAATCATGTACAAATAAACCCTCGTGCAGACTTGACGTTTGCGAATGGACTTAGAGCGATACTCAGACAAGACCCGAATATCATTATGATCGGAGAAATTAGAGATGATGAAACAGCAAAAATTGCGATAAACTCTGCAATGACCGGACATATGGTATTGTCAAGTCTGCACACCAACGATGCTATTACAACAATTCCTAGGCTTGTTGATATGGGAGTAGAAGAATTTCTTATTGCAAGTACTTTAAATATCATTATTGCCCAAAGACTTTCCAGAAGGTTGTGTGAAAAATGTAAGGTTAAATATGCATTAACTGAGGCTGAACATACAGAATTAAAAAAAATGAGACCAGATATTGCTGAACTAGTCAAACCCGGAGAAACACTTTATAAAGAGAAAGGTTGTAGTGAATGTAGTGCATCTGGATTTAAAGGGAGAATTGGATTATATGAGATTCTTGAAGTAAAAAAAGAGATAAGAAAATTAATCTCGGAGAAGGGGAATATTGATGATATATTTGATGTAGCAAGACAACAAGGATTAGTATTAATTGTTGAAGACGGAGTTGCTAAAATGAAACAAGGAATTATTAGTTTATCAGAATTAATGAGAGTAACAGCTATTAAAGAATAATAAATGACAATACAAATAAGTAAAACAAAAACAATTTATCTTTTTCACAATTATTCTCAGTTAGAGATTGCATTATCTATTAGAAATTTATCAACATTATTAAAATCCGGAATCGATATTTCAGAAGCCTTAGGTGTAGTAAGCAACCAAATTCAAGATGAGAAATTAAAAAAAGTTTACGAAAGTGTTCAAAAAGATGTCCAATCTGGTGTAACTCTCGCGGAAGCCATGAAAAAATTTCCTGATGCTTTTTCTACTATTATTACTTCTATAATAGACGTTGGTGAACAGGGAGCAACATTAGAAAATAATTTATTATTTTTATCAGATTATTTAAAAAAGAATTACGAACTTCATAAAAAAATTAAAGGGGCAACAACATATCCAATAATAATATTGTTTATGACATTTATAGAATTTATCGGGATTATTTATTTTATACTTCCTAAACTTGAAGCTTTATTTAGTACTTTTAAAAATATACCTGATTTTACTAAAGGTATTCTGAACTTAAGTGCATTTATTAGAGAAAATGGAGTTTATCTTCTTATCGGAGGAATAATTATTTTAATCTTTATAAATTGGGCTTTGGGAACTAAACCAGGAAAAAGATTTAAAGATTTCGTCGCATTAAGATTTCCTGTTTTCAAGAAGATGAATGTTGCAGATATTTTATCCACATTTTCAAGAACTTTAGCGATTCTTTTAGAAAGTGGAATCCCTTTACAAAAAGCATTAGTTATTGCACAAGCAACAATGTTGAATTCTTATTATGCTCATATATTAGGGAAAGTAACTGAAGATGTAAAAGCTGGGAAAAATTTGGCTAGCTCTTTAGCTGTTTATCCAAAATATTTTCCTGAAAGTTATCGAAAGATGGTCGAAATAGGAGAGGAGACTGGGAATTTAGAAGATAATTTAACTTACCTTTATGATCTTTACACTGAAGACCTAACTGAGATGAGTAATAATATTACAACTTTAATTGAGCCTTTACTTCTTATCTTTATTGGTGTTCTAATTGGAGGATTGGCTTTATTAATAATTACACCAATTTATCAGCTAACCGGAAGTATAAATGAAGTATAAAAGTAATTTCCAAAGTAAAAAAAAAGGCTATACACTTCTTGAATTATTAGTTGTCTTAGGTATTATAGGATTTATATCACTTTTAGTTCTTCCTGGTAGTATAACTAATGTTTACAATCAATCCATTGAAAGTCAGACTAGTGACCTTGCATCACAACTTTATGTTTATCAACAAAATGCTTATGCTGGTTTATCAGATAAAAGCTATGGTATTAAATTCGACTCATCAAGCTACAGTATTTTTATTGGTCCAAGTTATTCAAGCGCGGAACAAATTGAAGTTATCCCTCTAAATAAAGTTTCAATACAAAATATTAATTTAAATTCTGGTGGTAATGAGATTGTTTTTAATCAAGGGTCATTAAAACCAAATGCAACAGGTGATATGAATTTATCCGATGGAAGTGTTATATATAGATTAAGTATTAATAAAGAAGGATTTATTGAATATTATAAAGTATGAAAAAGCTCAAAATTAATAAAAAATTTAAGGCATTTAGTGTAACTGAAATAATAATTGTATTAGCTTTAATTTCATTGGTGATATATAGTTTAGCGACATTTAGTATTGCGGCATTAAGACTTTCAGAAGATAGATGGAAAAGTAATATTGCTTCAATAAAAATGCATGATATGTCCCAAATTTTAGTTGATAAAAAAAATTCACTCTGGGAATCTATGCTTATTGATTCAGGAGATAAACATCTTGCATATTCTGGAAGTACTTATAGTATTGTAGATGGTTCAGAAAATTTAGATGGAATAAGTTATAGCTTCAAAGTACAGAGTGCTCTAAGAGATACTAATGGGAATTTTGTAACTTCAGGTGGTACAACTGATTTGAACTCTAAATTAATTCAAATTAGTTCAGAATGGGTAGATAAATTTGGATTTGATAATTTAATTAGTTCTCAATTTTATATAACTAATTGGAACAGCAATACATGGACTCAAACTTCAACAAGTGATTTTAATCAGGGAACAAATGACAATACTATTGTAACTTCAAATGGAGGGGGAAGTGTCCAACTTCAAACAATAATTTATCCTGACTGGTGCAACCCATCTTTACAGTTAAATCAATATGACCTACCTGGTAACTCTGTTTCTAAAACAATATTTGCGAATACAGGGCATGCATATCTTGGAACCGCAGGGACAAATACGACTACAGCGATGACTAAGTTAAATATAAGCGGCGTAACCCCTCCGACGATTTCTGTAGAAGGAACCTTTGGGGGTTACGCCGTAAATGATATTTTTATTGTAGGAAATGTTGCATATTTAGCTACAACAGATAACAGTAAAGAAGTAGTTATATTAGATATAAGTCAGTATCCTTATCAACAGATTGGTTACTTTAATGCAAGCGGTACAACAGATGCAGATAGTGTATACGTTTCTGGAACTGTTGGTTATGTTGCAACAGGCGAAATAGTACAATCGTTTAATTTGACATCTAATACTGGTTCAAGAGCGAAATATGGTGAGATCACTATGGCAAGAGATCCTGTTTTCTTCTTTGGTAGTGATTATGTTAGTCAGATTGTTGTTAGAGGAAATTATTTATTCGCAGCATTGAATAATGACTGGTATGAACTTTCAATAGCAAATGTTTCCAATCCATCAAATATGAGCTTCTTATCAAAATCAAGTGTAAATAATTTACAAACATCAGATGTTTATGTCTCTCCCGATGGGAATAGGGCTTATTTTGGAACTAATTATGGTTCATCAGAGAATGAATTTTTTATTATGAATACTTCAAATAAAAACTCACCTAGTATTATCGGAAGTTATAACACTCACGGAATGAGTATTACCGGAATAGCAATAGTAACTCAAGATAACAGGGCAGTATTGGTTGGTAAAAATGGTCAGGAATATCAGGCTGTAGATATTTCAAATGAACATAGTCCGACATTTTGTGGTGGAATGGATATAAACAATGGGATTGAAGATATTGATACTGTTTCAGATGCACAAGGAAATGCTTTTGCTTATTTAGTGACCGATGATAGTAGTTCAGAATTTAAAATTCTAAGAGGAGGTCCCGGCGGGGGGAATGGCTCCGGTGAAGGATATGCCTTATCAGGAACTTATACATCAACTATTTTTGATTCTACATCAAGTACAAGTAAATATTATACAATTGATTTTAACGGTACCATTCCAGTCAACACAAATATGAATGTACAAGTTAGAAGCAGTTCTAATTCAGATATGTCCAGTAGTACAAATTGGGTTGGACCCGACGGGACCTCCTCGACATCATTTGCAATTTCAGATGGAGATTATATACCTAGTCTTGTTTACAATAAGAGATATTTCCAATATAAAATTAATTTTTCATCAAATCAGCTTTCGACAGCTGAGCTTGAAGATCTGACCTTAACTTATCAGAAATAAAATGAATCGAATAGAAAGTCATAAAAAAGCATTTACATTAGTTGAAGTAATTTTATATATAGGACTTTTTGGTTTTATTTTTACAACAATTATCTCTTTCGTATTTATTATTAGCGATCTTAACAATAGAAATAAATATCAAATTGAGACTGAAAAAGCTGCATTATTTGTTACTGAAAATATTGAAGAAGCTTTTAGGACAATTAAATCAATCGATACAAATAACTCAGTTTTTGACAGTGATACTGGGACTTTGGTACTAGTTCAAAGTGATAATTCAACTTCGATTTATCATGTTCAGAATGGCAGATTAATTGTTGATACAGATAGTGCTAATAATATAACTGGATCAAATGTGGTAGTAACAAAATTTAAATTACAAAGAATAATGGAAGGGTCAAGCGTGAACGGAGTTATTCTTGATTTTAGTGTTGCATCAAATAAAAACTTAAATATTACAAGCGATATTAGTGATACATATATTATCGATTAAAGAAAAACAGAAAGGTGCTGCCGCATTAATAGCACTGATCATCATGTCAACAATTCTTCTATTGAGTGGGACTTCATTAGTTCTAAATTCAATAGATTTAAACAAATCGCTTAAAGGATTAATTAATACTAATCAAGTTTCTATTGAAGCTGAGTCTTGCATAGAAGATAGTTTAGAAAAATTATCCGAAAATTCTAGCTTTACAGGTACTATTAATTTAAGTGCGTCAGATATTGATTGTACTGCTGAAATATCTAGTGATGTAAATCCTTCATATAAAATAATTTCTGTAAGTTCTAATAATGGAGAATATTTCTATCAAAAAAGTGTAGAAGTAGATATTACTCACAATCCAATATCTATAGTCCAGTAAGTTTATAATAAATGTTTATAATATCTGAAGAGTAAAGAAGTGCAAGTACTATTCCAAGCGAAATAAATGGGACAAACGGAAGAGTCAATCCATGGAATTTTCTTTTTATTAAACTTAAAACCAACCCATAAATTGTTCCACTATAAATTGCAATTGAAAAACCTATAAATAAATTTCTATATCCTAAACTTAATCCCATTATAATCGCTAAAAGTATATCACCCTTCCCCATTGCTTTCTCTTTACTTATAAAAACAATAAGGAAAATTACACCACCTGCAATTAAAGCACCTATTAATCCATCTAGAAGACTTGGGAGTTTTTCAATATTTAAGTTAAATAAAGAATTAATTATTATAAAAAATAATGTAATTACAATTCCACCAATTGTTGGTAAAGTTGGGATTTCGTTAAATCTTATATCATGAAATGATAAATATAATAGTACTGCAAAAATTAAAACAAAATAGATTATGAATAAATTCATAGAATTAAATTATTACTTAAGATAAATCTATTCTAATGGATGTACTTAAATATATCTAGGAAAAGCATATTAAGTTTTTATAAATACTAAGGTGTTGTATAATTCTTTTATAGCAAATGCGCCTGTAGCTCAATTGGATAGAGCACTTGTCTTCGGAACAAGGTGTTGGGGGTTCGAGTCCCTCCAGGCGTAATTTAATCTTCCTGAGTTTTTCTTAATTTAATGTAACTTGCAATAGTAATTACTAGGAATGCAGCAAAAGACATTAATGGAATTGTTATAAATCCAAGATATTCAATGTCTACCGATGCACATGGATTCCCTGCTATACAAGTAACTAAGTCTGCTTCGAATCCTAACTTTTGAATCCCAAAATGATATCCTGCAATTATTAAACCAGGTATTGCCAAAGTTAATATAAACCTTGGAGAAAGCTTCTCCTTTAAAGCAATTGAAGCAGCTGAAAGGAAAAATATTGGATAACATAAAATTCTTTGATACCAGCAAAGTACGCATGGGCTTAAATCTAAAACGTTACTATAAAACATACTTCCAAAGAAACCAGCACCAGAAATTAGGAAAACAATTATCATATAATTCTTTTTCACAAACTTCATTATCTTCGATACAAATTCCTTCATTTTTGCTGGATATAAAAATTAATTTTGAGTTATTATATATCTTGACAATTAATTTTTAAATAATAAATATGAGCGAGGCTTATGGAAATTTCTACACTGGGACAGGTTTGAATACAGGTTCGTTAGCATTCTTAACACTAGATCACGGTAAAAAAGTAATACCATTATATGATAATGTTCCTAAAATTAAAGCAGAAGTTGAAAGTAACTTTAAAAAAGTTATATCTATGCTAGGATATAATTTAGAGCAAGTAGAATTAATTCAAAATAGAATTTCTAATATGAGTAATGATGAGGTTAAATATATATTTAGAAATCATAATAATCCTTTGACTTTTATACAAGAAGTTTATAGATTAATAAAAGAAGATGAAACAGAAAAAAATTTACTAAAAGAAGCATAGTATCTAATATTTTACAAAAAATAAATGGCAAAAATTAAAGATATAAAAGCAAGACAGATTATAGATTCACGCGCCACTCCAACAGTTGAAGTTGATATAACATTGGATGATGGAAGTTTTGGACGAGCAGCGGTCCCAAGTGGCGCGTCAACTGGAGTTCATGAAGCTTTAGAGCTTAGAGATGGAGACAAGAGTGATTTTCTAGGCAAATCAGTTCACAAGGCTGTAGAAAATGTTTTATCTTTAAGAGAAGAATTGTCTTGGCAGGATTTTAAAACACAAAATGATCTTGACCATTTTCTTATCAATGTCGATGGGACAGAAAATAAATCTAAGCTTGGCGCGAATGCCATCTTAGGAATTTCATTGGCATTCGCGCATGCAGTAGCTGCATCTCAAAAGCTTCCTTTGTATAAATATATTAATAATTTATATGGGAATTCAGAAATGAAACTTCCTAGGGTTTTATTTAATATAATGAATGGTGGAAAACATGCGAATTGGGCAACAGATGTTCAAGAGTTCCAAGTCATAATAAAAAATAAACAATATCACGAACAATTAAGGGCAGCTTGTGAAATATTTTTAACTTTAGAACAGATATTAAAAGACAAAGGACTTTCAACAAACGTCGGTAATGAGGGAGGGTTTGCTCCTGGTTTCAAAAATAATACAGAAGCTTTCGACACTATTCTTTCTGCAATTGATAAGGCTGGTTACAAGGCAGGGGAAGATGTGTTCTTTGGTATTGATGCTGCAGCTGATGAATTCTATGATTCTGATAAAAATGTTTATAAATTAAAAACTGAAAATAAAGAATATAATCCCGAAGAGTGGATGGAAATATTAAATTCTTGGATTAATAAATATCCTTTGATTAGTATTGAAGATCCTTATGGTCAAGATGAATGGAATGATTGGACAAATTTCACCTCCAAGTTAGGTGACAAGATTCAAATCATTGGAGATGATTTACTTGTAACTAATACCGAGAGGATTCAAAAAGGTATTGATGAGAAAGCGTGTAATGCTTTGCTTGTAAAGGTAAATCAAATTGGGACTTTGTCTGAGACTTTGGATGCAATGAAGATGTCGCAAGATGCAGGATGGAACAATATTGTTTCTCACAGAAGTGGAGAAACTGAAGATGTTACAATCTCTCATTTAGTTGTTGGAACAGGATGTGGACAAATTAAGACAGGTGCTCCAAGCAGAGGAGAAAGAACTGCAAAATATAATGAACTTTTAAGAATTGAAGAAGATTTAGGTTAGGATTCTGCTAAGAAATGTCTATCAGGCTGTGACATTCCTTTGAAAAATATTTCAATTTCATCAAAAGCAGAACTAAATGACTGAAAATCTGAAGTAATATAAGCTTTTAAATCTTCTTGCTTTATTCCTTGCTCAGTTTTGCCATTTATAAATCTTACATTAGCCAAAATTCTATCAGGATGTTTCTTCATAACTGCTTGTTTAAACATTCGTTTTAATGAATCATAAGACTCTTGATCGAATTTCAGATTAAATAAATCAATTTGAAATCCAGAATTAGCAAGTAATTTAGAAAGCTTCCCATTGGCATCTAGTTTTGCATCATTTCTTTTTTCGAAATCAGCTTCTCTAATTAGCTCTAAAAACTCACCCCATCCATCTATATCATCTAATTTAATATTTTGAGACAATAAATATAAAAACTCATTAATATCTTGTATAAATAAAATTCCTCTATTTTGAATGCTTTCTTTAAATATTTGTTTATTCTTCATAATTTCTGTAACTAATTCACTTAATTTTGTGTGTAAATTATTTATAATATTAACATCTAGCAGATTTATATTACTTAACATCTCATCAAAAGCTTCGTATGTTTGATTTTGTCGGTCAAGTATATTACTAAAATATGTCTTATTTTTTATAACATCAAAAAATGTTAGGGGATTTGGACATTCACTAATTAACTTTTCTGCAAAAAAACTTACAAGACATTTTTGAAATTCTAAATTAAAATTTTCGGACTTAGAATATCTAGAAATTATGTATAAAATCTGCATTTTTTCTGTATTGCTATTTGGTAAAAGAGCTATCAAGCTTTCAAGAGCGCCATTACCTGTTAGGATTATCTTATTCAACATTTCATCAAAAAAGGAGGCTTCTTTAAAACTAAGTAATAAATTTAATATTAAATTGACTGCAGCCTGTTTCTTCCTTTTATAATCTTCTATACTTCCTTTTTTAAGTAATCCTGAAGAAAGTGTAGTTGTATACATCTGAGTTTGATATAGAGATTTATAAACATTCACAATGATTTCATTTAATTCTAAAGCTGCACTATCAACATCACTTGAGTTCAACAGTTCTAAAATATGCAATTTAAAATCCTCTAACAATTGGTTAGGATCTTTTCTTTCTAATTTATCTTGTTTTGATTGTTGATTAACTGCCATATAAATTAATTTACAACTCGTAATTATAACCTATAGGACATAAACTGCAAAAAAAAATTGTACGATTTATAGTAGTTTTAGGGGAAAATGTAAGTACAACTGATTATTTATCCTTCCAAAGTTTTATCTTGTTTAAAATCTGGTAAATAAACACCTATCCAATTTCTTAAAGCATTTTTACTTTCTTCAGATACAAATAGTCCGGGAAATTTTCTTTCTAATTTATTTATTAGACATTCCATTAAAATTTCTTTACTCCTACAATCTTTAAAAGCTTCGTTTATTACTTCCATAATCACATTTCTTAATTCCAAATTGCTTAAATCAAAGTTATAGTATGAAAAATCAACTCTAAAATGTGTAAATATTGTGTTTAAAATATCTTTCTTAACACTATGATTATTTCCTTCTCGATTATATAAATTATCCATTTACATTAGCTAAAAAGTTAACCGTAAATGTTAACAAAATATACAAAGATTTAGCAAATCATGATTTTATAAAATTATCAAAATCTTGTTTCTCTTTTACATATCCTTTTTCCCCAAGAATTCCATATACTGTATCTTTTTGGAGTTCAACCCCAGGCTGATCAAACGGATTTATTTCAAGAAAATAACCTAAATAGACGCATGAGACCTCATAAAAATAAAATAATTGACCTAAATGATATTCATCAAGTTTATCAATTGTAATTGTGCAATTTGGTCTACTATTTTTAGTAAGAATATAAGATGTTGCTTGCATTTCAGTTTTTAAAATCTCACTAAACTTTTTTCCCTTTAAAAATTCATATTGTTCTATATGAGAAAAATTATTAGGTAGATCTATGTCATTATTAGAATTTTGCACTCCAAGAATGGTTATAACCTTATCATTTGGACCTTCATTATATAGCTGGAGCTGAGAATGTTGATCAGTTGGGCCGAGAGCAGCCACTGGAGTAATACCTTCGAAAACTTCATTACCTTTATTATTAAGCCGTTTCCCCAAGCTCTCGGCCCATAATTGTCTAAACCATTTTGCAAATTCATATAGTGAATATCTATATGGCATCAAAACTGAAATATTCTTTCCAGATTTATAATATAAAAATTGTAACGCAGCATATTTCAAAGCTAAATCTTCATTATATTTCATGGCAGAATTCTGCATATCCAAATCTGAAGCTCCTTTTAAAAAATCTTCAACATTTAACCTAACCAAATATGATGGAACCATTCCTACACTTGATAGAACAGAGTATCTTCCACCTACATCTGAAGGTACAGAAATTGTTTTATATCCATCATTATTAGCTATTTCTCTTAAAGTTCCAGATTTTTCATCAGTTAAAAAAATGAAATGATTTAATTCTTCACCTTTTCCTAATTTTTGAATTACTAAATCTCTTAAATATACAAAATTGCTTGCCTGCTCAATTGTATTTCCGGATTTTGAAATTATTAAGAAGAGCGATTTAGATAAATCTATCTGAGAGACGGCTTCTGAAATTGCATCAGGATCAGTAGTATCCCCCATAAAATATAAATTTCGCAATTTATCTGATTTAAATTTTAAAGCACTGTAAATTGCTCTTGCTCCTAGATCTGAACCTCCAATTCCGACTACAACAATATCACGCATATTTTCAGCCCATTGGTTAGATTTATCTAAATCGCTCTTTAAAGTCTTAAAAGAACTTGGTAATTTTGTGAAACCGAAACTTCCTTTCTCATTGTTAAACTGAGCTTTAAATTCATTCATTCTTACTGAGAGTGTTTCGAGATCTTCTGTTTTCAAACCATCTTGAAGTCTCGTGGAAAACATATTACTAAAATCAATTTTCAACATAAGGAGATGTTATAAAAATTATTTATAAATTATGATATCAAATTTTGAAGTATAGAATTTCTTGAAGAATTATTCAGTTATATAGTGATCTGAAAGTACTTGATAAATACAGAAACTTATAATTGCATGAAGCTGGTCAATTTGAGCTTGTTCCCAAATTAGCTTAAAACCAATATAATCAACAAGTTCAATTACAAGTTTTTCGATAAATTCAACATCATATGGTTTTAATCCTATGCGAACCTCATAAGCTTTAACAAGTAACTCGGCAAAATCTCCTATAACTAGTTCGACGTCTTGGCCTTGGTCCTTAAAATTTTGCTTTAACTTATTAAAATATATTTTAATAAACTTCTTACAATTTTCATCAAGATTTATGTACTCCAATAATAATTTTCTGTATCTTAATGTCCTTTTCTGAAATTCACTAATTTCAATCAATTTCTTTCTTTTTATTAGATCATGTGGTTCAGAATCCATATCCTCAGGAAATACATTTCTCTCAGCAGAACTCAAAATATTTCTCCAGTCGTCATCAAATTTTAACTGGGTGCTTATTTTAGTATCTACCGACAATCTATCAGCTTCTGGAGAGTCATTTATTTCTAATGTTTTATCATTACTTTCTTGTTCAAAGCTTATTATTCTGTTCATATTTTTATATTTTAAAAACGTTCGTTATTATATCATGGCAACAATTTAACTAATAGATATGAATACCTAATAGTGATACAATTTTTTTAGTTATAGTTATAAATTTTGAAACAATGAATTATGAAAAGAAAACAAAATTAGTTTGTACAATCGGGCCTTCTTCATGGGATCCTGAAGTTATGAGAAAAATGATCGATGCGGGAATGAATGTTGCTAGAGTAAATGGAGCTTTTGCTGATGAAGCAGAATTAGACAAAGTTACAAAACTTGTTAGAGATGTTAGTGATGAAGTTGCATTGATGATGGATGTAAAAGGACCAGAAGTTAGGATGAACAAATTTTCTGAAGTTAAAAGAATAAAACCTGGAGATGAAATTATTATTGGAAATGATGAAAATTCAGAAATTTATCCAGCAAACTATAAAGATTTATATCAACAAATAAAACCTGGTCAAAGAGTAGTTGTTGGAGATGGAGATGTTGAACTAACATTACAAGAGATTCAAGGAGATAAAATGATTTGTGAAGTTCTTTATGGGGAAAATTTAAAGCCAGGTAAGGCTTTAAATTTTCCTGGCGCAGACTTTGCAACTTCATCTCTTACTGAAAAAGATATAGCAAATCTTAAACATTCAATAGACTTGGGGTGGGATTTTGTTTCAGCCTCATTTATTCAATCTGCTCAAGCTGCCAAAGAAGTAAAAGAATATTTAAAAGGCAGTCATATGAAGTTGATTGCAAAAATTGAAGATGCAAATGGAGTGAATAACATAGATGAAATTCTTGAAGAGGTTGAAGGTGTAATGATTGCCAGAGGAGGTCTCGGAGTAGAGTTAGGCTTAGAAAATGTACCAATGGTACAAAGGATGTTAATTGAAAAATGTAATGCACTTGGTAAACCTGTAATCACAGCCACCCAAATGCTTGAATCAATGACTAACAATCCAAGACCAACAAGAGCAGAGGTTAATGATGTTGCAACAGCAATAATGTTAGGGTCAGATGCTGTGATGCTTTCAGGAGAAAGCTCTGCGGGGCAATATCCTGTCGAAGCAGTGCAAGAAATTTCAAAAATAGCAGCTGCAATTGAGCCGCATCTAAGGCCTAGGATAATTCCAGACAGGGCAGAAGGATATATCGGAACTGATTCAATCTCAAAAGCTGCGGCTCAATTATGTATTGAAATGGACAGCGAGATTAAAAAAGTTATTGTAGTTTCATTAACTGGAAGAACTGCAAGACTCTTGGGAAGACATAGAATAAAACAGCCAATCTATATTTTCACAAGTAAAGATTTTTATTCTAGAAGGATGCTTTTAAGTAATGGGATTAATCGAACTTTTGTTTTAGATAAAGTTGTAAAAGATAGAGATATTGCAATAAATGAACTTAGAAAATTTGCTTTGGAAAAAGAAATTGTATCAAAAGGAGAAAGTGTATTATTAATTTGCAAAACTCCATTTGGTGGTGATGAATATTTCCCAAATATCTTTGAAGTTATAAAAATATAGAAATAATTTATGATTCAGGAGTCGCTTCTTCTTTTATAAGTTCTAATTCTAAATCAGGGCTAATTTGTGGAATCACCGCTGAATTAAACTTTTCTGTATCAACTTTAACATAACCACTTTCTTCAGGAAGGTAAAAACTAAATTCTGTTTTGCCATCAACTGGATCAGATTCTATAAATCCAAGCATATCAACTGCAACACTATTTGGATGATTTCTTAAAAAATATAATATGTAAGTATCCTTTGATAAGTCAATTGCTTGAGAGTTTTTCAAAGCTAATGCAAGAAAAGTAGAACTTAAAGCTTCAGGTCCTCTGCCCATCATCAAAGATAATTCATCAATTGTCATCTCCTGTTTATTACCATCCGGAGTATCCAAAATAAATTTTTTACTCATATCATCTGCTTTTGATAATAATCCTGAAATTATTAAGACAGCCATTAGAGTTGTTAAAGCACCCATCGGACCTTTAAAGAAATCTTTAAACTCATTTGAAATTCCATTTACATCATTAGTTTTTTTATTCATATAGAATATTAAAATTAAATAATTGTGCTGATTATATTTAATCAAATCAAAATTTACAAATTAATTTAACTTGACCTGTTTAACAATCACAATTAGAATCAAATATAAACCTTACTTATTAGAAATTTTAATATGACAAGAGTTGCAATCAATGGTTTCGGCAGAATTGGCAGATTAGTTTATAGAGCACTTTTAGAAAGGAATATGCTTGAAGGAAAAGTTGAAGTTGTATTAGTCAATGATCTTGTACCAGCCGATGGATTAGCTTATCTTCTTAAATACGATTCTGTTCATAGAACTTTACCTTATGATGTCAAAGCAATTGATGATACTACAATCCAAGTTGGTAATTATACACTCAAGACACTCGCAATGAAGGTTACTCCAGAAGAATTGCCATGGAGAGATAACAATATCGATGTAGTGATTGAATCAACAGGAATGTTTACTAAAAATGAAGCTGCCTCTGGACATATTAAAGCTGGGGCTAAAAAAGTGATCATTTCTGCACCAAGTGATGAGGCAACTCCAATGTATTTAATGGGTGTTAATCATGACAAATATAATAACGAAGAAATTATTTCAAACGCAAGTTGTACTACAAACTGTATTGCTCCAATAGTTCATGTTTTAATAAAAGAAGGCATTGGAATAGAAGAAGGATTAATGCTAACCGCTCATGCTTATACAGCCAGTCAAAGTTTGCAGGACGGACCTTCAAAAAAAGATTTAAGAGGTGGAAGAGCTGCAGCAGCGAATATTATTCCTGAAAGTACTGGAGCTGCAAAATCTATTGGAAGAATAATTCCTGAAGTTAATGGGAAACTCACTGGTATGTCAATTAGAATTCCTGTGATTGATAGTTCAATGCTAGATTTGACATTTAGAGCAGCAAGGGATACAAGTCTTGAAGAGATAAATTCTTTAATGAAAAAAGCTTCAGAAACTTATCTTAAGGATATTCTTGGTTATACAGAAGATCCAGTCGTATCAACAGATTTCGTACATAATCCTTTATCTAGCATTTATGATGCAACAGCAAGTATTCAGTTAAATCCAAGGTTCTTTAAACTAATTTCTTGGTACGATAATGAATGGGGATATTCAAACAGGATGGCAGAATTACTTGATCATATTGTCCTTTAAATTAACATGTATAAAGTTATAAAATTTTTATTTTATACAACATCTGTTAGAATCAAATATGAGTAATTTAATCTCAAAAGCCTTTTCATTAGAACACAGAAGAGGTAAAAAACTTATTCTTGATGAGATACGTGCCTCATTAAATGAAGAAATTCTCATTCTAAAAAATTCTTACGCTAATGGTGAAATTTCAATCCTTCAATTTGCATATTCATATGAAGAACTAAATAAATCTGTAATGGAAAAACTTGAAGATTACAATGACAATGATACGTTTGATATCATAATAAAGCTTGCAGATCTCAAAAAATTTATAGATGATGAACAAGCCAAAGAAGCCTGGAGAACTGTTACACAGATAATGCAAAAAGCATTGAAAGACAATGAATTTATTATTGAAGATAGTGATATAGGAAATTTTTTAAACAATTATTATAATTCCTTAAAACTTTTTTACTCTCAAGGATCATTAAATCTAGAAGATTTAAAAACTCTGTATTCTACTTTAAACGGTATTTCTGGAATAAGAGGAACTATAGGTGGAGGATTCTTAATCTTAAGTAAATTCAGAGCATTACTTGATGGAATCAAAGCTCAAATTGAAAGAGATCAATATATTGAACCCTTACCTAAAGAAAGCTAAATTATTATTTATTTAAATAAAATGCCAAATCAAATACCAATAGGAAATATTGAAAATATCGAAGGTGGAATAATGATTCCAAATTACGAAAATTTAACTTATAAACAAAAGTTAGAATTAATTAGTAAATTTTTAGATGAAAACAAAAATATTATTCCAGATCAATTTAGTCAATTTTCACTGATAGAACTATCAAGACTATTCATTACCGTTAATTGGGATACAGAAGTATTTGGAAGAATGATGGAAGGATATATAGATGATGATGTAGCAAAGAAGAATTTAGAAACGAAGAAACAAAATTCAATTAGCTACACAGAAAATGGTAATGGGTATATTTACCCTGAAAGATTAAATATTAACAGCGATGAACTTTTAGTAATACTAAAAGAAGATATTCAAGAACAAGAAAGAAGATCTAGACCAAAAATAGAACCTTTCTTATTATACTGTGATAGACAACTTGATGTTTTAGAAGATGGTAATCCATTAAACTTTAGTATTATTAAAGATAAGATAACCGAAATGGCAGAAATAGCAATTGATCATGCTAAAAGTAATTTATCACTATTAGAAGCAATAAAAATAGTCGAGGATGAAATAGATAAGTTGCCAGACAATTATATAGAAATAAAGCAAGCTTGGAGACGATTACTGGAAAGGCTTGATAATGCAGTTAATTTTGTTAGGCTTGAGAAATTTATAAAGTTAGATCCTATATACAAACTTCAAATACTCAAAAATATTATTGCCGAACGGTTTGATTTATTAGATGAAGAAACTAAAATTTACGGCAAAAATGCAATTTTAATAGAATTCGTTAGTATATTAAATAAAATACAAACAAACTATTATCAAATAGAAGGTGACAACGTAATTATAGATTTCAAAGAACTTTCTAATTATTTCAAAGTAACTACTGAAAAAGAAAGAATAAGATTAGAACAAGAATTATAAATTTTAGTACTTAATTTATTTATTAATTTACTTAAATGTCAAATGTAGTATTAGAAAAACCTTTAATCGAAGGGGCAGATTATGCAAATATAATTTCAATTAATATACCACAAGGAACTAAAGAATCTGACATAGAAAAAGGGATTAGAGCTGCACTTTTATGTAATCTATGTCCAGCAGAACTAGAACTTGGAGTCTCTTATTATATGAGAATGATTAGTACAAAAATGATTGAAGATGGTAATAACACTCTTGAAATGAACATAAATTTATTGAGGGAAGAACTAGCTCACAGCTCAAATATAGAACAGTAATTATCCACTTAATTAAAATCAAGAAAAAATGCTATATATTTGTGATATAATGAGAATAGTTCGAAAGGAATAAAATGAAGGGACTAAGTGGGTCTCGTACAAAGTCGATCAAAGGAGCAATCACTTTGGCTTTTGCTTTATTAGGTCCTGTAATAGAGATGATACTACTATTGTATCTCTCTCAACGTTAACGGACTAAACTTTCTAACAAGGGGCGCCGAAGGCGCCCCTAAAACCCAATACTTCTTGTTTAATTTCTTCAATATTAGTATTATTTTTCTAGTATCTATTACTATATAAAAATGTATAAACTCCCAAATGATATTAATAAATTCAGCTATAAGAATATTCAAAACTTAAATAATAAGAAAGTGCTTTTGCGAGCTTGTCTTAATGTAACTACAGATGAAGAAGGTAAAGTTATAGATAGAACAAGACTTGATGAAGCAATGCCACTAATTTCAGAATTAGCTGGGAATGTACAAAGGTTAGTAATAATGGCACATCTTGGAAGACCTGAAAATAATGAAAAGAAATTTAGTTTTTGGAATGTCGCAGAGTTAATACAAGAAGAATTTAAAAAAACAAATCAAAATCTAATATTAAAATTAGTATCTGATTTCAGTGAAATCCAAAACTCTGAAGATAATAAAAATATAATTTACCTTTTAGAAAATATAAGATTTTTTAAAGCAGAGGAAAGTAAAGTTACTGAAGATAGAATGAGTTTTGCAAAAGAATTAGCAGAATTGGGAGATGTTTTTATTAATGATGCATTTGCAGATTATAGAGAATCTGCATCAACATATGATATTGCTTCTTTGCTTCCTAGCTATTTAGGGCGGAAATTTCTGGAAGAAATTTCCGCTTTATCCAAATTCTCTAATCCTAACAAACCATTTGTCGCTGTTTTAGGTGGTGCAAAACTTTCAGAAAAGTTAGACGCATTAAAATCATTAGCAGAAATAGCAGATAAAGTTCTTGTTGGTGGAGCAATGGCTTATACATTATTAAAAGCTGATGGAATAGATATAGGGAGTTCATTAATTGAGGCTGATAAATTAGAAGTTGCTAAAGATACCATAGATAAATATTGTGAAAAGATTGTATTACCGGTTGATCATTTAGTTTCAAAAGAATTCACTGAGGAATCATCAAAGAATGCAGTTTATACAGATGAGAGAACTATTACTGAAGGTAGAGTAGGAATCGATATTGGTAAAGGTACAATTGAAAATTTTAAAATTGAAATATCGAATGCTTCTTCAATATTATGGAATGGACCAATGGGTGTATTTGAATGGCCAAAGTGTGAACTTGGCACAAAGTCAATTGTTGAATCAGTTCTTTCAAATGGGAATGCATATAAATTGGCTGGTGGAGGAGATTCAATTGCAGCACTAAATAAATTTAATCTTTCTGGGTTCAATCATGTTTCTACTGGGGGTGGTGCAATGTTAGCTTTTATTGCTTATGATGAATTTCCAACCCTGGATGCTATAATCAAGCATTAAAAATTAGGTCTAATCATAATGTCTAAATCGCTTTTCCCAGAAAATTTCATTCAGGAAGAGATTGAAAAGATTGAGGGGTTAAATAGTCTTCCAGTAGATGGAGCTGATATATCAGATTCAGCTGACTCAAAGATAACTGAACCGCTTCTTAATGAAGTTATTGGTGTTAAAAAAATTCTTGCTTTCAGGTTCAGAATAAGTGATATGTATCTTAGCCAAAGTGAGGATAGTAAAGAAAGAGATAGAATTTTGGATTATTTACCAAGACGTTTTAATCTCTATATAAACTACGGTAGAAAATATAACAAAATTTATAATAATATTATTTATGGAAATATTGATGAAGTATTTGATCTTATTATCAAATATTTAGACTCAAATAAATATCCCGAAATTAATCCTTTCGAATTATATTATTTACTAAGAGAGTCTTTAAATATTAATAACATGAAATTATGGGTTCTAAGAAGTCTGCAAGAGAAGAGAATTAATCTTTTGTTTCTTGATGAAGATATTATTGAGTATATTGGTAAAGTACATGATCCACAAGAGTTGGAAAGAAAAGTGCAGACGTGTTTAATAAGGAAACAGAAATTAAAATATATACTTAATAAACTTATAGTTAGTCCTTATATAAAATATTTGACATATCTTCAATGGCTAGAAGGTGTAGGATTAATACCTAATTTGGAAAATCACCATTCTATACTATTTGACTAGGAGGATAAAAGCCTTTCGGGCGGACTGAAAGTCCGCCCTTCTTATAGCATCGATGATCAGGACAGATAGCTGAGAAAAAATATGTTGATTACGAAAACAACTATCGTGACACCGAAAAGGAGGATTTCAGATACCCTCAAATTCTTAAGGGCCCCATATTCGACTATAAGCGATGTTGGATAACAGATACTGATGAGACCAAACCCACCAGCAATGTTTGGGTTGATTTTACTTCCCCAAACAAAACCTGCGAGAATCCAGCTCGGGACTGAAGCCAATCCCGCCCACCTGAGCCATTGAACTAATCTTTCTCTTGACATTATCTTACTAATTCCTCTCGACTCTGACGTTCGATACTTTACTTTCTAAACTTAAGCCAAAAGCATTAAGTATTTAGTTATGGGGATTTTATTAATGTGAAAACCTTTTGTCAATATTTATCTTTAAGTTTAAGTTATTATTTTTTGCTAAGTAGTCTTTCAAAAAGGCCTCCAAATAAAAATATAATAATATTGAATATTACAATCCAAAAAATTACTGAATTAATTTGAGAATATATCTGGTTATTATAATAAAAACTAACAAGACTCAATCTTACCTTGCAAAAAAAAGTTCCATAGTAAGTCATTAATGCAAGTGATCTTATTGTTACAGCTAAAATAATGTTTATATACAACAACGATAGAACTAACCCAAAAAATGTATTAACCGAAAGTATTGCACTGAAAATCTTTACATCTTTATCTTTTTGTAATGTAACAGTTTTTATAAAATATTCCATCATTAATACTAAACATAAAAAAATCATAATAATTCCGTATACTACCAAAAGTATTCGTCCCAAATCACCAGCTGTTCTTAAAACGAAAGCAAAGAAACCAAAGGCTAAAACAAAAAATGTTAATGCAAGCCATGTTTTAATCACAAAATAATTTCCTAAAAGTTTTTTTATCCACCTGTTTCTTAGGATTTCTATCCTATCTTTTGAATTTTCAGTCATTTTAAATCGTTAAGAAGTATAGATTTATATTAAAACATTATTATTAAAATTTGAATATGTAAAAAAATATAAGTAATATAATATAGTTAAGAAGAAAAATTATAAAATTAACACATGGCTTTTATAAATCCTCATACTGTAAGTAATATCTCTAAAGAGAACATCAAAGCTGCAGTTATTTACGCTACACATTCAGGGAATGCTGAATTGGTTGCCGAAGCTATTTGCGATGGAATCTGTTCTGAAGATATTAAAACAGAACTATTAAGAGCAGAAAAGGCTAATGCAAACGAAGTATCAAAAAATGATCTGATAGTTTTTGTATGCTCAACTTATGATGTAGGACAGCTTAACGACAAGTTTATAAAATTTAATAAAACTTTTAAAAATTTAAGTCTTCCGGGAAAAGTTATAGAAGTTGTAGGACTTGGTGACAGTGAATATTATGATATTTTTTGTGGTGCGGCGGATATTCTGGAACAAACTGTTAAGAAAGTTGGGGGTAAACAATTAATGGGAACTTTAAGAGTAGATGGTCCGCCGCACTCTAAACTTCATGAAATGAAAAGCTGGGGCAAAGAGCTAGTACAAAAATATCTTCTTTCAGTTTAAATATACTCTAATTAAATAATAAGTTAAAATCTGAGTAATTATTTATTACGTTATATTCCATGGATCAAAAATTGGATCAAAAATTTCAGAAATCAAATGAAAAGATTATTGAGATTTTTAAAAAAATAATTAGAGTAGAGAAATTAGAAGATTTAATAACTGAGCTAGTAAATCTAGATGTAGCAAGTTTCCTTAACAAATACTATAGTACAATTATAGAATCATATTCTAATAATCTAATTACTATAGATGATTTAGCAGTTTTATTTAGTGAATTTTCAAAGATTGCCAATTTAACAGATGATTATGAATTAAAAATAAATCAATTAAATGCAGTAAATACTCTTGGAAGAATAATTGAAGGAATTCGTATAGAGTATCGAAGAGTTAAAAATCTAGAAAATGATATTGTTACAGAATCATAGATTTAACTTATATTTTTTGTAAATACTTTTATATCAGCTAAAATACATCTATCCTCAGTAAGCATTGCAGGGTTAATATCAACCTCAGAAATTTCAGGATAAGTTAAAACCATCTTTTGAATTAATTTCATTGTTTCAATAAGCTTATCCTTCGCCAATTTTGGTTGTCCTCTAAAACCATCGATAATTTTAGATACAAGGGTGGAATTTATTAAAGCTTCGAATTCTTTTTCAGAAGCTGGTAGTAAAACTTGAGCAATATCTTTATAAACCTCTGTATAAATTCCACCTGTTCCAAATAGCAAAACATTCCCGAAATTATCATTTCTCTTCATCCCAATAAATAATTCTAAATCAGCCTTGATCTGTTCCTGAAGTATAAAAGAAACGTGATTTTTTTTTGTTAATTCCATTAATTCTTTTTCTAATTTTAAAGCTTTCTTTTCAAGCTCATCACTATCTTTAATATTCAAATAAATAGCTTTTATATCAGTTTTATGTATAACATCCTCGGTCAGAGCTTTAATTACCAAAGGAAATCCGATCTTTTGAGCAGATATTAAAGCTTCTTTCACAGAATGTACAATAATTGTTTTGGGAGTATCAATATTGAATTCATTAATTAAACTTTGGACTTCTTCTTCAGGAAGAGCAGAGAGTTCATTATTTGTATATTTTTTCAAATCAGATTCAGATTCAATTTTTAAATCACTTCTTTCTTTAACTTTTAAATACGCTGCGTATTCTGTTATTTTATCCAGAACGTACACTGCAGCATCTAAATCTGAATAACAGAGCACTTTATTATCATGTAATCGTTTAATTCCAGACTCAACATATTCCCCTCCTAAAAATACTGGCACAACAGGCTTATCAATGCTTTTAACAGCAGTGTTTAAAACCTTTGCTGTATCTTCAACTTCAGTAACCAATTGTGGAGTTAGTAAAACCATTATTGAATCTACTTCTTCAGCATCAGCTAAAATCTCTAATGCTTTACTATATCTGTCAGCTTTAGCATCTCCAATAATATCAATTGGATTTCTTGCATGAGCTTCAGCAGGAAGAAATTTTCTTAAAGCATTAATAGTATCTTTTTGTAATTTAGCTAATTCTAGACCCGATTTTACAAGTGCTTCTGTTGTTAAAATCCCAACTCCTCCTGCATTTGTAAGAATTGCCACCTTATTTCCCTTTGGGAATCTATTAATCCATTCAAATCCTATTAATAGATCAAACATCTGGTTTAATTCAGAAGGCATAATAATTCCATGTTTAGATAGTGCAGTTTTAATAATATTATGAGAAGAAGCCAATGAACCTGTATGTGATTTTATTGCGTCCTTTGCAGCTTCAGTCTCACCAGGAGACATAATTACAATAGGTTTTTCGATATCGAGATCATCTTTCATACTAATAAATTTTCTTCCGTTTCTAAAATCTTCAATGTAACCTCCGATAACTCGCACACTTTCATCTTTTAAAAGATAATCTAGAAAATCATTTTCATTTATCATGGTTTTATTTCCAATAGAAAGCATATGAGAAAAACCAATTCCTATTGCATTAGATTTATCTAGGAAGGCAGTACATATCGCTCCAGATTGTGAAATTAAAGCAATTCCACCTTCTTCTGCATCTGATGCTGCAAAGGATGCATTCATATTATTTCCCGGAATTATAATTCCTAGTGAATTTGGTCCTAAAATTGAAATATTATATTTTTCTGCCAAGAAGTGCATTTTTTCTTCAAGTACTTTACCTTCTTCACCAGCTTCTGCAAATCCAGCACTTATTATTAATAATCTATTTATTCCTTTTTTATGACAATCTTCTAAAACTGTTATCACTAACTCTCCTGGAATCGCCATTATTGCTAAATCAACATCTTCTTTGATAGAATCGGCTTTTTTGTAGCACTTATAACTACTAATCTTTTCATATTTAGGATTTATTGGGAAAAGTTTACCTTCGAATCCAGATGAAATTAAATTATAGAAAATTATTGAGGCAATTTTTTCAGGATTTTGTGATACTCCATAAATAGCAATTGATTTTGGCTTGAAAAATTTATTAAGAACCATTAGGACTAATTAACATGTACTTAACATACTATCATTAAGAAGAATTTGATGAAAGAAATACTTGTCATGATTCTTTCTCTTTATTTTTCTTGTAGTTAGAAGCTAAATATAATGCATAATCAAAATAACTTTTATTTATTTGATTTAATTCATATGATGTAAACACATATCCATAAGTATCTACAGTATCTCCAATCTTCACATTTATAAAGTTAAAATAATAAAAAAAGAAATCTTCAGCTTTATATATAATTTCAGAAATTGTCAGTTTTGGATAACGAACGATAAAAGTCGCAAGAACTGATACATAAATATACCAATAAGGATTTTTATCTGACATTTCTTCATTTTTAGAATTTTCGAGAATAGTTGTAAAAATCTTAATAAATCTACGGCCTAATTTCGAATCTTCCTTAAGTGTCTGTAGAATTTCAACCCCTTGCACATCTGTTTGTAATTTATTTATAAAAGGTGTTTCCATAATCTGTAATAAAATCCAGTATTTATAACAAAATAAAGAATAAAAGTGAATACAACTTTTTTGAAACTTATTACTGATTGAGATAGACTATAAAAGTATGAATAGAATCTCAATAAAAATTGCTGGGCAATCTGGACAAGGAATTAATGTTATTGGTGAAATTTTAGCAAAATCATTAAAAAGATCTGGATTTTTCACATTCGGTTACAGAGAATATCCTTCTTTAATTAAAGGAGGAAATGCAAGCTACCAGGTCGATGTTGCTGATCAACAAATACTAGGTCCTGAATTTGGAACAGATATTGAAGTTGTAATCAATAGACAGGCAACAAAGTGGTATCTCGATGAAATGAAAGAGAATAGTATAATTTTCCATGACATAGAAAATCCTAGAATAAACAAAGAAGAGTTTGAAGTTATTCAAAAAAAGAATATCAAATTAATACATATTCCAGCAATGAAGCTTTCAATTGAAGCTGGTGGAAATTATGTAACTTCAAATATTGTTACAGTGGGAACTCTTTGGAAATTTTTAGGACAAGATTATAAAATCATTCTTGAGATTGTTAAGAAAGCATTTGCAGACAAGCCCCAATTTTTAGAAGTAGATATAAAATGTCTCGAAAAAGGATATACATATGAAAACTTTGAATTACCATCTTATACAAAAAAAATTATTAAAAAAGACGAAATTACACAAGATGAAAAATCTTCAGTACACATTACTGGGAAAAAAGTATTTGAACTTATTAAAGATTTCAAATCTAAGCAGAATTTAAAGAACGATTATTTAATGACTGGTAATGATGCATTATCATTTGGTGCAGTTAACGGAGGAGTAAGAATTTACTACGGATATCCTATGACCCCAGCCAGTTCAATATTAACAACTTTGGCAGACAATGCACATCAAACAGGAATGATTGTTAAGCAAACTGAAGATGAAATAACTGCAGTGGCGATGACTATTGGATCAATGCATATGGGAGTAAGAGCCTTCGTAGGGACATCTGGTGGTGGATTTGATCTGATGGCTGAACATATAAGTCTTTCGGGAATGCTTGAGATTCCTTTAGTTATTCTATTAGCACAAAGAGCTGGACCTGCAACAGGATTACCAACATGGACGGCACAAGGAGACCTTCTAGGATCAATATTCACTGGACATGGGGAATTTGCAAGATGTGTTATGGCAGTTAGAGATGCTGAAGATTGTTTCTATGGTATACAAGAAGCTGAAAATATAGCAGAAAAATATCAAATTCCTGTGGTATTACTAACAGATAAGATGTTGGCAGAAAGTATTTTCCAAGTTCCAGAATTTGATTATGAAAAAATAAATATTGAGCGGGGCGAAATTCTAAATCCGAATGATAAAACCCTGCAAGATAAAATACTCAAGAGATATGAATTCACTGAAAGTGGAATTTCGCCCCGCTGGTTTCCAGGAGACAATTTAACTGACTTTGATTCTAATAGTGATGAACATGATGAATTTGGAACTGGGACTGAAGACGCTGAACCTGGAGCAAAAATGATTGAAAAAAGACTTAAAAAATTAGACACACTAAAAAATAAACTTCCTGACCCTGAAGTTTTTTCAAATAAACCAAGACAAGTACAAAAAGAAATAAACTTAATAGGATGGGGAAGTACCTATACTTCAGTTCATGATATCTTTAATCAATTTGAAAAGGAGAATATTAAAGTTAATTATATGGATATAAAATATTTATGGCCATTGAAAACTGAACCTATTGTCGAATATCTTAAAAAAGATAATGTAGTATTGATTGAAAATAATCATAACGAGCAGTTAAGGATGTTGATTAGAATGCAAACTGGGTTAGATATTCCAAAGGTTATAAAAAGATGGGATGGTAGACCATTTTTTGTCGATGAACTATTAAAAAGTATTATTAGTTTAGTAATTTAATTATTATTTAAGGATAAATGCGAAAATTATATATTTCAATACTGTTGGCTGTAACGGGATTATTTTTGTTTATAAATTCATTATTATCCCTAGCTTACAAAACAAAATATCCTATAGATGCTCAATTTAATTCTCAAGACTTTATTAATTTATCTCTTGGATTTTTTTTGTTAGCTCTTAGTATATTAATTCATTCTCAATTAAATGAACGTTATAAATCGTTATTTCGTGTCTTAAATATTTTATTGTTTTTAAGTTTCATACTTTTTGTAGTATTTATATTATTAAATTCTTTTACACAATTAAATTATTTAATTAATCCACCAACTTTAACTGTTTAATTATCAAATATGTCTTGCTGTACACCCAACTACAATTATGAATCCGGAAATGTAAAAGTAAGTGATTACTTTAGTGAAACACAGCCAACATGGTGTAGTGGGTGTGGGGATTATGCAATTTGGGCTGCAATAAAAAGAGCATTAGTAGAACTTGAAATCTCAACACATGAAGTATTATTCTGCTTTGATATCGGATGTAATGGCAATATGAGCGACAAAATCAAAGGATATAGAATTCATTCACTTCATGGAAGAGTAATACCATTAGCACAAGGAGCAAAACTTGCGAATCCAAATGTAAAAGTTATTGCGTTTGCAGGAGATGGAGCAACTTATTCAGAAGGATTAAATCATTTTATAAATTCATTCAGAAATAATTATCCAATAACACTTTTAGTTCATGACAATGGAGACTATGGTTTAACAAAAGGGCAAGCTACTGCCACAACTCCACAAGGAGCTGTAAGAACTGCAAGTCCAGATGGACCAATGTGGGACACGCTGAATCCTCTGGAATTAGCTCTCTCACTTGATCCTGCTTTTGTAGCCAGAGGATTCAGCGGGAATATAAAACAACTAGTGGAAATTTTTAAAGAAGCAATTATGTTTCAAGAGAAAGGATTTGCTTATGTTGATATTTTGCAATCGTGTCCAACTTACAATCATGAGACAACACATGAATGGTACCTAGATAGAGTAAAAGATATAAAAGAAAATTCATCATACAAAATTACAGATTTGGAAGCTGCAAGAAAAATTGCTTCTGATATGTCTGAAAATATCGCTACTGGAGTTTTGTATAAAAATGATAATCATCCAAGTTATCTTCAAAGACTTGAGTATAGAAAAAATAAATTCACTCTCAAAGAAGAAGTAAGAAGACAAGATGTAAGTCGTTTATTACAAAAATATGTATGAATTCTAACATTCCAAAACCTATAGATATTATTGGAGATATCAAATTTAAAGAAGTTGATATCTCTCAAATTGATGAAGTCTTCAGAATAATTCATACATGCGCGATTGATATGAATAATAAGGGAAAAGATCATTGGATTAATTATTATGATTCACCTGAAAAATTAAGGCACAAGTTCGAAGAAGGGAAAGTATTTATTTTGTATGTTGATAATATTGCTGTTGGGACAGTTTCACTTTCAAATGTTCCACCAGAATATTACCAGAATAACGAAGATGGACCTGAAGGTTTAGCTGTAGACTATGTAAAAAATTTTTCTGAACCTGAAAGTAAAGAAGTATTTTATAGAAGTGCTCTTGCAATACTACCTGAATATCAAGGGAAAAAACTTGGTAAAAAACTAATCGAAATGACTGAGGATTATGCAAGAGCACATAATATACGCTATATTCGCTTTGATACAAGGAACGATTATTTACTAAAATATTATGAGGATAATAAATATTTTGTTAAAGGTGAGATGCCAGATGAGGATGTAATTTATTATCTTGTAGAGAAAAATTTAGATGCGAGTTGATTTGACTTTCTTCTTGTATCTTCCACTCCCAAATACTAAAATGAACTTGTAAATTATTCATAAAAATATCACATGTTTAAGAAAATCGGAATTTTATGCGGAGGCGGAGATGTACAAGGGATGAATGCAGTTATCGCGTCTGCAGTAACCTATGGCTCAAAACTTGGATATAAATTTATAGGATTTGAAAAAAGTTGGGAAGGAGTTCTTGAAATGAAATACATGGAACTAGATACCAATACAGTTCGTGGAATAAGTAATATCGGTGGAACAATTCTTCATACAACAAATCGAGGGAAGTTTGATGCAAAAGTCGGAGAGGGGAAAGTACATAAAATTCCTAATGATATTTTAAATTTAGTAAAAGAAAATCTTGAGAAACTAGAAGTCGAAGCTCTTATAGTGATTGGTGGGGATGGAACACTTACAGGAGCACTACAAGTTGCCGAAAAAGGTGTAAATCTTGTTGGTGTTCCAAAAAGTATTGATAATGATTTAGAAGCAACTGATGAAACTTTTGGATTCAACACAGCTGTAAGTATAGCAGTAGATGCATTAGATAGAATTCATACAACTGCAGTCAGTCATGACAGAATAATGTTTGTAGAAACAATGGGAAGACATGCAGGGTGGATAGCTTTATACTCAGGCCTAGCTGGTGGAGCTGATGCAATTCTTCTCCCGGAAGTTGAATTTACATATACTGAACTTTTAAAATTTTTAAGATGGAGAAAAACTATTGGGAGAGATTATTCAATTGTAGTTGTTTCTGAAGGTGCAAAAGCTAAAGATGGGCATGTTGTAGGTAAATCAATGAAAGACGCAGAAATAAAATTAGGCGGAATAAGTCAAGAAATTATGATAAATATTGAAAAACTTGCTCCGAAAGAATTTGAAATGAGAAATGTAGTCCTAGGACATATTCAAAGAGGTGGAACCCCTAATGCGATTGATAGGAACTTAGCAAAATCTTATGGTGTTGCTGCAATAGATGCAGTAAAAGCAGGTAAATTTAATCATATGGTAGCATTACGAGGAGATGAGATTGAATATGTCCATATAAGTGATGCCGTCAAAAAATTAAAAGTTGTAACTCAAAGCTCAATAGTTTACAAAACTGCAAAGAAGCTGGGAATCTTTCTTGGTGAATAAACTAATTTTGAAAAATTAAACTCCTAAGTAACTTGTTATTTTGGTATTCATAACACCTTTTATATCTAAATACTTAATTGTTATATCTGGCGTACCATTAACATAAGGAGCAACTTGATATGCATCAAATGTAATTTTGAAACCAGTATCAGTAAAATTAAAGTTTTTAAAATTATCAACAGTTGGAGTTGTACCTCCATCAATAAAATCTTTATCATCAACTCCTAATGAATCAACCAACATTGTATTTGATAAGCTTGATAAAGTATTTAAATATGATGATCCTGAAGCAAATACTTCATTCAAAGTTAATTCATCCCCGTTATTCATATCAAAATTATAAGTAACAATAATTGGACTTGGATGAGCACCACCTGTATATTCATCACCTTTCATTAATATGCTTAATAAATTCTTAGATTTATATTCAACAGTAAAATTAAAAGATAAATTATAAGCTCCAACAGCTGTAGTATCGGCAACACTATCACTAATCAAGTTATTTGAGGTAGTATTAACATAATCCAGAACTATTTTATTGATTCCTTGTTCAATTGAATTATTCAACCCAGTTACTTGAGGATAATTTATATTAATACTATACGTAGCTCCATCTTTAGTTAAATTTTTAGAAACTACACTATATTCCTGCATCGAGACTTGGGGTGAACTAGCCGGCTGATTATTTTCAACATTATTTTGATTTGAGATTTGATTTTCCGCCTGGGTATCTAAATAGTTTCTATAAATTAAAAGACCAATAACTGAAAATGCAACGCAAAGTAAAATTAAAAGCAAAGCAACTATAATTATTATAATTATTTTTTTATTTTTAGAAGAATTTTGCATTAGCTGAATTTAATAAGTATCTATATCAGTGTAGAATAATTAGGCATAAAAAACAAAGTTACCACTATTACCCTTTGATTTAAAAGTACAGAATAGGTAGAATTCGTATAATATTAAACATTCAAATATGACAATCCAAAAAGATTTTTCTTTAAAAAATTACAATACATTTAGAATCAATATAAACGCTAAAGAATTTGTTGAGATAAATTCAATAACCGATCTTAAAGAATTAATAACTGAAGGTCATTTGAAAGATAATAATTTCTATATATTAGGGGGTGGAAGCAACACACTTTTTACAAAAGATTTTGATGGTATTGTAATAAAAATTAATCTGCAAGGTAAAGAATTAAAAGAAGATAATGATAATTATTCAATATATGAAGTCTCAGCAGGAGAAGATTGGGATAAGACAGTAGAATTTTTTGTTAATAAAAATTTAGGCGGGTTGGAAAATCTTTCATATATTCCAGGAGAGGTTGGAGCATCACCAGTCCAAAATATTGGAGCATATGGAGCAGAAGCCAAGGATACTATTGAATATGTAAATGCAATAAATTTGGAAACAGCACATGAAGAAAGATTTTCCAACCCGCAATGCAAATTTGCATATAGAGATTCAATCTTTAAAAACGAATTTAAAAATAAATATATTGTCACATCTGTTGCATTTAAATTAACAAAAAATCCAGAATTAAATACTTCTTATGCAGAAGTTGAAAAAGAATTAGAAGCCTTAAAAAATGCTGGACAGCAAATTACAATAAAAGAAATTCGGAATGCGGTTATACAAATTAGAACTAGGAAACTGCCTGATGTAAAAGAAGTAGGAACTGCAGGAAGTTTTTTTAAAAATCCAATTGTGACTGTTGAAAAATATAATGAACTTAAAAATAAATTTCCTGAGATCCCAAATTATCCATATACAGAAACTACTGTAAAGATTCCTGCTGGTTGGTTAATTGAGAAACAAGGATGGAAAGGGTGGATGTCAGAAGGTAATAGATTTGGAATCTACCCAAAACATGCGTTAATTCCCGTTAATTACGATGAATCTTCTGGAGATGAGATACTTTCACTCACTACTAATATTCAGAAATCGGTTAAAGAAAAATTCAATATAGATCTTATTCCGGAAGTAAACGTTGTTTGATTTTTTTGGACAAATCAAGTTAAAATCTGACAATATTCATTACCTTAGTATAAATGAATATTCCACCTATGCTAGATGCGCAACCACAAAGTGATCAGTTAGTAATTGATGAAGATTTATTTACTCTAATCTAGAATTCTGCAGATCCTATTTTAGCTAATGATCTTGTTTTGGCTTTTCAAGACTATTTAGATCATGGGTCGATTAACGACTTGTTAAAAGAAACTGACTTTTTAGGAAATGATACAGCTAAAGCTATATTAGGCGCATTAAGCTTAAAAGCAAATTTATCTGCTATTGATTTACAAAGAAACATACAAGATTAAGATTATTCGAAATAAGAAGTTGACACCCCAAGCACAAATTCAAGCGAATTTCTTACAACTTCACTATATGTTGGGTGAGCGTGAATAGTATTTATGATATCTTCAAGCTTTATATTATTTTTAATTATATCTGCGTAGTATTGAATCAGCTCACCCGCATTTTCATGCACAATCTGAACAGCAACAATGCTTTTTAGATCTTCTTTAATCCACATTTTTACAAATCCTTTATCATGCTCCTCAATCATTGCTCGCAAATTAGTAGTAAATGGAAATTTCACAACCTTAATTCCAGCCAAGTCTTCAGGTACTGTTCCAACTGATGAAATTTCTGGAATCGAATAAACTACAGCTGGAATCACACTATAATCCATTTTTGTATCCATACCCATAATATTTTCAGCTGCAGTTAAACCTTGCTGCATTGCAACATGCGCTAAAATACTTTTCCCAGTTGCATCTCCTACAGCATAAATATTTTCAATATTTGTTCTCATTGAATCATCAACATCAACTCCTTTTGGATTATACGAGATTCCTAGCCTATCAAATTCTGGGGAATTCATAACAGCTTTTCTGCCTATCGCAATTAAATTCATATCTGATCTAATTTCCTCTTCCTCATTAGTTTTGGTATCTTGAACTTTAATAACTCCATTATTAATACTAAGAACTTTATTATCAGTCAAAACTTTAACTCCTAACTTTTTTAATTCTTCTTCAATATAACCCGATACTTCAGGGCACATCATAGAAACACATCTATCAAGCAATTCAATTATTCTTACTTTTGTTCCAAGTTGAGCAAAAAGAGTAGAGAATTCTAAACCGATTATTCCTCCTCCAACTATTGTTAATTCCTTTGGAAGTTCTTTTATAGTTATTAATTTATTGCTATTTATTATTGAAGGATCCTCTTGATTTAAAAATTTTGGAATCAAAGGCTGTGAACCAGTAGCAATTATTATATTTTCAGTCTCTAAAATTTTATCACCAACCTTTACATGATTATTATCGTTTATCTCACCATATCCTTGAATAATTTCTACTTTCCAATATTCTAATAACTCTTTAATATCCTCTCTCGATCTTTGCATAATTACATCTCTTCTTGCAGCAACTTTTTGAAAATCTATATTTGTAATTCCGTTATGTTCAACTCCGTAATGTTCAGATTCCCTTACCATCTTTGCATACTTAGCAGATGTTATCATTGCCTTGCTTGGAGTACAGCCCCAATTCGTACAGATTCCTCCAATTAAATCTTTCTCAATAATTGCAACCTTTGCGCCTAATTGCGCTGCTCGAATTGCTGCGGTGTATCCTCCAGGGCCAGAACCAATAACAACAATTTTATATTCCATCACTACTATTATTAATATGTGAAATATTTTCTTTTATTATCTCAGCTGATTTATTTAACATTTCTCTTTCTTTATCATTCAAACTTATTTCACCTATAATTTTTGCTCCTTCAGAGTCAATCATTGCCGGAACTCCTATAGATAAATCACTCAATCCATATTCACCATTTAACATTATACTTACCGGTGCAATTCTCTTATCATTGTTAATTATTGATTTAACAATTCTAGCTACTGCTGATCCAATTCCATAATATGTAGCACCTTTCCCATTTATTATATCGTAAGCTTTGTCTCTAACTTTTTCAGTTATCCTATCATAAAGTTCATCATTTATCTGATAAAATTTCTCAAGTTTTATACCTGCAATGTTTCCACCACTAATTGCAGGAAATGAGCTATCCCCATGTTCACCTAAAATATATGCATGAACATTTGCAGTACTTACATTAAGTTCATCAGCAATAGAAACTCTTAATCTCGCTGAATCTAGATAAGTTCCGCTACCAAATACCATACCTTTTGGAAGGCCAGACTCGGTAACAGCTATATAAGTTAAGATATCAACTGGATTTGTTACCATTAAAACATAAACTATTTTACCTGTTGCTTTGATTTTTGAAACCACATCTCTGATTATCTTTGCATTAATATTCAAAAGATCCAAACGAGTCTGGCCTTCCTTCTGTGCAGCCCCACAGGTAATAACAACAACATCTCCATTGATTAAATCATCATAACTTCCGAAACTTACTTCCACACCTTGAGTGAAATCAGCCGCATCTTGCATATCAAGAACCTGTGATTTCCCCAGCTCTTCATTAATATCAATTAAAATTATCTCATTTGCGACCTCCTGAGTAAGAATAGAGAAGGCTGCAGTTGAGCCAACATTCCCTGCACCAATTATTACTACTCTTTGTGATGGAACAATTTTGTCCATTTTTAAATTATTAAAAATTATTTAATTAAATGTGTTATTTCTTCATTAACTTTATCTGTGGCTTCTCTCAACTTTTCGTTAAATTGTTCTGTTGTGTACGCTTTTATCTCAGGAAAAAGAATAGTATTTAGATAAATTTGACTTGCAGCATCAAGACAAACTTTCTCATTATCAATATAAATTGCTTCTTCTGGAACAATATCAAATTTCTCACAAAACAATTTATATGACTCTGAATCCCTTTTAGAAATATTATTCAGATCTGATATACTTACAATTTGATCAAAAATACTTAAATCTTCCTTAAAATCCGGATGAGTTTGTACAAAACCACTAGTAAAGACATAAAGCTTAAGTTCTTTATGATGTTTTAAACTACTAAATAAATTTAATAATGGATGATTTATTATGTAAAAATTATATGCAGGATAAACACTTTCAGTTAAATTTAAATCTTCATTATTTAATTCATAAACATTTTTATTTTTAATATTCGCTATCTCTCTTTTATGAATTCCATTTAGTTCAAGTGAAGTTACTAAATCTTTTGGAAATAAAATAGTGCGTGAAAAATCTGAGATTATTGACTTAATCATAATCAAAACTATTTAATATGTATGAATTATTTGTAAATTACTTCGGCAATTTTTTTACCTAAGTTTATAGCATCAGGATCTTGCCATAAGTGCCTTCCTACAGCCAGTCCATTTGCACCTGATTCAAGCATTCGAGTTAAATCGGATAAATAATTTTCTCCGAAATTATCTGTACCTGATGCTATAACTTTGGTACCAGCAGCACTTTTTACAGCCCACGCGAAGCTTTCAGGATCTCCAGTATATTTAACTTTTAAAACATCCGCCCCAAGTTCTGCTCCAACTCTAGCAGCGTAAGATACTACTTCTTTAGAAAACTGATCAGTTATTTCTGGACCTCTTGCATAGGACCACAAAACTGTAATCAGTCCAGCTTTTTCAGCTTCTCTTCTTAAAACTGAAAATTTCTCATACCCAATTTGTTCATCAGTCTGACCCGGATTTATTGTAAAACCTACTCCTACGGCTCCAAGACTTAAGGCATCTTCAATATTTGCAATATTAGCTGCAAGAAAATTCTTTGAATTCAATTTTGTTTTCCCATTCAATTTTAAAATTAAAGGAATCTTATTTTTATATTCTTCTGTATAAAATCTTTTTGCGATTCCATATTGCATGGCAACACAACTTGCATTTCCTTCAACTGCTAGTTTTAAAATATAATCCGGATTTACATTAGTCTCATTAAAATCTTTCGATGGTCCATGTTCCAGACCTTGATCATAGGCGACCATAAAAATTTTTCCATTCTTTTCTATTTTTGAAGTTTCCATTAAATTATTTTAAAAAATAATCATAAATATTATCTTACACTCCATTTTTAACTTTTAAAACCTTGGAGTAATTCTTGCAGTTTAACTGAATGATTTTCTGCTTTAACAAAAGCAGAAGCTAATAAAACTCCTTGAGCTCCTAATGATAAAGCAGTTTTTATATCCTCAGCAGTTGAAACACCTGCACCTATAATCCTAATACATTTATCACCAACAATATCTACAAACTCTTTTACAACTTCAGGTCTTGTAGTTACAGAAATACCACTACCTATTAGATCCGGAGGTTCGTAAGCTATAGCATAAGGATTTGCTGATAATAATTTTTGTGCTTCTGAAATATCCTGACAACATACTATTAGCTTCAATCCTTTAGATTGAAGATTTTTAATCTTTTCAATAATCTGATCATCCCAAACTCTGTGTTCACTATGATTATATAAAGAAAACTCAATTCCATTTTCAATCAAACTTTCTGCTGGGGTCCATCCCGTGGATTCTCCTTGAACAGATTGATCAACATTTTGCGATATTATCTGAAAATTTGGGAAAGTTTTTTTGATACTCATCAGTTCTATCATTTCAGGAGAAATATATAAGTTACTCTCAGATGAAAACTCTCTTATTTCAGCGATTAAATTTTCAAGATTTTCTCCTGTACTTTCATTAAAAGTTTTGAGATTTAAAATCAGCATAGATATTTACATTAATAAATCCAATTCATTAAAAGCTTACCTTAGAAAAATACAAAATACAAATTGTTTATAATCCGACTTTCTTGTATCATATCAATCACTACCAAGTTAAAATTTTCTTGAAAAGTACAATATTTTTTAATTTAATGTTTATGAGTAATGAAGAAGATAAAGCAAAACTTTTAACAGATGAGAATCTTGATAAAGTTGAAGAATATTTCAAATTAAAGGACGCTACAAGAACTTTAAGAAACGATCTTAAAGATTTAAAAGTTCAGATGGAAGAAACTGAAGAACTCGAAAAATTAACGAAAAGAGTTAAAGAATTAAGAGAAAAAATAAAGGAAAATGAAAATATTAGAAATCTAACAGAAAAGATACAAGGGACAAAAGAAAGGATGGAGTTACTAAAAGAATTGATCCGAATTGAACTTTTGGAATCAGCACAAGAAGAAGTAAAAAGAAACGGAAGAAAATTAAAAATCGTAAATATTCTAAAAGAAATGAAAGATGAAGGTGATAAAAAGAAAAAACCCCAAAGACAATTCTTTAGAAACTAAATACATCATAAGATGAATAGAAAGTTAACTCCTTACGAGACAAATTTATTAATAAAATATGGATTCGATCCGGTAAAAATAGCTGCAAAAATCGACAGGAATATTCCTATAGAATATGTTACTAAAATCGGGGAATTCTTTGAAAACGAGTTTTATCTTACAAAAAATACATTAATCCCAAGAGTAGAGACAGAGTTTCTAATTGAAATTGGGTTAAAATTTGTTTGTGATTCAAAATTAAGAAGTGTGAAATTTTGTGACGTAGGGACAGGATCGGGCGCCATCGGATTGAGTTTTGCAATAGAGTTACAGAAAAGAAATATAAGTTACCAAGGTATTCTAAGTGATATTTCCGATGGCGCCCTTAAAGTAGCTAAAAAGAATTTAGAAGAATATTGTAAAATTTACGGAACAAAATTACCGATAAGGACTGTAAAATCAGATCTTTTCAGATTTTATCCTAAGGAGAAATTCGATATTATTTTTGCTAACCTTCCATATATCCCAACTGCAAGAATTCCAAATCTTCCAATTTCAGTTAGAGAGTTTGAACCAATCAGTGCTTTGGACGGTGGGAATGATGGATTAGAACAGATAAGAAAACTTCTAAATAGTGCCGATAAATATTTGGAAAAGAAGGGAATTATTATTATGGAGGTTGACGATATACATAATAAAAAAACAGCCTCTGAATTTTCAGATAATTGGTTTATTGAAGTCAAAATAGATTATAACGGTAGAAACCGCTTCTGGTTAGCAAGAAAAAAATAATATACAAATTTTTATATCTTTCATAAAAAATTTGCTATCATTTGGTCGTTTGAGTCTTCGAAAATTAACAAATTTATAAATGGTTGAAGTATATTTGAGTAAATTCAGATTATTCCTAAGAAATTATTTCTTTTTAAATTTTATCCCCTAAAACATGGCAAAGCCTACAAAATATATTTTTATATCAGGTGGTGTTATCTCAGGAATCGGTAAAGGAGTTACTTCTGCTGCACTTGGTAGATTACTGCAATCTCATGGTTATAAGGTAACAGCTATAAAATGTGAGACTTATTTAAATGTAGATTCGGGAACAATTAACCCAATTGAACATGGTGATCCCTTTTTATGTGATGATGGACTTGAAGCTGATATGGATTTAGGTACATATGAAAGATTCCTCGGACTCGAAGTTGGTTTTAAAAATTTTATAACAATGGGACAAGTTTACAGGACTATTATTGATAAAGAAAGATCAATGGGGTTTAATGGTAAAACTGTAGATGCTATACCTGTAATTCCAAACGAAATAATTGATAGAATAAAAGAAGCTGCAAAAGGATATGAAATTTGTATGGTTGAGTTAGGAGGAACAGCAGGAGAACTACAAAATATTTACAACTACGAGGCTGCTAGGATGATGAAACTGTTAGACCCTGAGAATGTAGCGCATGTGCATGTTACATATATTCCTGTTCCAAGCCATTTAGGTGAACCAAAAACTAAACCTACTCAACTTTCAATAAGATTCTTAAATATGTCGGGTATTCAACCTGATTTTCTTGTTCTTAGATCAAATAAAGCAATTGATACATTAAGAAAAGATAAAGTAGCCATTCAATGTAACATTCCAAAGGACAACATTATTATGAATGCAAATATAAAAAGTATTTATGAACTTCCTATGAAATTTGCTAAACAAGATTTTGATAAGAAGATTCTTAAACAGCTGAAACTTCCTGTGCGAACATTAAAATTAGGAAAATGGAAAGATCTCGTTGATGTAGTAACAACAAAGCGAAATAATAGAGTAAAAATTGCTATTGCAGGAAAGTATTTTGCAACAGGAAGTTTCAGCTTACCCGATGCATATAATTCATTATTGCACGCATTAAAACATGCAAGCTGGGGGACTGGGATTGGAGTAGATTTCATATTTGTTAATACAGAAGAAATTGAGAAACACGGAGCAGAAAAATATTTGAATAAAGCTGATGGAATAATAGTTCCAATTGGTTGGGGAAGCAGGGGAGTAGAAGGTAAAATTGCTGCTGTTAAATACGCTAGAGAAAATAATATTCCTTATCTTGGTCTTTGTTTTGGTATGCAATTAGCTTGTGTTGAATTTGCAAGAGATGTTGCAAATCTAAAAGGTGCAAATTCTGAAGAAGTTGATCCAAATACTAAATATAAAATAATTCATACAATTCCATTCGATCCAAAATATCAAACAATTAAAGGTAAGGGAACATCTATGAGACTTGGAGCTTATGACTGTGTAGTTAAAAAAGGTACAAGAATTTATGATATTTATAAAAAGTATGGATATGGGAAATCTTTAAAGAGTGGGGATATTGTAGTCTCAGAAAGACATAGACATAGATATGAGTTTAATAATGAATTTAGAAAACCTTTGAGTGAAAAAGGGTTAGTTTTTAGTGGAGTTTCACCTGATGATTTCTTTGTTGAAATGATAGAGCTTCCAAAGAAATTACATCCGTTTTTTATTGCAACTCAAGCACATCCTGAGTACAAATCAACACCAATGACACCTCATCCTTTCTTTTTAGAATTTGTTAAAGCAAGTGAAAAAAAGAAAAAAGGAAAATTATAATTATTAATAATATATAAATGGATAAAACAAAGCGAATACCAGCAGAAATCGATATAAGAAGTCTGGATTATAATACATTAAAAGTAAACTTCAATGAATTAATATCAAGTGCTGATAGTGAAGGTCTTTCAAGATTCAATTTAAATTTAGTATTACAAAATACAGCTTATGAGAAAGAAGAATTAGCCCCGAAGAATGGAGAAATTAATAATGGTAAACCTGATTATAAATTTTACTCACACCTAAAAAATGATGTCGAAGTTAAGAAATTTATCCAATTTTGTTTAAGGGATTTGTATGAAGAAGGTAATATAGATACTGTATTAGCAAACATGAAAGAATTGTTAAATAATAGAGCTAATTCTTTTGCTGGATTATTTTATTCTTTATTAAATGAGTTACTAAATATAAATGATGATATCAAAATAGAAATAAAAATAAGTGAATTAATGAAAATAATAGAAGAATCTTATGTTATAAGAGGAAGCCAAGTAGAAGGTTAAAATTAAGCTAAAAGATCTCTTCCTGTCATTTCAGCTGGAGTTTCAATACCCATCATTTTTAAAATTGTTGGGGCAACATCAGTTAATCCTCCAACAGTCAATTCCCTGCCAGCTAAACCATTTCCGATAACAATAAAAGGGACTTGGTTAGTAGAGTGTTTTGTATCCTCATTACCAGTATTAAGATCTACTAACTCTTCACAATTTCCATGGTCAGCAGTGATAAACAAAACACCATTCTTAGCTAAAACGGCATCAACTAATCTGCCAATACATTGGTCGCACACTTCCATAGCTTTGATTGATGCTTGCAAGTTACCTGTGTGTGCGACCATATCAGGACCAGCATAATTCACAAGGCAAAAATCATATTCATCAGAATTTATCTTGTCTAATAAAACATCAGTAACCCACTTCATACTCATCTCAGGTTTCTGATCATAAGTTGAAACATCCTTTGGTGATGGTATTTCAAGCCAAGTTTCTAATGGATAAATTTCTTTATTTGCTCCATTAAAAAAGTATGTAACATGAGGGAATTTTTCAGATTCAGCTATTCTTAATTGTTTTAATTTATGATCTGATAAAACCTTTCCCATTGGATTTAGTACTTTCTCAGGAGGGAAAGCTTTATTTTTAGGAAAGCCTTCTTCATAATCAGTCATTCCAACAAAATATAAATTTTTAATTTCTTCCCTTTCAAAACCTTTAAAGTTATCATCTTCAAAAGCCATTGTAAGTTGTACAGCTCTATCAGGTCTAAAGTTATAGAAAATCACTGCATCATTTTCCCGAATCTTCACAGGATTACCATCTTCAAGAGTTATGGCTATGGGATCAATATATTCATCCATTACATTTTTCTTATACGACTCCTGCATAGCTTTTTTCCAATCCTGAACTACCAATCCTTTCGATTCAGTTAATAAATCATAGGCTATTTTTGTCTTTTGCCAATTTCGGTTTCTATCCATTGCATAAGCTCTTCCAATAATTGTAGCTAACCTTCCAATATGTTTTTGCAAACATACTGCTTCAATCTGTCCTAAAATATCTATTCCTTTATCAGGTGGTGAATCTCTTCCATCGGTAAACGCATGTACAAAAACTTTATCAGACTGCATTTTTTCTAAAGCTGCAAATTCTATTAATGCAAAGAGGTGTTGAAGAGATGAATGCACTAAACCACTTCCTACTAGTCCAATTAAATGAAGATTACTCTTATATTTCTTAGCATGTTCAAAAGCAGCTTTAATAACCTCATTTTGGAAGAATGATCCGCTTGTTATAGCATTATCAATTCTAGGTAAGTTTTGAAAAATTACTTTTCCTGCTCCTAAGGCCATATGTCCAACTTCACTATTTCCATCTGTTCCTGGTGGAAGACCTACATTGAGTCCAGAAGCTTCTAAATACGTATGTGGATATAAAGGCCATAATCTATCTAAATTTTCAGTATCGGAAAGTGTCACTGCATTTCCATCGCTAGGGGGAGCAACACCTACACCATCCATAACTGCTAAAACTACTGGTTTTGGTCTATTAATTTCCTCAGCCAAACAAACAAAATTAAAATTTAATATCCTGCGATAATATATTAATGGTAATAAAATTTAAAAGCAAATTTGCAAATCTATAATAGAAACTATTTTGTATTGTTCCTAATTTTTTTCATCCACTCTGAATAAAATTGAAGATTATGAATTGTTGCTAATCTTAAACCTGAAGGTTCTTGAATTCTTAATAAATGTCTTAGATAGGCACGGCTTACAGTCCGACATGCTTCGCAGGAGCAGTTTTCATCCAAAGGTTTTTCATCTAACTTGTATTTTTCACTTTTTAAGTGAATTACATCATACTTTAAGTTTTTGTAACCTTTAGTTAGTTCACCTTGATTTTCAGAAACATAAAGTAAGCCGTGCCTAGCATTTCTAGTAGGAAGTACAGTATCAAAAAGATCCCAGCCTATATCTACACAGTACGCTATATCTTCTGGCTGACCAACACCCATAGCATATTTTAGTTTGGTTTCTGGTATTAATTCTGAAACGTATTGAAGCATCTCATGAAAAAATCCTTCAGGATTTTCTGTTTTCCATGTTTCTGGAGTATGCAAAGGTAAACCTCCGAAATTATAAATATCATAATCTAGGTCTATTAATTCTGCAGCACTTTGTTTTCTAAGTTCATAGTCATTTCCACCTTGAATCACACATCCTATTAAAGTTCTATCATCAGCTTCTAATTCCTTTTTAGTCCTCAGTTCTAGAAATTTCTGTTTAGACCTCTTTGCCCATTTAGTATTAATTTTTACACATTCTTTCCGTTCTTTATAACTTGCATCTCCTAAAATTGGATCATCTAAAGCTGTAACAATATCAGCTCCCAAATTATATTGAATAACTTGAGATGATTCAGGCGTTAAAAGAGATTGGTTTCCTGTATTTGGATCTACAAAACTGCAGCCTAATTCCGAAATTTTATTTTTAGAATGGTTGGATTTGTTGGCAGGTTTTTTCTTACTACTACTAGAATTTTTAGAGTTTATCAAAGAAAAAACCTGCCATCCACCACTATCAGTAAGAATAGGTCTATCCCAGCTAAAGAATTTATGAATTCCTCCAAAATCTTTTATATATTGACTACCAATCTTTTGTTCTATATGAAGAGTAGTAGTAACAATCTCTTGAACTCCAGCTTTTTTAGCATCCTCGAAACTTATAGCTTTTATTGAGCCATAAGTCGCATCAGGCATAAATGCCGGAAGTTGAATATCTCCATGTTTTGTTTTAATATCTTTTCTTGTTTTCATAGCTGAAAGTATTTTACCATAAAGGAATTCATTATTTTTCTTGACAAAAAATATCACTTAGTTTTAATATTAGACTAGCAGTTGAATGGTTATGCTGCTAACTTATTTAAAATATTAACTTTTCTATTATGAACAATAGAAGAATAACTTTAGTTAGACCATCACAAATGTGGGACACATTTATGGATGAATTCTTTAATACGGGAACTGGCCTAAGTACAATTATGTCAAACATTGAAATAGATATGTATGAAACTGATAATGATGTTGTAGTAGAAGCAAAAGTTCCAGGATATAAAGAAGAAGATATCAGCGTTAGAGTTGAAGATTATATTTTGACGATTGAAGGAACAGCAAGTGAAGAGAATGAAGAGAAAAAGAATAGAAAATATCATATTAAAGAAATGAGCCAGCAGTCCTTTTCAAGATCAATCAGCCTTCCAACAAAAGTTAATGCAGAAAAAGCAGAAGCAAGTTTTGAAAATGGAATGATCAAAGTGACACTTCCAAAGATGGAAGAAGTTAAACCTAAAACAATTACAATTAAACCATCTAAGAAATAAAATATTTAGAGATAACTAAAAAGGCGGGGCTTTCAGCCCCGCCTTTTTTTGCTCAAATTCTCAAAAGTCAAAGTATCCCTATGCTAATATGTTCAGGTATCTATTTTTAAGCATGAAGTATTAATGAAGAATATTATACAAATAATAAAAATTTCGAAACCATTACATAAACTAGTAATATTTATTTCATTTTTAATCCTCCTAAGTTCAGTTTTAGATTTAGTTGTTCCATTTGCATCTAAATTCATTGTGGATGAAATTTCAAACCAGTTAACGAACCAAACTGGTGATTTAAGCAGATTATATTTCTTTATTGGGCTTGGATTCGTTTTAAGTTTACTTAGTATAATAATTACAGCTTTAAGCAATCGACTTGGAGATCATTTCGCAGGAGAGATAAGGAAATTCCTCACTGAAAAATTTTATAATAAAGTTCTAACACTTCCTCAAAGTTATTTTGATTCAGAGATTTCAGGGAAAATTGTTAACCAATTAAGTAGAGGGATAGTTTCAATTCAAGATTTTATAAATACAGGGACTAATTTTATACTTCCAGCAATTCTCCAAAGTGTTTTGACAGTTGTAATATTGCTTCATTACAATGTACTTTTGGGAATATTTATTGCAATATTATTTCCTGTTTATATTTTTATAAGTAGATATTCAACAAAAAAATGGGGAATTAAAGAAGAGCAAAAAAATAAAATTGAAGATGTCACAAGAGGAAGGCTTCAAGAAGTTATTTCTAATATCAGATTAGTTAAAGGCTACACCAATGAAAAAGAAGAATATGAACTTGTTTCTAATAATTTAAGCGAAATAAACAGAATATATGATAAACAAAGCAGAGAATTCCATATATTTGATTTTCTAAGAAATCTAAGTTTGAATATTATTCTTCTTGGAATAAATATTGTTGTATTCTATCAAACGTTTCAAGGACAACTGAGTCTTGGAGATTTGGTCTTAATTCTTCAATTAGTTGCTCAAGCAAGAAGACCTCTCTTTGGTATGTCATTTATTTTAGAACAGATTCAAAAAGCTGAGAGTGGTTCAAAAGAATTCTTAGAAGTTTTAAATTTAGAATCAAATGAAAAATATGAAGAAGACGGAATAGTGAAACACATTAGAAACCCTAAAATTGAATTTAAAAATGTTTCATTTTCTTACGATCATTCTGAAGAAGTTTTACAAAATATTTCATTCTCATTAAATAAAAATGAAATAGTAGCTTTAGTTGGTCCAAGTGGGGCAGGGAAGTCTACTGTAATTAACTTGATTTTAAAACTATATGAACCTACAAAAGGTAAAATCTTACTAAATAGCAAAGACTATAAAAATTTAAATCACAGATTTATTAGGTCTAATATTGCATTAGTCTTTCAGGAAAATGAGCTATTCTCTTCAACTATAAGAGAAAATGTATCTTATGGAATGAAGGCTGGAGATGATCAAGTTATTGAAGCTTTAAAACTAGCAAATGCATATGAATTTGTAGAAAAACTCCCAGAGGGAATACATTCTGCTATAGGAGAACGTGGAATAAAATTATCTGGGGGACAAAAACAAAGAATTCAAATTGCTAGAGCTATTCTTAAAGATGCACCAATCTTAATTCTAGATGAAGCAACAAGTAATCTTGATGCAAAGTCGGAAAATGAAGTTCAAGATGCTTTAGAAAATTTAATGAAGGACAGGCTCACAATAATTATAGCGCATAGGTTTTCGACTTTGCAGAATGCAAATAAAGTAGTTGTTTTAAATAATCATAAAATTGAAGATATTGGTACTCCTCAGGAACTTGCAAAACGTGAAGGTATTTATTCGGAATTGCTAAATTACCAGATTGAAGGTAATAAAAAACTATTAAAGAAATTTGAGCTGTATTAATTAAGCTTCATCACGAGCTTTTTGTAACTCTGATACATCTATTTTTTTCATTTCAAGCATAGCATTAACAACTGCTAAAGATTTCTTATGATCTGAATCAGATATTAATTCATCCAATTGTTTAGGAATAATCTGCCATGACAATCCAAACTTATCTTTTAACCAACCGCACTGTTCCGACTCAGGAACTGCTGAAAGCTTTTCCCAAAAATAATCAACTTCGACTTGATCCTCACATTCAACATAAAATGATACTGATTCATTAAACTTAAAAATCGGACCGCCATCTAAAGCCATAAATCGTTGTCCATTCAACTTAAAGACTGCTGTAATAACTTTTCCAATCATTTTGTCATTGTCGGGAGTCTGCATTCCTTCTTCGTATCTTGCAATACTAATAATTTCTGATTCATCACTTTTATGAGGCGACTCAGAAAATACTTTTACATAATAATTTATTGCTTCTTCACAATTTTGATCGAACCATAGAAATGGGGTAATTTTTTGCATAAGGAAAAAATAGTAAAAAGTAAGTATTAAACTTATTCTAAAGATATAAAACTAGGCTGTCAATTTAATAATCTGGTTATACATTTCCCTTTTTAGACATTCTTTCGATAAAAGAATTATATACCAAGGCTATTATTGCTCCTCCAATTCCCCAATCAAAAAAAGCCCAGACTCCCCCGATTATTCCTCCAACGAAAGTTGCATCATATCCTTTATAAAATGAAGATAGTCCATGAACTATAATATCTCCCCATCCGAAAATTGCTGCCCAACCAAGGAACATTACGAATATTCCAAAGGAGACGCCGAAGGCAAGAGCAAATGATTTTACGTCAAGTTTTTGCATAGAGGTAAAGATAAAAAATATTATATTTTTACCTTACAACTATTTAAAGAAATTTTACAGAAGACTAGAACTAAAAATTCGGAGAGAGGGGGATTCGAACCCCCGCTAGGACGAATCCTACTACGGGTTTAGCAAACCCGCCCCTTCAGCCACTTGGGTACCTCTCCAATATCCAACAAATGGCAGTGCAATTATACAATATAAGCATTATTATTTGTTAGCTTTCAACAACACCAGCAACCAAAGTATGATACATTACTAAAAAAGAGGCAATAAGAGCTCTATCTAATTCTAATGAATATGGAAGAAAAATCGATATTCTTTTCCTTTGCTCCATATTTCCAATTTGAAAAATAATTTTAGGAGTTAATGAAAACCCAACTGCTAATAAACATTCTTCTAGAATTTCTACAGGAGCAGTTAAATTATTATAAATTGTTAAACATCTAATCAATAAACCAAAAGAAACCAAAAAAGAAAGTAAAAAAGAGTTTTCAACAAAATTATATGTAACATTTGATTTTTGTTTTTCTAAAATTAATTTAAGCAATTCACGTTTTAATACACTATTTAATTTCCTTGCCCATAATTCTGAATTCCTTTCAGACAAACGATTAGCTCCATTTGATAGAAGTTCATCTTCAATTCTTTTCAAATCAAGTAATATTTTCCCATTACTATAATTCATCGAAGAAAAATCAACCATATTTTTTAAGTTTTCTAAACTTGAAAAACTATCAGGAATATCCTTAGCTTTACCCATAGTAGCAGAGCCATCTGCATTAAAACCTGAAATAGTCACAACAGTTCTACCTTCCGTGCTAGATATATCTAAAGAATCAATGCCAACTATTTGGCATATCATTTTTATAACTTCTTCGTTAAATATAACCTGCCCTTTTAGGGCAACAGGGAATTCTAGATTTGATGTAAATTTAAATTCATCGGACATAGCAATCCATAAAAGATTCTGAATCTTAACAAACCTTTAGGATTTTGTATATTATTTGGAGTTATCCTTCCATATCACTTTTTTAAGCAGCTCATTTGCAATTACATACAAAATTGTCATTGCAAAAATTACAACTATGAAATTATTACTTACTTTCTGAACACTGAATACATTTGACCCAACCACAAATAAAAGCGTACATATAACTAGAGTAAATATAATTGAAAATCCTAAAATTAGTGAAGGCTTTGAAGTACCTTTTGAAAAAATACCTTTTTTAGTTCTTAGTGAAAATAAGACAAGAATTTCTGAAACAGTTGAGAAAGCAAACCATAATGTTTGAATTGTATATACGGGATTATTTAGAATTATCAGAAAAAACACTAAATCAAAAGCACTTGAAAGCACAGCAAGCCAAAAACCATTTCTAATCACACCTGATAAATTATGTTGTTTAGGACGTTTTAGTTCATTATGATCCACATTATCATCAGCAATCGCTAAAGATGGAATATCGGTAAGCAAATTGCTTATTAGAATTTGAATAGGCAACATTGGCAAGTAACTTAAGAATAATGAGACAATCCCAATAGTAAAAAAATTCCCAAAGTTTCCAACTAATGTCTGTCGAAGATATTTATCAATATTTTCAAATGCTTTTCTTCCTTCGGAAATTCCATCTATTAACACATTTAAATTTTTTCTAAGCATTATTAAATCAGCATTTTCTTTTGCAATATCAGTTGCTGAGTTTACAACAATACTTACATTCGCTAATTTAAGAGATGGTGAATCATTAATTCCATCTCCTATATAGCCTAAGAAGTGTTTTTTTTGAAGAGCTTCTAAAATTTTATATTTCTGAATTGGGTCACATCTAGTGAATATCGAATGAGAAGCAACTTGTTCTTCAAAAAAAACACTATCATCAAACTTCAAATCTTTTGATTCAATAACCTCATCATCAGATTTAATTAACCCAACTTTATATCCAACATATTTCGAAACTTCTTCTGAATCACCAGTTATAATCTTAATTTCAATTCCTAATTTTTCTGCTCTTTTTATTACCGCTTCTACATCTTCCTTAATCTCATCAAACATAAAAAATGTTCCTAAATATTCAAGATTCCCATTTTTTTCTAATGCTAAAGATAAAGCTCTCCATCCCTTTGAGGCATTTGTTGCTAAAAGTTGATCGAAGTCCTTATCTTTATAATTAGTAAGATTAATAATACTTTCTGGTGCACCTTTTATAATTTTAAAGTCAAGAAACTTCCTTGAGGAAACCTTTTTCGCAGGATCAAATGGGACATCTTCAAACCCTTCCTTTATCTTTTCGTCATCCGATTTATTAAGTTTGAAGCCATTTTTATCCAAATATTTTTTAACCGCAGTATCAAATTGATCTGTACTTGTTTCAGAAAGAAGAGATGCATATTTTAAAAAATCAGGATTTTTTGATTTATGAACATCTATAACTGCAATTTCATTTTTTGTTAATGTACCTGTTTTATCTGTACATACAAGATCAATATTCCCCAAATCTTCTATTGCAGCAGCTCTTTTCACAATCACTCCTTTTTTACCTAGTTTAAATGCACTTTTTGATAAAGTTAAATTTGCAACAATCGGTAATGCTTCTGGAATAATTGTAATAGATATAGCAACCGTGAAGAAGAATATATCAATTAAATTATCTGATTGTTTTATTAATGCATGTGCTAAAAATATACCAGCCAAAGCCACAATTGAGATAAATAAAAATCTTCGACTTAAATTCTTAAGATTTAATTCATATTCGCTAACTTTTTTGGTTTGAATTGATAACTTTGCAATATTCCCAAATTTACTGTTATTACCTGTAGCAAATACTTTAATAACTCCTGAACCTTTCTCTATATTAGTTCCTGAATAAATAATTCCTTCTTTAAATTCAATATCTTCTTTACTATTAATCTTTTTAGTTACTACCATTGATTCACCTGTCAAAGCAGACTCATCAATTTGAAAATCTTCTTGCTTTACTATAAATCCATCCGCCGGAGCTTTATCTCCAAGTTTTAAAAATACAATATCACCAGGAACAATTAAAGATTTTTTTATCAATTTCCTTTCTCCATCTCTAAGAACTTCAATATCTGAAGATATTAAAGCACTTAGTTTTTTAAATTCCTGATTAACTCTGTACTGTTGAAAGAAACCTAGAAAGGTATTTATTAAAATTATAATGAAAATTATGAGACAATCAGTATAATTTCTTAAAAGTAGTGATAAAAACCCTGCAATAATAAGTAGGTAAATTAGAGGATTTAAAAACTGCTTAAGAAAAATCTCTACAGCTCCTTCCTGTTTAGCTTCAATCACATTTTTACCAAACTTCCGCATTTGGCTTTCAGCTTCCTTAGTTGTTAACCCTTTTAACTCTGAATCCATAGATTTAATAAACTTTTATAAAATATTCTAGCAAAATTTTAGAACGATTAGTTAAATACTTAAAATGTACAATATCATGAAAATCTTGAATGGTATGTTAAAATTAACCTAGTAATTTTAATATAATTTATGCATATGAGTCCTTATGTAGCCTTAAAAATTGAAGATTTTGTCCCTAGTATTTATTATTTCCCTGATGATGGTATGTCAAGAAAAATGACTCACCAAGAGGAAAATATTTTAGATAGGATGATTCAAGCAACACAGAATTTAAATCTTGACACTTCGGAATCTGAGCAGAATAGAGATAATTTATACGAAGAACTTCTATCTAAAGCCAGAAAGTCTGATGAATTTTACCTAGATGAATTTAATGATATAAATACTGACTCGATAGAATTTAATATTCAAAATTTATTTGATGATTTAATGAAATACGCAAGTGAATTAGAGCAAGAATATAGAGATGTTGACATGAGCGAAGAAATACGAAGAGAACTCGATCAAAATCAAAGTGGGGATATATTTGCGAGTATGCTCGAATCGCTTTATTTAAGACTAATTGCAAAAACTTTATTAGCAGCCTCCGATTTAGGGATCGGGGAAATTCATCTTCAGGACTCTCATAAAAATGCTAGATTAGCAGAGAAAATGAGCAATGAACTGCAAAAAATGGGTCTTGAACTTATTATCGACTAATTATGAAAAGATCTGAAAAACTTTTAACTTTAATAAACTTATTAGAATCCTTTCCTGACCATAAAATCCAAACTGCAATCACTAGATTAAACTTGGTATGTAATTCTAGTGAAAATATGAGTCAATATTCTTCAGTAAATAAATTTATAAATGATCTTGAAATGATTAAATTATTCCTTACAAAGAACTCAATGAATATTGACCAAGAAGTTGCTAACTTTTTATTAAATTTAGTATCAGAATTAAGAGATAAAATATTTGTTGAGGGAACAAATCAGGAAATTGACACATTACTTAACTCGATTGAAGGTCTTTTAGATTCAGAAGAACCTTAATACTTCTCAAAATAAACTTTATCGGCTCCTAAGTTTTTTAGAATATCTCGCATATGAGTTACCATTTCAGGTGCTCCGCAAATATAAAATTCAGTATTTTGATAATCATAGTTCATCGAGGGGACAACTTCAGTTACACGACCCAATTTATATGGTTTTGAATTATCTTCCGGCTGAGTAATACAGCGATAATAACTGAAGTTGTCCCCTTCAAACTGTTTCAAATAATCGTGTGCAATATCGTTCTTTATCAATCTTGATCCATAAAAAAAATCTATTTTAATATCATCATATATCGTTTTTCCTGAATTTCTTAATTCATTAATCATAGGATAAAGTGGAGCAATCCCAGTGCTTGATGCTATAAAAACCTTGTTCAAAGTAGTCTCTTGGAGTGAATATAGTCCATAGGGTCCCATTATCGTTGTTTCATCATCAATTTTACTATTTATAAAATAATCATGTGCTGGTCCAGTAGGTTTTACATCTATCAAAAGCGTTATTAAACCATTTTTTACTTCTACAATTGAATAAGAACGTCTAAATGGTGGAGTCACTAAAAGAACAACAAATTGTCCCGGTTTAAATTCAAAATCATCAGATACAGTATATTTGAATTCATATGTGAACTCATTCAATTGAATTTTCGATTTCAGCTTACTTTTAAAGTTAAAAGTTTTCATAATATTCTTTCCTGCTATAATAACTTTAAATTATACCTTAGATTATACCAATGACATCAAATATTTTAGTTTCTGTGTTAATTACTGCCTGGAAAGAAGATAAGAGCATCGCAAAGGCAATAAAATGTATTGCAGATCCAAATTATTCAGGAATCTCTGAGAACTTTGAAATACTTCTGGCTTGCCCTGATGAGGAAACTCATCAAGCAGCTTTGAATGCAGTAAATGAACTCGGGGTTCAAAATAAATTCAGATTCATAAAAGATCCAGGAAAGGGCAAGCCAGCAGCCTTAAACATGTTAATGTCAGGAGCAAAAGGTGATGTTTGGATTTTTACTGATGGTGATGTTTATTATGCTGAAAGAGCTGTTGGAAAACTATTAAATCACTACAATAACACAACTAATAAATTAATGGTAACAGGAAGGCCGAAATCTGAAGACTCGATGAACAATATGATGGGATATTTCGGCCATTTACTTTCAGATGCAGCAAACCATAAACGAAAAATTGATTTAACTGAACATCCAGAAGGTAAGAGTTTAACTTTCGTTAGAAAAAGAGCATTCTTTCCTGTTAGTGGATATATTTATGCAATGAGCAAAACAGATTTTAGATTTCCAGAAGATACCTTGGTTGATGATGCGTATATTTCTTATCAGGCTTTTAACAACGGTTGGAAAATAGAGTATGAACCTGAAGCAGTAGCATTTGTAAAATATCCTAGAAATTTAAATGATTACTTTAAACAAAAGAAGAGATCAACTGGTGGATATATGCAGCTTTGGGAATATGGTGTTGTAAAACCTGAAACAAAAACTAGATCTTTCTGGAGAGAATTAGAGTATTTCTGGTTTCCTATAACTTATGCAAAAAATATAAAACAATTCTTCTGGTCACTAATGCTTTATCCAATCCGCCTTTGGCTTTGGATTCAAATATTCTGGGAAAGAAAAATAAAGAAAAAAGATTTTGTAAGAACTTGGGTGAGAGTTGAGAGTACCAAGTAAATGGTTATACATATTCAACACTTGCAAGCTTAAAAAGACTGCTAAGCCAATTTAGAAGAAATAACTTTGAAATTAAATCCATCTGTATACTGTACAGTTATAACGACTTCCTTGCCAACCCAATCATTCAAGTCTGAATGAAGTATAAAGTTAAAACCATCAATTTTATGTGTAAATGAAGTATTCGGATTTTTCTCCAAAACTCCTTTTATTTCTGTAAAGTTCCCGGTTGTAATAGCAGTTTGAGAACTACCCGTAGCTTGAATTGGTGTAGTAGAAGAAGAAACAGATATCACCTTAAAATTAAAAGAATCTAAATACTGAACCTTTGCTATAACTTCTTTATTCAAATACTGGTTAACAGAATTATTCAAAATAAAATTATAACCTCCAATTTTATGTGTGAATGCTGTATTTAGATTATTTTCTAGAACTCCAGAAATATTTACAATATCACCTTGCTCAGCTGCTAAAACTTTTTGTGACAAAAGACTATATGCAAAAATAAAGAATAGTACTATTAGGATTATCTGAAACAATTTTCTTTTTGTTACTAAATTTATGAATATCATATTATATTTAAACCATATTGAAATTAAAGTATTATTAGAAATTGGTAAACTTAAAGTAAATTTACATTTCTAATTCTGGGTATAGTAGTGGAGAATAATTTAAATTATTTAATGACTCTTTAGTATAAACTAAAGCATTATATTCTCTTTTAGAAATTTTCCCTCTCAATAATTCTAAATTATCAGTAAGAAATTTAATATGTGCATAAGAAAACAAATTATTAATTCTATTAAATTTAAACTGAGAATCTCTAAAAATTTGATGAAGTTTTGTATGTTGATCATTTTTGATGATAGGCATATAAAGAATACTTAAACCATTAAAATTTGCTGCATCAATCAAAATCGTTGGACACTGCCACTTTGGTTTTTGAGGATTGAAAATATGATGAGGTTCTCTTATTTCGTCACTTACATTGACATCCAAAACAATTCTTAGTTCACCATTAATGTTTACAACTTCCAAGCATTTCCCATCTGAATATACTTCATACATTAATAAATCAAAAATATCTTGTGGAATTTCAAGTTTAAGTTTTTGATTAACAACTGGCTCCTTTATTAGAACATCTTCATTAGGATCATCAACTGGAATAGAATAGTTAGGATCAAAAAGTTCAGTTTTTATAAAATTAGGTTCTTGGATTGGAATTGGATTATTTAGGGGAGGGGCAATATACTTAGGGTATTCATCAGTTTGATTTCCTAAAGTATCTAGCATTAATTTTAAATTATTAACTACTTTTACAAATCTATTACATTATTTTTACAAAATCAATACAAAAGTTTTCCAAAAGAGAAGTTACCATTTGATTTCTTTTTTCCCATGCTCTTTAAGATACTCGTTGGCTTTTTTGAAATGACCATTTCCAAAAAAGCCTCGATCAGCTGAAAATGGTGAAGGGTGTGCTGATTCTAAGACTAAATGTTTTGAGGAGTCAATTACAGCACCTTTTTTCTGAGCATATGCGCCCCAAAGTAAAAATACAAGATTTTCTTTATCATCCGATACTGTTTTTATTATTGCATCTGTAAATTCTTCCCAACCCTTATGCTGATGGGAGCCGGCTTCGCCCTTGCGAACAGTTAATGTTGCATTTAATAACAAAACACCTTGATTAGCCCAACGTTCCAAATTAGGCGAAGCCGGAATAGGGGTCCCAAATTCATCATGAATCTCTTTATAAATATTCAATAATGATGGTGGTATTCTTTTACCATCAGCAGCTCCAAATGCCAATCCATTGGCAACACCTGGCGTATGATAAGGATCCTGTCCAATTATTACAACTTCGACTTTATCAAAAGGACATTCATTTAAAGCTCTGAAAATATATGGACCTGGTGGATAAACAGTTTCCGATTGATATTCATTTTTTACAAACTCAACAAGCTCTTTAAAATATGGTTTCTCAAACTCACTTTTTAATTTTTCTTTCCATGAATCCTCAAGCTTTATATCCATTTAAAATTTCTTTGAAATAATATTTAAATTATACAAATTTTGATAGAATAAATGTAATTATCGTTTATCTTAATTATTATTACAAAGAGTATGGACGATGATGTAAAAACAACTCCAAACGAAGATGTCAAAAATCCTAATTTGGATGAAGTTGGTGAAAACCAATTAAAAGATGTTGTAAATGATGATGAGTATGGTGAAATGGATGAGGAAATGGATACTGATTTAGAAAGCCAAGATGAAGAAGGTGGCGATGAGCCTGAAGAAGAGTTAGAAGATATTGAAGAACGTTCTGAACCAACTGTAAGTTACTCAGAACCTCAAGATCCTGAAGATGGCGAAGAGCTTGAAGAATCAACTTCAAGAGGAGAGTAAATGATGAATTAGCTTTCTTGGATAGTGGTATTTTGTGCGAGTATTTTTAAATGTTGTAAATCACTATTCGTCATTTTATTATGTAGCTTTGTTCTTCTTATCTTTTCATCTTCATGGGTTTCTGGGGATAGTTTTATACTTGATACTCCTAAGGCTAATAGTAATTTAGCACATGAATCACAACAAATCTCATGACCATATAAATAAACTTCAACACCATCCCCAAAACTAATATTACTTTCTTTTATACATTGTAGTAAAAAGTTGTGATCGACAACTTCAAATCTCTCTTCATCATCGGCTTTTCCTAAAATTGGGAATATTCGATTAAATTGTTCTTCATTTAATTTTCCAGTCCACATAAGATAATTTATTATCGCCATTACTTCTGCATGTGCGGGTTGATGACATATAGTTATACATTCTTTGTATAAATTTTCCGGATCAGTTTGAAGAGCATGTCTTACACAATAAGGTATTCTTGAACGAGTCCCATTATTTGCTGCAAATATTAACCCTGACTTTGGATCAACTATATAACAAATAATTGGTTTACTTTTACAAACATCTTTTAATTCCTGCATAGGTAAAAATACTTTATTGGTCATTAATAACCTTTGATCTTCCATAGTCCCATTCCCAGCTTGAATACGCATAATAGCATTTGAAATTGGCCGCATTAATAAATAATCGGGGTCAATTGGTTCATAAGTGAGTTTTTGTGACTCACCATTAAATCTTTCTTGTAAATAATTTCCATTTCCTGCCATAAAATTTATTTTCTTGATTTAAATTCTTCCAATGAGTTCGGCTTTGGTTCATTTATCTGAGGTAGCATTCCAGCTAGATACTCATCTTGTCTATGATTTAATAAAATTTTATATACAATATTTCTATTACCAAAATCATTTCCGCCTGTGCTTCTTAGGTTTAGAAGATAATTCCATTGGGTTATTGGAGCACTAAAATGCATTTTTGTTTGATGTCCTAATGGGAATAATTTTCTTAAAAATGACAGATTAACTTCTGGAAATTTCTCACTCAATAAATCATGTAAATATCTTAAATCATTATAATATTCCTCTGCATCAGACTCCCACTCAGGCAGTAAATCCTTTAATCCCTCAGTTTCCATAAGTTGATAATTTTTATTAAAACCATTATCAATAAGCGAGTTAACATCTTCAGTTTCTAACATAGTTATCATTCTGCCATTAGCTCGATGTCTATTTAAGTCCCTTAAATAAGCAATTGCTGTTTCAACTATATACACATCTCCTCTTACATCTCCCATATTCCCCATTAAATCAAACTGATTATGATTATTTAATATAATTTCACCTAATTTTTTCTTAACCTCAGCAGTAAGTGTTCTTAAAAATGCTAATATTTCTGCCTCATCTAAGAATGGATATAGAACTAAAATATATTGCATAACCAATATTTCTCCGACACTTACAGACTCGACTTTAGTGACGTTAGTCTCAGTAACATATTCCCTAGAGTTCTTTCTTGCATTCAACAGAAAATTGTGGAAGTTAGGAAAATCCTCTAAATAAGTTTTTAAATCATCTAAATTATTTTGAATAATAAATTTGGGATCAGTATGTTTTACCAGACCTGAAAGATTTGCCTGAATATCTTTTCCTTCATCAGTTTCTTTTAGCTGAAGTAAATATTTAATTTGATCTGCAAGTTCAATATACTCTTTCTCTCCAGTCTCTTTAAGCTTCTTTATAAACTCATTCCACATTCTTAAATTACCAAGAAGACACATTGACGTTGTAGCTCCAATTGGTATCCACATTCTTGCAATATCCAAAACCCTAGCAGTAAGTGTACTTTCAGGAATCTTAATATTTTGATCATCATCCATAAATTGTTTAATATATCTATCTCGAACTTTTTCTTTCCATTTTTCATAATTTCCAACAGCTTTCTCTTGTAATTCTATCCATTTCTTACGAACTAGTTCTCTTTCCTCCAGCTTAAGTTTCTCAAAATCAACAAATTTAACAATGTCTGTAATTGATAAATCTTTAAAGTTAACATATCTGCTGGATAATTCTTGACCATCACCAATACTAGTATGATTAAATAACCAGAATGGCATTTCTATCGGAATATTATTTATAAATAAAAATATTGGAACCATACCTAGTATAGAACTATGTCCATAGTTTAGCCCAAATTTTTCTATTTTCTCAGCAGCAGCTTTTGGATCACTTTGTACTAAATCCATAACCTCTTGAAAAATCTGATTATATGGATCATCAGACCTTGAAGTTCTTGCACCAGTCCAAGCAACACTTACATGTACATCAAAATCTGGATTAAATTCTGCAAAAGTAAGTAAAAAACCATTATGCGGATTCTTAACACTAAATAATCGAATTCCTGTATCTTTAGTCTCAGTATGTGACACTATATACTCACTATTATCCATAATAATGAAAAGATTAATTATTTTAAATAAATCACTGAATTAAATAATACACCTAGAGTCTCTTTTAACTCTGAAAAACTTTCTTTTTTATAAAAGCATTCAATATCTTCGCCTTTATATCTTACAATTTTCCATTCTTCTTTTTCAGATTTTGAAGCCTTAGAATTTATAATCAATTTCCCGTTTTTTTTCAAAACTTTCCTTACTTCTTTTAGGAATCTTATTTCTGAATCCTTTGGAACTACTGACCAATAGCTGCTAATTAGTATTGCATCAAAAAAGTGGGTTTCGAAAGAATTTTTCAGAAAATCTTTCGAAACCCACTTCAGCTTTAAATCCAGTTCTTTAGAAGTATTTTTTAAAAACTTAGTAAGTTTTTTAGAAACTTCCATTCCATAAATATTAAATCCTGCAGTTTTTATATCAACAAGCTGTCTAGTAGAGCAGTAGCCTAAAATTAATATCTTAATTGTTCCACGCTTAGAATCTTTTTTTTCACTTAAAACTTCTTTAAATACATCATGAAACATTTTTTTATCTTCTATTGAATATTCTGATTCAACCTTTTCACGAATTAACTCCGATAAAATATCTCGGACTTTAGACATTCTAGAGATAACAAAATCATAATCAAAGTTTTTCATATCTCTTTTCCTTTTTTCATCTTTTCGGATCTGCTTTAATTTCCATAGAAACAATCTTCCCCGATCATTTGAAGAACTGTCTGAAACAAACGAATATGCTTTTTCCATAACAACTCTATCTATATTTTTTGCTAGTCTCATATAAATTTGCAAATGTTGAAGATCATTAAGATCATGCGCTAATTTATATGCATATGCTTGAAATTCATTTTTTGGGTGGCGTTTTGAAGCTGCGATTTTTTCTTCTGGATCAAGAATATTTATTTTTGTTAGGATATCATGAGCTGTGGTTAAAGACATTGTTCAAAACTTTTAATCTAAAGTAGTCTCAGTTTAAGATTGAAAGTTAAAATGTTGCAATATCCTATAGTTTAGTTTCAAGTTTTTACCTAAAAACTTATAATTATAATATTAAAAAAGAACTTAAAGAATTAAAAAAAATCATATTGTAATTTTATTAAGTAGAAGGAAATAACTGGGGGAGCTTAACTAAATTGTAAAAGAGTAAGTAAAAAGTATTACTATCTTTTTTTGGATTCAAATTTCTAAACGATTAATACCAAATTCTCTAAGGAAATATAATTGTAACTCACGAGTCCATGTAATAACTATTCCATAAAGACTCTCTCTTATATAATTAAACTTATCATCCATTTGAGATCCAAATAATTTATGAGCTTTTTTCTGGAGTCTAAATAATTCACCTCTTTCTAAACATAGTTTTATATCTCTATTACCTAAAGTGTCTAAATTGATACCAGAAAATTCAAGAGTTTCTCTTCGATCTTGAGTTCTTTGTAATAAATTATACATCTCTATAATAGATTCTTTTAAAATGACACTATTATCTGTTTTCCATGCTTTTTTTAGTAAGCTAATAAACATTCTAGCTTCTTGTGTATTGGGAATTCTTTCGTAGAAAAGATCATAATCGTCCATAAATCAATCCTAAAAAATATTATTTAAATAAATTTTCAGCAATTTCAGTGAGTCTATAAGAGCTGAAAAATACAAAAAGTATTTTTTGATTTGAATTTTTCAGCTCGGTTAAATAATTCATAAGCTCAGATGATTGTACATGAATTGCATTTGTACCTAAAACTTTTAGTCTTGAAACCAATTCTTCAGCAGTTATCAGTTCATTATTAGTTGTGGAGAGATCTGGAATTATTACTTCCATCGCATCTTTAAAAGTACCTTTATAAAGCTGGTTAAATGTTTCTAAATCTCTTATTCTGCTTCCTGAATTTGGCTCAAAAACTGCGATAATTTTATATTGCGAAAAATACTCCTTTAAGGTTTTTAAAGAATTTTTCGCCCTTTCAGGAGCAACTCCAAAATCATCTACAACAACAAAACTTTCATCTTTATGAAGTATCTCTAATCTTTTTTTTGGACCTTTAAAATTCTCAATTGCATATTGGATCTTATCTAAATCAACAGCAGGCAGAATAGTTTTTATTAAAGCTACCGCACCTAAAATATTCTCTAAATTATAAGTTCCTAGCAAGGAAGTTTGAAATTGCATTATCAAACTTCCTTTATCATCGAAAATTGCGTTCCATTCTCCTGATTTTTTTATACTCCAGCTGCCCAAAGCATCAACACCATATCTTATAACTTTACATCTTGCCCCAGATAAGGCTTTATTTATATTTTCGTCACCAGCATGAGCCACTATTATTCCATCCTCTGGAACTAATTCAACAGCTTTTGCAAACTCATAAATATAACTGTCCTGTGTCTGAAAAATATCCTGATGCTCCCATCCTATATTAGTTATAACTAAATATTTTGGTTTATATTCTAAAAATTTAGCACCATTAGAAATTTCTCTGTTATGAAATTCATCGCCTTCAAGAACCGACCATCTTCCTTTTGTATTTCTTAATGATTGTTCAAAATCAATAACTTCTGCACCAACCATATAACTTGGATCAAGACCCTGCTCTTGCAGCATTCTTACAACCAAAGCTGTAGTAGTTGTTTTTCCTGCAGTTCCAGTAACGACAATTGACTCTTCTTTTACTAAATATTCACCTAAAATTTGAGAATATGGTCTTACATCTATACCTTTCTTTTTTGCAAAAAGATATTCTTTATTTAGTGGAGTAGCAGTATCTATTATTAAACATAAATCAGGTATATCTGGAATTTCTGAAGCTTTATCTTGTCCCAGTTTCTCGCTCCAAAATTCTTTTGTTAAATGTTCATAATTGTAGCCTTCGACTGTTGGAATATTCCACTTTTCAAGCTGGATACTTACTGGAGGGAAGTATTGTAAATCTGAGCCGGTAACAAACCAACCCATATCTTTAAACATTTTTGCAACATTTGAAGTTGCTTTCCCGCATATACCAATTGCATGAAACCACTTCATAAATTTTATTTAACAATGTTTTTATTATAACTGAAGAAAAAGGAAATTAATATCTTACTGCTGATATTACCTTTAGACAACTATACATTTATGTTCTATTCTTTCTACGAAAGTTTCAGAAGTATTGTAAATATTTCTTATTCTTTTCTCTTTTCTGGATCATAAATACTCAACAAAAAATGATGTTATTAAAATTGCTAATAAAAATGTAGCTAAACATTACTATAAGATATTCCAATCACTATAATCGGTTTTAATTAAATACTATAAAACTTTTGTAAATTTTAAATTAAATCGATACCCTATAACATCAAAATACTCTGGGGAAAATATGTGAAACTGCGATTCATTAACCACAACAGTGTGTAGAGAGAAACTATTTGACACCACAACATATAGTAGGTAGTCTATACACTACCTACAATTAGTTGTAGGTTTTGATTTTGTTAGAAAGGTATACTTGATATAAATTATAGATAGAAATGGTTTGTCCTTTTTGTAAAAACAACAGCTGTACAAGAGTAGTAGATAAGAGAGATACAGAAACTGCAACTCGAAGAAGGAGAGAGTGTGAAAAATGTGGCAAAAGATTTACTACATATGAAAGAATTGAGAATGTAAATCTCAATGTCCTAAAAAGAAACGGAAAAATTGAAGAATTCGATAGAGAAAAATTAAAAAGAGGTGTTTTAAAAGCTACAAGTAAGAGAGGAGTACCTGAAGAAAAAGTTGATGAGTTAGTTTTAGAAGTTGAGCAACTTTTAATGAACAATGATCAACAAACAATCAGCTCTGTTTATATTGGGGAACTTGTTTTAAAAAAATTGACACAATTAGATAAGTTATCGGCATTACTTTTTGCATCAGTTTACAAAGAATTTAAAAGCTTAGAAGAGGTTCAAAGTGAACTAGAAAGATTAAGTACTTAAAAACTTATTATAGTTGAAACTAATTTATATTTTATTGATAGATGCATCATGGCCACAGATCCTATAGTTACAAAAAAAGATATTGATAAAAGAATTAAAACTAATATTGGGAAGAAGGGATTGAAAATAAAAAGAATGTTCACAAAGACAGGTGAAGATATTTATAAAGATGTAGAATTTGAATATAGAACTTCTAAAATTACTAATCCTGATGGATCAGTCGTATTCGAGATGAATAATATTGAAATTCCAAAAGAGTGGAGCCAGATTGCAACAGATATAATTGCTCAAAAATACTTCAGAAAACAAGGAGTTCCTCAATACAATAAAAAAGGCGAATTAAAAAAAGATAAGAACGGCAAGCCTATTTTAGGAGCAGAAACTTCAGTAAAACAGGCTGTAAATAGGCTTGCCTCGACTTGGAGATGGTGGGGTGAAAAATATAATTACTTTGATTCAAAAGAAGATGGACAATCATTTGAAGATGAAGTATCTTATATGCTTATGACCCAAATGGCTGCCCCAAACAGCCCACAATGGTTTAACACTGGTCTTTCTCATGCATATAATATTACTGGGAAACCTCAAGGTCACTGGTATGTTGATCCTGAAACAAAAGAAGTTAAACAATCTGAAGATGCCTATACTAGGGGGCAGCCACATGCATGCTTTATTCTTTCAATAAACGATGATTTGGTAAACCCAGGTGGTATTTTTGATATGGTTACAACTGAAGCAAGAATTTTTAAATATGGATCCGGAAGTGGAATAAACTTTTCTAATATCCGTGGAGAAAATGAATCGCTTTCTGGAGGCGGAAAATCATCTGGACTTATGAGTTTTTTGAAAGTATTTGATGCTGCTGCTGGAGCAATTAAATCAGGCGGGACTACAAGAAGAGCTGCAAAAATGGTTTGTTTAAATATGGATCATCCCGAAGTTGAGAAGTTTATTAATTGGAAAGTAATTGAAGAGCAAAAAGTTGCAGCCTTGGTTGCAGGTTCTCATACAAATTATGAGCATCTAAAAAAGATAATGAAATCAGCTGAAGTTAATGGAATAGATCCAAGAAAAAATCCAGAATTAAAAAATCTAATAAAAGAAGCAAACAAAGATTATGTTCCTTTAAATTATATAAAAAGAGCATTAATGCTTGTTGAAAATGGAGTATCGTCCGAAGAATTTACTTTGGAAAGATATGATACAGATTTTAGATCCGATGCTTACACAACAGTTGGTGGGCAAAATTCGAATAATTCTGTAAGAATATCAAATAAATTTTTTGATGCTTTGGAAAAAGATAAGAATTGGGATTTAATTAATAGAACAGATGGACAAGTTTTTAAAACACTAAAAGCGAAGGATTTATGGAAACAGGTTCTTGAAGCAGCTTGGCAGAGTGCTGATCCTGGTGTGCAGTATGATACTACAATCAATGAATGGCATACTTGCCCACAAGATGGGAAAATTAATGGAAGTAATCCCTGTTCTGAATATATGTTCTTGGATGACACTGCATGTAATCTTGCATCATTAAATTTAATTAAATTTTATGATCAGGAAAATAAAGAATTTAGAACTGAAGAATTTATCCATGCCACAAGATTATGGACAATTATTCTAGAAATCTCAATATTAATGGCTCATCTACCTACTAAAACTGTTGCAGAGAAAACATTTTTGTATAGAACCTTAGGATTAGGTTATGGAAATATCGGAGCATTATTAATGCAACAAGGAATTCCTTATGAAAGTGAAGAAGGTTATGCAATAACAGGTGCAATAACAGCCATTATGGGTGGTGAATCTTATGCAACTTCAGCAGAGATGGCAAAAGTTGTTGGAGTTTTTGACAGATACGAAACGAATAAAAAAGATATGTTAAGAGTTATAAGGAACCATAGAAGAGCTACATATGCCTCAGATGAGTCAGAATATGAAGGACTTTCAATAGCTCCTATGGGAATTAATTCAGATATTATTCCGGAATATTTAAGCAAATCTGCGAAGGAATCATGGGATTATGCCTTAGAACTTGGAAAAGAATTCGGTTTCAGGAATGCTCAGACAACTTTAATCGCACCAACAGGAACCATAGGATTATTAATGGACTTTGATACAACTGGAGTTGAGCCTGATTTTGCTTTAGTCAAATTTAAAAAATTAGTTGGTGGTGGATATTTCAAAATTGTAAATCAATCAGTTAGACCTGGATTAGAAGTTTTAGGTTATAGTCCAAAACAAATTGAGGAAATTGAGAAATATATTATAGGACATCAAACTCTTCAAGATGCACCATATATAAATTTCGAATCCTTGAAAGAAAAAGGGTTCACTGAAAAAGAACTAATGATTATGGAAGAAAGACTTTCAAATATTTATGACCTGAATAGTGTCTTTAGTAAGTGGACTTTAGGAGAAGATTTTTTGAGAAAAATTGGAATTTCTGATGATGAAATGAATGATAGCGCCTTCAATCTTTTGAAACGCTTAGGATTCACAGATAGAGAAATACAAGAAGCTGAAGATTATGTATGTGGCACAATGATGATTGAAGGCGCTCCTTATTTAAAAGAAGAGCATTACCAAGTATTCGATTGTGCTAATAAATGTGGGAAAAAAGGTCAGAGATATATAAAAACTATGGGACATTTAAAACAAATGGCAGCAGCACAACCATTCCTTTCCGGATCTATAAGTAAAACAGTAAATCTACCTGAAGAAGCAACATTAAAAGATATTGAAGATTCATATATACAAGGTTGGAAATTAATGCTTAAATCTAATGCATTATATAGAGATGGATCAAAATTAAGCCAACCTTTAAATTCGTCTGCATCAGAAAATTCAGCCTATGCAGAATTATTCAACTTTGATGATGAAGAAGTTGTAGAAGAATCAGTTACCCAAAAAGAAGTACAACAGGTAATTATGAAGGAGCAAATGGTTGCCGCCCCAAAAAGAAGAAGACTTCCAGATGAAAGACATAGTATTACCCATAAATTCAGTGTAGGAGGACATGAAGGATATATTACAGTAGGTTTATATGAAGATGGAACTCCTGGTGAAGTATTTATAAATATGAGTACAGGAGGTAGTTTTTTAAATGGTATTATGGATTCATTTGCAATTTCACTGTCACTAAATTTGCAATTTGGAGTCCCACTGGAAGTTATCGTAAGGAAATTAACAAATGCGCGATTTGACCCTAGTGGAATGACAACAAACAAAGAAATTCCAATGGCAAAATCTATTATGGACTATATTGGCAGATGGCTTGCTGTTAAATTCTTAGAACCTGAAACTGCAAAACTATATCATAACGAAGAACTTGTTGAAAAATCCTATATGCCTGGAGGAAATAATTACAGGGTATTGATACCACATATAAATGGTAAGGGACATACTGAAATAAAAACAACAAAATATATTGATATAGAAGCCGAGAATGGACTTATAGGTAATGTTTCGTATTCTACAGTAGCATCTGCTACAAGTGTAAGATATGATGATACACCAGAACCAACTCCAGATGCAATTGAACCTGCTCAAATGAAATTAGATGCTGCCGCAGTAACTCCTGTTCAAGATACATTAGAGGCAAACAAAGATCCTATGACCGAAAAAATTAAGAAAGCTCGATCTATGGGGTTTACAGGTGATATGTGCTCAAACTGCGGAGGTATGAATATGAAGAGGAATGGGTCATGTTTAGTTTGTACTGACTGTGGGACAACAACCGGATGTAGTTAAGAATAAACAATAATTAATCAGGGATTTCGCTTCGCGAAATCCCTGGTTCTCAAGAATCTATAATTCTCCTTTTTAGAAATAAAAATATAAAATTTCTGTTTCCAATTTTTGATGAAAAAGTTTACAATTTCATGTTTTACTTTTTATTTTTATATATGGTTAGAAAGTTTTTTCACGAAGATTTCGCTAAGGATTCTACAGAAACGAGAGAGGAGACCAACCCTTCAATTAGGATTCCACAAAATTCAGGAATTCCAGAAAATGCCTGGAATAGAACGAACCTGATGGGAATCGAAACTCAACTTTCTCAAACAGCGCCAGAGTTATACGAAACCTATGTTGCTTTGACTAATTATGCCAAAGGTACAGGAGAAGTTGTAATAATGAGCGTAGAGCAGAGAAACAAATTTTATTTACAGTTGATATCAACTTTAGGTAAAGAAAAAGCTAACAAACTTCTAAGAGGTCTAAAACAAATGATTGACCGAAGATACGCTGAATCTTAACTCTTCTCAGCATTTTTTTTCCATTCGTAGCTCAACTCCTTCACAACAATCTGAGCTACTCCAAGGAATGGAACTGCAATTAAAGCACCAACAGGCCCCCCAAGTTCAAAACCTGCAGTGACTCCTGCAATCGTAATAATTGGATTTAAATCAATCGCCCTGTTCATTATTCTTGGGACAAGATACAAACCTTCTAGTTGTTGTATTACTGTAAAAGAAATTATTATATAAATGATTATTGGAATACCTGCTCCGCTAAATATAGCGATAACCGTAGCTAAAATTAGAGTTAATAATGGTCCTATGTTCGGGATTGCCTCAAAGATTGCTGCCATTATCGATATTACCAATGCAAACTTAAAAGTTTGGTAATCTCCATCAAAAAATCTTGGAATCTGTAAAGCAATATAAGAGGCAATCCCGATCGCAAACATCAAAATAGTCTGCCCAAGAAGCCAAGAACCCAAACTACTTTCGATTTTAGTTAAAACCGGATCAAGCCTCTTAGCATATTTATCAGGTATTAATTCTAAAACCCCATGATAAATATTCTTTTTGCTTTGAATCATATAAACTGAAATTATTATTATTAGTACTACATTGAATATAAAACTAATAACACCTCCAAGAATATTCAACCCTTGAAACCCTATAGTATTTACTGCACCTAAAATTAAATCATAAATTTTTTCAGGACTAAAGTTTAATAGATTAGAATCGTTAATAGCTTTTACTAAATCAGTTGTATTGATATATCGTCCTAAAATTGGGACCTGTTCAATGAAATGATTTAAATTGCTAACTCTAGTGGTTAATGTAGTTATAAATTCACTTATTTGATCAACTGCAGCACTTATTATTACTGAAATAATAAGTCCAACACCTAAAAATATAAGAAGATAAGTTATAGTTATAGCTATACCTCTCTTAAATCTAAATTTTTTAGTAAGAAATTCTACAATTGGTCTGAGCCCAGCATTTACAATATAAGCAAGAAATAATATAAGAATTATTGCTCTCAGTTCATAAGACAACCAAAATGCGATAATCGTAAAAATTACCAGCAGAATAGTTCTGTAAGAGATAATAACTTTTTGAGGCATAAATTTTATAAGGTAAAGATAAACAATCCGATTATCGCACACATAATACTAAACAAGGCGAATCTCATAACAACTTTTTCTTCGCTCCAGCCATATTTAATTTGAAAGTGATAATGAATTGGTGCCATTGCAAAGATTCGCCTTCCCAGAATCCTTCTTCCTAATCCTTGAATAACTGTTGAAAGTAGAGTAATGACAAATGGGAATGAAATAAACAAGAGCATTAAAGGTTCGTCTAGTAAGAACGCAACTGATGCTAAAAGTGTTCCCATCGCAAGTGATCCAACATCCCCCATTTGAAATCTTGCAGGAGGAATATTAAAATATATATACGAAACCAAAGCTCCAATTGCAGTTGCAATTAAAAATATTACACTCATATCTTGTTTTAAAATAGCAATGATTAAAAATCCTGCAAATGAAAATAATAATTCATTTGAAGAAAGTCCGTCCATACCGTCAGCAAAATTTACTGCATTGGACATTAATAAAACTGTAATCCATGCAAATGGAATTATTAAAATTCCTAGATTAATATATGAATTAAATATTGGGATATGTAATACTTCCGGATTTGATAGGGGAGTAAATGAATATAATCCAAACCCTAAAAGAATTCCTACAATTGATTGAACTAATATTTTCTCATGTGCTTGAATTCCCTTACCTGGATTTGATCCTAAAATATAAAAGAACCCTTTGTATACTTCCCAAGGTAAAGTAATTATTAGAAACACTCTTTTCCTTAAATTCTTATGAACTCTTATTAATCTTAACGTTCTACCTATAGATCTTGGTTTCTCTCTTTCAGAACCATAAATATTTAAAACATCATCAACTCCACCTAAAATCGCAGAAATTAAAAATATAAGTAAGACAAGATAAATTCCAATGTTTTGATTAAATACTAAATTTAAAATAAAAATTGTTATTACTAAAATTAATCCTCCCATGATAGGCACACCAACTTTTAAATTCCTTTTTTCAATTAAAGTAGCACTAAAATCAACAGTCATCCGCCTAGTAATATTTAATTTATAAAGTAAGGCTATTATTGGGAAAGCTATTACAAAGCTGATTATTCCAGAAAGAAGAATAACTGAAGTAATAAAATTTAACAGTTCCATAAACAATATTGATTAAATATGCAGATATTTTACTATGTTTAAAGAATTGACGCTAGGAATTGAAGTATATTAACTTTCACAATCTGGGCAACATTTTAAAGCTTTAATAAGTTCTATGATATGTGCAAATTCTGGTATAGATTTACTCATCTGGATATTATTCATATCAATTTTGCATTCTAAAGCTTTTAACAACTTACAATTACTTGAATTATATAAAGCTCCAACTGACATACCAGAAAGATTTAATAAAAGCTGTGAAGGAAATTCTTTTGCATTTTTTATTAATTGTTCTTGATGGGAAAGTGGGGGAGTGAAAGGAAGTGGAGCTCCTTGATCTAGTGTGTCTTGGAAACTATTATAGTCGACCATAATATTTTTTAAAAATTAGGCCAAAAAAATAATAAAGTTTTTAAAATAATATTACAAGTTAAATTTTATTTTGGATTTGGGGACCGCGCGAAGCGCGGTCCCTTCTCCATAGAACGTTGTTGATTGTCCCGATTGAGAATCAAGCGGGGCAGGTGGCGGGCAGATAGGGGAGTGAAAGGTAATAATATTGCAGAATCTGCTTAGAGCTTCTTCGCTCCTATCTGCATAAATTATGTATATCATTGTCGGTATTACTGATTCCCTATCATTGACTTTAAAAGTCGCTGGATAGGTAAACGCCCACTGTCCCCATGCAGGAAGAAGGGTATTCTCAATATGATCACCTCGATCTGCTATGCTAACGATGTCTTCATCGCCTGTAAACACATAGTATAGCCTGGATTCATTCTGCTTGAATGACAATGCACATGGTCCGCCGTACAATTCTACAGCGTACCCTTCCAAATTTCCCATGCCATCGTAAATTATCCCGGCGTGAGATATTATATCGCACGTCGGCTCCGGATTCACTACCTGGTCAAAATTGTATGTAGTGACCAGGAACATCACCGAAACGCAGATCAGAAGAAACCCTAACACAGATCTTGACCTTTTCATCACACTTCTCCTTAGTTCTATGGATTTTCAAAAAGCCCTAAGATGTTTCCATCATTAGGATGGATATATCAATACCCAATATATAATTATATCAATCTATCCCCCAATTTAACAATAAAAATAGACTATATAACCAGAACTGATATAATTATCCTAATGAATATTCTAGAAACAAAATCTCAACAATTTCAAGACAAAGTTAACAATGCCCCTAAAGAACCGGGGTGTTATTTGTATAAGAATTCTAAAGATAAAATTCTTTATATTGGAAAAGCAAAAATATTAAGAAATCGAGTAAAAAGTTATTTTATTAATTACAAAAAACTGGATATAAAGATCCAGAACATGATTGATCAAGCCGTAGATATTCAATACTACACTGTTGATTCTGAAGTTGAAGCATTAATTCTAGAAACAAATTTAATAAAAAAATATCGACCGAAATATAACTCATTAATGACTGATGACAAGAATTATAGCTGGGTAAAATTTGAAAAACCAATAAAAGGTGTTCGGGATTTCCCAAGAATAAGAATTGTCAGAAGTAAGGATGATCCAAAAGCAGAATACTTCGGGCCCTACCCGAACACCCTTCCACTCAAGAATATCCTTAAACGAATTCGAAAAATTTTCCCTTATGTGAGTTGTAATAGAAGATTAGTCGAAGTTTCAGAAACTCCTTTGGAAGTTGACACTAATAATTCAGTTCCTTGTCTTTATTACCATTTAGGGCTTTGCAATGCACCTTGTGCAAGTCTTGAATCAAAAAAAGATTACATGAAAAACTTTAATAATATTAAAAAATTTTTCAAAGGCGAAAAGGTTGATATCCTTCATGAATTAGAAAAAGAGATGGGAATTTATTCAAAAAATCAGGATTATGAGAGTGCAGCTGAAGTAAGAGATAAAATTAACGATATTAAATATGTGACCAGAAGTGTCTCGATAGATAATAATGTAGATGATGTTGTAGTTTCATTATTGAAAGAAGAAGAGAGAGAAAATGCCGTAAAAAATCTTATAGAACATTTAAAATTTCCAGCTGAACATATTAAATACCATCCTGAATTTAGAATTGAATGTTATGACATAAGTAATATTCAAGGAACTAATGCAGTTGGTGCAATGACAGTTATGATAAACGGTAAATTAAGAACTGATTTATATAGAAGATTTAGAATCAGAATGAAAAATGAACCAAATGATTTCGCAATGCTTCAGGAAGTTTTAAGCCGAAGGTTCAGGCATTTGGTCAAAAGATTTAATACTTCTGATGAATCTGAAGGAGAACAAAAACCCGAATTCGATGAATCTTTCTCCCAAATGCCTGACTTAATAATCATTGATGGTGGAAAAGGCCAACTTGCTTCAACTTACAAAATCCTTAGAAATTTTAATTTACACAATACAATTCCAATTGTAGGATTGGCAAAAAGAGAAGAAGAAATTTTTGAATTCACAAAGCAATTCATCGATCCTGATTATCAAGATGTATCAATGAAAACATTTACTAGAATCTTTTTGCCAAGAGGTTCGGAAGCGTTATACTTAGTGCAGAGAATTCGAGATGAGGCTCACAGATTTGGAATAACTTATCATAGAAAGTTAAGATCAAAACAAATGGTAAGAGAGCTTGGAAAAACTGAAGATAAAAATTTAGAAGTTAAGAAGAAAAAATGAGTGATTTAGATAAAATATCAGAATTTAATTGGGAAAGAATATTGGATTCTATTAATAGTTGTGAGCCAGCTGAAGAAAGAGAAAACATAGATAATATAGAATCTTACATAAGAAGTTTGCCATTTAAGCAAATTTCCGATACGGATATTTTTAATCTATGCAGTTTAGCTTTATCAAATAAACTTAAACCTTCTTCAAAAAGAAGAATAAGTTATATATTACATGAGTTCGGATTTACAAGATTGAATTCTGATGAAGAGATAATACAGGCAGCTAATGCTTTAGAGATGAGAGCACCAATAGGTACCTCAGTTAGAGATATAGCTAATGAGGATTTTGCATTGGCTTTATTAGTATTAGTCTCTGAAAAAGAAATTTATGGTAAAGTAATCTCAGATAAAGAAGCCATACTTATGGCTGAAGATATACTTTCTAAACCAAATAGATTTGCAGAATTATTAAAAGATTATCCAATTATTCCTTACCCTTCAGAAGAATCATGATATGAAAAAAATAGATAGCTACTTTGATCAAGTAACAAAAATAAAAACAAATATTTATCAAACCGAAGAAGGTCTTAGAGTTGTAGAATCAATAAATAAGAATACAGTTGATTTCGATATTTCTTTTGTTGTAAATGCAGGTGCTTATTATGAGGAACAATTAGGAGTACCTTTCGGAACAGCACATTTACTAGAACATCTTCCATTTGGGAATCCAAATAAATTTTTAAAAACAAAAAAAGAATTTGTAGAGTATCAGATGGGAAATAAAAAAAGAGCTTCTTTTGAATCAAATGCATATACAACAAGAGAATTTATGTATCTTTATGCTCATGGTCATGAGAATGCAAAAATTAGAATGATAAAGTATTTAACTTCTCAATTACTTTATCCTCTTGAAAACTTCTCTAAATATATAGATAAAGAAAAAAATATTGTTATTGAAGAGAAAAATAGGAGGCCTATTGATGAAAAATGGTCAGCACTTCAATATGATAAAAAAATATTTGGGAAAGAATTTGCTCCATATGATCGTGATATTATTGGTGAAGTCAAAGATATAAAAGAAATAACTGCAAATGATCTTATTAAGTTTTACAATAGCACTTTTACCACTGTTACTTCAGTTCTTGCAATACAAACATCCAAAAAATTAAATAAAGAAGAGATTGATTTAATAACCAGCTTATCTTCTTCATTAAATAAAGCAAATCCTCCTAAAAAACTAACAAAAATAAGAAAAGGTTTTAAGCCTGATTTTAGAATTTATACATTTAAAAATGAACAGTCTCGAGAAATATTTATGAGTTTTAATTACTTCTACGAATTAAAAGATAGATTAGAAACAGATGATGAATATATTAAAGATAGGTTATTTATTTTTCTAACAGATCTAATTAATAAAGTATCATATGATTATATAAGAGAGGATTTAGGTTTGACATATGATATTAGTGCAATAAATGATAGAGCTGTCTTTAAAAATAAAAATAGAGGATTTTCACTTAACCTTAGCTTTTCAAATTTAGGTAAAGTTTTAGAAGGAATTTATCAGATGATAGAGTTTGAATTTGAGAAATTTCTAAAGAGTGCTGAAGGTAAAAGATGGTTTGATAATATTCTTAGTTTTTACATATATCATAGAAATAATGAGCATGATGAAGATTATGCAGAAGATATAGCTATAGATTTATTGGATAATAGTTTTATAAAGTTTGATTATAAAAGAGCTAAATCAACTGCAAAAAAACTTTCACCAGAAGTTTTACTAAACTTCACTAAGAAATTTTTTAAAATTCCACCTATAATTTGGGTTAATTCTTCATATGATGAAAAAGAGATATTAGATATAATAAAAAAATCTAAAATATATAAAAAATACTCATGACAAACACATTTAGATTAGAACAAAAAGTAATATCTGAAACAGAACTTGAATGGGCTTTAGATAAATATGCTGATTTTGCAGTGCTTCAAGAATACCAAGATTTAGGAAAAGATATAAAAAAATTAGCAAAAGAATTATTAAAAAAATATAAACTCACTGGAATTTATCTTAAAAAAAGATATATAAACGATCCAAAAAAGACTGAAATTTTAACAGAGTTAGTCGCTGGAAAAGAAGCACCTGATGAAATCGAAGTTGTAGAAAATGATTTAAAGTTCATTGTAAAACTTAAAGAAAGATTAGATGTTGGATTATTCTTAGACCATCGACCATCCAGAGAATTAATAAAAGAAGAGTGCAAAGGAAAAGATGTATTGAATTTATTTGCATATACAGGATCATTCAGTGTTTATGCAGCCAAAGGCGGGTCAAAAACAACTACAACGGTTGACTTGTCTAACACCTATTGTGAATGGACAAAAAGAAACTTTGAAGCTAATGGAATGACAGCAAACTACAATCATTCAAATCCTGAAAGTTCAAATTTGATTTGGAAAGAAGATGTATTTGAATTTATTAAAATTGCAAAAGAAACTAATGAACAATACGACATAATTGTTTTTGACCCGCCTACATTCTCACGGAATAAAGATTCACATTTTAATGTTCAAGAAGATCATGCAACACTAATAAAAGAGCTGCAGGATAATCTGCTCAGAAGGGGCGGATTTATCTTCTTTAGTACTAATTTGAAAAATTTTGTTTTAGATAGATACATCCGCCCCGGAGCTGATAAAATGACAAAGAGAACTGTACCAAAAGAATTTTTACCTTACAGACCACATCAAAGTTTTGTATTTTATAATTAAATAATGGAATTTAAAAAATTTGCAGAATATTTAGAAAAAATCTCAAATACTTCTGGCAGGACAGATATGACAATCATCGTTTCAGAACTTTTTAAAGAACTTAAAGGGGATGAAATCAAATATGCAATGTATTTGATACAAGGTAGATTAGTCCCAAAATTCGTCAACTTAGAATTTAATATCTCTCAAAAGCTAATTTTAAGAGCATTGGGAGAATCAATAAAAGATGAAAAAAAAGTTAATTCACTTTACAGAAAACTTGGCGATACTGGTTTAGTAGCTGAAAGTTTAATTAAAGATAAGGATATAAAGAATAAAGACAAAAATTACAGTATAGAAAAAACTTATAAAGAATTGACTAATATTGCTAAAGCAACCGGAAAAGGTTCACAAGATGAAAAAATGAATAAATATTTCGAGTTGATTAATTCATTGGATTCTTTAAGTGCAAAGTTTGCTACAAGAATTATTATTGGAAATTTAAGACTTGGAATTAGCGATAAAACAATTCTTGATTCACTATCATGGTTTAAAACTGGAGATAAAAGTTTAAGATCAGAATTAGATTATGCTTTTGGTAAAAAAGCTGATATTGGAGAACTAGCAGAAACTGTAATTGATTCAAAAGAAAATCTGACAGCAACATTAAACAAACTAAAAGTCCAGCCTGGGACACCAGTTGCTTCAAAACTTGTTGAAAGAGAGAAGAATTCAAAAGCTATTTGGGAAAGAATGTCTAACTGCTATGTACAACCTAAATTAGATGGACTGAGAGGTCAACTTCATTATGATAAGAAAGGCTTAGGAATGATTGAGGGTAAAACAGCAGTCTTCAGCAGAAATATGGAGACAATGACTGATCAATTCCCTGAACTAACCGAGAGTTTAGAAAAATTAAAAGTTGATTCAATAATTTTAGACTCTGAAATTATTGGTGTGAAAGAAGATAATAATAAAAATGGCCATCCACACGATTTAACCCAGAATAAATCAACTGAAAAGAACTCAGAATATTTAACATATCAAGAAACCATGCAAAGGAAAAGGAAATATGATATCGGAAAATTTTCCAAAAGTATCCCTGTTAGGGCGATGTGTTTTGATATTTTGTATCTGAACAGAGAGGACCTGACTCAGAAACCTATTGAAGATAGAATAAAGATTCTGAGTCAGGTCCTCAAAGACTCAACCTCAAGCCTTAGGATGCTAGAAACTAAGCAAGTAAAGTCTGAAGAAGAACTGCAAGAGTACTTTACATTCAATGTTAAAAAAGGTCTTGAAGGAATCATCACAAAAGAATTAGGGACAAATTATGATCCAGGAACAAGAAACTTCAAATGGATAAAATTAAAGGCAAATACAAGAAGTGATCTTGTTGATACTATTGACGTTGTAGTATTAGGATATTACACAGGTAAAGGTGATAGAGCTAGATTTGGATTTGGAGCATTGTTAGCAGGTGTTTATGATCCTAAAGAAGAAAAATATTATAGTATAGGGAAAGTTGGGAGTGGGTTTACTGAGGAACAAATGGGAAAAATGTTTAAAACCATGGAGAAAATAAAAGTAGAAAAGCAGCCTGAAAATGTTATTGTTGAAAAAATGCTTTATCCAGATGTTTGGGTAAAACCTGAAATTATTATGGAAATTATCGCCGACGAGATTACAAGAAGTCCAGCTCACACTGCAGCAAGAGGCAAGAAAGCAAAAGTAAAAAACGATGATTCTTCAAAAGGTCTTTCAATTAGATTTCCTAGAATGAAGATCTGGAATAGAGATGATAAAGACTATCCAAATACTGTCGGTGAAATTATTAGAATGTATGAACTTAGAAAAGGTTAATCTATAGAAAAACCAATCTTTCTACTATTATTTTCAATATCATCTTTCATAATTTTCTTAATAACTTAGAAAATTAAACTTATTTGTTTATCCTGTTCAAAGAACTTTAATTTAACGTCAGTCTCGAGATCAGTAATCTTTTGTAATACTTCTTGGTTATTTATTATGAACTTTTTGAGCTCTACAAAAGCTCTCATAATTACAATATTAACATCAATAGCTTTATCACTTCTCAGAACGCTAGATAACATTGCAACACCTTGTTCTGTAAAAACATAGGTCAGAGATGAAGTGTGTTTTACCTTTTCGAACTGGTGCCAATTTGGCACCAGTTCTCTCCATTCATTTTTATTTAACTGAAACATAAAATCAGCTGGAAATCGTTTAATATTTCTCCTTACCTGTCTTTTTAAAATTTTTGTTTCAACTCCATATAATTTTGACAGATCAAAATCAACATATATTAAATCAAACCTACATTGTTAAACTTCTTCATTTACATTATTATGTATAAGAAAACTTTTATACAAAATTTTACTAAATGGCTACACTTTATGACGCTTCAAAAACTGGGAGAAAAGTTCTTTTTGGCTTTCTTATATTTACACTCTTAGTTTTAGTTATCGAAACTATTTCAAATGCCCAACAGGCTGCAATTTTAACTCCAACAAACACTGCGAGATATTATATGAATCCTGATAGAGCTTTTGGTGACATTTCTCGTCCTAATATTCCAGGTATCTCTTTGGACTCTTCAGTTACACCATCATACTCACTGGAAAGTGTATTTACTGTACTTCCAGATGTTGCATATGTATATAAAATAGATAAACCAAGAGAAAAATTAGGATCATTTGAAGCTGCACAAACTAGTGTAAATAAACTTGGATTCAATCCGCTTGTTTATACAACTGATAATAATTTGTTCACCTGGGAAACAGCTAGTGGGACTAAAGTTATTAAGTACGATAAGGAGAATTTGACTTGGAGTATGACGACTGATTATACAAATAATATTGAAGCAAAAAGAATCAAGACACTAAATAATACTATTGATCCTTATGAAAGATCTGCATTAAGTTTAATAAAAAGCCTTGGATTTGATACCACAGGTTTTGATACTGGTCTGGTTGATGCAAGATTTGCTAAATATAATAATGGAACTTTCTTTAACAATGACAATCCTGCTGAAGCCGACTATGTTGTAATAAATATATTTAGGAATCTATCTTTTGCAGATTTAAAGCCAACTGATGAGCTTCCTCAAACAGATAATAAAGCTTTGATTCCAAAACCAATTGATGCATATGTTTATACAGCAGATCCAAGAATTGGAGAAATACATGTGATAGCTTCAAATAAATTGAGTGATTATAAAAAAGATGTCTTTGAATTGAACTTTACAGATTACGAGTATAGTATTGATAGTAATAGTGCAGATGGTCTTTTACGAGGTTCATATTTAATAATTACACCTGAAGAAGCTTGGACAAAGATTCAACAGGGACAAGGTTCACTTGTTTCATTAATTCCTCAGAGTGGAAATTATTTTGGGGATCAACCTGATACAGTATCGGTAAGAAAGTTTGTTGCGGATAGAAGTAAAACTCTTTTAGGATATTATGAACCTAAAGATTGGACAGGATATGTTTATCCTATATATATCTTTAAGGGTAGAGCTGAGATGAATGATGGCAGGCAGGCTGAGTTCACATATTATATTGAAGCTATAAAAAGGGTAGAATAAATAATATTTTAAAGTAATAAAATGCTTAAAGGAAAAGTTAGTATTATATTGTTGATAATAGTAAGTGTGCTATTTATTGTTGGAGCAACTAGATTTTCTGGCAAAGCCGAAGCACAGCTAAATGGGTTTGGAAGTCAATGCGTCAGAAATTATGGAGATTGTCCCGCTGGAAAATATAACCTATTAAATTTAGCTGATAATGCTTCACAATATTTAGATTTAAATCAAGAAAGCTTTATTAATAGTATATCTGATACATATGGAGATAATGCTAACAAAGTATGTGTAAATCAAGAGTATACAAATTTCACAGTCAGATATTTAACTAACAGCGAACTTAAAAACTTTCCTAATCAAAATTTAAATTCTATTGGCTCAAATAACGACCAGCAAATAATACCAAGGGCATGTCCACAAGGATGGACTGCACAAGAAGCACCTCATAAAATCACTACTTTCGTAGGATATTCAACTGGGTGCTGTCCAACAGATTTTAAATTTGTAAATGTAGCACAGGAAAGTTCTGCAGAGGCTTATATTAATGGTGTCTGCTGCCGAGTGGGTTCTGGTCTTAACCCAACAAAGTGGGATCCAAATCCAACTTCTGGAGGTTGTCAAGATGAATCAGGAAATGTAATTATACCTAATACCTCTCAAAAAGCTTCACATACTTCCTCTTTTGAAGAAGCACTTAATAGTGTAAACCAGGGTAATATAATTGTTGGAATTAAAAGTACTGGAAGTGGATACACTACAGATTTATCTGAATTTAGTTTTTCAGATGGGGGAATAATTAAACCTCAACTAGGTTTAGGATTGGGACAATCATACCCGGCTAATAATGTATCACTTGATGGGACTATGTCAGGTTCTGATTTCAAATGTGCTTCAAAAGGATGTGCAGTTGTAAATAATGTTGCAGATAATCAGTTTGTACCATACACAAAAATTACTTCTAGTGGAAAGGATTATTTTATTATAAGTACTGAAGCATTAGACAGTAATACTCTAAGTTGCCAGAAATGTTTTACTAACAATGAAGCTATGTTTATTGAAGATGAAAATACTAATCCTGAAAATAAACAACAATTAATAACTTGCGACACTGGTAGTACAAATTTTATCAACAGAACAGATTTAATTAATAACAGTGTAGCCGATACATTAGCATATATAAATGCTAGTCAAAATCTTGATAAGGGAAATGCTGACTTTATTGCTCAATGTAGAGCTAGTGGTGGCATTCCAACAGCAATCGGCTGCTTAGACCCAAGTCCATTAGGAATAATTACTGGGTTGATTAGAATTGCATTAGGAGTTGTCGGTGGAGTGGCATTGCTCGAATTAATTCTTGTAGGAATTCAATATCAAAGAGGTGATGAAGAAGGTGTAAAAAAAGCAAGAGAAAGGCTAATCGCTACACTAACTGGAGTTGCAGTCTTAATATTTAGCGTATTAATCTTAAGAATACTTGGAGTAAACGTTTTAGATATCCTACCATCAGGAAGTGTTTAACAGTATAATGAATAAAATTATTAAATAGAAATTAATGAGTGATAATTATAATTTTAACAACGTACAACAACCACAAAATCTGGTAGAACCACAACCTGTGGATTTACCTCCACAGCAGTATCAGCCAACAGATCAGCAATTCCAAACTGCACAACAATTTCAACCAGTTCAGCCACAACCAATTATTCCTGAACAGACTTATAACCCACCGCCACCAACAAACTTTAACCCTAACTCATTAGTCAATAATTCCGAGCCTGAAAAAAACAAATTAGATATACGGAAATTCTTACCATATATAATAATCGGGATCGTTGGCATAATAGTTTTGATTTTTGTTATAAATTTACTTTTCAGTAACAACAGCGGGAATCAAAATAATACATCATCAGAAAAAGTAGTCCTGCAATGGTGGGGAGCATTTATGGATCCTTCTGAAGTTCAGCCTTTATTGGATGAATATAATACTGAGAACCCAAATGTAACAATTGAATATGCTAATAAGATTCCCGCTGACACAGCATCTGATGATGCAGCTTTAACTTATAAAACAGAACTTGACCGAATATTAAAAGCCAACGATCCCGTTCAAATACCTGATATTTTTTCGGTAAGTAGTACATGGGCTGGAGATTATGAGAGATATGTCAAATCAAGTACATCTTATGATTCTGAAACATTTAACAATACTTTTTATGAAGTTGTTGGACAAGATTTTGCACATAATGGCACAATAAATGGTGTTCCCCTTTGGCTGGATACATTAGCCGTTGTTTATAATAAAGATATTCTTGCTTCAAAAGCAGTGCTAAACGTCCCAACTGATTGGCCAAGCTTTAAAAGTCTAGCTCAAAACTTAACAACAAAAGAAAAAAACACAATAAAAGTTGCAGGATTCGCAGGAGGATTATCTTCAAATGTTTCTTACTCATTTGATGTATTGAATGTATTATTATTCCAAAATGGAGTTAGTGTTACAGATAGCAAAGATGTCCCCACATTTGCAGAAGACACAGATTCCGTTTCAGCATTCCAATTCTACAAGGACTTTGCCAATAGCTCTACAGGAACATGGAGCAGAGATATAAAAAATGATTCAGCAGCATTCTTAGAAGGAAACGTTGCAATGATTATTGTACCTAGCTATAGATTAAGAGAAATCCTTTATTACAATGAGCAATATGGATTAAACTTGAATATTGGTGTTGCCCAATTGCCTCAACTACAAGGACAAGATCAAGCAGTAATCAACTGGCCTGAGTATTGGGGAAACATGGTTGCATTAAACAGACCTAATTCAACAGAAGCCTGGAAGTTCCTACAGTGGATTACTCAATCTGATAAATTAAAAGAACTTAGTGACAATATCAAAACAAATGAAGGATATTTTGGTATTTTATATCCAAGAAAAGATATGGCAACTGAATTATCTGATGACCAATATCTAAAAATATATAATGATTCGCTTCCTAATCTTAAAACTTGGTACATGGTAAAAGGAATGGATATAAAAGAGGCATTTAATAAAGTAATTGAGGGGAATTCAGTATCACAAGGACAATTGACAACATTAGAAACAAATGTAAAAACATTAATTAGCAATAAAGGAGTTTTATGAAAAAAATATTAATAATAGTTTTAACAATTTTAATCAGCTTTCTCGGGTTCAATATTATAAAAGCTTATGAGATAGGTGATCCTGACGATATTTTTTATGTTACGTCTCCAGCTGCAAATCAAAAAGTAAGCGGGGCAATAAATATTACTTGGAGAATGTGGGATGACGATCAATCAACTATTCAATACACAGCGAAATTATTTGATGCCGCAAGTTGTGAGAATGTAAATTATGGAACCATCAATGCAAATTTGAGTGGAACGTCAAATAAAAATCAGGATAATTCATTAAGTTGGAATACTAATAATACCCAGAGTTCAACAAATTTGCCTGATGGGAATTATTGCTTACAGATTTGTGCAGCTATGAAAAATGGGAGTTCTTCTTATTCTGCATGTAATTCAAGAATAGTAAAAATTGTAAATCATAATTCACTCCCAACAATTACATCAAATCCTTCAAATTTAACTATTCACGAATCTGATTCATGGCAATATCAAGTTACAGCATATGATCCTGATAATGATCATTTAACTTATAGCTTAGTTTATGGAACGAATTTTATATCGATAAATTCACAGACTGGGTTAATAAAAACTAATAGCAATTCAAAAACATTACCTACCGGAGTAAATCAAGCAAATTATAAAATAAAAGTTGCTGTAGATGATGGAATAAGTGGAAGTGCGACACAGGAATTTACATTAAGTATTGTAAAAGATCAGCCAACAACGCCACCTCCAAGCACAAATCCAGAAACACCTCAAACACCTGAGGAACCAAGTACTCCAGAACAACCGGAAACAAACAATACACCTACAAAGATTGATATCCTTTATCCTGTATATAACTCAATATTGAAAGGTTCTAGTAATGATATTAAGTGGAATATTAATGAACCAGATGGAGTAGCAAAAATTGTTTTAGAATATTCAAAAGATACAGATAAAAATTGGAAAACCATCGCAACATTAAGTAAAGAAGAGGAACTTACATTCAATTCTTATACTTGGGACGTTTCAAGAATCTCGGATGATATTTATTATTTAAGAATAACAGTTACAGATAAACAGAATTCAGAAGTTAATAGAGTCTCGGATTCATTCTTGATTCAAAATAATACCCAAGAAACACAAAGTGAACCATTAATAATAAATCTTAAACCAGATAGTACATCAGAAATAAATGTATCATCACCTCAACTATCCGGAGAATTTGTACCTTCAAGTGATTCGAAAGTTGTAACAAGCAGTATTAAAATTTTACTTAACGATGTTGATATAACAAAACAGTGCAAAGTAACTGAGTCTGGCTTCACTTGTGATATAAGCAAACCTTTAGAAGATGGCAAACATTCAGTAAATGTAAGTTATAAAGATTCTAATGGAAAAGTTGCTTCAATAAACTGGACATTTACAATAAATACACAACCACAGGAACAAACCTTAACACAAGAAAATGTTGTGATCTTAGGAAGAGAAATTCCTAAAAACAGTTTGATAATATTATTCCTTGTTTGTGGTTTATTTTTAATCTTATTAATTGTACCTTGGGTTCTTTATACAATTTGGAAGAAGAATAAAAAGAAAAATGAAGAGAATGGGATACAAGGTTTTAATGGAGTCGGTTCGCAGGATTTTGGACAATTTCAACCCGTTTCTACAGAGCCATTGCCACCATTACAACCATATTCACCGAGCGAACCGCCTCAGAATCTGCCAACAGTAAGTGAAAATTATCAAGCACCAACAACAGAGGAAATTGAACAATCATTACAAAATTACTGGCAAGGAAAGGGTCAGCCAGTTCCTGAAACACCAACTTTACAACCACCTGAAGAAGTAATTCAACCTCAACCAATTCAACCGGGACCAAGTTCAATTGAAACTGGGACTCAAAACAATAATGTTGTTATGGGAGGTGAACCTAAACAAGAAAGATTAGAACCAAAAGAAAATAATAATGAGATTACACCTTTCCAAGAGGTACGACCTGATAATATTACTGAACAACAGCTTCAACCTAGGCCTGTGGTAGATCAAAATCTTAATGAAACTCCTGGAGAAACAGGGCAGAGTAATGTTGTAGAAAACCAACCCCAACCTTTAGAAAATACTACTGAACAACCAAGTTTGCAGGCTGAGGCGACAGAAGCAACTCAATCAAAAGCGCCTATCCAACCTCAACAACCTGAACCCCAAGCCCCATCTTCGCCTCAGCCTTTCCAAGGAGTAAAAAATGATAATGGAGCAGAGGATGCTGAATTCGTTGAACCAACTCCAACAGATACTTAATTAAGTTCGAGGATAAGTAGGGTGGGGATTTGCTGATCCTCCCTGAATATCTGGATCATCTGAAGAAATTTGATCTCTAAATTTTTCTTTAAGGTTTTTTATACATGTATTATCTAAAGGCTGACCTGCAATTTGGCATTGATAAAGTATATCAACATTATCAACAGGATTTGCTTTTATGTTTAAAAAAAGGAATCCAAAAATAATTACTATAATCAAAAGAGGTCCAACTGAAGTTAAAATAAACCAAATGGTCTTAATCTTTTTTGCAGTTTTAATTGCAGATTGTGTTTTTTGAGCTAATGATTGTGTTGAATTTTCGTTAGAATCCATGTTGTAAAGCTTTAACTGTGATTATTCTACATCAACAAATGTTTCAATATATTCTTTGATTGCTTTATCTCTAACACCTTTACTATATTGTACTATTTCATCTTGAAGTTGAGGCTGTCTCTGAAAGGCTTTTTCAAAAATATCTTTATTAATTTCAGTTAAATAACTTTCGTATAATGAATTAAAATTTTTATTCTCTTGAAGATTTCGCATAAAGCCCATTAATAAATCAATATTAGGATCTTCTTTTTCTAATTCTGAATTTAAAAGATTTGCTTTTTCATTGAAACTTTCTTCTGAATACTCGCTTGGATTAGAAAGCTTAAAAACAATCAATGCCTCAATACCAGCCTGCAAACAAGTCATAAGATATGTCTTTTTTTCCGAGGTAATATCCACCTCAACTGGAATTGTATATAATATTCTTAATATTGCTTCATCTAAATACATTTTTTTATTTTAAAATTTAAGCAGCACTTCCATAAGACTCTTCTAAAATTCTTAGTTCTTTGTACCAATTCTCGCCCCAGTTTTTCTTTCTTAATCTAACATCATTTATTAAATTTTCCAGCATTGTTGTTAACTCAAACATAGCTTCATTTATTTTTCTTAATAAATCAACAATTCTCTTTTCAAGTTTTGCTGGATCTATTGGCTTACCTGAAGCATTATCTCTTAATAATGACATGATTTCTGACATAGATTTATCTATAACTCTCGTGGCTTTCGGTACTAAGTTTAAATTTATTTCTTGAATTTCACTTGCTTTTGATTTATCTAACTTAGATTGAATCTTAGGATAAATATTTTCTCTCATATTTTTTAAATTCTTTCTTGATTCTTCTACATATTTTTCAGCAAATTTTGCATTAATAAGATTTTGAGTATGATTTCTAACAACTTCAGGTAATCCCTGGAGATCCTGTCTAAGTAGTTCTACATTAGCATTTATTGTTTCAATATATTTTTTTCTATCATCTTTTCTCATGTCGGCTCCTATCTGCAAAATTCTTGCTGAACTTACCGGGAGGAAGAAAAGTTCTCCTGCGATTAGAGCTCCAGGAATATTTCCAGTTGAAGCAATTCCTAAGACAAATGCACCTCCTGCAACCTCTCCAGCCACAGCTCCAATTTTACCTCTATTTCTAATAATAGATTGCGCTAACTTTTTTACCGAACGTTTATTTTGTTGAGATTTTACCTCAGTACCATTAATATTAATTGTTTCTGGGGTATTTTGAAGATTCGAATGAGATTCTTTTTTATTATCTTTCTTCTCATTATCTCTTTCATTAAGTCTAGAAGCTTCTCTTTGCTGGGCAATTTGTTCTTCATAAATAACAACTGCAGCTCTAAGTTGAGCTTTTAATAGATGATTGGCTAAATTCTTAATCTCCTTTTCGCTATAACCTGATCTCGGAGGTGCTGGTTTATAACCCTTCAATTCTTCATGATAACTATTACCCTTCTTCGTCTTTTTGTCTTTAAACCTTAATTTATAATCTGTACTCGTAAAAATACCGACAGGAACAACTAAGAGATAAAATAAAATTTCATAATCTCTTTCACTTTCTAAGTCAATTAAATTTCCAATAACATCAACAAAAGCTAAATAATTCGAATATTCTTCTTTAGTTGTAATATTCACACCATTTAAGAAGCTTTTAAAGTATGTATTTTTTATATTTTTTACCCGACTATTTTTTCTAAAGGTATCTCTAAAGTCACTACTTGGGGCATCTTTATAATTTTCCTCATAGTGACTTTTAAGTTTATTCTTTAGGTGATTTATCGAATCTTCCATATTATTAGCAAGATCCCTACCTTGTTCCATTTCAATATTTTTATTAAGGATATCTTCTCTATAATTCTCAACAAATACCTTAATATCTTCTTCAACTTTATCAAGATCATCATAAATTTGACCTTGTCTAAGCTCAAAAAGTTTCCCTTTCTTTCCTATTACAATGTACATTGTCTCTAATGTATCTAAAGTTTTTTCCTTTTCACTTTCAAAATTAATACCTAACCCTGTAGTTATATCTGGTGGATTCAACAACCCATCAATAAAGACTTTCAAGTTCTTTTTAAAATTAATACTAGACTCATTAATATCAAAAACTGATTTTCCATCAAGTCCTTCATTAGAAATAAACGCTCGTGTAGCTTGATCAATGAGATTATCAATATCATCAGGAGTTAGAGAATCTTTTTTATCTTCTAAAATCTTTATAATACCTCTTTGTAATTCCAAAGTTCTAATTCTTTTTATAAATATTTCCCGTTGAATTCTAGTAAGTTTAGTTAGATCTATATTACCTTGTGCATCTGATACTTCTTGAATTATCCCTTGTAAATCTGAAGGTATGTTTAACAATTTTGTTATCCCATACTTATTAGCTGGAGTTTCTAACCTAGATGCAGCTTCATCTTTCTTAGTACGCTTTGCTAACATATCTACAATAAATCTTGCTGAAATATATTTTGATGCTTCATCAGTATCAGCAAATCCAGATTTGAAACATGTCTTAAAAATATTTGTTAAATTTTCAATATATGGATATATTCTTTGGTTATTAACAGGTTCTGTATTATAGAAGGTCTCAACAAGACTTATATATGCATTATCCTCATCACTTGAATTCTGAAGTATATCAACAATATAGTCATATATTCCTTCCAACTGTAAAAATTCAATAATTTTAAGAATGTTAAATCTAATATCCTCATAATTAGCATTTGTAGCAAATTCTTCAGGATTTTGAATGTATAAATTGACAAGCTCAGGGATAGTTCCCTTAGAGTTTAATGAAATAGCTTCATAATCCTCAGGTAGTCCAGTGATACTAACTTGTAAAGTTGGTTTAAAATTACTTCTAGAATACGAAGGAAGTGTTAATTTTGTTTTTGGAGATTTAGTTTGTTTAAGAACTTCTCCAACTCTATCCTGTCTTCTTTCATCAGCATTTTCTTTCTTATACCCAACCACTAATCCAGAATTCATTATTTCCAGAATTACTTCAAACATACCTTTTTGAAACTCATCAAAAGGATTAGCATTAAACTTCTTAGCTAATTCGTTCAAAAATGATTCTCTAATTGGAGTTATCCCTGGATTCCCTGAAGGATCTTGATACAAATATTGAAGAAAACCTAAAGTTTCTCCATATAAAAGACTATCTCTTGGTCTCGATTGAGACCTATATAGATATTCAGGAATTTTCTCATTTATTCTATCAATTATATCAATAACAATTTGATCTTTACCTTCAGGTGATAAATCTTCTTTGAATATTAATGTTTCAAGCATTCCGGGGGATAAATCTAATAAAGAAAGTATTCTGAGATTTCTATATATGCTTCTGAATTTAGGATCGATTTTCTCTATCTTTAACAGATTACTTAGTTCATCTTCAGCGTCTGGACTATAATTTAAAGTTTTAATTATATGTGCAATACTTTCATTTGGTAGTGAACCTGTTTCAATTATACTTATACCTACAGGCATAGCTAAAATTTCCAGTAATTTATCAACTTCAGGACTTAGTGGTGTTTTAGGTTGTGATTTTATATTTCTTAAAAGATCTGCGAAAAATGATCTTTGTTCTTCTGATAAAGTATAAAAACTTAATCCAACTGGTTCAAAAAGCATATTAATTGATGAAATATCTAGCTTTCTATAGTCAAGATTTGGTGGAGTACCTAGTTGAGATATAATTTGTTGGAAATAATTTTTCGCTGAAGATTGAAATAATTCTGTGTAAGCGAATTTTAATATTATATCTAAGACTTTTTTTCTAAGTGGACTTTTTACAAATTTATAATCAGGATTGGATTGAAGTAATACTATGAACTTTATAATATTATCTGCATCAACTGGTGTAAGCTCAGCAGCATTCATAATATCTAGAAAAGCTACCCTATCAATCCCTCCTTGAATTATATGGTTGATATCTGCATCACTAGTATTTAAAAGTAATTGCTGTAACCTGTTTTCTGCTCTAACTTTATCTTTATCTCTAGTAAAACGTTCCCACAAAGTATCTTTATATGAAGTTGGAGCATTAACACTACCCGTAGCAAAAGTTACTGGAGTAGTAAAATTTAAATTTACATTCTGAGCACTATTTACATTATTAGCAACTCCACGTTGTAAATTTTCTATTTGTTGCTTAATAGTCATTCCATTTTCAGCATTTAAATTCTCAATTTTAATTTCTCCAGTACCTGTGTTTACTGTTACTTCGTAACCATATTCTTTTGCAACATCCTGGAGAACTAAAGCTGTAGCTGGATTGAATGGATATCGGACACCTAATAAAACTTCATAAACTCCAGAGTTAGGAGCTTTCTCATGCATACTTAAATAATCAACATTAAGATTACTCATGTTTGTTTTTTAACAAGATTAATTTTCTTTTTATTAAAAGCTTCAACTAAATCATCAATCATTTGATTTATTTCATCAGGAGAGTATAGCAAATTTCCTTCTTTATCTTTTTTATCTAGTAGTTCCTCTCTAAATCTATCAATTATTTTCTGAAAAACTAACTTAGATTGTATTAATTTTTGTTGATCATCCATAGTTTATGCTATTTTAAGTTTCTCTTCAGTTCTAGAAAAAGTAAAATTGCTCTTACCACAATTATCCTTTATTTTATATCTTCCTGAATTTATCGGATTTACTGATAAACCGTTCAGATACATCATTAAAGGCTTTGAGTTTATAACATTATTCCCTTTTATATTATCAATGTCAAATCCTAAAGCTACCAATATTCTTAAGTGATGCTCAATAAAAAACATTTCTTGTTGTATTTTTGGATTGACCTGTTCAGCTCCAAACTCGCTCGTTAAAATTTCTGCTTGCCTATTAAACAGTATCTTAGAAATTAATGTCAATTGTCCTATTAATTTCTGAATATCGGGATACTTACCTAAATCTTCGATTTTAGTAGTTGACTTAATTTTCGGGGGTACAATGTCGTCAAAACTAATATAAGTATCACCCATAATCCTTGCTAATTGAGGATACTTTCTATCAACTAGATTTATTGCTAAATCATGAAGCTGTTTTATAAAGTTCTGTGGATCTCTTTTCTCTTCTATATTTTCTGATAGAACAAAATCTCCATCAGATATTCGTTGTAAATATTGATGATGCAAATCTACTATTTTCTGAAATTTACCATCATCCTTTCTTAAGTCAGATAGTTTCTGTACTATACCTTGTTTTGATGAAATTACAGACACCATTCCTTCATAGATTGATCTTGAAGGAGATAATCTATTCGATTTTTTAAAATATCTTCTTTTTTCATGTACCAATTTAGTCATATCTCCATCATAGAGTTGATACATTACTTCAAAAATTGGATTCGGATAATTTAAGTCTTTTATAAAATTTAATGCTGTATTTTTTTTACCTTCTTTATCATTTAATCCGAAGGTTAAGTCTTCGGTCATCAGGCTAAAATCATTTAGCGTTTGTAATAAATTTAATAAAGTTACATAATTTGGATCTTTCGACACTAATTCAACAACTTCTTTAATCAATTCATTTAATTCAAATTTTCTTAATAAAATATTATCAGAAGAATTAACATTTTCACCTTGTACTTTCTCAGGAAAAATTACTTTTCTAATTTTTTCAATTAATGCTGCATTATTTATATTTAATGTCTTACCTTCAAAATTAAACTGAAACTGTGTTGATGGTGGAGTAGTAGCAAGCTGTAAAAATATCTGAGATAAAACATGCATAGATTCTACCTGCCTTCTAGAGAGAGAAGAGATAACTTCACAATTTTGTCTAATTTGAGACATATTATACTTATCTTTTATAACTTGCATATTATCTTCTATCGCATTTTTAGAAGGAATTCTTGATGCAAGATTATCCAATGAAATTTTTTTATCATCAATTTCCTGTTGATTTGGCACCTCAACAAATCCAAGAAATAAAAATGGATCTACTCCTCCAAACATTCCATTATCATGAAACTCTATATTAAGATCTTCCGGCATTTGAGTTTGAGTCCCCAATCTATCATTAAAAGGAGTCACAGTACAAGCAGCTGCAGATAACCATCTATCTTTATACATATTTGAAGCGTCTATATTTGTTGTAATTTTTTCAGCTGCAGAAGTGATTTTATCAATTCGATCTAGAACATCAGACCTTTCTTCTCCTCTTTGCATCTTTTTTATTATTTTTTCAAGGTCATGAATAAATCTATAAATTATTGGATTTTTAGCATTAAATTCTTCACCACTTACTCCGGTTTTTTCTTGAAGTTTACTTTTAATTTTCTTTTGTTCTTCTGGCGAAAAGCTAATATTTTCAGAATTTGGATTAGTAAGAAATGATATTAAACTTTGTAAGAAAGAGATGTCATCTTCTTCTGCAAGATTAGCTATTTCAGGATCTGTAAAGAAATCAAGAAGTATGCTTGTCGATTTTTTTCTATTTTCAATCGCTATCTTTAATTTTTCTGGATCAGAAGAATCATCAGGTTTTATTCCTAGCCAAGCATAGATATTCTCATTCTGAATTATATCTTTGAGTTCAGGATCTGTTATATCTAATCTGTCAGAGAATGCCTCTCTTTTGAGCAGGCAAAAGGGTATCAAAATCATCTGAATTACCAAGAAACTCTTGATAACTTTGTTCACTTTCCATCCTATCTTTTAAACGTTTCGCTTCTTCTTCAATCAATTTTACTCTATCTGATTCTCTTGCTTTACCTTCTGAAATACTTCTATCAACTGCACTTTTTGCTAATTCAAATGCATATAAAGGATATGCAGCTAAACCAATTCCCTTTATACCAAGTCTCAGTAGTTTCTCTGGAGATTTCATTATTCCACCCCATACATTAACAAAAGCATCTCCTTCCTTATCACCAGGTTTTCCAACTTTAGTCGCCATGAAGTCGAGAAACTTATCCGCCGGACCTTTTTCCCGAAAAGCTTCAATAGGATTAATCTTACCTAATCCTCTAGGTTCAATATATTTTGTTTTCTCAGTAGTATCTTTATCAGACATAGAAGAATTATACTAAATTTAAGAAGCAATGGTTATTACTGGACTTACTGCATTACTTTCTGCAATTCTTCCATCACCAAGTGTAATTGCAAAGACTAATTTGTTTGTATTGACAGGAGTTAAAGCTGGAGTAGTATAAGTTCCATTTTTTATTGTATCACCAAAAGTTAACGCTCCTCCTTTAAATCTTTGAATTTGACCTTTAATATAATTACCACTTGGACTCTGTTCTCCTAAAACTGCTTTTCTTGTATTTGGGTCAAAGTTCTTAAATAAAACTTTAAGTGGAATAACTAATTTGTTTCCAGAAGTTCCAGGGTTAAAAGATTTATCGGCATTAGTTGAATTAAGATCTGTTGTTAATTCCACCTTAGCATCTTTGTTAATAGGCAATAAAGGTGACGTATCGTTTTTCCATGGGAAATCTGCGGATCCAAATAGCTCTAAGCTATTACCCGATGTTTTTGTTAATTCGGCAAAAATATTTATTTTTTTATATTCACTTGCTGATAATTGATCTGTTCTATATATAGTTATAATTGGATTGGTTGGCATAGAAAATCCTACCGCTTCAATTGTCATATCTAATGGAAGCATAAATCCACCAGGGCCACTAGTCATAGATTCAATAAAACCTGAGTCTATTCCTAATATATTTGGTCCCCCTAAGCCATTCTTTGTTTTTACTTCAACTTTCAATTCAGGTTCAGGTGTCTCCTTAGAATATCCAACCCCTTCAAATCCATATCTATTAACCTCTCTATCTACATTACTAATAGCTCGATTTGATGCTGCTATTGTATTTCGAGCAGCATTCTTTTCTGATTCTGGAGCGTTAGGATTTTCCAAAATATTTTGTGCTTTTCTTTTCTCTCTTTCAGCATTTGCCCTTTGCTGAGATAATTCATTCTTTCTTCTGTATTCCCAGGTTCCTATCTCACCAGGTTTTAATCCCCTTAACCTATCTAACCTATTTTGGATGGTTCTACTTGCTTGAGGTACTGCGGTTTGTCTCAACTGATTAAGACCAGAGGCAGCTCTTCCTGTCTGCTGTACTGCTCTAAATGTAACATTAGTTGATTCTCTAAACGAATTAATAGGTGTCAAGATAAAGTTCGGTATTGCTGTTGGCACACCAAGTGCAGAATCTATCCCTTCCAGAACCTTAGGAATTGAGAAATAAATTCCAAGTCCAACCAACGTAAATATAAAATGAGTTAAAGGAACACTCCCAAGTGCTCCTGTATTTTGGAAAATATCTTTAAATCCCATTAATGGTGGCACAAAAGCTCCACTCTGTATATCTGGCACCTGGTTTTGAAAAGATTCACTAGTAAATATAATAGTTAACAAAAACATCGCATATGTCACAATATAAAAGAGAGAAGCAGAACCTAAAACCTTTACATATTCAATTATACTTTTAGTCCCATTTCCGGGAATTGCAGCAGTTGCAAAAATAAATGGCGACATAATAGGCATCAAAATCAACATTAAATACTTTTGAAACAACTTTAGTAAAATCTTTAGACCTATCCAAATCATTGTAAGTCCAATTACAAGATTAATTATCTTCCCAAACCAATATGCAGAAGGTTTATCACTTCCACTAAATAAGTTAAGAATTGTACTTACAATTTTAAATACAAAAAAGTTGTTAACCAAACCCCCTTTAGCACCGGTGAAAGGATCAGGAATAGAAGCTGCTGCATTTTCAACTGGTTTACTTATATCAACCATTTTTTGAATGTTAAACCAGTTTACTCGATCATCATCAGCATAAAGTCCACGATCACAAGGATTATCTGTAGTATCAGTACATCCGTCTGTTCCTGTACCTCTGTTATCATAAACCGCCTGCCCAGGAGCACCAGGTCCTAATAAGAAAGCATGTACAACATTTGTCCCAACAGTTATTGCATCAATAAAAACTCCGGAAATTGCATAACTTAAAGGAACAAGTACCATTGCTAAAGCTATGCTTGGAATCGCACTTTGTATGGTAACAACTTGGGCTCCTCCCAAATTATTCCTAAATACTATTGCAAAAGCTATACCAATAATTATCAATATTAAAAATCCATAAACTATATTTACTGCCCAGCCCCAGAAAGCTTGGATAGGTTGGAGTAATTGGAAACCAGTTCCAGATGGGAAATATGGTGCAGGAGAAGTATTGTCCTGAGCATAAACTTGTCCAGCAGTTTGTAATGCATACACTTTTTGCTCCAAATAATAACCAGCACTCGCTGGTCTTTGATCTAGAATAGTAGCTTGAATATTGCTTACAGCATTCATAACTCCACCTGAATTAGTATCAAAATAATTATTCAAAGCCTGTAAATCACCAGCTTTATTCAAACACAAAGCTGTTTGAGCTTCGTAACCCAAAGTCCCATATTCAAGAGCTGTTACACCATCAAAAAAGCTTCCAGTTCCAAGATTAGCATCACAACCCGTTGAAGTAGCCAATTTTGCAGCATCTGGAGATAGAATATTAAAAAAGTTTTGAGAAGATGGTGTATTAAGAATTCTGTCTGAAGTACCATCAACTACATATGCCTTTACCTGATTAGTTAATCCAAACGCCAAAGGAATATTAAATATAAGAATAAGAGCTATAAAAAAAGCCCTCCTGTTTTCGTTTATCTTTTTGAAGATCTTCATAACAAATTCAGTATATAAGAACATATCCGACACTGCAACACTCGAATTCTAAAATTCATGAATATAGGTTTAAAACCATAAATATGATATAAATTAATTATGAAAATATACACAAAAACAGGAGATAAAGGACAAACCGGAATCATCGGTAAAAGAATTTCAAAAGCTTCAAAATTAATTGACGCACTTGGCAGTTTAGATGAACTAAATGCTTCACTCGGAATTGTAATTTATAAAGTAATCTCAGAAAAAACTGAGCAAAAGTTATTAAAAAAAATTGAAAAAGACCTTGAAGATACACAAAGCATAATATTTTCAATTGGAGGAATTTTGGCTGGGGGCAGGATAAAATTGAATCTAAAGCTTCAAACCAAAAAATTAGAGTCCAGAATGGACAAAATGGACAAAGAATTAGAGCCACTTCAAAATTTTATCCTGCCTGGAGGAAGCAATATTTCTTCAAGTCTCCATTTGAGCAGAGCTATTTGTAGAAGGGCAGAGAGAAGACTAGTTGATTATTTTGAAGAGATATCTTTAAAAGACGAGAGTGAGATTTTACCTTTTGTTAATAGACTTTCAGACTACTTCTTTACATTAGCAAGATATATTAATTTAAAGAGTGGATTTAAAGAAACAATTTGGAATTCACGCAATTCAAAATAGTAATTCTAGATTCTCAAAGATTAAAGATATATAATGCAAATCGTTACATAATATTTAAAAGTTGATTTTACGATGAATGAATTCACCGGCCTAACTCTATCAGAAGTTCAACAAAAAAAGAGTTTAGGACTTTCTAATCAAGTTATTGATGCATATACTCCTTCAAGATTCAAAATAATATTAAGAAATACATTCAATTTAATTAATATAGTTTTAATACCTTTACTAGCAACACTCGTATATTTTCAGCTTTATTCTGAAGTGTTAGCTTTTGGAACATTTGCAATTGTAAACTCAGTTGTTTCGGCACTTGATGAACTTAGGGCAAAAAAACAACTTGATAAATTAAAGGAGCAATTTCAAATTAAAACGAAAGTAATAAGAGAAAATGAAGAGCAGGAGATTTCTATTAGTGAAATTGTTGAAGGTGACTATGTACATGCAAAAGAAGGAGAAGGAATAATTGCAGATGGTAAAGTTTTATATAGCAACTATTTACAGCTTGATGAATCAGCTTTAACAGGAGAATCTAATTATATCCAAAAAGAAAAAGATGAGGAGGTTAAAGCAGGAAGTTTTGTTGTCACAGGAGAATGTGTTTATATAGTTGAAAGTGTAGGGAAAAATAACTATTTAAATAAGATAGGAACAGAAGCTCTTAAATATAAAGAAAAGAAGAGTAAGCTTCAAAGAAATGGTGATAAGTTAATACTATTCTTAGTATTCGCCTCAATTGCATTAGGCTTAGCAAATTTTTATCTAACTCAGTTTTCAGATGTCACTATTCAATCAAGAATTTTAAGCCTTACAACTATAATCGTTTTGATAATTCCTCAAACATTAATTTTCTTATTCACTCTTACTTTTACAATTTCAATTACCAAACTATATAACAAAGGAGTATTGATACAAAAAGGGGGGAGTATTGAAGAACTTTCCAATATTAATGTTATTTGCTTTGATAAAACTGGGACAATAACAACTAATAATATGAAAATTTTAGATACTAAATTGATGAATATAGGTGAAGAAGAAATTGGAGGCTTCTACAATTCAGTTAGAGAAAAAATAGTTGGGGTTAACAAAACTCAAGCTTTATTAAATGATTATTTCGGAAAATATAAAAAAGTTGAATTTGACAATTTTGATCAGGTACCTTTTACATCCAAACAAAAATATAGTTTGGTGACTGCTCAAGTAAAAGGCACCTATAAAACATTAGTGTTCGGAGCTTATACAGTTTTACAGGATAAAATTGATGAAAAGTTAAATAAAGATATTGGAGATTATGTTACACAAGAAGAGCTTAAGGGGAATAGAGTACTGATAGGGATTTTCACCGAAGGTGAAAATCCCTTAAAAAACAAAGATTTAAAAACTTCTGACCAACCTGGTCTTGAGAACCTACAACCTTCAAAGAATATAATAGTCTTCAGCATTGAGGAAGAATTAAACCCGGGAATAAAAGATATTTTAAATCAATTAAAATCAGAAGAACTCGAAATTAAAATTATTTCTGGAGACAGTCTAAATTCAGTAAAAAAAATATTACAAAAGATTGGAATTGATGATTCTCAAGCTGTTGACTTAAGCGCGAGTGAAAACAACCTTGAAGAACTAGCCTTAACAAAAACTGTTTTCACTCGCGCCAAACCAGAAGATAAACTTGCAATAATTAAAGCACTTCAAATGAAGGGGAAACGTGTTGCAATGAGTGGAGATGGAATTAATGATGTCCTAAGCATTAAAGCTGCAGATGTTTCAATTTCAATGGAACACGGTTCAAAAATTGCGAGAGACACTGCTGATATAGTGCTCTTAAATAATGATTTTTCAAAAGTTCCTATGATTTTTTTCGAAGGTGAAAATATCCTTTATAATTTAAAACTTTCAACAAAATTATTCTTATTCAAATCTTTTGCTGCAATAATGACTGGATTATATTTCACTATAATGAAGCTCCCATTACCAATAGATCCATCATCAACTTTGATATTTAGTTTCTTAGGAAGTAGTACTCCAAGCTATGTCATAGTATTTACACGGCAGAAGGTTCAAGATGGAGTTACATTCTTCAGAGATGTTCTTAGCAACACCATCCCACAAAGTGCAGCTATAACAGCAGGAATAATATATATTTATTATTTTTTTAAAGACAGATTTTATAGTCCTGAACAGATAAATACTTCAATCATCATATTTATATTAATCATTAGTTTACTATATTCTTTGCATCAAATTTGGTTATCAAAGAAATTAAGAAACCTTATTTATTCTGCGGCAATTTTTACAGTTCTGGTAATGGTTGGAATTTTTGAAACAATTTTACCTATGACACAATATGATAATGATCTTGATAGGATAGTAATAATATTATTTGTATTATTAGGTGGTTCAATTTTAATGGAGCTTTTAGCAAAAACTTTGAAACCTTCAACATTAAAAAAGAAGATTGGAATTGCAGTTTTATCATTTATCTGGACTCCTTTAGTCCTCTATTTCCCATTCAATGATTATTATCATGTAATAAGGCTATCAGTTGATATATATGCTCAGATTGGATTAATTGCTTTAATTGTATTTATCGGTATAATATTGGTTACAAGAATTTTCAAAGTTAATCCGCAAACATGATTTCATCTATTTTACAAGCAGTCACGGTCTGGGTAATTCAATTAGTATCTACATTAGGGTATGGGGGAATATTTATTGCAATGGGAATAGAAGCTGCTAGTATTCCTCTTCCATCAGAAATTATTATGGGTATTGCTGGATTTCTAGTTTATAAAGGTGATTTAAATTTATGGCTAGTGGGATTAGTAGGAGCATTAGGAAACGCAACAGGCTCGACAATAATGTATGTTATAGGAAGTAAAGCTGGGCATCCAGCAATAAAAAGATATGGGAAATATGTTCATATTGATGAAGAAAAGTTTGAAAGAGTAGATGGATGGTTTAAAAAATTTGGTGAAAAAATGATTTTCTTTTTCCAGCTTCTTCCAATTGTTCGAACTTTTATCTCATTACCGCTGGGGATTTTAAAAGTAAATTTTGTAAAATTCAGGTTTTATACTTTCATTGGGAGTTTTATCTGGTGTACACTTTTGGCATATATTTCTTCATTATTAGGACCTGAATGGGAAAAGCTTGGTGAATATATGAAGCAATTTGAAGTAGTGATTGTTGTTGCCATATTGGCTGGGATTGCTTATTTTGTCTTCAAAGCAGTCTTTAAAAGAAGAAAAGCTGAAATTGAGGTAACTGAAATCAAAGACTAAGCAAACCTTTATAATAACCTTCTCATTTCTCTCATAATTTTTATTAATTCTGCTCTTTTATTTGTAGCAAAAGTATAGTTCCTCATTTCTTCACTCATATCTTCAGGAATTTCTGGAGGATACTTTTTTCTTTTAATATCGTCTCTTATAAGATTTCTTACATACTGGGTATATTTTACTCCTTCTTCTCGAGCTAATTTCAATGATTCTTCATACATTCTTTCTGACATTACGATATTTTTTCTGATAGGATTTTCAAATCTTGGGATCGTTGTCATAACAATAATTTTAATATTTATTTTAGATACGACTATCCTATTTCCAAACAATAGATAGAAAGCACATTATCTGCACTAAAATGTGCACTTTTAGTGCTTTCTATCTATTGTAAATAAAAGTAGTATCGCTAAGCCAGTTATCTTTATATTTAATTTTTCTTACAAAGTTCTGTCATTATAAATATATTTTCCGACTTACTAGTCTCTATTTTTCTAACCTGCTATAATTTTCATTGTTATTATTGAATAAAAAAATTAATGATCATTAGAAAAGCTAGTAAAAATGAAATTGTAGCGATTGCAACTCTGGCAAAAGGTCTAGATGAATATTATAAAAAAGAAGTAAAGATTTTTGACAAATGGGATATGCCTGGTTTGCAAAAATATGTAGCTCACATTGAAAACTTGATAAAGAATGACTACATAATTCTGATTGCAATAGAAAATGATGAAATAGTTGGTTATATTGCAGGAAAAACATTCACTTATGATTATGATGGAAAACTGCATGGGAAAATTGAAGAATTGTTTGTTAATGAAAAATATAGAAACAAAGGCATTGGTACAAAATTAGAAGATGATATTGAAAATAATTTTAAAGAGAAAGGTGCAGTTGGAGTATTTGCATCTGTTTATACAAAGAATGATATGTCTCTAAAATTTCATGAAAATAGAGGTTTTAGAGCCATCGAAGAATATATTGATTTACATAAAGATTTAAATTAACTATGAAGAGATTAATACTTTTTTCTGAACCTTCAGAAGATATTTTAGAAAAAATAAAGTCTAAATTATTTCCAGATGAATTTAGTAATAAAATTTTCGCTTATATGCCTTCAAACGGACATGCTGATAATGATAAATACCTACCTTACTGGGAAAACTATGTTGAGAAAAATAATGCTAAATTTATTTATATTGATAATACAAAAAGAGGAGTTGAAGCTAAAAAAGCAATACAAAACTTACTTACAGCTAATATTTTAATGGTGACAGGTGGAAATACTTTTATATTATTAGATAATTTATACCAATCTGGATTATTCCAAGCTATAAAAGAATTTACAAAAAAAAGATCTTTCGTTTTCGGCGGATTCAGTGCTGGAGCAATTATTATGTCACCCACTATAAAAATTTCTGGAGCATTAAATTATAATAACAAAACTGATGAAAATACTGTAGGTATAACAAATCTAACCGGACTTAGTTTAATAGACTTTGAAGTTTATCCTCATTATGTAGAATCTGAACAAGAAAATTTTAATAAATACGAAGAACACACTAAATACAGAGTAAAAACAATAAAGAACGATGAGTTTATTATTTTAGATCTTTGACTAATATGAAAACATCAGAAGATATACGACAAGACTTTATAAAATTTTGGACAGAAGAACCAAGAAATTTCAAAGTTATTCCAAACATGTCTCTTGTACCAAATGCAGACTCAACCTTGCTGTATGTTAACTCAGGAATGTTTCCATTAGTTCCATATTTACAAGGTGAACCACATCCATTAGGGAAAAGACTTTGCAACTTTCAAAGATGCCTTAGAACAAATTATGATGAAATGTTAGAAATTGGAGATAATAGACACACATTAATGTTCGAAATGATGGGAGATTGGAGTTTAGGTGATTTTACAAAAGAACAGCAAATTCCATGGATATTAGAGTTAATGGTTGAAAGATTTGGATTAGATCCAAAAAGAATTTATGTAACAGTATTTAAAGGTGATGAAGATGCACCTAGAGATGAATTAGCTATTGAAACATGGAAGAATGCTTTCAAAAAATATGAAATTGAAGCGGAATTTTCGGACGACGTCACGAAAATTCCGCATGATCTATCTGAAGGAGAGAATTGGAAATATAGAATATTTCCATATGAGAAAAAGAAAAACTGGTGGGAAAGAGCTCATGCAGTTGGTGAACTTGGAGGCCCAACATCAGAAATATTTTATGATATGGGGGAAATTACTCAGGAACAAGAAAAATATCACATTAACGATGATTCGGGAAGATTTATCGAAATTGGTAATAATGTTTTTATGGAATATAAGCTAGATGAAGATATGAAGTGGCAGACATTAGAACAAAAAAATATCGATTTCGGAGGTGGGTTTGAAAGAGTATTATTTATTATTCAAGGGAAAAATGATATTTTTGAAAGCGATATTTACGAACCTATAATAAAAAAAATTGAAGAAATAGCAGATAAGCAATACAAAATAAATGGTAAAGAAAGTGAGGACACTAAATATTTCAGAATCCTGGCTGATCATGCTCGTGCGGCGTCTTTCATTTTGGCAGATGGAGTAGCACCTTCAAACAAAGACCAAGGTTACATTTTACGAAGATTTATTAGAAGATTAGTTCGATTCGGACTAAAACTCGGAATAACCCAGGACTTCACCAAAGATCTTGCAATAGCAGTTATAGAGAAAATGAAAGACGCCTATCCACATCTTGAAGCAAATCAATCATTTATCGTTGATGAAATTGAGAAAGAAGAAATTAAATTTAGAAGAACTTTGGACAAAGGGTTAAAAGAGTTAGAAAGAATATCAAAGGATCAGGAAATAGATGGCAAAATCGCATTTTTCATTTATGAAACTTATGGATTTCCTTTAGAATTAATATTAGATGAATTAAATCTTCCAGAAGATAAAATTGAACAAATTACAAAAGAATTTTATTCACAAGAAGAATCCCACAGAGAACAATCCAGAGTTGGAGCAGAGCAGAAATTTAAAGGTGGATTAGCAGATCAATCAAAAGAAACAACAAAGTTACATACAGCTCATCATTTATTATTAGCTGCTTTACAGAAGATAGTTGACCCAAACATCAAACAAAAAGGAAGCAACATTACAGCTGAAAGATTAAGAGTAGATTTTAATCTGAATAGAAAGCTAGAAGATGATGAAATAAATCAAGTTGAAGATCTTGTTAATCAAAAAATTCAAGAAGCTCTTCCAGTAGTTCGAAAAGAAATGCCAAAAGAAGAAGCAGAGAAAATAGGTGCACAAATGGAATTTGGAGCAAAATACCCTGATGTTGTTTCAGTTTATTTGATAGGAAATGATCCAGACTATTTCTCGAAAGAATTCTGCGGAGGACCTCATGTGCAAAACACTTCCGAATTAGCAGAAGCTGGAAAGAAATTTAAAATTCTAAAACAAGAAAGTTCCGGAGCAGGTATTAGAAGAATCAAAGCTGCTTTAGTTTAATTCTTTACAAAATTCTTACACTTTATAAACTAAATCACCTGACTATTTTCTTAAAATATTTGTATAATTATTAATTTGTTATCTATGCAGATGGATTCGGAAATTGCACAATTATTAACTCAAGCTGATAGCAGAATAAACAGTTTTAATATAAGCGGTGGGAATCCTGAAGATATGAAGTCATTTGTAGCAGAAATAAATAGAATTAAGAGTGAAATTGCTAATAAAATTGAAAATCAAAACGAATCTGAAAAACGATTCTGGAATGAGCAGAAAAATAAAATTAAATCTTTAAATAGAAAAATTGATGATAAAAATAATTCTGGATATTAATAATGAACTTTCCTGATGTTTATGTTGTACAACCAATTCCAGCCCCTTTAATTCCTTCTAGAGATTTGGATAATCCACCAGCTAATGCTACAGAGATTAATGTAAATAGAGATATAACTTTACTTCAACAATATCTTGTTGGTGAATATGGAAACTCTACAGAAACTTCATTAAATGACATTATTCAAGAAATTAACTATAAATACAGTAGTGCTAATGAACTTTTAAATTCAGAATCTGAAAGAGCTTCAACGATTGCTGCATTTTTATTTCTAAGAGATGTATTAACATCAGACAGATTCCAGCAACTTCGTAATAATATCCCTTTCCAAAACGTTGAAGATGTTGATGCATTTGTCGCAGCTTCAATTTTAAAATTTGATTTTGACAGATCATTTAATTCACTAGGGTTTTTTAATCAGGAAGGGAAAATAGTAATAATACCTATGACTGAAAACCAATATTATTTCTCAAACCTTCAAGTGCTTTTAGTTCAAAGATTATTTGAGGAAGGTAAAAAACAAGTTTTAACAAAATATGCTAATGATCCTAATATTTATAGAAATGGAGAACTTACTGCTGTTGGGAGACTTTTAGTCGTTCTTATACCCTTATCTTACACAAATGTAAGTAGATTAGAACAGACCGAAATACCAGTATTTAATACATTTGGACATACTCCAGATTATTCAACACAAATCGAAAATTTATTAAACGAGATGACTATAACAAATGATCAAAGAACTTTTATTGACCAAGAACTCAAGACTCAACCAGAATACAGTTATCTTCCTAACTATAATACTTTATTTCCTGATGACCCTATCTTTCAGTACTTAAGTGATTTAATAAATGGCAAGCGTAGTGATTTCCCAAGAGACATATTAGCGATTTCTTCAACTCAGACTGGAGGGATTGATGTTTATTTTAGAGGAAATCCAAACAATGTTAGAGAAGAAATCGCCTCAGGAAACTTTAAAACTTTAACACCAGGCCAATTCTATGGGAGATTAACGAATCTTTTTCCAATGACAGATGAACTCAGATTCTTAATAACAAGAAGACAATCACTATTCCTTGCCGAAAGTGGACAGGATGAATTCTTTACATCGGCATTACCATTAATTCAAACACCTACAAGTAGATTTGTTTATGAAATAAATAACTATAATCAAGATAAGCTTCTTAATATGTTAAAGATAATAACATCTGATAAAGACTTTGAAAGTTCTTTACCAATTTTTCAAATCTTAAGTATCTTTGATTTAAGTACCGATACTACAAGCCTCGAAGCAGCTTTAGAAAATATTAATGATATGCGTGGTATATTTTTATTGAATTCTCAAGACATGTATCAGTTAGCAGGTAAAGATTATATACCATTCCAAATCGATAAATTCAGGCAGTGGCTCACACATTTAGTAAATGGGAACTTGGCAATTCTAAACCCAACACCGGAACAACTTTCAGAATATATAAATACAATTTCAGTGATTTTTACTAACGACAATAGAGTATTCTTCAGAATAAGAGAATATCATCCATCATTACAAATTGGGATGGTATATACTTATGAAGTCAATAAAGATGGATTTAATGAAACTTATTTAAATCCAGTACCTTCAGGAGAAGAATATATGATTATTTTAAATCGATAAAATGACATTAGGATTAATATTTTTAGGATTATTATCTTTTTTTCTAGGGGCTTCATTTGGAAGCTTTTTTGGAGTACTTATCGACAGAATTCCAAAAGGTGAATCAATATTAAAGCCATCTTCACACTGCACCCATTGTAGTCATGTTTTGAAATGGTATGAAAACATTCCAGTTGTTAGTTTTATAATTTTAGGTGGAAAATGCTCTAACTGCAGGGCGAAAATTCCCTTGAAATATTGGCTGATTGAAGCTACTTTTGGAATTTTCGCCCTGATTATCTACACAATAATTATTCAGAAGCTGATTTAAATAAAAGGTTGCGTTATACTTCAATATGTTTAATTTCCCTAAACAATTTAACGAACCTATTAATGAACCTCTTTTAGAAATCACTGAGGAATCTAATGTTTCTGTAAAAAAGTTATTTAATTTAGTCTTGGAGCGATTAAAATTAACAAGGCATTCTCCATATGGTTACTCGTTTCTAAATTCTAATTCTGTAATGCTCATCCTAAAAAATAATTCTGGAACAAATAATCTATTTACTTCAATTGTAATATTAATAGATACCGATTCGATTACATTAGATCATAATCAAATGAGGTATTTCCAAGCTAGCGTTGATCTTCCTGAAGATATGATTCGAATAGATGAGTTATAAATTATTTTCCTAAAACTTCTTTTGCAGATTTTTTTGAGTTTTCAATTTCGTATTCTCTTGGTGTCGCAGTAGTATAGATAATCTGATTCGTTCTTTTCTGGAACTCATCAAATTTTAGAGGTCTATTATCTAAAGCTGATTTCATTCTGAATCCATAGTCAACCAAGTTTTGTTTCCTAGATAAATCACCAAGATACATTCCTCCAATTTGGGGAACAGTAATGTGTGATTCATCAATAAACATTAGGTAATCATCAGGGAAATAATCTAAAAGAGTAGAAGGAGCTGTACCAACTCCCCGATTATCAATATATCTTGAATAATTCTCAATTCCTTTACAAAAGCCTGTTTCCTGAAGCATTTCTAAATCATAATTTACACGCTGCTTTAATCTTGTACCTTCAATCATTTTTCCTTTATCCATAAAATCCTTAACTTCAACTTCTAGATCTTCACGAATAACTTTCAAGGCATTGTTAATTTTTTCCTGAGAACTTACATAATGCTTTGCAGGAAAGATCTGAATTTCATCTTGTTCACCAATAATTTCTCCACTTATTGGATTCAAAATTCTTATTGATTCAAGTTCATCTCCAAAAAATGAAAGCCTAACAGCTCTATCATCAGCTGTTGTTAGATTAATATCAATATATTCACCTCTAAACCTAAAAGTTCCATTTGCAAAATCTGAATCATTTCTATCGTATTGCATATCTCTTAATCTGACCATAATTTTTTCTCGGCTATATTCTTTACCAACCTTAAGCTGTAGACTAAGAGCTGAGTAGTCTTCAGGATCGCCAAGTCCATAAATACAACTTACAGTTGCCACAATTACAACATCTCTTCTTGAAAGCAACTCCTGAGTTGCGCTATTTCTAAACTTTTCAACAACTTCGTTAATATCTGAATCTTTCTCAATATATAAGTCTCTTTGAGGAACATAAGCTTCAGGCTGATAATAATCGTAGTAACTTACAAAATATTCAACTGCATTTTCCGGGAAAAACTCTTTGAACTCTGCGTACAATTGAGCTGCGAGCGTTTTGTTGTGGGACAAAACGAGAGCAGGCCTTCCTGTATTCTGAATAATATTAGCCATTGTAAAAGTTTTTCCCGTTCCTGTAGCTCCGATTAATGTTTGATGTCTGAGACCAGCCTCAAGCCCAGCGGTAAGGTATTCAATTGCTTGAGGCTGGTCTCCAGATGGTTTAAATTTTGAATTTAGTTTAAATTCCATATTGCTAAATCTTAATTTCATATTATATCATCAGATATACCTGTTTTTACAAAAGTATGACTGAAGCAAAGTTAACAGAGAATTTTAAAAAGTACTTTTGGATTCCAAACTCATTTGATCCATCCGACTACAAATGGTCAGAACCAGATCCGGAATTTAAGTTGTTTGTGTTCAAATGGATAGCTAACGGATTCGAATATGAGGGAGACTATAGTAATAAAAACTGGCGAGAATGGGAAGAATGGGGCGGAGCGCTGATAGACTGGCTCATAGACAATGAATTTCATCCAGGGAATCCAACCTTTAATCTTTTAGATATATACAACTTAGATTCTAATCTTGTGGAATATTAATATCTGAAAAGATTAGAAATTCTTTGTTAACTAAGAAATCTAAAATTGTCATATAACCACATGAATGATTTGAGACAAACAGAACTTCTTGATGCTGTTTTGCGGTCAGCAATTCCAGAATCTTTAAATCCGGAAGACTATTTATGGTACTCTTCAGATAAATATTTTAAAGATCGGGTTATATTGTGGATTAAAAATAATTTTCCTTCAACGCTTAATTTTATTGATGATATTGAATTTATGTTATGGCTTAATTTGAATGGTTTTAATCCGATAAATCCTATTTTTAATCTTGAGTACATATTTCATCAATTGCTTGAAATGCAGCCGGAAGATTTTTTCAGTATGGAAATAGTTGATTGGCACATACAAATTTTAAAAGAAGTATATTTTGACTACTTATATAAAGGAGCAGCTAAGCCAAAAGACTTCTATGTAGAGCTTCGAAAAAACATGATAGGTGATCAGCGAGTATAAATTTTACTTGTCAATCCAACCGAAAGCTTCTAACTTTACCTACAAATCAGATTAAAATATATGTCAGAATTTTTTGGTTGGCAATTTTATTAATTCAAGTTAAAATTAAGTATATCTATTAATAGTAGATATTTAATTCTTACTATAATCCATATGCAAATACCAAACACTTTTGAACAAATAGATACTAGTAGTTATAAATTATCAGATAATTTAACCAAAGTAGATTTGGATAAATATTCCCAAATTGTAAATAAATTAGGGTATGGTAATGCATTTGAAATCTCTAGAATTAGAGAATCTCAAGTTCCTCCGAATGAAGATATTTATCTTCCTGCAACTCAATTTAGAGCAAAAGAGGTTTTAGATCCTCAATTAGATGCAAATTTAATTTCATTAATATGCTTAATTTTAGCTACAAAAGAAATAACTGAAGATACAATCCTAGAAGCCTTTGAAGAAGTGAAGAATTTCCTTGCTACTTCAGAAGGATTGCATTTTATAGAAGGAATATATTTTGCTCAAAGTGACAACTCCATTCAAATTATGGTATATTCTTCTCCGTTAGCTAATGAACCGGCTTCCAAGCCTGAACAACAAGCTGCATAGAATTATTCATTAAACTACATTTATGAGTTTATACTTACCATCTGGTGATCCTTTTCAACACGAAACAGGGAAGAGAAGATTAGATAGAATTAGAGAAACAGCATATAAAATAATGGATTTGATTGGACTAGAAGTATTTAGGGGGCAATCTGTTGAAAGAGCTTTCAAATATAATCAATCAGGAATTCCTGAAGTTTTTCAAGAGAATTTTTCAGTCATAATAAATAATATAAATGATATTGAAGATATTGATATTTATATTGATTATCTTGAATCAAAGTTTGGAGTTCATCTAACTAGTTCTAAAGTTGAAATACTGACTCATTTTAGAAAAAAAATGATGCTTCAGTTATATTTGAGAAGATTCTTAATAAAAAATAATATTACTGCTGAAACCATGGGCGCCTTTTATGACAAAGTCGAAGGAAAACCTGATTGGATAGAAATCTATACAAGATTAACTGAATATCTATCAAAATTACCTGAGGGGAGAAATATAAAAATACCTTCTAGTGATGTTGCAGCAATGTTTGATGAATCAATTTCTTTAAATGATTTTAAAGAAAAAATTGCTGTACTTCTTAGTGGTAGTATGATCATTCCAGTAGAACTTTTATTTGAATCGCATGATAGTCAAGAAGATGCTGTTGATGTTTATACAAAAGCTCAATATCTTGAATCTAAAGGATTTGATACTTTAAGTGTCATAAATCCACAAGATTCAGATTCTGGTAATTTATCAGTCAGAATACCACCAAGACCAAGTGAACTGATTTACAAGTACTTTAATATTAAGCGAAATTTTTATCAGATTGCCGAAGAAAATCCTGCAATATGGAATTATCCATTTAATAATAGTCTTTTTGCCAAATTCATGATTTATGCTGAGAAATTATTGCAAGAAAGGATTTCCCTCGGAACAATATTTGATTATTCAACCTTAAGTTTTGAAAGTTACGATGATCAAGAACCAGAGAATGCAAGAATAAGATTTGTTAATGCTGACAAATTAGCTGAATTTAATGAAGAGGATAATAACGAGATTGCAAGATATTTTAAAAATTTAATGAGAGATATCAGCGATATCATAGAGATTATAAAATCTATTTATGATGTTAACTTATTTACTACAGAAGAAAGAATAAATTGTAAAATTATAGTCAACTGGTATTGTAATACACTAGAAAACTTAGTTAGAAATCTTAAAGTTGATCCAGATATTTCGATCGAAGTTAGTCCTTATAGAAGATTTGTAAAAGGAAATAAAACTTATGGAGAACTTTTAAAAGAATTAAGATCGATTTTTGATAGGAATTTAACTACCTTAGAAACGGAACTTTAAGTTGCGCCAAAGTATTTGACAAAAGATATAGACATCGAATTTCATTACACATATTAAAAGTTAATGTAGGCTGTCAATAAAAACTGACTGGAAAATTTGTTATTTTTGAGCTAAAATTATATATCTCTATACTATAAATAGAGTTATATAAATTATTAAAATAACAATTATGGTAGCAATGCCAACTTTCCAAGAAAATGTAAGTGAAGTAAATGAATTGGACCAAGAATTAAAAGAAAATATTTTAGGAATTATAGGAGCAGATCATTTTACATCCGTAAGTCCTGAGGATTTTGATGAGTATATGGCATTAGGTCACTATACTTGCCTTGAAGAAGGATATTTATCTGAAAGTGAATTTCAAGCAGAACAAAAGAAAATGACAAACGAAGAAGCTCTTATAGCATCTGAAGTTGTAATACCTGATGCTCTTGCTCAATTATTAAAAACTAATAAAGAATTAGCCAACAGAATTGCAGTTTCAAGAAATACTAGTTATGATAATCAAAGATTTTTAATAATAGAGTAAACATAGAATTAGAGTATGAATCAACCTAATCTTCCTGATTCGAGTCAGGTACATATTGAAGGTGATAATCCAACTGAAGTTTCAATAGATTTTTTAAAAACACAACTTGCTTCAGTACTTGGGAATACAACTCTTTCTATTAGTATAGCTCCAATAGAGAATAGACTTACTTCGCAGATAAATTTTGCCAAAGAAGTAGGGTTACTTAGAGTGTCCGGATATTATAATTCGAATAATTCAGAACAAATTCAAACAAATCTTTTAAGAATCTCTAATTCTCAAAGACTCGCATTAGAGATTCTAAATGCAAAAAGAAAAAAAATTGCAGACAGATTAAAGGTTATTTTAGATATTATATACAGGGAAGAAGATCCTCATTTTAAACTTAGATTTACAAAGGAACAATTTTTAAAACTTCTTCAAAGTGTTCGAGGATTTTCCGAGAAGATGATATCACCAGCTGAGATAGACTATATTTTTGATAGTCCAGAAGTTACATACTATGATATAGAAAACATTCGAGAAAATAAGGTCCCTTTTTATGTAGTAATTTATTACAAGACTTATACAAATGAACAAGCTGCAGCTCGCGAAATTTCAATAACCGAGAGCTTAAATAAAATTGGATTAAACACACTTTCTAGATTAACAACTCATGCAGTCGATAGCCGCGATAAAGTATATATATTTTCAGTACTTGAAAGGAATATAAAACTACTTTCAATTGACAATAATCTATTCAATACAAATAATGGCGAAAATGAGAGTGTGTTTACTGTGTTACTCAGAGATATTGCGTTACTCCACAGAAATTTCGTGTATGAAAATCTTTCTTTAAATGACTTCGGCTACAAAGAAATAATAGTAAATGGTAAAAAGAAAATTGTAATTCATCTTAATATAAATAAAATAATTACAAAATCTGAAACGAGTGATTTTATGTCTATGGTTTATCAAGAAATTCAAAAATTATGTGTTTTAATTATTAAAAGGATTAAAGAAATAAGAAAATTCAGGGGTAATGAATTTATTTCATCTGAAGACATCCAACAAGCATTGCATACCATAGTAGAATTCAGAAAGATAATTGAAGAAATGGATATATTCGATAAAGAGCACTTGAAATTGAAAGAAGAATCTTTTGATTATCTCAATATGATAATTGAAGAATTACAACAGTAACTAGTATTATTTACATTCTAAACATAGTTTTTTCCAATCTTTATCTTCACAACATAAATTTTGCCTAGCTTTACATCTGTTTCTGCCATGGAAAATCATTCTTAAACTTATATCGGTCCATTCTTCTTGAGGAAAAATCTTCATTAAATCTTGCTCTATCTTTTTAGGATCCTTATTCTTTGTTAGTCCTAATCTATTTGAGACTCGAATAACATGTGTATCAACTACAAATCCTTCAGCCATCGTTAATCTTTCATCACCATTCATAAAGAATTTGGTTTTGGGGCCACCCGGCCACGGGTGGCCCCTGTCTTTCAATCTCCTAGCATACCATTCAGCGATAACTACATTTGCAGTTTTCCTTCCCACACCTGGAAGTTTTGTTAAATCTTCAATTGTATATGGAATAACTCCTTTAAAATCTTTAAGTATTCCATTTGACATCGCAACAATATTTTTAGCTTTTGTATTATGATAATTCAATTTGTTAATAATTTTATCAACGTCTTTAACATCTGCTTTAGACATTATTTTTGCTGTTGGAAAATTTTCAAAAAGAGTTGGAGTTACTGTATTTACAGTTGCATCAAGAGTTTGAGCTGATAACATTGTAGCTACAAGAAGCTGAAAAACTGTTGTATGATACAAAGGAGTTTGTACTATAGGATAGTCGCGTTTTAATAATTTTTGTATTTCGTTCAGTTTTTCAGCAGAAATCATAAAGAACATATTATCACGAGTAAACCTTTTATTATTAAACTTTAAATAGAAATTTTCTTCATGTTATACTCAAGAGTTATAGTTTTTAAAAAATTCTTATGAGTGATCAGATAGATCTTATACCGGAAAATAGAATTCAAAAATTATTGGATAAAGCTGAAAGAGGAGACCCTTTAACTGATAGAGAAGAGCAAGAGCTTTTAGATTACATAATATCTGAAAGAGCACCAAATGAATTACCTACTGATCTAAAACCACAAGAAGGGAAAAAACTTATTGAAGAATTGCTACAGAATCCCCCAAGTGAAGATGATACTATGTTACATTTTATGTATGGAGATAATCCTTATGAAGGGTAAGATAAAGCCTTGCTGTTTAGTGCTTCATCATTTATAATTATCCTGCTCACTTTTATGCTAGGGTAGCGAAGCTGCTCGAGAGATTCTTTGCAAGACAAACCAAGTGAAGTCGAGCAAAAGAAGATCTTAGTCCCGTTGTGGGAGTAGAGCTTTAAAAACTTAAAGTACCAGTAACTTTCATTGTGCTAGGGTAGCTCAGCTGGTAGAGCACTCGCCTGAAGAGCGAGGTGTCGGCAGTCCGAGTCTGCCCCCTGGCACTTTTATTAGTACCGAGAATAATTACAACCCTCGATTGGAGTGTAGCTATACCTTATATATTCATGATATAATAATATCAATCGGTTAAAAATGAGAGGTGGTTGCAATGATACTGTTACAATTTGCAGTTCAGCACCCAGCTGATGCTGCAACAATAGCTATAGCTCTCGTCATTATTCTATGGATAGTGCTGGGGATAGCTGGCAATATCCAGAATCTTAGCAAAAATCTCTATTGGAACAATCGTATCCGTATCCTCGTTTTTCTATCAGAGCACGGGGATACTGAAACCGAGCGCAAGCAAGCACATGAAGAACTCAAAAAGCTCTTGAAGTCTTGACTGCAAAGGGCTCCGCCCACCGCATTAATCTTATAGTTGTTGCGGGAAAATGGAGGAGCCCTGCAACACTTAAAATATTTTCCTCATCGGAACCCTCCTAATTTGCTTGTCAATATCAGGAATTACAAAAACGAGATTAAATTCGTTTCTAGAAGTTAAAGTAGGCTTCTGGGTAAAGAACCCCGTCTCACCATATGAAACTTGCTAATAAATTCCCCCAATAGTATAATCCACAAAATCTAAATATTTTTACTATTTATTATGAACGAATTTGCAGATTTTTCAGATCAAGATCTTATGGCAGCTATAAGAACCCTTATAAGAAATCCTGAGAAAAAAATATTAATTAATAAACTTGTTACTTCTGTAATTGAAATTTTATCTTTAGATCCATACTTAGCGAAGATTCTACATAAAGAAGATATATCAGTAATTATAGCTACTATATTTGGACAAAACAGTATAATGGAATCAACAGGACAGGAAGGTTTAATTACAGCATATCAAGATATATATTTACTAGCGCATGTAATAATTGCTCTAGCTGCTAAATATCCAGATAAATATACTTTAACTGGTCTTTCAGATGATTTTCAAAATGCCCTGGAACTAGCAACTCAGTTGAATGCAACACATTCTGATACAAGGTTCTATCGTAACTTAGAATTTGTTGAATATATCAGAGAAATGACTGCTGCTTAAACTTATTGTGCAAAATTTGAAATTGGAACTCTTCTAATTTCCTTATTTAAATCTTTTAATACTAAAACCAAATTTCTCGGTTCCGGATACTTCGACATCTCGTACCATTATTACCCATTTCAACAAGTCGATGTATAATTATTCCATGAATATTTTAATACGACCTTATCAAGATCTAGATGAAAACTCAGTAAGAAAACTGATTCAAGAATTAAAAGAACACGAGAATAAATTAGACAATGATCTAAAAACCAATCACGAAGCTCAAGAAGCTACCTTCAAAGAAATTATTACCCCTTTAAATGAGGATAGAGGAGAAATTTATGTAGCAGAATTGGATAATCAGATAATAGGCTTCATAGCATTTAATATTGATATCAAAAACTATATCCAGATGTTCAATAAGATTCCTGTTGTTTTTATTTCAGATATAATCGTCACTAAAGATTTTAGAAATAAAGGAATCGGAAAACTACTATTAACCAAAGCTCAAGAATTTGCAAGACAACATAATATCAAATACTTAAAATTAACCGTCCTTTCAAACAATACTGCAACCAAACTGTATAAAGATATAGGGTTTAATGATTATGAAATAACCATGTTAAAGAATATTTCTAGTGTTTAAATATAATAATTATGGAACGATTCATAATCGGGTTTCGAGTTAAAGGTAAAGTTTCAGAAAAGTTTAGTATCTTCGCAATTCAAACACCAAGCCATATAACTTTAAAAGATAATATTTACACTGATAACATCAAACCGATTGAAGCACTCATTGAAAAGTTTGTAAAAGAAACTAATTTCGAAGGAGCAGAGGTAGAAATTGGTGGAATTGGCAACTTTAGACAACGAGTTTTTTTCCTTGATGTCAAATTAAATGATAGAACTAAAACAATCTATCTCAAATTTTTCAAAATATTAAAGGAAATAGATTGGCTTCAATGGGATGAATTTGATTTACCAGATAGAAATTTTCATTTAACAATAACCATACGTGCAAAACCTGAGCAAATTGAAGATATTGAAAATTATTTAAACCAATTCGAAAAAGAAAAATTCACATTACCATTTGACAACATTACTATTCTCAAAAAACTTGAAAACGAAGATGATCATAAATGGATTATAGAAAAAGAATTTTCAACCCTTAAGATTCTTTAAAGGAATTCTTCTAATTCTCTTATCTAAAAATATTACAAATCACGTAAATCATGAACTAGAACTAGAGTAAAAAACATAATTAATTCCATTAATGTTTCTAATTTCAATACCTCAATCATCATATTTAAATGCAATAGAATTAAATTCTTGAAGATCTACAATACCATGGAATTTGCCAGTTTATCTGAAGAGACTAATTCAGAAATAGTAAGCAATCCTTCACCTATATCTACAGACACACCAGATAAATCTTTATTATTACTCATAATTTAAGAGGTGATTATTAAAAAGAACAGACCTGTTCTGACCCTAAATGATATTATTCAACACAAAATTTAAATTTCATTATTGAAGTTTCGCTTTGCAGAGGGCAGTATAACTGCCCTCTGCTCAGCATATTCTTCAGAGTTCGTCGGTAGTCACCATTCGAGTGACCAACCGCGGAAACTTCTGTCGGAGGAGATCAAACTTCTCTTCGATTTCCGTCTCAGTAAAAGACTCCCACCTTGCCGCAGACGACGGAGTGACGAGTCCTCGGTGTGAAATCACCTCTCTCCCTTTGAATCGCTCCCAGAACTGTACCTTTCGCCCATCGGAGTTCACGAATTGCATCATCAACCCGTGTCCCCCATCGCCGATCAAACCTGCGCCGTTTAAGGGCAGGGGTTTATCTACATACTCAACCGGAATCGCCTTGATTTCCTTAGGGCGATCTGTTCCGACAAAGCTCATGAACTTGTCAAAAGACTTTGTCTTTACCGCAAAATACTTAATCAGCCAGTTCAACATTTTAACTTCCTCCATGGAATATGCTTCACAATATATTATATCACTGGTATATAGTTATTAACAAGTATACATAGGGAGATCCTAACCTATTAAAACTAACAATCCCCCTCAAATCTAGTATAATCCTCTATCGTTAACGCGAATGCATAATGTAGGGGTGAAAAATGCAACTGAAAGACGCTTTTGAAGTGATCTCATCAGTGTCACAGAGAGTTATGAACTTCTTTGCTGAAAGGTACGATACGTACTACGACATCATCCTGACGGAGTGTCCAAAAGGGGGGATCCATATAAAGTTAGCCATCAAAGGTCCCCATGGATCTGAGGTTATTAGTTAGATGGGATTTTACAATTAGGTAATCTTCTTACTCTCTTATCCAATTCATTCAATACTAAAATAAAATTCTTCGATTCTGGATACTTTGACATTTATCACCATATTCCTTCATTTATAACTTGACTAAACCAGTAACCCTTCGACTATCCTTTAATTAATGGACCTCTCAAATTATTCAAAGAAAAAAATATTCGCTATTGTTGACTGCAACAATTTTTACGCCTCATGTGAAAGGCTTTTTAACCCCAAACTCAATGGGAAACCTGTTATTGTTCTTTCAAATAATGACGGATGTGTAATTGCAAGATCAAACGAAGCTAAAAAATTAGGAATCAAAATGGGTCAGCCTTTTTTCGAACTCAAAAATCTTATCAATAGCGGAATGGTATTTGTTTATTCATCTAACTTCACTTTGTATGCAGATCTCTCAATGCGTGTAATGGGAATTTTAAACGAGTTCACACCCGATATAGAACTTTATTCTATAGATGAAGCCTTCCTAAACTTCACAAACCTTAAGATAAATAATCTTACAGAATATTGTAGAAAAATAAGAGAGAAAGTATTTCAGAGCACAGGTATTCCAATTTCAATCGGAATTGCATCAACAAAAACTTTAGCAAAGGCTTTGAATAAAATTGTAAAAAAAACTCCTGAATTCAATGGTGTACTGAATGAATTTGAAATTAATAATATTGATGATTATCTTAAGAAAGTAGATGTTGAAGATATTTGGGGTGTTGGACGTCAATACACTAAATTTTTAAGAATGAATGGAATATATACTGCAAAAGATTTTAAGTATTTTAATAGATATGTCGTAAGAAAAAAAATGACAGTTCAAGGAGAAAGAACATACTTGGAATTACATGGTATTTCCTGTATTCCAATAGATAATGCACCAGAACCTAAAAAAATTATTGCAAGTACAAGATCATTCGGAATCCCCGTCACCAAAATAGCAGACTTAATTGAAGCTATTTCACTTTATGTATCAATCGCAAGTGAAAAACTCAGAGAACAAAACTCCTTAGCAAAATTAGTAACAATATTTATTCATACAAGTCTTTTTAATCAAAAAGATCCTCAATATTATAATTCAATAACACTTGAACTTGATCCGCCAAGCTCATATTTACCGACACTAACTAAAGCTGCTTTGCATGGTTTAAAAACTATTTTTAAAGATGGATATAAGTTTAAAAGGGCAGGAGTAATGTTATCTGGAATAGAGCCACAGAGTCACAAACAATTACATTTATTTACTAGTCCAATTTTAGAAGAAGCAATAGATAAGCGGGAAACTAAAATAATGAATGTTTTTGATAAGATTAATTTAAAGTGGGGAAGTAATACTATAAAGATGGGTAGTCAGGGGATGAGAAAAAATTGGATGATGAAACAAGAAAGAAAATCTCAGAGATTTACAACAAGCTGGCAGGAATTGTTAAAAATAAAGATCTAAATGAAATGTTAAAATAAATTATATAAAAATTTTTAATATGTGCGGACGATTCGGATTAGTAACAGAAAATGGTTTAAGTAAATATTATAATCTGCCAATAGATTTACTTGTTCAAGATGACTATAACATTGCGCCTTCAAAGAAAGTTCCTGTTGTAATTATGAAAGATAAAATTGATCTTGAATTTATGCAGTGGGGATTTATTCCGCATTGGGCAAAGGATTCAAAGATTGGTTTTAAAATGATAAATGCTAGAGCAGAGGAAATAGAAACAAAACCTTCTTATAGACTCAGTTTATTTAATAAAAGATGTTTGATTCCTGCAAGTTTCTTTTATGAATGGGCAAAAGAAGGAAAGAGTAGACAACCTTACTTATTTAGATTGAAGGACAGAGATATTTTCTCTTTTGCAGGTATTTATGATGATTGGAAGAATGAAAAAGGAGCAAACATAAGAACTTTTACAATCATTACTTGTGCGGCAAATAGTTTAGTAAAGCAAGTTCATGATCGAATGCCTGTTATTTTACCTAAAAAGTTCGAAGAAGTCTGGCTGAATTCAGAAATTAAAGATCTCGACACTTTAAAAAGTATGCTCAAACCTTACCCTTCCAAAGAAATGGTTTCTTACAAGGTAAGTAAAGAAGTGAACAGTTCTAAAGAAAACAAAAAAACACTCATAGAAAAAGAATAAATAAAAAAGTAAATCTTTCCACTATGTCATTAACACATGATGACATTATATATATACTAATGATATAATATTTTAGTAGTATAAATGACAAATTCTTTATCTACGAAATCATCCGTTCTTTAAAAAACTACCTCGATAATCTATCCAAATAGGAGAAAACCATGAATGATAAAAAGAGTGCGAGTACTATATCTGATGCCGTAGGCTGTCTAATAATAATCGCCATGTTAATTGGGGTGATTGTATTCACAGTCTGGAGTACCTCAGACCAACAGATTAAGGCAAACATCTATAAGTTCCTCTGGACTCAAAAAGTTGAGATAGAGGAGTACAGCTGGTATCCTGACTCAAATACGACAGGATTCCCCCAAGGAAGTCGAAATCAAAGTAAGACATATACGCCTAAAACTACATTCGATATTACCTATTTCGGGCATTTTCGCCCAGGGATCGAAACAAACTACCATTTCGAGATATTGGGCTGGCATCATACCAGAACAGTATCCAGCAATGGATTTGGAAGGTCGCCTTACTATGGTGAGGTCGTCCTCTCTGTAGACCCAGAAGAAAGAGAGTCTGGAAGATCAGGTCAATATACAGTTCAGTTCATCGATCAAGACGAGAAAATCTATTCATTTGGGACAAGCTATGATCAATGGATAAGCTTGAACCCGAATTTCCAGTACTCGTTGTATATCAACAACAGCACTGGCTGGGTCACAAAGATAGAACCTATCAGGTAGTTAAAGAGCGGAAAGCGGCTCGGGTGAAACCCGAGCCGCGAACGCTACAATAACAATTCTCAAAATTTAGATGATAATATTAAAATGACAAAATATATATAGTGATGATATATTTAGTATAGTGCAGATTTACAAAAGGCTATCTAGAAATGAAGAAAACTAGATCAAGAAACCCTTCGATACAAGGTGCAAGAGCACGTCAAAACGCCCATGCGGCTTGGGCGAAGCGGTTTCTTAAAGCTCCGGATGGATCACTTACTGATTTAGGTAAGTATGATCCTAAGAAGAGCTACCCACCAGATGCCGTTGCAATTTTTCGGTTCAGGAGGGGAAGAGTTTTTTCGGTAAATAGCGATGACTTCAAAATCTTGTGGGAAAATCTGAACGAGTATCAGAGAACACACAAGATTCAGATAGTCCAGTGTCGGTCAAAATACCGCCGCCTCGCTAATTAATCTACACACGGCGGGGAATTCTTCCCCGCCGCAACACCTAAACCCCAATTAAAAAATGTACTTAAATCTCCATGATATAATCCTAATATAGCAAACTAATTGCATGTTCTGTTACGAATTTAATTTCACTATCTTTATAAGTTGTGGATATAAAAATTTATTGTATTAGTTTGTAGTACCTTGAAAATTGAACTAAGTTAAAATTCTTATTAGATAACCAATCTCACATCTCACAATCATAAACTAACAGGAGAGAATAAAAATGGCAAACATAGAAGCTAGCAGACTGATCGCTTCAATATGGACAGAAACAAAGGAAGCCGTACGCTGGCTTGTTTTATTCTTCGCAGTGTTATTTTTTCTATTTACTGCGAACAAGATCTTGTTCGATCGGTTAAACCAGCCTAAACCCCCTTGGGATTCGGATTTTGCAATGTTCTGGCAAGCCGGAAAACTTGCCGGAGCTGGAGAATGGGAGGAGGTCTATCGTTATATTGGACCTCCTGAAACAAAACAAAATTTATCAGAACTCTGGAGTGAATACATCCAAAATGATGGAGGCTGGGGGACTTATTTCTACGGTCATACACCATGGCACGCTCTCCTAATGGCACCGTTGGGAGCTATGGAATTCAAGGATGCGTTCGAGGTTTCAGGTATAATCAATATGGGGGCAATGCTTTTTATTGCTCTAGTGCTTGCATTAAATGTCAACCACAAACATACCTGGGCCGCCGTGATTTTAACCTTTGGGATTATCTTGCCTATAATCGGAGGTTATCCCTGGGATCAACCAAATTTTCGGTTTCAATGGATGCTTGTGGAAGATATTGGGACTGGAATTCATGGGAATTCACTCTCAGCAGCATTCTGGCTTGGGCAGCCGACACCGCTGATTTTTGCCCTCGTTGCTGGATATCTAATTGCAGCAAAACGTAGACATTTTACGTTAGCTGCTTTACTAGGTGTACTAGCAGTGATGAAACCGAGTGTAATTTTCGTTCTACCACTAGTTATCCTTGTAACAAAAGAGTGGTGGAAGGTAATCAAATGGGGGGCAATTTGGGGAATCTGCTTCTCTATATTTTTCGGATTAATACCCGATCTTTGGTTCCCTAACACTTTTCTAGCAAAAGCTAGTGCTTTCTCCCCAATACTTCCTTTTCTTCTTGAGCCTCAAAACTGGCTCTGGTTATACGGAAGTATCATAGTTGCACTTGCACTAAAGCTAGATCCTAAGCCAACATAAGAACTCCGAGAATAAAAGCCCTAACCAGTACAATAAGAATTTTGCTTTTTCAGTTTTCTAAGAGGTGCAGGGAAGAATTCCCTGCACCTCTGTTGTCTATCTTAACAAAATGTTTGTGAAATAAAAGATCTATGTTTATTCAAACTAAAATCTTATTAGTAGTTAATTCGATACAGGAAATAAAAAATAAAATTCTTCACAATTAGTAAACATTAATGATATACTGGTATTAATAGATAACTATTAATATTATATAACCCTATGAAACGATTAAACCTTCTGTTAGTCTCATTAGCTTCAAGCATTATATTATTTACTTTATCAGGTCCATTAAAAGTAAGTGCTGCAGACAACTTAATTCCTAATCCCGATGTTGAAACCGGGGATACTCAACCTGCAAACTTTAATACAGGGTCTTGGGGAGGGACAGTTGCGGATTTCACTTATTCTACTACAGATGGAAGTATTGGAAAAGCATTAGGAGTAACAGTTACTGCACAAGGAAACGGAGATGCAAAATGGTATCCAGATCCAGTAAATGTAACTGCAGGGACAACATATGAATTCAGTGATTCATATAAATCAAATGTAGGTACAGACATTATTGCTCAATATACAGTTGGATCAAATTCATATCAATATGAATATTTAACATCAGTTGGAGCAAATTCAGCTTGGACTAATATAACTGCAAACTTCACAGTTCCAGATAATTCTACACAAGTAACAATTTTTCATGTAATCTCTTCAGTTGGACAGCTTTGGACTGATAACTTTTCACTTACTGAAACTACATCAACAACACCTACCGAACCACCTGTAGTAGATCCACCAGTGGTAGATCCACCTGTAGTAGATCCGCCTGTAGTAGATCCACCAGTTACTCCGCCAGCAGTTGATGAAAATCAAATTTTAAATCCGTCAGTAGAAACCCCAGATTCTAATGGGAATCCAGCGTACTGGCAAAATAATGCTTGGGGGACGAATACTTCAACATTTGAATATTCAAATTCAGCACATACAGGCAATAAAAGCGTTCATGTTACAACTACTAGTTATACAGATGGGGATGCCAAATGGTATCACGATCCTGTAAATGTTACTCCAGGCGAAACATATAATTTTACTGATTACTATAAATCAACTGAAAATACAGAGGTAGTTTTACAGTACTTAATGAATGATGGTTCTAATCAATATGTTTATTTAGGAGGCCCAGGATCAAGTGCGGATTGGGCTCAAGTAGATTATAACTTTACTGCACCAACAAATGCTAAACAAGTAACTGTATTCCATTTAATTGCTGGCGTTGGAGATCTTTGGACTGATGATTATTCAATCATACTCGTAACAACGCCAGAACCGCCACCTATTCCAGATCCTGGAGAAAATGCTGTTGCTAATCCATCAGTTGAAACTCCAAATGGAAGTGACCCTGCTTTCTGGCAGTCAAATTCTTGGGGAACAAATAAAGCACAATTTCAATATCTAAACGAAGGTCAAGAAGGATCAAAAAGCGTTTATGTAAATGTTACTAACTATACTGATGGAGATGCTAAATGGTATTTTGATCCTGTTTCAATCTCAGATGACTCACATTATTTATTCTCTGACTATTATAAATCAACTGCACCAAGCGAAACTGTAGTTCAATTTCAAATGGGAGACGGTTCTTTATCTTACCTTTGGTTAGGAACAAATCCAATTAATGCAAACTGGGCAAAATCTGAATATAGTTTCTTGCCTCCTGTAGGTGCTACAAAATTAACTGTTTTCCATGTTATGGCACAAAATGGAGAGCTTTGGACTGATAATTACAGCCTGAAAGAAATTCTACCTGATGGGTCACTTTTACCAAATGCTTCATTAGAAGACACATTAGCATCAAATCCAAATCAACCACAATTCTGGAATACAAATTCTTGGGGAACAAACAATGCAAAATTTCAATATTTGAATACAGGATATGATGGAACTCATAGCGTTAAAACAACAATTACTAACTACACCGATGGAGACGCTAAATGGTTTAACGACTCAATAAATTTGACCCCAGGAGTAAGCTATAAAATCTCGGATTACTACCAATCAGATGTTGAAACTAAAGTTACTATCGCTGTAAATATGCAAGATGGGAGTGTAAATTACATTGATATAGGAAATGCAGCGCCAAGCACAGATTGGGTACTTTTCACTGGAACTTTTACAATGCCTGCAAATGCTATGAGTATCAATATTCTTCATATTCTTCAAAGTTCAGGATTCTTAATCACTGATAATTATAAAGTTGAAGAATATGTTCCAACGCCATTCAATGAACCTTTAGTAACTTTAACATTTGATGATGATGGATGGCTTGATAATTATGACACAGCATTTCCAGTATTAGATCAATATGGATATAAAGGCAACTGGTTCTTTATAACTTCAAATATTCAAAACTCAGATCTTCCTGATGCTGTAACAAGAGTTCAGAACATGGCTGCAGATGGGCAAGAAATTGGATCTCACACAGTTGATCATGCTGATTTAACCACACTTACACCTGCACAAGTCACAACAGAACTTGTAGATTCTCAAAGTTATCTTGAAAGTATTCTTGGAACATCAGTAAATTATTTTGCAACACCATATGGATCATATAATCAATCAGTATTAGATCAGATAATGCATACTTATACAGTTCATAGAACGGTAAATGTAGGATTTAATAGCAAAGATAATTTTGATGTAAGTCAATTAAAAGTTCAGAACGTATTTAGTGATACTACGGCTGAAGATATAACAGCCTGGATTAACCAGGCTCAACAAGAAGGCACATGGTTAATACTAGTTTATCATAGAGTAGCTACTGATCCTGGAACTTATGATACAACACCAGTTGAATTTGCAGACCAAATGGCAGCTGTAAATAATAGTGGGATTAAAGTTGTAACAATTAGCCAAGCTTTAGCAGAGTTAGAACCTCAACTTTAAAACTTATGAAAGTTTTTTAAAGCGGCGACTTGAAAAGTCGCCGCTTTTTTTATTTAAATTTTCTAAAATACAAAATCCCTAAATCTGAAGGAACTTTTAGGCCTCCAATGCCCTATATTTACAATATAAATGTAACAATGTCTAAATATTAATGATATACTGAAATAAATATTTAAAATATTAATCTCATATATTTATGAAGCGATTAATACTTACTTTGATCGTTGCAGCGTTCACTCTCCTTTTATTTTCTTCGACTAACTCTATTAAAGTTAATGCAGCAGGTGAAAATCTTGTTCAAAACCCATCCGCTGAAACTCAAGATGTTAACGGAGATCCAGTAAATTGGCAGACCTATACTTGGGGAACAAATACCTCAACATTTGAGTATTCTAATGATGCTCATACTGGCAGTAAAAGCTTACATGTTTCAACAACAAGTTATACAAGTGGTGATTCTGAATGGTTACATGATTTTGTAACTGTTACACCAGGTGAAACATATACTTTTTCTGATTTTTACAAATCTAGTACTGACACTATATTGTACTTATATTATCTTGTTAATGGAGAAAAACAGTACCAGTTCATTGCTAATATACCTGCAAGTGCAGATTGGGTAAGTACTAATTATAATTTTACAGCACCTTCAAATACTACACAGGTAACTATGATGCATTTAATTGCTGGGGTAGGGGATCTTTGGACTGATGATTACTCTATTGTACAAGCCACTTTGCCTGGTCCAAATGATAATCAAATTTTAAATCCATCGGTAGAAACTTCTAATGGTACAAATCCAGCATTCTGGCATACAAGTAACTGGGGAAACAATAGTACAACTTTTGAGTATTCAAATGATGCTCATACTGGAAGTAAAAGTCTTCATGTCTCAACTACAAGCTATACTGATGGAGATGGAAAATGGTATCACGATCCAGTTAATGTTACACCAGGTGAGACTTATAATTTTAGTGATTTTTATAAGTCAACAACTAGTACAATTTTGTTTTTAGATTACCAGTTAAATGACAACTCACACCAATATGTATATCTTGAATCACTACCAGCAAATCCAGATTGGTTAGAAGTAAACTATAACTTTACAGTCCCTAATAATGTTAATCAGGTTACTATATTACATATATTAAATGGAGTAGGAGATTTATGGACTGATGATTTTTCAATTTTGCATGTTACATTACCAACTGCTGATGAAAATCAAGTATTAAACCCTTCTGTGGAGGTTCCAAATGGAATTAATCCTGCAAATTGGCAGACTAATACTTGGGGAACAAATACTCATTCTTTTGACTACTCTAACGATGCTCACACAGGCACTAAAAGTATACACGTTTCAATCTCAAGTTATACTGATGGAGATGCGAAATGGATGCACCAACCTGTAAATGTTACACCTGGTCAAATTTATAAATTTAATGACTTTTATAAAGCATCTAGAGAGACTCTTTTATTTTTAGAATATGCAATGAACGATGGATCATTCCAATATGTATACCTGAGTAACCCTCAGGCTAGTGCTGATTGGAGCCAGACTAACTTTAATTTCTTAGTTCCAGAAAATGTTTCAACTGTTCGAGTCTTACATATATTAGCCGGTGTAGGTGATCTTTGGACAGATGATTATTCTATATTACATATTGCAGCACCAGCTCCAGATGAAAATCAGATTTTGAATCCTTCAGCAGAAGCACAAGATTCAAGTGGGAATCCTATTGATTGGCAAACTAATACATGGGGTACAAATACTCCAGTATTTGAATACTCAAATTCACCGCATACAGGAAGTAAAAGTCTTCATGTTTCTATGACAAGTTACACTGATGGAGATGCGAAATGGTATCACTCACCAGCACCTGTAACACCAGGAGAAACATATAGATTTAGTGATTACTATAGAGCAACAACCAATACCTATGTATATATCGAGTTTCATATGAATGACGGGAGCTATCAATATACTTCTCTTGGAATGCTTACACCTAGTACAGACTGGACAATGACAAGCTATGATTTTACAGCAATAAACAATGCTTCTACAATTAGAGCTTTGCATATATTGCCAGGATTAGGTGATTTATGGACCGATGATTATTCACTATTGCATATCACACCTGAACCACCTCCAGGACCAGAAGATAATCAAATATTAAATCCTTCAGTAGAAAACCAGAATGGAATTTCACCTGCTCATTGGACATCCAGTAGCTGGGGTACAAATTCAGCTATTTTTGATTACTCAAATGATGCACACTCGGGTAATAAGAGTCTGCATATATCTATGTCAAGTTATACAGATGGAGATGCAAAATGGTTACATGATGCGGTTAGTGTAACTCCTGGCGAGACTTATAGTTTTAGTAATTATTACAAGTCAAATACAAGTACATTAATATACTTGCAATATTTAATGACTGATAACTCCAATCAATTTATTGAAATTGACTCGCTTTCACCGAGTGCTGATTGGATAGAATCAAATTTTGACTACATAGTACCAGAAAATGTATCGAAAGTTACTGTATTACACATTCTTAATGGAGTAGGAGACCTTTGGACTGACGATTACTCAATTTTACATAAAACAGTGACACCACCAGATACTGGAGATAATATTGTTCCTAATCCTTCGGTAGAGACACCAAATGGAAATGTTCCTGCATTCTGGCAGTCAAGTTCTTATGGAAACAATACACCAGATTTTCAGTATTTAAACGAAGGTCAGGATGGAACCAGAAGTATTTACATAAATATGACTAATTATGTAAGTGGAGATGCGAAATGGTTCTTCGATCCAGTAACTGTAAAATCAGGTTCATATTACTCTTACTCTAACTACTATAAATCAACAGTACCAACAGACACTACAGTTCAATTAGGACATACTGACGGCTCGATTACTTATCAATGGATGGGAACTAATCCAGCTAGTTCTGACTGGATAAAATCAGAATATGCATTTTTAGTTCCTTCAGATGTAAACAATGTAACAGTTCTTCAGTTTATAGGACAAAATGGAGAACTTTGGACAGACAACTATGACTTATTTGAAATAGCACCACCAACTGGAAGCTCAACAGTTCCAAACGGTGACCTTGAAACAGAAGCTACAAGCAAAAGACCTTTATCATGGGCACCAAGCTCCTGGGGAAATAATAGTGCACAGTTTGAATACTTAAAGAATCAAGGACAGAGTGGAACTCACAGTGTGAGACTTACAGTATCTAACTACGTTGATGGAGATGCTAAATGGATTCATGACCCAGTAGTATTAACTCCTGGAGAAGATTACCTTGTTACTGATTATTACAAATCAGATGTTGACAGCAGAATAGTTTTAGAAATGAATATGCAAGACAACTCAATCTTTTATCAGGAACTTCCAGAAGCTCCACCTGCTGCAGATTGGGCACATTACGCTGAATCGTTCACAATGCCAGCTAATGCAGTATCAGTTGTAATTTATCATCTGCTTTCTCAAAATGGTACATTAACAACAGATAATTATGATATTACACCATACACTCCAGTACCATTTAACAGGGCATTATTAACGTTAACCTTTGATGATAGCTGGGAAGATAATGTAGATACTGCAATACCAATGATGGATTCTTATGGATTCAAAGCTGATTTATTCGAAGCAACGACCTTTATTCAGAGCAACCCTGATTATACAGAGCAGGAAGCTAAAGATATTATTAAGTCATTCGAAGATGATGGTTATGAGATAGGATCTCATTCAATAACTCATCCGGATTTGAGAACATTAACTCCGGCTGAAGTTGAAACAGAACTTGTTGATTCACAAACTTATCTTAGAAGCTTCCTTAATGGCCCTATAAACTATTTTGCAACACCTTTTGGGGCATATAATCAAGCAGTAAAAGATCAGATTATGCAGCACTACACAGTTCATAGAACTGTTGATGCTGGGTTTAATAGTAAAGATAATTTTGATGTAAGTAGATTGAAAGTTCAGAATATTTTGGATAATACCACAGGAGAAGAAGTTGCAAGTTGGATTGCACAAGCACAAAGAGAAGGAACGTGGTTAATATTGGTATATCATAGAGTAGCTACTGATCCTGATCCTTATGATACAACACCAACATTATTCACAGATCACCTTAATGCAATGAGAGATAGTGGCATTCCTGTTGTAACAATTAGCCAAGCATTGGCAGAATTGGAGCCACAGTTATAAATTAGTTAGATTATTCAAAGGGCGGCATTCTTCGAATGCCGCCCTTTATTCACACAATCATCCTGCGCTTCTTTCTTGAAGAATTTAGCTAAACGAAGTATAGTATACTGGTATGTTAAGAATTTTTAGTAATTTAGATGAAAAATCGCCGTATATTACTTCTTGCGACGTTAATAATTCCAATCCTTTTTGCTGAAGTTCTATTGTTAAATGAATATAGTCAAACAAGACTTAATCATTACCTTGTTACAAGCTATAATCCTATATCAACTGATATTCCAACTAATAGTGAAATTGGGGAGTCAAATATATTAGATAGCGGTTCAGAAGGTATTGTTGCAGGCTTAAACTCAATTAGTGAAAAAACAAAACTATCTAAAGATTCGAATCCTACCCCTAAAAATTCAACTAATCCTACTGATAGTGGAAGTCAGACTAATAATACACAGACCCCTAAACAATCACCATCTAAGTCAGATTATTTTCTGGATTTCTCTAGTATGGCAAATGGGACTTCTGTAAGTTCAATGTTTAGAATCCAAAATGGAATAAATGATGATTGGGATCCTGCTTGGAACGATGAGAAACAAATGTACAAAACCGGAAATGTAAAAATTGAAAATGGATTGTTAACAATACAAGCTAAAGTAGAGTCTGATGGTACAATAACATCAGGAAAAGTTGATACAAAAGGATTTTTTGACGCAACTTATGGAAAATTTGAAATTGTTGCTAAACTTCCATCTGGAATCGGAACGTTCCCAGCTATTTGGCTATTACCAACAGATGGTTCATATTTTCATGATAATATTGCAACACAACAAGAAAAACAAAATGAATTATCTTACCAAGGTGATGGAGAAATAGATATTATTGAATTTTTAGGTGTAGAGCCAAGTTATGTTTATCATGATGCTCATACCTTTAATTCTTTAGTCGCAGATAATGATCCATATTCGAAAGGAACTAAAGTTTCAAATTTATCAACTCAATTTCATACTTATGGAATAGAGTGGAAAACTAACTCAATTCAATATACGGTAGATGGCACAGTTGTACACACAGTTAATAAATCCTCTACCAATTTCAGAGATTGGCCATTCACAAAACCTTTCTACTTTATTATAAATTTAGCGATGGGAGGAGAGTGGAATGATATCTTACTTTCTCAACAAGGGAAACATTATCCAAATGGTATAGATAATTCTCAGCAGAATAATTGGATCTTTCAAATAAAAAGTATTGCTCACTATCCTTTAAATTAATCATTGAACTCCAACTCTGACCCAATGAGTCCACGCAGTATCTTTTCTTTTTATTATCCTGTATGAAGCTTTTAATAAGGCTATATGCTCAACTATGTTTATTATAGAAAATAAAAATGGCAAAATAGGTAGATATTTTAGAAGATCTTTATGAGCAAGAACATCTTTATCCAAAAGCATTAAATATGAATATGGGATTATTATATAAAAAACAAAAAATAATAAAATATCTCTTGATATTATAATTTGAATTGAGAGGACAACAAATAATAATGGGTAAATTAAAATATCTAATAATCCCCACAATACCAAGGGGAAATCAACGAAAGTTAAATATATACCTTTTTTAGTACTTAAAATGTAATCTTTTCTATGAAGTAAGCATACTAAAAATCCATGTCTCCATCTTGTTCGTTGGTTAATTAACCCTTTCAAATCAGAAGCCCCTTCCGTAACACATAATGCATCATCTATATATGAAATTCTACTACCATTCATTCTTAATTTCATAGACAAGTCAAAATCTTCAGTCTTAGAATATCCCTCATAGTATCCTATCTCTTCAATAACACTTTTCCGCATAGCAGCAAATGCTCCAGGTAAAATATAGATTGAATTATTCTGATGTTGGGTCTTTTTTATATGATAACCAAACATATACTCAAAGAACTGAACCACTCCTATTAAATTTTTAGGTCTAGAAACCCCAATCTTTGAGCCAGGGCTTCCTACAATTATTTTACCAACAGTTGCATCAAATGATTTATCACTCAAAGCTTCGACTAATAGTTGAATTGCATTAGGATATACATAAGAATCTGCATCGATAGTTACAATAATTTCTCCTTTAGAATTTTTGATACCTTTGTTTAAAGCGGTATATTTTCCTTGGTTCTTCTGATTAAATAGTATAACTTTTTTGGGATATTTTTTATGATAACTTTCTACAATGTATTTTGTAGAATCAGAAGAACCATCATTAACAACTATAATTTCATAATTTTTGTATGTACTTTTTAAAACTGAATCTAATGTCTTTTTTATTCCCATCTCTTCATTCCATGCTGGAATAACTATGCTGATGAATGGATTATATGATGCATCTGGCTTTGGATATTTATGCAAATAAAAAAAGCCAATACAGAGGGCATATACAGCTCTTACTAAAGCCAGTAGTAGGTATAAACCTAAAATCTGATTTATTATCATCTAAATTTTCTATTTCGGAATTTATAAACTAAATATGCACAAAGCAAAATAAAAAGGACCCCGATACCTATTGCTACTGAAGTTTCAACAGGTACACCTAATAATGTTAAACCGGATCCACCAGCAATTCCTACACCCAAAACTTGAGCATTATTTGAAGTTGTCATAAGCGATTGTTATTAATATTCTTATTCTTAGTATATCACTAGGTATATAACTGAACAATAGTTTTCTATATACAAAAGTGACAAAGTATAAATGTTTAGTATATATTTACATAGAAATTCATATCTGAACAAGAGATATAAAGTTAGAGTAAATTTAATGAACAAAACAAAAAACTACTATAGGATATACAACTTTGCTCTTTATTGAACTTTTTATTAAAATACAATTACTTTTATTAATTATTAAATCAAATTATGACAGAACAAGAAAAACCAATATCCCTTGAAGAAATAAAGAAAAAAAGAGTACCTTTACAAAATTATTATAAAGCAAGACTTTCTAAATTATCAAAAGCTGAGAGAATCTCGATGGCAATTTCGGATAAAGTCGGGACATTTGGATTTTTCATAATATTGTTTTTATGGACTGCAGTTTGGCTGCTATGGAATACTTTTGCTCCTGAACATTTAAGGTTTGATCCATATCCTGCTTTCGTACTCTGGCTATTTGTTTCAAATGTAATTCAACTTATATTATTACCACTATTATTAATTGCAGAAAACCTTCAGGATAAAGTAGCTCATGAACGTGCATCTGCTGATTTTGAAATAAACATAAGAACTGAGAGAGAGCTAGAAGCAGTCTTCCAACATTTGGAATATCAAGAAAAATTGCTTGAGAAATTAGCAGATAAATAAGATTCTTTATATAAATAAAATTATATCTTGTATATACTAAATTATTAAACTTTTATATAACTAGAAAATGAAGAAAAAGATTCTTGTTGGAGGTTGTTTATTGCTCCTATGTTTTATGATAATTTTAGGTGGAATCTTATTCTTTTTTGGGTATTTTGAAATAGATGGTACATGTTTCTATAAAGGCCCTTCAGCAAATCCAACGAGTGGAGTTTGTTCACAAAATTCAAATGAATCAACTCAACAAGATTTAAATAATTCTACAGATACAAATACAAATGAGGTAAATTATACTGGTGATTATTCAATAGATTTTACTTTCAAATATGATAATTCTAAACTAAATTTAAAAGATTCTGTAACTTCAAATAATTATTCATCTGTTCTTTTATCACTTAAAGAAAAAAATACAAATAATGGGAATGATAACGCTAGTATTATAATAACAAACAGCTCATTCGATCTAAGTTATACTAATTGTTTAAGTCTTGGCCAAAATGCTACTTCAACTTTAACAGATGAAGGTTATATTGTTGATAAAACCTCGTTAAATTATTCATTAGGGACATATGGAAGTAATGATGCTTGCCATGTTTTATGGAATGCATCAAAAGGAAATATAAATATCGAACAGGATCAATATTATTTTCCAGATACAAAAAGGGACCAAACTTATATTTTAACAATTACTAATTCTACAGACAGTGTTAATAAAGAAGTATTGTTTAATATTGCAAATACTTTTGAAATTAAATAGTTTTGGTGAGCGCTGAGGGATTACAAATAATTACTATTCACCATTATAAGAAAATAAGATATAATACAGTGCTCGTTTTTCGAGCGCTTAGCTCAGCTGCTCAAGAGATTCTTTGTGAGACAAGCGAAGTGTAGTCGAATAAAAGAAGATATTAGTCCCTTTATGGGAGCTAGAGTTAAAGCTTTAAAAATCTGTAGTATTTGTTATCGAGCGCTTAGCTCAGCTGGCTAGAGCATCTCGTTTACACCGAGAGGGTCGGGGGTTCGAATCCCTCAGCGCTCACCATTATTACTACCAATATAATGAGCTTAGATAGTGATCCTACAACAAAACAAGCACGAATTAACTTTCTAAATCAAAGGATATCTTCACGAAAAATTACTGATGAAGAGCAATCTGAATTTCTAGAATTGATCCGAGAGGGTTATCTTCCCCAGATCGAATCTACACCTGATGATGATGATGAAATCAAACTGGTTGAATATGGCACTGGAAAAGGTTTTGATGTAACAACCTTATTAGGTGACATAGATCTTGAAGGTTAAAGATATTCAGCCTATAATTTGAAATAATCTTAATCAACATTAATTAATAAATATGTCTTCATTAAAAATAACAGGAGGTTATGATTTGCATGGCGAAGTTGAACCGATGCCAAACAAGAATTCTATTGTAAAGTTAATTCCTGCATGTGTTTTAGCGGATGAACCTGTGACTATTCACAATGTCCCTAAAAGTAGTTCTGTTAGGGTAATGCTCCATGTTTTTAAACAACTTGGAGGTAAAGTATCATACTTAGAAGGAAACAGTATAAGATTAGATGGAACAACAATAAAAACTCCAGATATTGACGAGGTTTTAGCTTCAAAAGAAAGAGCAACTTTTATATTTTTAGGTCCTCTTTTGGAGAGGTTTGGAAGAGCTTCCATTAAAGATGGAGGGGGATGCAAGCTCGGGAATCGCCCACTTGATGCAATGTTTCAAGGTCTTCAAGAATTAAATGTACACTTAGATAAAAATGATGGATATAAACTATCAACTCCAGGATTAAAAGGGAATGAAAATGTTTGGCTATTAGAAGCTTCTGTAACAGGAACAGAAAACCTAATTTTAGCAGCTGTAAAAGCTAAGGGAAGAACTATAATTTATAATGCTGCTTGTGAACCTCATACTCAAGATTTATGCAATTTCTTAAATTATTTAGGGGCACAAATTCAAGGAATTGGAACAAATCGACTAATTATTGATGGTGTTGAGAGTTTAAGTGGAGGGGAATGGACTGTTCCACCTGATCATATTGATATTGGAGGTTTAATTGTAGCTGCTGCAGTTACAGGTGGAGAAATTACAATTAAGAATGCAATTCCTCAACATATGACCCAAATTATTAATAACTTCGCTAAACTCAATTTAAAGGTCGAAATAAGAGATGAGGATATCTTTGTACCGGGAAAGCAAAAATTAATCGCTAAACCTAATTTAAAGGGCGATATGGATAAGATTAAAGATGAACCATGGCCTGGATTTCCAGTGGATTTAATTCCACAAGCCTTAGTTTTAGCATTAAAAGCCGGTGGTTCGATAAGAGTTTACTCAAATATGTATGAAGTACAGCTTATCGAGCTATATACGGAGTTATTCAAGATGCAAGCAAAGTTTACAATGACCAACCCTAATCAAATTATTACACTTGGAGAAAGTAGTTTTAAAGGGACACAAATCAATTCTTCAACAATTCTGCAATGTACACATGCTCTTGTTCTTGCAGCTTTATCTGCATCAGGTACAACTGTAATTGACAATGCAGATATACTTTATAGAAGATTCCCTGAAATAATTCAGGTCTTAAGACGACTTGGTGCAAAGATAGAGAAGGGCAGATAAAATCTTCAGTTTTGTAAAATTATGATAATATCCTAAATATGGATATAAACTCATTTGTTGTAGATACTTTATCTAAAGACACTGAAAAACTAATTGAAATCGCTCAATTTCTTTTTGATTCAAATAGATTAGGATTCAGATCACATACTACACTTGAACAATCGAAGCCATTTGCTGAAATGATACGGCCACTAGTATTAAAATTTGGTCTCAATGAGAGTGCAAGAGTTATTAGTGCTAATCATTTCCATGTTAATTCTTCATATATATCCAGAATTATAAATAATGAAGTAGTACCTTCTTTTAATATTGTTAGATCTTTAGCAATTATTCTTAATCTTTCGATTTTCGAATGCTATCTACTTTCCGGATTTTTATACATTAATCCAGACGGGGTAGAGGCTGAACCCTAAGAAATATATTTCCAAAATAATTAGTTGTTTTTAGAGATTATATTAAAATATATCTATTTAAAGTAGATTAAGAAATATTTTTAACAGTATTAAATTTAAATATCTACTAAGAATAGACTTAGAATTTATACAATGCCTTGGAAAGCTTGAATTTCGTTAATATGTATAACATTTTGCATCTATTTTTTAGTAATAATACGTAACAAAACACTATTATTTTGTAGATAAGCTTCAAAATTAGAGACTTTAGTGTAAAATAAAATACCTATGAATAAAATTAGAATTTTACCTCAAAATTTAATAAACCTTATTGCTGCTGGCGAGGTAGTGGAGCGTCCATCATCTGTTCTAAAAGAACTTTTAGAGAATTCAATCGATGCTGAGAGTTCAAAAATTATCGTAAATATAAAAGACTATGGAAACGAATTAATTGAAGTTAAAGATAATGGAGTAGGAATGGATCAAGAAAATGCAAAAATGGCCTTTAAACAGCATGCTACATCGAAAATTAATAATGAAGAAGATTTACATAAGATACTTTCATTTGGTTTTAGAGGTGAAGCTTTAGCAAGTATTTCATCAGTTGCGGAAAGAGTTGAACTACAAAGCAAAATAGAAAACGGCGAAGCTGTTAAACTTACGATTGAAAATACTAAAGAAGATTTTGCAAAATCTACACAAACAGAAAAAGGAACTAAAATATCAATTTATAATATTTTTAAAAATATACCTGCAAGAAAAAAATTCCTGAAATCAAATGCTGTAGAGCTAAAACATCTTACTGAAACATTTCTAAATATTGCTTTACCACATTTGAATATTCATTTTGAACTTTATCATAACGACAGATTAGTTTATAGGTTAACTAAAGCAGAAAGTTTTAAGAATAGAGTATTTGAGGCTTTTGGGAAACAAACTGCATCCAATCTTTTCGAAATGAAAACTTTTGATAACGGACAGATAAAGATAACAGGCTATTTTGGAAAGCCGGAAATAGGGAAGAAAAGTTATAACTTTCAATATACCTATGTAAATAGAAGATTTGTTATTAATAAAATTGTAGCAACAGCAGTATTAGAGGCTTACAAAGGTTTTATTCATAAAGATCTAAAACCAGCATACTTTTTATTTATTGAAATAGATCCATCTCAAATAGATGTAAATATTCATCCAAGAAAAACGGAAATCAGATTTTTAAATTCTCAAGAAATTTTCAGATATGTTTATTCATTATGTAGAAAGACCTTAGAAACTTCAACAAAATCAATTATTACAGATACTCTGCAGGATAATTTTGATTCTGAGAATAGACAAGATTCAGCATCAAATGATTTCTTTGGACACACAACACAAAAACCAAGTTTTTTAGCTAACGATAAAACTTCAAATTATTCATTTAAGCAAAAAGCTCCCAAAGGGAAAGTTCAGGAGGCGCTTTCTTTTACCAAGAACTTGATTGATAGTTCAAAATCACAAAATTTCCAAGAATTTTTAAATTCAGATTCTGAAGAAAAGAAAGCGCTTTATAATGATAAAAATGAGGCAATAATTCAAGGCTCAGATTCACAAATTACTCAGCAAGAAATGAAATATGATAAAGTATTTCAGCTTTTTAATACATATATTCTTTTTGAAAAAGACAACAAATTAATAATGCTTGATCAACATGCTTCAGCTGAAAAAATCTTATTTGAAAGATTGTACTTAAATCTTGGTGAGCTGAAAACAAAGCCACTACTAATACCAGAGATTCTAGAGTTAAAACGACATGATAAAGAATTACTCCTGGAAAAGAAAGAAGAGCTAAAAAATATCGGAATAATCTTAGAAGACTTTGGTCAAGATTCTATTCAGATTCTCGAAATTCCTGAAGCTGTAGAGAATATAGATATTCAGGATTACATAGATGAGGTCTTGAATATGAACACTGATCTTGAAAAAACTTATGAAAGTGAAAAAGATATTTATCCTAAATTAAATAAAGAAGTATATATGCTTTTAGCGACCACAGCCTGCCATGGGAGCATAAGAGCAGGACAAAAGCTTGAGAGAGAAGAAATGGTAAGTATTATCAAAAACTTATTAACTTTAAAAAATCCTTATAATTGCCCCCATGGCAGGCCAACAATCTGGCAGCTTGAAAGATCAGAAATAGAAAAAAACTTTAAAAGAAGATTTTAAAGCAAAATAATGAAAAAATTTATAGTAACAATATTAATAATCCTATTAACATTAATCGTTATTTTTCTGTTCTTCTCAATAAGAGCACAATCAACAAATTTACTAAATTTATCAGATTCAGATAATGTTTACTTCAAGTTTGATAATACTATTCTTAATCTTGAAGTAGCTAGATCCTCACAAAAGCAAGAATATGGTTTAATGAATAGAACTAATATTTCAGTAAATTCAGGAATGCTTTTCATTTTTGACGATGAAACTCAGAGAAATTTCTGGATGAAAAATACATTAATTTCACTAGATATAATTTATTTAGATAAAAATCTGAAAGTAGTGCAATTATATAAGTCCACAAGACCAAATCAAACTTTAGAGACTTATTCTTCTAAAATTCCTTCTCAATTTACAATCGAAGTTAACTCTGGATGGAGTGAAAATCATAATTTAAAAATTGGAGATAAATTTACATTAAATTAATAAAATACTTGTACAAAACTATTGAACATATAGTAATTATTTGTACAATTTAGCTAAGTAGAGAAAAATTTTATACAGCCTTATTATTATTGTGTGGTAAGGTTTCCTAGGATTACAATTTTATTTATTGCACAATAAAATTTTTCTCAATAAATTAGTTGACATAAGTTATTCTCAAGCATATAATTTGATTAGAAAAGTTAAACAAAAGCAGTAAAAATAGTTAAAAGTGCAACTGAGGAGTCCCTTGAAAAAGGGACTTTTCAGTTTTAAATATTTTAAAAATTCTTCTTGTTCAATATCTTCTTATCTAGTAACAATATTTTAATTAAATCTTTTAATAAATTAGCAGTATGATATAATATTTGCTAATGAGACTTAAAAACAATCTTAAATATTAAAGAAAAATCATGAGTTATTTAATTCCTACTGTAATAGAAAAATCTAGAGAAGGAGAGCGAGCATACGATATTTATTCAAGATTACTAAAAGACAGGATTATATTTTTAGGAACAGCTATTGATGATCAAGTTGCAGACGCAGTTGTAGCACAAATGCTTTTTTTAACAAAAGAAGACCCTAACAAAGATATTCAACTTTATATTCACAGCCCAGGAGGAGTAGTTTATTCAGGATTAGCAATAATTGACACTATGAATTATATTAAACCCGATGTTATAACTATTGCAGTAGGTTCAACAGCCTCGATGGGAACAATGATTCTTGCAAATGGTGCAAAAGGAAAAAGATTTGCTCTTGAAAATGCTATGATACATATGCATCAACCTTTAGGCGGAGCAGAGGGACAAGCAAGCGATATAGCTATCACAGCAAAAGAGATTTTAAGACTTAAAGATCTACTTAGAGATATGATAGTTGAAAGATCAGGACAATCAAAAGAAAAAGTTGAGAAAGATATGGATAGAGACTTTTACATGACTGCTCAAGATGCGGTAAAATACGGATTGGTTGATAAGATAATAAAAAAAGAGAGCGAAGCTACTAAATAATTAAATGATGAGCGGTTAGCTCAGCTGGTAGAGCGCACCCTTGACGTGGGTAAGGTCAGAGGTTCGAACCCTCTACCGCTCATTATTCACTGGGTATATTCTCTTAAAGCTTGATACACCGTACAAATAGCAATTCTTCTTTTCAAATTCATATTTATAAGTTATTATTACATCTATGAATAGAAAGAGTTTAGCGGCACTGGCAATAACAGCATCAATGCTTGGGATTGGTTCACAACAATCTATTGATGCACAATCAAATTTACCAGCTGATCCAACACCTATAAATATTGTTTTATCACCAGATGCAATTATCATTCCACATAATCAATATCCCTCAATCAATTACGCATTTAATAATCCTGAAATTAGAAGCTTTATACATAATAGTGTCAAGCTATTTCACCCTGAAATGAGCGATGCTCAAATTGAAGCATTTATTGACCAAATACCCATTATTACAAGTGATGAAATTACTTATGATATTGAGCACAATAGAGGAGGAAGCTGGGGATCTACGATGATGGAGGTGAGCGGAGATGGTACTGTTCAGTTTAGCAGTATATCTTTTGGGAAGGATCATTTAAGTAATGTAACTCAAAGTTTAGTTGCAGAAGAATTTCTGCAATCGTTGCAATATAATGCTGTTGCTGCAGGGTTATATAATAATGGCTATTTAAATGAAGTTGCAGGTATACAAACTCCTGAACAATTATATTCTGAAATCACTTACGGTAACTTTAGAGCCTTTTTAGAAATTATTCAACAAGCATATAAAGAAGAACATGGAATTAATGGAAATTCGTATGATTATTATATCCAGGGAGTTGGAACTAACCTTACAGTTGATCAAGCTTTCCAAATATTGAGTAATTTAGCATCAGATATACTAACAGGAGGTAAAGTTAAATATACTCCAGAAGACTTTATGAACCCTGAGTTTATTATCCAATTAAATAATGCTTTTAGAGATGTATTTATTGGATTATATCGTAGAAGAGATCCAAATCTTACAGTTCCAGATATACAATTCTGGAATCTATTTGGAATGAATAGACCAACAACTTTATCAATCATACCAAGATTTGAAGTAGAAAATTTTGTGCCTTTCCATATAGGTTCAATTAACTTTGGGACTATTGGTATTGAGAAAGGTCCATTAACTGAATTAGTTATAGAAAAGCCTGCTCAAGTTTGGAACAGAAATGAATTTGATTTACTAATTTATCCTAGACAAATGAATCCTACTGATAATTTTTTAGCTGGAGATCCTTTTGCACAAGACAATCCAGTTTGGATGCAATATAATGGAGTTTTAGTTCAAACTATTCACTCAGGATATTTAGCAAACGGGTCCCAATTTCCTGCAGATCCATTAAGAGCAGACGTAGAAGAAACTGGAAGCCAATTAGCCTGGACTAATGTTACTTCAGCAGAAGGAAAGATAAGGCGAGATTATTATAAAGATGCACCATTCACGATAACTCAAAATGGGAATACTGAACACGGTAAATTAATAGGATTATTTTATATCAGCCCACAACAAACCCAAGCTTTGAATCAAGCTTTTATAGATGAAGCTGCTGGTTTAAGAGGGCCGGTTGATATCCTCGAGTTTTCAGATTATGATGGGCCGCCACTTGACCCTGTAAGAGATTTGCTTGGATTTTACTGTGCTGAGCCTTATGCAGACGAACCTGTAGATCCAAATATTGCACCATTACTTCAAGCTAGAATGGTTCCAATTTTTGAATTTGATATTGGGAATAATCAAGCAATACTCAGCACTCCAGAAGCAACTCAAGAGAATTAAATAAAAATATTCGACCTATTTCAAGATTATAGTAGAGTAGAAATTTTTGAATTTATAAAAGAAAGTTTTAGGGGGCGGTCCGACACGTCGGACCGCCCCCTTCTAACACATCATTCGACTTGGGCGAGCTGCTGTTTAGGGAAATTGCTGCGAAAGCCCCCAAGCAGCGCCGCGACGAGGATCACCGAGACCAGGATAGCTGGGATCACGAAAAGTGCGGGTAATTCAAGCGCCGCGCCGACGATACCCACGACAATGCCGATGACTCCGCCGATCATGTATGGGAGGGTACTGCGACGAACCTTGACACCGGATTTGAGCAGCCGGCTTTCATTCCGTCGCAAGAGCATCATCCCAAATGCGAGAATTACAAACGACACAACAGCCGCAGCCAGGATCACTGGCCACGTCCATTGTAAGTATGCGCCAGCACCAGTGGCAAAAGCTGCTCCGGTTACCGGCAAGAAAGGTGGATCGTAGTTCATGGTAGTTATACCTCCCTGTTATCGAACATTTACCACTTCTGCGGAGACTTCGTCCTCAAGCTCCGGATAAGAGCCACGGTCAGGTTGATATTCCTGTAGATAGAATACACTTCTTCAGGAATTAAAATGATCGCGATCAATAGATCGTACCATTTTGGCTCTCTCATATATGAGAACCGGTACAACCTATTTGCCCACGCGACGAGCAATACCGAAAGCCCAATCGCGTTGAACTGAATCGGGATCCCAATTATCACCATCGCGACCAAAGTGCCTAAGAAAATCACAAGGCACACCAATATGAAGTAATGCAAACAAAGCTCGAGAATATCGTGACGGGTGGTCTTATTCCACCCGCGTCGCTCCAACTCGAGCCAAGTCCCGTAATGCCAGCGGAACCTCTGATCCCAGAGATCCCACAACGTCAGCATGGTATCGGTCCACGACATCATGCCCATCCCGGCTTGGACTTTCCATCCAAGTTCCTTCAGGTCAAGGGTCAATGAATAGTCTTCGACAATTGTGCTCTCAGACCACACATTTCCCTTATCTTTCTGTTCTGGTTCACTAAGGCCATGTTCCCACGACACTTGCTCAAGAGCAAATCTCCAGAATACTACGACGGCCCCTGAGAGGACTTTCGTACCCCCAAGGCCTTCAACTCGGCTAGAGTCGCTTGTAGCGTACTCCATTTCCTGTAACTTCCAGAGAAACCAATGCCATGGATTCTTCCCCTTGTAGGGGAATACTCCGAACCTGGAACAAACACCACCCAACTTGTGATTAGCTCGAAGCTCTTTAATAGCTTCTTCTATCAAGTTTGGGCTTAACTTTGTGTCTGCATCCATCTGAAGCACATACTGCGCCTCATGTGAAAGGTACTGGAGCGCTTGATTCAGCGCTCCAGCTTTTTTGGCAGAATTATCAACGGTCTCAAAATAAATGAGCCGCCCACGATATTTATCTACCAATCTTTCAAGGATCGGGATAGTATTGTCGCTGCAGTTATCTGCAGCAACAATTACACGGTTTGGTTGTAGAGTTTGTGAAAACAAACTCTCTACGGTTGCCTCGATGTTTGCTTCCTCGTCATGAGCAGGAAGCATACAGTCTACGATAGGTGTTATAGGTTTTTTTGGAGCTTGCCCATAGAAGAGCAAGTCCCAAAGTTCATCTTCCTCAAACTCCCTCAGAGAAGGAATTTGGGGTTCCATCAGTCTTACTGCCATTGGATTCCCTCCCTAATGTTTTGATCTCCTCTATGTATACTTAAAAAAATACAAATAGAGGAGACCAAAACAATATTTAATTACGAATGATATGTTAAAGAGCGAGTTCAATCTTGGAAGTGAGAAAACCCAAGAATTTTACCTCACATGAAGCCTACATGAGCCTGAGTTAGCTATGTCGCCAAACTTTGAGGATAGCGTAGGCTCTATTATGATTGTAACTAATAACATCTAAAAAATCAATTTTTAATGTTCTATATTGATTTTTAATAGCATTTACGATAAACAACTTAATACTCCTTGGATACATAAACATAACATACCAATAATCACTTTGAGTATATAGAACTATTTTACTGATTAAGAAAATGAACAATTTTAAAAGGATATTACTTATCAAATCTTAAGACTTTAATAAAAACCATATTCAATTTATAATCTAGAGTGACATATTAATTTTACCTTTATATCAATCTTGAAAAATGTATACAATAACACCGGTACCTGACAAAGTGAAACATACAGGAGCACATATACTTGCTGCTGCTTTAACACGCCTTAAACCAAGTGTAAAACTCGGAATTGGGCCAGTTACAAAAGATGGATTCTACTATGATGTAGATTTAACAAAACCATTAACTGAGAAAGATTTCCCTAGAATAGAGAAGGAGGCAGATAAAATTATTAAAGAGAATCTTCCAATGCAGCAAATTATTCTAAATAGAGAAGAGGCAATGAATCTCCTGCTTCAAAGAGGTCAAACTTATAAAGCAGAACTTATAAAGAGCATTCCTGACCAAGAAATAAGTTTTTATAAAACAGGTGATGGATTTATTGATCTTTGCCGAGGGCCACATGCATATTCAACAGGAGAAGTAGGGGCAATAAAAATCACCAGGATAGAGGATATTCACTGGAATGAAGACCCATCTAGACCAAAGATGCAAAGAATATATGGAATTGTATTTAATAATAAAAATGAACTTTCTGATTACTTTAAAATAAAAGAAGAAGAAGGAGAAAGAAACTATAAAAAAATACTTAAGACCCAAGGATTAGGATTAGCACTTGAAGAAGATAAAGTTGTCTTGAATACAAATGGCACAGTAATACTAAATTCAATTAATAAAATAATATTTAAATATCTACTTCCATTTAACTCGAAAGAAATTTATATTAATTCTTCAGAAAGTTCCAAAGACCTATCAGAATTTATAAATCAGATTTTTGCGTCGAAATTAAGAAGTCCAAAAGAGTTTCCAATTACTTATAAAACCGAAGTTAGTTTACCTGTAAATCTATATAAGAATGAGAAAGAAACTCATAGAGTTGTTTTCATTAAGAAATATTTTATTGAAGGTGATGAATTATCACACACTTCAGAAATAGAAAATATAACTGACATTATAAAAGAATTAAAAATAGATGTTAAAGCTAATATTTATAATGTAGATCCTGAAGCATCTTTAGTTTCAGTTATATCTAATCTGTTACAAAAAGAAGGGATTTCGCACTCAAAGGTATTAACTAAAAATCCTAATGATACTATTATAAGTTTTAAAGCAATTGATATTTTTAATCGGGAATGGAATATAGCTGAGGTAAAATTCGAAAAAGATATTCAAACAAGTGATAAAAAAATTGCAGTCTCAATAGAATATCTTTTGAATTCATTTGCTATCTTTGCTTATATACTCGAGCATAATAAGGGCGAAATCCCTCAGTCGATATCACCTAAGCAAGTAGTAATTATCCCAATCAACAAAAATTATATGGAATATGCTTATAAAGTTCAGGAAACTCTCAAAGAAAATGGTATTATTTCAGATGTTGATTTTAGGTCTATTAGCCTAAAAAGGAAGATTTATTTAGCGGAGCAAAATAAATCTTCAATCCAGATTATTGTTGGCGAAAAAGAACAGGCAAATAATTCAGTATCTGTCAGACATAAAAACATTGATCAAGGTTTAATTAGCATGAATGAGTTAATAAAAAGTATAGAATCTTTGATGAAAATTTAACCTATCTTGGCGTTTATATCTTGCGATATATCAATACTTTTGCTATCATTGTAAGATTTTTTAAATATTAATTTGTTTGTCTAACTATAAAAAAAATTAGGAAAATAAAAAAAGTAGCGCCTCAAATTCCTATTTATGATGTGAACGAGAGAATCAGGCTGCCAAATTTAATAGTAATCGACGAAGAGGGAGTAAACTTAGGTAAATTGACAAGAGATGAAGCTCTTAATGTAGCCAGAAACAAAGAACTTGATTTGGTTTTAGTCTCACCTAATAGTGAAAACCCTGTTGCAAGAATTGTTGATTGGTCCAAGTTCAAATACGAAAAAAGTAAGAAATTAAGAAAGAATAAAAGCAAAACTGTAGAAACAAAAGAGTGGAGATTTACAGGAGCCACTCAAGATTTTGAAATGAATATTAAACTTGAGAAAATTAGGAAGCATATTGAGAAGGGAGGAGTCGCAAAAATAGTGATGAGACATGAAAGAAAAACAACGAAAGAACAAATGCAAGACAATTTTGAAAAATTAAGAAATAAATATTTAGAATTTTCTTCCGAAGTTGGGGAAGTAAGTAATCAAGGAAGAGATTTATCAGTAGTTTTAAAAAATAAATAAAAATGGCAAAAAAATATAAATTAAAAACACATAAAGGAACTGCTAAAAGGTTTAGAGTTACAGGTACTGGTAAAATAATTAGAAAACATATGCAGAATAGGAATAACGCCCATTTGAAAAGCAAAAGAAAATCACAAAGAAAGCTTGTACCAGATAACTTTGTGATAACATCGAAAGGTACAGTTAAAAAAATTAAAAGATTATTAGTAATATAAAAAATGAGAATTAAAAGAGGAACAACTAAAACACGAAGACATAAAAAAATTCTAAAACTTGCTTCAGGTTATAGAATGACATATCATAAGCTTTATAGAAAAGCAAAAGAAGCAGTTTTACATGCGGGACAATACAGCTATGCTCATAGAAAACATAGAAAAAGCCAGATTAGAACTGAATGGATAAAAACCATATCGGCAGCACTTTCTACAGAAGATTTAAGTTACAGCAAATTTATTAGTGGTTTAAAAGCTAAGAACATTGGGATCGATAGAAAAAATCTTGCAGAAATGGCGTTATCTCAACCAGAACACTTCAAACAATTAGTAACACAGGTAAAATAAAGTTTCCAATAATATATTCACTCACTAAGTGAAAATTAAAACGCAATTAAGGTACTGTAATTTCTGAGCTATTTGCTGATTGTACTATACCTGTACTACTTTGAATATTTCCCTTAACGTAGAATTTATATTTACCTGAACCATAACTTGAAGAATTCCAATCATAAACATAATTACTTCCTACATGTGACATATTGCCCAGGGACACTGCTGAGCCACTATTTTTAATCATATATAAAGTCAGTCCATCTAAATTATATGATCCTGTGAAATGTGCAGTAACAGCATAATTATTACCTATTGGAGAACCTATATCTACACTTAGATTGCCCGTGGTTTGAGATCCAATAACCACAGATATGGTAGAGGAACTATTATTTACACCTTTTGAATCAGTAGCATTAGCATAAAATTGATACTTACCATTATCCGGAATCCCTAAAGATGAAATATCACACGTTATATCAAATGAATCATAATTGGATGGAGTACAACTAGGTATATTTTTACCATCTAGAACAAAAGTAGAACTGCTTATACTTGCACCTGAATTAGAAGTATAAATTCCACCTTTTATATTTATTGAACTAGTTGAAGAGCCACTTACCGAAGTAAAACTAAAAAATGGTCCACTTACACCACCGCTTCTGTCAATATTACATGGTTCTGTAGGGAATACATTTGAAATTCCTTTGCTTTTCAAATAATCGTCTAGAAAGTGCTGCCATTCAGCTACTGGCATTTTATAATACGTAAATTTCATCTTGACCGATTTACCCATTGCAATATCAATTGGTCTAGCCAATCTATCAAGTTGGTCACTACATACTAAAAACTTCTTCTTAATTATGTCTCTTGGTGGGTTAACATCTTGAATTAACCATCCTTTTTCTATTCCTAAACATTCACCATCAGAATTACAGTCACCTCCACCTTGATAAACAAATCCAGGTCTTGTAAATTGAGTCTTAGCAGAGAAGTAAGAGGCTCCACCAATATCGGTCATATATTGTTTAAGCCAGGGAATAATTACATAAGGAGGATATCCATAATATTGATCCATAGGATCATTATTATTATTTCCACCCCATGCTAATGTGATAAAATCTGGTGACCATTCTACAGTCCACGCATCTTTGCTATCTTCTGAAGTTCCAGTCTTTGCTGCAACATCTCTTCCATCCCAAGATAAATCATGTAAGTTCAATAATGATTCATTCACTAAATAAACACCTTGGGGCTTTGCTACATTTTCTCTTTCAGGCTTAGCCTCATAAACAGTATTGCCATCTTTATCAACAATTTTCAAAATAGGATTGAGTTTTACAAGATCACCATTATTGGCAAATACACTGTAAGCCTGAACATGTTCATCTGGATATACATCAGCTCCTCCAAGTATTACTGAAAGCCCATATTGACTATCATCAGTGTAAGTTGTGTATCCCCATTTTCTTGCAGTATCAAGATATTTACTCACCCCAATCATTTGAATTACATTTATAGCCGGTAAATTTCTTGATTCTCTTAACATATATTCTGCTGAGCCTAATCCTAGAAATCCACCATTCCAATCCTTTGGAGAATATTCAACACCACTTGTATCAGTTACTGTAACAGGGATATCTGGAAGTAAACTTCCTGTAAATAATTTGCCTTCCTCATAAGCTACTTCAAAGCCAAGTGGCTTGTTCGAAGATCCTGGAGATTGTAATGTCCTAAAAATATTAGTCTGAGGATCAAATTTACAATTCTGTCCATCTTTATCACATCCTTCACTCTTGCCATAAAAATCCCTTGAACCAGCCATTGCAATAATTTCACCATTACTTGGAGTTACTGTCATTACAGCTGCATTATTCATATTAAACTGTTTATTCTCATCTACAGCTTTTGCAGCATAGCTTTCGGCTACTTGTTGTATTCCATAGTCTAATGTCGTATAGATTTTGTAACCTCCTTTTTGGAGATCTTCAGTTGTGAAGGGCTGGCCATTATTGTAGTTTCGAGTTGTTAGAGCGTCAAGGACATAATCTACAAAATGGCCAGCCTTCTTGTCAAAAACTGGATCTTTGTACTTTAATTTTTCAGTCCTAGCAGCATCAATCTCATCTTTAGTAAGTACATCCTCAAGATTAGGATCGTTATGATTTATTCTTGTCTGATTATTTATCTGATCCATTTTCACTTCCATTTGGTTAAGGATATAGAGTTGTCTACACTTAACTCTAGGAGCTTGTATTACTTCATTGCCACTATCATAAAATTTTCCATCATCTCCTTTATTAACATTATTTGAATCAATAATTAAACCATCCGATAATCGACAAAAAATTTGAGTCTTATCGGGAGAAAGAGTAGGAGAAAGCCTTATGGGATCCTGTATTATGGCTGCTAATAAAGTAGCTTGTGCTAAATCAAGATCTTTAGGTTCTTTTCCAAAGTAAAAATTGGCTGCAGTCTTTACTCCATAAATATTTGATCCAAATGGAGCTACTCTTAAATACATTTCTAAAATCGTGTCTTTATCATACAACTGTTCTACCTTGGTAGCGAGTAATAGCTCTTCAATTTTCCTTTGAAGAGTAGGATCACTAGTTAAAGCAGTGATTTTTACTAACTGCTGTGTGATTGTACTTCCTCCACAAGATACTGTTCCTCCAGCTTTAACATATGCAAATCCACATCTTACCAAAGCTACTAAGTCAAAACCACCATGTGTGTAAAAATCACTATCTTCAGCTGCAAGAAATGACCATTTTACAATATCCGGAACTTGTTTAATATCAACTGGATCGCTGTTATATTGATTGAATATTCTATATAGAGTAGTACCAGTACCATCACTTTCTAATGCTTTTCTGTCATAAATTTCACTAGCAACAGGAAGATCAGGGAAAACTTTATCAGGAGTCGGTAAGTTATCATTTAAATCCTGTAGGTAAGCAAGAACTCTTACTCCGCCAATAACTGAAGCTATAACAATTACTAGAAGTAGTACAAGTAATATTTTTTTTACTCTTTTGCCAAGTTTTCTTCCTCTAAACAAACCCTTTTTGCCCTTTATTTTGTAAGATTTTGAGCCTCTTCTTAATCTATTTTCTTTAGCAATATCCAGCCTACTTTTAGTTCTTTTTCTATTATTTAAGTCTGTACTGAAGTCTTTCATATCAGCTCTTATTGAACCTATTTAAAATTAATTTCTTATTAGTATATCATTTTTATTTAGTTCGTTGGATATATAGCTAGATTTCGAGGGTATTTATAAAATCAATAACATTTCGATTATTTTCTATTTTTGTAGAGATTAATTTATTTAATTTATTAATTTTTACATTAATTTTATTAATTAGTTGTTGTATTTCAGCGTTTATATCTTTAAGTCTCTTAATAGTAAATTCATAATCTATTCTTCTTTTATTAGGCATCAGATCAATATCAAATTTTTTAGTAATGAAATTTATAAATTCTTTCTCAATTAATTTCAAGTTTTGTTCTCGATTTTTTCTTTCTTGTTCCAATCCTTTTAGTTTGACAAACATTCTTTTAAGTTTTTTTGAACTCATTATCATTTCTTTAATTTCAATTGGAAGAGCATTTAAGATATCTTCAGAACTATCAGGTATTTTATCCATAAAAATATAATAAATTAAACGTATAGTTATTTCTAACACAAAAAATCTAGTCGATACAACGATTTCTTAGTATAATACATAAGCACAAAGGAGGGATGACAGAGTGGCCGATCGTGCTCGTCTTGAAAACGAGTGACCCGCAAGGGTCCGTGAGTTCGAATCTCACTCCCTCCGTTTTAAAATTCTAAAAATGGCCTATTCAATAAAGGACATATCTCAAAATCCAAATATTTTACAATTCTCTATAACTTTAAGTGATGGGCAAAATGCTGTTCTTCGACCTTTAGAAAGTAAAGATGTAAACATACTTACTCAGTTTCTAACTAATCTTTCAACTTCAACTAGAGAATTTTACAAACTCGACTCTTTTGATCAGAAAACTGCACAACAAATGTGCGACGATATAGCAAAGTATGACAAGATAAGATTTATTGCTGATTTTAAGGAAGAAGTAATTGGGTTATTTGAGTTCAGCATGGATATTCCTAAAAACGATTTAGAAAGATTCAAAGATTATGGAATTGAATTACATCATGGAGAAGATTGTAGGTTTGGACCTTGTGTTGCTGATAAATTTCAAGGAACAGGTCTTGCTAGTATGATTTTCCCAAATATAAAAGAGATTGCTAAAAAGTTAGGGCAACAAAGGATTATCTTATGGGGTGGAGTATTTAGTGATAATTATAACGCTATTAAATTTTACATGCGTAACGATTTTAAAGAAATAGGCAAGTATAAAAATGATGAGGGTAAGGAGTGTATAGATATGATTTTAAATTTATTAAGTTAAAAATTGATATTATGAATTCACATACTCAGGAACCTACTGATCCTGTTTATGAAAGTGATATAGAATTAATTAAACTATACTTCTATGATGTTTTTAATAAAAACTTAGATAAATACTCAAATTTAAAAATCGAAAAAATTGAAGTCCCAGTCCCATTTATGAATATTAGAATTGAAGGAACTGAATATATTACAGAATATGGAATATCAGCTAATCATTATTCTGATGATATTGTATCAATGCTTGAGCTTATAGATGAATACAGCTGGAGTATATTCGTTCAGAGATATTACGAAGGTAAACTTAATATTGAATATAATAAACAAATTACAAATGCGGGTTGTAAATTATATAAAATTTCAGTTAATGAAGCTGGTAAGCCGCTCTATGCAGTAAGTGATATTTATGATGAAAGCCATCCTTACTATCATAGTATTCATCTAATTATTCCAGATAACACTACTACTGATAATTTAGAACAAATATATCAATATATAAATTAAATGCCTTCAAGAATTATAAAACCAGATAATATTGATTCTATTGATAAGGATGTGATTACAATTCGAGATTTATATAAAGATGATCAAATAAGCATTGCCGAAATTTTGTTAGATGGAGAGAATAGACTTGTAACTCATCTTGAAAGTGATTCTTGGTACTATGTAGCCAATGGGAATGGTCGATTTATAATAAATGATCTATTATATCAAGTTAAAGAAGGAGATCTTGTTTATATACAGAAAGGTGATATGTATGCAGATTTTGGTAAAATGAAATTATTATGTATAAATATTCCTCCATATAAAGATGAGGATGTATTAGAACCTTAAATCAATGAAAAACTTCCAGAAAAAACTTAATAATTTTGAACCTTTAGTAGTACTTTGTATTGGTGACAGTACAACCTCACAAGAGTGGTGCCATCCAAACTGGGTTGATTGGATAACATTTGTTTTAAAGCAAGAACCTGAATGGCCAAAAGGATTGAATAGAAAAATTATTAATCAAGGAATTGATGGATCAGATATTGAGTACTTCTTAGAAAATTTCGAGACTTCTATAGCAATGTACAAGCCAGATATAACTATAATGTCTCTCGGGTTTAATAATATTAAAGAATTCTCAAATTTGAAATCCAGGGCCTCAAAACTTTTAGAAAAAATTCAGGAAATAAATTCAGATATAGTTATCTGGTCTCAGTACGAAACTCCAAATCCAAAATGGAGCAGCACCTTGGAAAATTTTAATAATACTTATAAAGAATTATCTGAGGAATTTAATACTATCTTCATAGATATTTACAATGAATTTAAAAAATATGATTTAAATAAACTTTTTACTTATATTTGTCCATGGGGTAACAGCGAATGGGACATGAAACCTGGTGATCGGGATTATCTACACTGTAATGAGATCGGGAATCAAATTATTGCAGAAAAAATACTGAAAGAGGTATTCAATACTGGTTTATCCATAGCAGAAGAGTGGAAAGGAATGGGAACAATGATTCCAAAAAACTTAGATGATTATCGTTAATAAACTTCAATTTAATTAAGAATCTTCTGGTAAAATATAAATAATACTTCTTAAGATTCTAAACTATGAACAGCGTAGTACACTTTGAAATTCCTGCTGACGATATGGAGAGAGCAAAGAAATTTTACCAAACAGTCTTCGGTTGGAAAATTGTACCGTATCAACAAGACGTTGCCATGGCTAATACAACTGAAGTTGATAAGAGTACAATGAGACCGAAAACACCTGGAGCAATCAATGGAGATATCGTTGACAGGAAACATGTCAAAAGTACAGTAGTTGTTATTTATGTGGATGATATTGATGAAAAAATGAAAGAGATTGAGGCAAATGGAGGGAAATCATTAGGTCCAACAATAACAATTGAAAATTTTGGCTGGAGTGCTTTCTTTTTAGACTCTGAAAATAATTTATCTGAACTTTTTAAAGCTATGCCTACGTCAAATGTAGCTTAATTTAGAGATAAATATTTACATTTTCCATCCTTTTAGTTCTACATGGGAAACTTTTGCGATAACATCATCTGCTTTTTTTGTATATTTTCCTGGTAAAGAAATAGAATCATGAATATAAATATATCCGAATTTACCATAATCTTCAGCCAATTTTGAAGCAATATTAACAGGCTCACCAGCAATTTCTTTCCCTCCGGAACGCATATCGAATACCAAAACCTCACCACTTGAAATACCAATTTTACAAAGAAAATCATTATCTTTCAAAGTCTTCCTCAATTCTAAAGCAAATTCAATTGAAGCGATTACATTATTTGTAACATAAATTGCTAACTGACCATTTGATTTTATCTCTGAAATTGGAAACTGAGCGGAAATTTTTCTTGAGTAATAATTTGAAAGTGCGAGATTACTAAGGTGCGTTAAAAGTAGAGTATCATTTGGGTGGTCAACTTTAACTAATACTACGATTTGTTTTTGAGTGTATTTCTTTTCAGTTTCATCAAAATTTCCGCTCTTCATATCATTATAAAATTCCTCACTGAAAGGAATTGGATAGAGCTCATCTATAAAAGGAAATGATTTTACTTCTAAGGGTTCATAATTTAATTTGAAAATTTGACCGAATTCATTTACAAGATCTTGTCTTAAATCAAACAGAGTTTTATGTTTTCTAGCAAGATTCTTAACTTTATTAGAAACAACAATTTCACCACCAGAAGTATAATCTTCAGCAATACTTTCAACATAATCTGCATCATCACCATATAAACCATTACCTATCTCAATGAATTTGCCTTTATGGACACATAATCCGACCTGAACTGGTAGTTTAGAAATTTCCCTCTGAGCTGAAGCTAAATATTTTAGAAGTTCATTCAAATCTATATCATTACTATAAATCATTTCTGTGTTATCAGCAAACCATGTTCCGATTGCTCTTCCCCCAATACTTACACCATGTTTAAATATTACTTCCTTAGGATCATTCACAAGTTTCATAACTTCAATTAATCCTTTTTCCTCACTTAACTTACTAAGTCCTGCAGAATCAGAAGAGACTACCGTTCCTTCAATTATAAAAGGGGCCAACAGCTCATTATGTGTTTTTTTTGTAAGGTTGCTGTTGGCCCATTCCTGTACTAAATCTATAGGGATTTCTCCAGCAATATCAGCAGAGATATCAAAAAGAACGGGAGATACTGTATTTTTAGCCATAAATTCTGGATAAAATCTAACTTTTATTAATCCAAATTGTTACTAACTAAATATTAACTGATATTAATTTCCCATTTTCACTATCTCTTGCAGTAACTGTGATTCTATTATTTGAATTCTTACAGATTTCATAACCAGTATTTTTACTGCTTCCAGTTATTAGATCTGCTGGTATAGATGTCATATATTTATCTATAAGAAGATTTGCTAAATCAAAATTTCAGTAAGAATCTTTAATAAATTTTTTCCATCTAAATTATTCATAAATGCAGTAGTTCTTTAATATTATCTACTATTTCAGACAATTGAACCTTAGACTTCACTAAGAACTTTTTCGCACCTAAATATAAAACTCTGTCAATATCTTCTTCCTGACTCAAATTTGACAATACAATAACCAATCCACCATAATTATCATTATGTAAATCTTGTAATACTTCAAAGCCATCTTTACCTGGGAGCATCAAATCAAGTAAAACAAGATCATACTTATTATTTTTAATCATTTCTAAAGCATCTATTCCATTTACTGCAACAAAAGTCTTAAACCCAGCTGATTCAAGCTTTAATGATAAAGTAGAGGATAAAGCTTCTTCATCTTCTACAATTAAAATTTTTTTATTATTTTCTTCTTTTTTTCCTGTATCAACAGGAAAATCAGTCTTTAGTTTAATTTTTTTCATAGATTAAAATTGATAATTTACATTATCAATCAGTTTAATATGTATAGGTTTTAATTTCAATATTAGTAATTTTTATTATCGACTTAAATATTTATCCATTTCGTTAAATAAGAGCTACTACAAAGTTATAAACTCTGATAATAGTCCTAAAACAATATAAATGCTAAACTTATTAAATGAATTTTTATATAAATTCTAATGACTCAATTACGATTTCCTACATTAGATAATCAAGAGAAACTTGAGGGTATTGTTGGCACCGATAGTGAAATTATTAATAGTCTAACTTATGAACTTGATGAAATCATTTCTAAATCAGGAACAATTTCTTTACAACAGTTAATCCATGAACTAGAAGAATTCCAATATAATGCTAATACACTCTTACATAATATTCGTATAGATCGATCTCGAGAACATAAGATTGATGATCCAATATTAAATACATTTATTGAATTTATGAATTCTTATCAGATCCTTGTTAGATTTATAAAACAAAATCTTGAAAATTAATATTTTTTATATATAAATAATTATGATTGTTCGAAATAAAGACCAGAGAGTAGCAGTATTAGTTGATGTCCAAAATCTATATTATTCAGCCAAGAATCTTCATAAAGCTAAAATAAACTTCAAAAACCTTCTTCAGCTTGCAGTAAAAGATAGGATTTTAACTCGAGCTTTAGCATATGTTATAAATGCACAACCCGGAGAAGATAATGAGTTCTTTGAAGCAGTTAATAATGCTGGGTTTGAAACTAAGGAAAAACCACTTCAAACTTTCTTTGGTGGAGCAAAAAAAGGTGACTGGGATGTTGGAATTGCGATTGATGCTGTAAGATTAGCTCCTAAGGTTGATTCTATTGTACTGATTTCTGGAGATGGAGATTTTAAACCAGTAGTAAATTATCTACAATCTGCAGGTTGTCTTGTTGAAGTTATTGCTTTTGAAAGAACAGCAAATAGTGAGCTTATAGATTTAGCGGATGATTTTATTAATATTGACGATCATAGACAAGAACTCTTATTTAAAGAGAGAAGGAAATGAATAAAAAAGATATTATTCAAAAAACAGCAGATTTTGTTAAATCAAAATTTGAAGATACAGAACCGAGTCATGATTGGTGGCATATAAAAAGGGTTTGGAATAATGCTAAATATTTGCAAAAGAGGGAAGGTGGAGATCTTTTTCTTATTGAACTTGGAGCATTGCTTCATGATGTTGGGGACTGGAAGATTTATAAAGATGACTTACATGCAGGTTCAAGAATATCAAAGGAATTTCTTGAATCAATAGGTATTGATGCAAAAATGATTGATCAAGTATGTTTCATCGTTGATAATATCTCTTTTAAAGGTGGGATAGGCAAGAATAAGATGAAAGGTGTTGAAGGATTGATTGTTCAAGACGCTGATAGGTTAGATGCTTTAGGTGCTATTGGAATCGCCAGAGTATTTGCCGGAGCTGCGGTTTACAAAGAAGTTTTTTATGATCCTGAAATTCCAGTGCCTTCATATAAAAGTACTGATGAATATATTAAAGCGGTTGGAACAACAAAAAGAACTGCAATAAATCATTTTCATGAAAAGTTGTTAAAATTAAAAGATTTAATGAATACTAAAACTGGTAAAAAGATGGCCCAAAGCCGACATAAATACATGGAAGATTATTTAAAACGCTTCGCGAAAGAATGGGAGGGAAAAGCTTAAAATATGGATAAATTTGAAGAAATTATTAAAAACTCAAAAAAAATATTTCTTTGTTCGCATAAATTCCCAGACTGGGACGCTGTATGCTCAATGCTTTCAATGTACGATTATCTTTCTAAAGCATATTCAGATAAAGAATACGGATTATATTTTGCAGAAGAAAATCCATACCAATCATTTAGTTTCCTAAAAAATTATGAAAAGATTCAATGGGTTAAGGATATTGTCGATATTATTAATGATTATGATACTTTAATATTCCTAGATGGAAACACAATAGATAGATTTGCACATGAAGAAGAAAAAATAGACTTATCTAAATTCAAATCAATTTGCATTGACCACCATCCAAATCAAGCTGATAATTTTACTCTAGATTTTAGTGAAGTAGGAGCAGCTTCATGTTCACAATTGATATATAAGTACTTTTTTAGAAATAGAAAGGAATTATTAGATAGAGAAGTAGCAGAAGTAATATTAACTGGAATTCTAGGAGATACTGGGACATTCAGGTATTTAAGTTACAAAAGTTCAGAGACATTTACGATAGGGAAAGAATTGATAGACTTTGGTAAATTTGATGTTCAAACTTTAGAATTGCGGCTTTCCCAAATGGAACCTGATGAGTTTGAATTGCTAAAATTGATGATCGCTAAAACAACTAATGTAGAACTACAGGGAAAGCCGCCTTTTACATATTCATACTTACCACTTGAAGTTAGAAATAAATTCGATAGTGAATTGATTAAAAGCGCTAACGCTAAGTATAAAAATATTATTCTTCGACAAGTAAAGAATCACAATTGGGGATTTGTCGTAACACCTGATTATGAAGATACACTTGGAATTTCATTCAGATCAACTCCAGGTGGTCCAAATGTCAGAAAACTGGCTGAAGCTTTTAATGGCGGCGGCCATTTCATGGCCGCCGGTGGAAACTATCAAGTTAATGATAAAGTCAAAGACAGTGAAGATCTATGCAAGTTACTGGTTGAATATATAAAAAACAATGATTTAGAAATGACCGAAAGCTTTTAATTGTTAATTAAAAAACTTATGGCAGATTCATTTCCCGATTTAGACATGAATATTCTAACTTCAGCTATGAGAATAAAAAACAAATATTCTTTAATGCTTTTTGCAAATGAGCATCCCAACTTAGATTTTTCAGATGAAAAAATTAAAAGCTTTTTATATAGTTACAAGGTAAGTTCAGATCTACTTAATTTTCGAAACCCAGAACTTGTAGAAAGAAACTATCAAACAATACGAAAATCAATAAATTTTTATGGAGGTTTTCTTTATTTTGATTCCGATGAAGAAATTAAAAGTTATGAAAATGCTTCTATTCCAGAAGGCTATTCAGTAAGAGTAACAATTATTAGACACAGTGATGATATTTCTCCAATAAAATTTACAGCATTTCTTACCAAAGAGCAGGAGATGAAATTAAATGAGCTAATACATACAAGAAGAGAATTTTTAACAGAAACTACTACTATGAATGAAATCTTGGAACTATTAAAGGAAGCTGGGGCAGAAGCAATTGAAGCATAATAATATTAAATATGAAATATTTACTTGAAGAACAGTTAGAAGATTCTGGGTTAACTAAACAGTAGTTTAATTTACTACAAATAAGATTGGCTAGAGTAGTGACAAAACTGATCGAAGATAGGATCAATGGTATTACGATTGATAAAAATAAGTTGAAAAGAACTATAGCAAATATTATTATGGAAGTTTCAGGTTTAAATATTTCAGAAATGATTTCCCAAATAAATTTGAAAAATTTCTGATAATTCCAAAATACTTACTGGTATTCCATCAGTAGAATAAATTATTGACTAAGAATCACTGAAAGCAACTTTACTGAATTTTTATTGATCTGCTATCTATCCTTTTTTTGTTACAAAATCTAGTGGCACAGAATTGGCTCAAAAGAAGACATGAAATGTGACGGTTCTGTGCCACACGAAAAGTTGCATTTTTAAAAGCACCTCCTTTCACCTGTGTTAAAATTCTGCAATGAGTAAAAATACACATCATAATAAAAGAAATAAAAATGTTCAAACAAGAGTAAGACTTCCTGAAGAAATAATTGAGATATTAAAAGAGGAAGCTCAAACTTATGGATTTAAGTTAAACCAATGAATAAATTATATTCTTACTGAGAAAGCACTCAATACTGTTAGTCAAAAAAGTACATCTGAAGATTTTGCAAGGAAAATACTCTTAAAATATAAACTTACTCCCCATAATTACCCATATGTTGATGAACAAAAACTAGATGAGCTTTTTGAAAGACTAAGAAATGAACAGGTTATTTAAGTTTATTTAACAATAGAAAAAAATTGTAGTAATATTGCTACATGGCAAAAATCAAACTTAAAGAAAGTCACAAAACAATACTATGGTGGATTTTAACTATAGCAATCATTGCAAGTCTTGTTGCACCTCCATTACTTCTCCTGTTTCAGATCGCTACTACTGGAAAATAAAACAAGTATACTTGGGTTATAATTGACTTATGAAACTTGAAGATTCAGTAACAGTACTGCCACAAATCAAAGGTGCTTATGCAAAACATTTAGAAAAGCTTGAAATCTACACTGTCAAAGATTTATTGACTTATTTCCCCACTAAATACGTTGACACATCAATTATTACCTTAATAAAGGATTTAATTTATAACCATGATTTTGAAAATACATTTCAAATTCGAGTCAAGATAGATACTTTTAAAAATGGATATTTAAGGTCTCATAAAACATTACAAGAAGCTAAAGTACATGATAATACAGGTGAAATCAGCATAACTTGGTTCAACCAGACATATTTAAAGGATGTAATAAAGCCAGAAAAAGAATTTATATTTTCTGGGAAACTTCGAAAAAGCAAAGTTGGTAAATTTCAATTCTTTCCTGTACTTTTTGAAGAAGTTTTGAGTACAAGAGAATTAGTACATCTAGCAAGAATTACACCTGAATATGCTTTAACTCAAGGTGTTTCAAAAAAATGGTTCCGAAACAGAATTAAATATCTTGTTGATAATATGAATCAACTAGAAATTCCTAATGAGTTAGAAGAGATAGGAGTCAAAGCTGATAATTTAAGAAAAGCTATATATTTTCTACATTTCCCAGAAAATTTTGAAGATCTAAAAAAATATAATGAACTTTTATCACTTTATGAATTAATAGCTATTCAAATTAAGTTAATGAAAAGAAGGGCAGAGAGCGGAAAACTCGATGCTCCAAAGTTTGATATTTCTGTACCAACGATGCAGGTTCAATTGAATAAATTTTTCCGCTCTCTGCCTTTTAAACTTACAGAAGATCAGAATAAAGTAATTGAAAATATCGAAAACATAATTTCAAAAGGTGATTTATTAAATGAATTAATTCAAGGTGATGTTGGAAGTGGTAAAACTATAGTTGCAGTTGTAGCTACAATGATAATGGCAATGAATAATATGCAAAGTGTAGTTCTTGCTCCAACAACTATCCTGGCAAAGCAGCATTTTTTGACATTTTCAAATTTACTTAAAGATTTTGATATTGGAATTGAATTAGTAACTTCAGATAATAAAAAAGCCGAATCTAATGATATCTTGATAGGAACTTCAGCAGTTTTAGCTCGCAAAAAAGACCTTATAGAAGATTTGGGAATGGTTATTGTAGATGAGCAGCATAAGTTTGGAGTTCAGCAAAGAGAAGAGCTTTTAGAGCCTTTTGAAGCCATTTTTAAAGATAAATACTATCCTCATTTTATTAATATGACTGCAACGCCAATTCCAAGGACAATAGCGCAAGCTTTTTTTGGAGATGTTTCAATAAGTTTTATAAATACTAAGCCAAAAGGAAGGCTTCCAATAAATACACATCTAGTTCCTCCTGAAAAAAGAGAAGATTCTTATAAATGGATTGATCAAAAAATAAAAGATGGTGAGCAAGTCTATTGGATATGTCCATTGATTAGTGAGTCAGAAATTCTAGAAGCCAAGTCTGCTGAAGAGACTTTTAAACACTTACAAGCGATTTTTCGCAAGCGAAAAATCGCTCTTCTTCACGGAAAGATGAAAGAACAAGAAAAGTCAGCAATAATGAAGGAATTTCTTGAACATAAATACGATATACTCGTATCAACTTCGGTTATAGAAGTTGGTATTGACGTTCCAAATGCAACTGTAATGGTAATAGAAAGTTCAGAAAGATTTGGACTTGCACAGCTTCACCAAATTCGAGGGAGAGTAGGAAGAAGCGACATACAAAGCTGGTGCTTCTTATTCTATTCAGATGATGTCAGCCGCTCAGCTTTAGAACGACTAAAATATTTATCTTCAAGCAATGATGGTCTCAAAATTGCAGAGTACGACCTTCAGCTTCGCGGCCCAGGTGAAATTTATGGCACAAAGCAAAGTGGAATTCCAAAACTAAAAGTTGCAAAACTTGATAATCTTGAACTTATAAAAAAAAGTAAAAAATTTGCAGAAAGGTTGTATAATCATGGCATTAAAAAAATTGAACTCTTTGAGTAATATATTTTAGATAAACAAAATGCCAGAAAATAATATTGAGAAACCAAAACTTATACAAAATATTGAGAGTTTCTTATGGATACTAATACTTTTAACAGGAATTATAGATGGAGTTGCTGGAACCTCACAATTTGTAGAACATCAAAACTTAGAATCCACCTTAAAACAAAAAAAGAGTGTGCAACCAATTCAAGAAACTGTAAATGCTCTTAGGATAGATCTTTTAGATAGAGGAAATCTTCAACCATCAACTTTTTCACTTTACCAAAGCACCTTAGATTCACTTGATTCTTTATTCAAACAAGTTAGTAATGATGACATATCTCAAAGTTTAGAAACTATTAAAAATAATATTCCCAATATTAGGGATAATTTAGAAGAATTATCAAAACTTTCTTCTTCAGAACTGTCTAGTTTAACTCAAGATGACTTAGATGCTGCAAGGACTTATTTCAATTATCTAGACAAGCTTTTTAATGATATTTATCAAGTATTGGAACAAAAAGAAAATGGTATCCAAATAGACATGAAAAATATTGATTATATTGCTGGACTAACAACTCTTGTACTATCTATTATCGGACTGATCTTAAGTATAACCAATGTAATTGGCTTGGCTGCAGGGAATAGAAGAAAAAGAAAGAATGATGAAATCGAATTAAACCAATTAAAAAGTTTAGAATTGGATGATGACGGTGAATTATCAATCGAAGAAGCAAAATTACTAAGTAGGAACGAATGTTAAGATTACTCTTAAACTTTTTATTTATTTTCTAATAATTTCCAGAATAATTGTATAATCATGACATAAATTTAATCATTTAAATTATGGATCAACTTGATTCTACAAGATATAAGGTTGAAATATTCAGAAGAAAATACTTAGGTTATATTACAATACTACTTGCAGTGTTAGATGCTATAGTGGCCATCTTCTCTGGAATGCAATACACAAAGAAACAATCTCTTAACAGTTTAATGAGCACAGTTATTCCACTAAACTCAAATATAGATACTATTGAATCTGATATTCTTGACCAAAACGGAACAATTAGCCAGAGTAGACTTAATATATACTTAAGCGCAATTAATGATAATATTACAAAAATAAGTGTTTATACTAATTCTGAATCAATATACCCCACAGCAACTTTAAATGAGATTTTGAACAGTTTAGACTACGTTCAAACCTTAATTCAGCAAATATACACAGTAAACTTAGAAAAGACATCAACAAATTTAACTTCTGAACAAATAGAATTGATAAAAATTAACTTTACTAATATTGATAAATATTTTGGAGAATTAAATGCAATTATAGAGAAAACGATTGCAAATTATGATAACGATATGGATAATGCTGCAATATTATTTAGGATTGGAGAAGTTATTACAAGCATATGCGCTATATTATGGATAATTCTAAGTATTATTAAACCTCCCAAACTTAAAAACAATACTAAAGAACCAATTGCAAAAATAGATCAAGATAATGATGGAGAAATCGAAGAAAAGGACATCAAGACTTTTGAAAGTTTAGATGAACTATTAAAGAATAATAAAACTGAAGCAGAATTATAGTTAAATTTAAATATAATATGCCAGAAAAATTAAAGAAAAATACATATGAATCTGACAAAGGTAGTTTTCTTACTCCAGTACAAAGTTTATTTATAATAATTTCTATCATTACTTATTTCTATTTTGTAGGTGATATGGGTTCTAAGCAAAGAGGACTTGCTTTCTTAGAAAATAACCATAGATTAACTACTGAATTATCTGATCACATAAGAATCCTTGATGACTTTATGAATCAAGTCTCCGAAGGTTCAAATAATACTGAAGAAGGTGTTACAGCTTATCAAAGAATTATAGATGATAGCCTGCAAGATGTTTATAACTTAAGCCTTTCCTACAGCTTTGATGAGCAAATAATGCATCAACTTACCTTACTCAATCAATATTTAAACAATCTAAAAGATTTAATTAACCAGCCAAATAATAATTTTAATTCTGATGAAATAGTTCAGATAAATAAACTCTTTACTGATTTAAGAAATACACTGAATAAAATTCCTTTTGTTAGTGATGAAGCTATTGCAAGAGCAAATCAGAAATATATAGAGCAAAACTATTCTGACAGATATACTGTAATTGGACTTTCTCTTATCGCAGCTAATATTGTTTTATGGCTAATAGTTATAATAAAAAAAAGAGCAAATATAACCGAAGATGGAAATGATAAATTGAAAATCGAAGACATAATCGAATTTATGCCTCCAATGTATTATGAAGATGAAGAAATCACTGACGAGTCCTCTTTACCAAGTCTAGAAGATTTATTAAACCAAAATCAGCAAGAAAATTAAAAATCATGAATAGATTCGAAAGCATAAAACAAAGTATAAAAAATGTTACTCTTTATTCAGCTGTAATAATGATAATTATTGAAGCATTTATAGGATCTATAGATTTAGGGTCAAGAATTAACTTGGATAAATATAATGAAACACAAAAAAGATTTCAAGAACTAAAGAATTATATCAATGAAATGAACCAATCTTTTAATAATCATGAAGTTCCTAGCACAGACATGCTTAGTACGTATTTACAAACTTTAGACTACGGATTAAGTTTAACTAATCAAGAAAACAATACATACGCAAGATCTCAAAATATAGATTTACTTACGTCTATTAATTTACTCTCAAATCAATTGGCGATAATAAAAAGTGAAATCCAAAATAAAATAATTACCAATACTTATAACCAATTAAAAGAATCCGATAAACAACTACTAGATCAATACTTTGGCTATATGAATCTAACTTTTAAATCTCTTGATTTATCTTTACATCAAATAGAAACTCGATTCTCAAATGATGTTTATGCAAGTGATGAGACGATTAAAACTCTATCTATAATTAATATACTATTAATGTTTACTTACTTTATTTTAAGTATAATGTCTCCTAAGAAAGAAAAGCAAAAAAATGAATTTTTAAAACCTAAGAATGAAATTGGTGATAAAATCCTTACACCAAAAGAACTAGCAGATCAAGGTATAGAAGCATTATTAAGTGAAGAAACTTCAAGACTTGATCTAGAAGGTTAAATAATATTCAAAATTCACTTTATGAAAGAAATAGTAGTTGTTTTAGACAATGTACGCTCTGTGTTGAATGTTGGAGCGATTTTAAGGACTTGCGACGGTGCTGGAGTTAAAAAATTATATCTATGTGGGATAACTCCAGATATTACTCATAAAAAAATCTCTAAGACAGCTCTTGGAGCAGAGAACTATGTTAAAACAGAGCACAAAAAATCAGCTTTAGAAGTTGTTGAATACTTAAAAAAAGAAGGTTTTAGTATTATTTCAGTAGAACAGGCAAGCAATTCCGAAGATTATTCTAATATTGTATATAACAATAAAGTGTGTCTAATTTTTGGCAACGAAATAAGTGGTGTGGATATTGAGTTGTTAAATATTAGCGACAAAATTGTAGAATTACCGATGCTTGGTAAAAAAAATTCATTAAATGTTTCAACAACCGTAGGTATAATTTTGTATCATATAATAAGTCAAAAGTAATACAGATAATAATATGGATAAACCAAGAATAATCACAGGTAAATATAAAGGAAGAACATTAAGAGTGCCGGAGTCAGCACGTCCGGTAACTGACAGAATTAAAACAGTTATTTTTGATACTTTAGGTTCAAACGTCGAGGGAAAATCTATACTTGATTTATTCGCTGGCTCTGGAAGTCTTGGTATTGAAGCTTTGAGTCGTGGTGCTGACTCCGGCACTTTCGTTGAACAAGATATTGAAGCTGGGCAATTTTTAGAAGATAACCTAAGTTTTGTTGAGGAGCCTGTCGAAATTTTTAGAAAAGATTATAAAATCTTTATAAAAAATACTGATAAAAATTTCGACATAATATTTCTTGACCCTCCATTTGCTATCACTAAAAAAATTGCCCTTAAATTAATCGCTACGGTCCTCAGAAAGAACGGTATTATAGTTTTGAGGAGTAATGAACCACTAGATGATTTTTTAGCTAAAAAATGGAATATAGTTGAAAATAAGAAAATTGGAATTAGTTATGTTTATTTTCTTATTCCAAATAATGCTTAAAGCCTTAATTTATGCTAAAATAGCGTGTTAATAAATAACTCAGTTAATTTAATAATATGGCAGCAACACCTAAACACAGAAGATCAAGTCAAAAAAGAAGAACAACAAGAGCATCTAATAGATATGACGTTGTTTTGAACAAGTTCAGAAAGACCAAAAAGAATGGTGGAAAATTAGTTTCATTTGATAAAAGTACAAATAAATACAAACCTTCACATATGGCTACAAAGGAAAATCCTGAATACAAAGGATTAAAAGTAGTCAAGACTAAATAATTAGTAAAATTATGAACGAATTGGATACTAATCCTACAGACAAGAGACATCTTAGCCGTTTATTAGCAGTTCAATATCTCTTCACAAAGTTTTTTGCTGAAAAAAATAATTTAGATTTTCAAGTGTTCGAACCCCAAACTCTTTTACAGATAATAGATGAAACAAAGTTTAATTCAGATCTATATCAAAAAATCGTTGGCGGAGTTGAAGAATTTAAGTTAAAGTTGGACAATATTATTCAAGAGGTTGCACCAGCATGGCCAATTGATCAAATAAATCCGGTAAATTTAATAATATTGAGAATGTCAATTTGGGAAGCTTTTATTGGTCGAATTACTCCTCCTAAGGTAGTGATTAATGAAGCTATACAACTTGATAAAGAACTTTCATCGAAATCAAACAGTTCATTTATAAATGGTGTGCTTGGAAATATATACAATAATCAAAGTTTACAAGATAAATTATCTAAATTAACAGGAAATAATGAATAATACCGATCTTAACAGTCTTGAAAATAAACTAGGAGTTAAATTTATTAACTCTAAACTTCTATCTGAAGCTTTAACACATAGATCATATGTAAATGAGAACAGAGGAGAAGGGCTCCAACATAATGAAAGATTAGAGTTTCTAGGTGATGCAGTATTAGAATTAGTGATCACTGAATTTCTATTCAAAAAGTATGAAGATCACCCAGAAGGTGATTTGACAAGTTTTAGAGCAGCTCTTGTTAAGACAGAAAGTCTTGCAGAAGAAGCTGAAAGATTAGGGTTTGGAGAATTTATATTTATGAGTAAAGGAGAAGAGTCAACAGGAGGAAGACAAAGACCATATATTCTTGCAAATACTGTTGAGGCAATTATTGGAGCAATCTATCTAGATCAAGGATATGAAACTGCAAAGAAATTCATTATTGATAATATTGCTCATAAAACTGAGGATATCGTTAATTCTAGACTAGACATTGATTCCAAATCAAAACTTCAGGAAGTTGCACAGGAATCAGTAAAGTTAACACCCATTTATGAATTCATAAGTTCAGAAGGTCCAGATCATGATAAAACATTCATAATGGCTGTAAAAATTGGTGAGAATGAATTCGGTAGAGGAAAAGGAAGAAGTAAACAGGAGGCAGAGCAAAAAGCTGCTGAAGATGCATTAAACAATTGGGAGTCACTTGTTAACAAATATTTCTAGTTTATAATCATCTTTTCCATAGACTTTTTTAGAGAATTTTGTTAATATATCAAGCATTTGATTAATAGAACAGCTAAACAGATCCTATTAATTAGAAATTAAGTAATTATTAAATAAATAAAAGTGGTTCGAATAAGATTAAGCAGAACAGGAAGAAAAAATTTAGCATCATATAGAATTGTTGTTACAAATCTACGTGAGAAGAGAGAATCAGATGCTATTGAAATATTAGGATATTATCTTCCACATACAAAAGAACTTCAAATCAATGAAGATAGAGCAAAATACTGGCTTTCTGTTGGTGCACAACCAAGCGAGACAGTAAGATCTTTCTTAATTAAAAAGAATTTATTAAAACCTTCAAAATTTAAGAGAACTTTCTCAAAGAAAGCTGGCAAAAAGTCTACAGAAAGAAAACTAAAACAAACTGAAGCTGAAACAAAAAAGGAAGTAAAGGCAGAAGCTAGAGAAGAGTCAACAAAATAACCTCATAACCTATCGTTTTCGAAATACTATACTGGAACATTATATTTAATTCTACTGAATTTTAGAATTTACATAATCTAGAACTTTCTGGCTTGGTTGTGCACTAATTGGAATATTCTGATATATATTATCTTGTGACTCCTGAGAGATCTGACTAAACTGATATTTATTTATTGTAAGTTTCAATACCCATAAATCAGAACCTGAAACACTTGTAGATATTGCATTTGAATTAAGCTCCATTTCTCTTACTATTATAAAATCATCTATAGAGCTTAAATCTTTTAAAAAATTTATTAAAGAACTATATTGACCTTGTATTTCAAAAGTAAATGGGACTTCTTGTAAAGACAGGCTCCCGTCTGTAGATTGTTGATTTTCTCCAGTCGGAAGATTATTTTCGCTCAATTGTTGAGACAAAATTACAAGGTTATTTTTTGTTGTAAGGTTTGTAATTTTGTCTCTGAATTTAACTACTTCAGTCTTTCCTGTTGGTGTTGTTTGATTAACAACATCTAACTGAGAGAGCATAGTATTAGTATTTTGAGAAGCAGATTGTAACTCATCTAAGTTTACTTTTGCCTGCTCATAACTCATATTTTCTTTAGAAATTATGTCTAAAGAACTAAATATTTCACTTATTTTTGGTATGACTAAAAATATTATTACTAAAAAAAATAAAGCCATACTTACAAGAGGAAGGATATATATTTTTAGCACCTTTTCTAGTGCTCGAATATCTATTCCTTTTTTTTCTTTTTGTAAAGTTTTCTTATTATTGTACATTCTGGTCAATATTATTTATATTAAACGCAATTGTTGCAACAACATATCCCGTCCCGGCATTTGTTTGTTTAGCAATACTTTTAAGAGTTAAGTTTTCAACCTCTTTAATAGATTCAGAGTTAGTGTAAACCTGATTGATATCTACAAAATTGTCTAATTTAAGATCAATAAGAAAACCACCTGTAGTTTCTCGATGATAGGCAATAATTTGAGAGTCTTTTATATTAGCTTTTAACTGTGATGAAATATCTAATAGCTCTGTGATCTTAATATCTTTGGTTAATAAAGAATCTAGTGCTTGAGACTTTATATACAATTCACCATGTATTGATTTTAAACCATTAAAGCTACCAATTTGACTATTAAGATTATCAACACTCATTTGAATTGAAGATATCCTAGGATTAATGATTAATGTTTGAGCAAGTGTAAGTATAAAAAAAACCACTACAGCACAAAATATCAATATGAAAGAGTAGAAGAAGGAATTATTTCTTTCTTCGAATTGTTCTTGCTCCTCTTTAGTCTTAGGAGGAACCAAGTTGAATTTTCTAGAATTAAATGAAGAAGCCATAGTAAATATTTAGACGATTCCTTTTAAAGCTAAACCAATTGCAACATTAAAACTATTTATATTCGTTTTTTGAACAAAGTCTTGTATAGAATTGTCAACCTCAATGTGATTTAACGGATTAGCTAGTTTAGTAGGTATATTTAGCTTATTTTGCATATATTGATCCAATCCCTTTAGAGCTCCTCCTCCTCCAGTTAGATAAAGATTAGTTATTCCTTTACCACCAATCTTTTCATTATAATAAGCTACCGTTTTGCTAACTTCACTCATCATTATCTGAACTAATGGTTCGATAGATTTAGCAATCTTACCTTCATGTTCTTGAAAATCTAAACCATAAGCCAATTTATATTTATCTGCTTGAGATTGTTCAAGTCCAAAATCAGCTGCAATAACCTTTGTTAAAGCATCAGATCCAGTTCCAATATTTTGTGAAAAAATTACTACACCATTACGGGAAAGAATTACATTTGAGCTTTCAGCACCAATATCAATAATCATATCGTCACTTTTAATATCATCTGAAGCAGTATAGTGTACCATCCTAGTTATTGCTAGAGATTCTGTTTCTATTGCAAATAAGTTTAATCCAGCACGTTCTGCTAAAGTCTGAAATTTAGCAATAAGTTGTTTCGGAGCCGCTACTGCATACCAGTTAGTATATACAATATCATCAACTTTTGTTTCATCAATTTCTAAAAAGGAAATATTTACATTTTCTAAAGGCACTGGGACTAGAGGTTTTAGAGCATATTGAATAGCTTCATTTGCCTCTTCATCACTTACCTTAGGAAGCTTTATCAATCTAGAAAAAACAAGAGTTTCCGGTACGGAGAGTACAAAGTTTTTGGTAGTTATATTATTATTCTTTATTAATTTATTAACTTCTTTAGACAGAGAATCAATACCTGTGTCCGAATCATTATCCAGAATACCATTCAAAGTTGCCATTGAAGATAATTCAATTAATTTTACAGAAGATCCTGTTTTTTTTATTTGGGCAGCCTTTATTGTATCGTGTCCTAAATTTAATGAAAAAAACTCCGGTATATCTGCCATACTATATTTTACTAAATAATTAACAAATACATCTTATCAGTATTTAAATGAAATTAAAATGAAATTTTAGATTGGTTAATTACTTACCTTAACTTTATCTGGGGTAAGAAGAGAATAGTTCAACAGTCCATTTGTTTGAGGGTTTATTGGAATCTGTGTAATGATTTTTACCGTGGGTGAATTGATATTCCCATTTTCATAAGCATTCGATTCAAACTTCCTAATTTGGACAGGGTAAGTTGAATAATCAAATGGCTTTATCGTAATTAACAAACTGTCTCCAGGGTCCTTCAATCTTGGAGTTATGCTTAAAAGTTTATAATTATATCCAGATGGAGTATTGAAAACAAAATAATTTGTATTTGAAGGAACAGGGTTTGTATAATATGACCTTGTGCTTGAATTCGTGCTACTATAAGTTCCTACAGGATCATACACATCAGAAAAAGAACCATAAACCCCACCACCTTCATCATAAACTGCTGTAAATTCTACTGCAGAGGCTTTGCTTAATGTAATAGTCAAATTATTAGTGTAGCCTGCCATATTAAGTGTTAAAGGACGATCTTTTTCTAATTGATAATCAACAATATCTTTTTCATTACTAACTTTAATAGTATCGCTATAATTTATATCTGGATCTGAATCAGATTGAAGAGAATATGAACATTCATATGTCAGAATAGTTCCCCCCAAGTTCGTACAAGTATTATATTTACTAGTCAGTTGTGAAAGAGAGACAGTAGGGTCACCAACCACACCAACTATTTCCTTTAACTTTGTTTCAGAAGAATTATAAACTTTATCATAAATTTCACTATTCACAATTTGCCCAACATCTCTAGTATTTAATATAACCAAAGAAACAGTAACAATACTTAGAATTGTTAAAACTAAAAGAGTTATTACCAAAATTTGTCCTTTTTTCATATCTGTTTAATTGTAATAAAGACTTGCCATACTTGCAATAACATTTAAAATTCATAGTTCCTGGTTGAAGCTGAAGCTTGTCTGATTACATTGTTAATATCCAATCCTGTAATAGCATGCGATGCTGATATGGTTAAAACAATATTAAGTTCAGAACTATTAGTCGATGATGAATAACCATATGAGATATCCATAAAATCAATATTTACATTCTTTGTACTTGTATATTGGTTTATATAAGTCGATGTAGTCTGATCCCACAAATCTTTGCAAACTCTAAACACCGATCCATCTTGACACAAGCTCCACTTATATTGATTACCGCTAACTACAAGTTCGATCTCACAAACATTACTTCCATCTTGAGGACAACTTAAACTAACAATTTTATCAGCATTTCTAATATCTCTAGACATTAAAGTTACATCATTTGAAACTTCCTCTCTTACTGTGCTTCTAGCTAAACTACTTATACTTACTTTAACACTGGTAATTAAAAAATTAATCATAACTATACTTGCGATAGCTATAATTGCCAAACTAATAACTAGCTCTAACAAAGAATATGCTTTTTTAGTTTTAGTGCGCTTCAAATGAACCATATCTATAAGTAGTTAAAGTATCTGTCTTATTAGTACCATTAATATTATAAAGAATTGATGCTTGTATAAAATAATAATAATTTGCTGTTGTTCCTGGAACTAACGTCCTTTTAATTTTAATCTGCATACATAAATTATATGGCTGCTGTTTATTATTAATTACAATTGGAACATAATAAAAATCAGATGCACTGCATTGTGTAGGTAGAGTAGTATTAGGATTTGTATTAAATTGTAAGTACTTAACACTAACTGTATCTTTTAGTGCAAAGTTGTGTTCATTTGTATCTGTCGTTACTTGATTATAACCATCTGAACTAAGCAGAACAGGGGAGGGGGATTTTAAAAGTTCAATTGCTTCGAGTAAAACTCCATTAATAACATCTTCGTTTTCATTATTTTTTGTACTTATGCTGATTTTGCTAACTAAAGAAACTGCGGAAATTATAGTAAATGAAATTATGACAAGCATAACAAGAACTTCAAGCAAACTAAATGCCTTTGAATTGTTTTTAAGTTTCGATTTAAACTTCATTATAAATCTGCTTTATTTTGCTTTAAATCTAAAGTAATAGTTCTTGTATCATTAGTCGCCCTATGTGTTAAAGTTATAGTACATGTACCGGTTGTACTATAATTTCCTGAACCAGAAAAAGTATTATTGTCTACTGAAACTAAATCTAATGTTAATCTAAAAAAACCAGCACCTTTACAATTTGAGCCTACAGAAACATTATCCACATCCAAGAAAGAAGTTATTCCTGAAGAAGGATAACTATAACTACAATTTACAGTTGCACTTCCTGAAGGTATCAGGCAATAGTAAGGAGTAACTTCATTATTAGAAAACCTTAAAACATAAATGTCAGGAGAAACTCGATCACCAATACCATCAGTAGTTACAATAGAAGTAGAATTATTTGCGTTATTTTGTAAAGTTTTTATTGCAGTGACTAAATCAGTATATGCACTTTGAAGTTGTACAGATGACCTATAATTTATTAATGCTACAAGACCAATCCCCATAAGACTAGCTATAATCGCCATAGCAACAACTAATTCCAGAAGTGTAAGTCCTTTAAGCATAGAAAATTTGAATTTTATTTACATAGAAAGTATAGAAGAATAGGGAAAGTTAATCAATCAGATAAAAAATAATTTCGAATAAATATCTTGTCCGAAAGTTAAAGCAATAATAAAACCCAAAACTAAGAATGGAACAAATGGGACTAAAACTTCTTTAAATTTTTGAATGTATAAAGAATATAAAATTGAAATTATACTGCCAACAATTAACGTAGCTAAGAATGAAATCAATGTATTTGGCCATCCGAGTATAAATCCAAGAACTAATACAAAGTATATGTCACCTTCGCCCATGGCTTTTTCTTTACTAACCTTAACGATTATCCAAATTAATAGACCAAACAAAACTCCTGAAATCAAATTGTCGATATTCCCGAGCCTGACATTAGTTAAAAGTGGGTGTCCAAAACTCTCTGAGAGAAATTTAACTATATTAACTGCAATATTTATAAATATAGCTAATATAGTTAAATTTCTTATTAAGGCAAATGGGATCGAAAATGTTACTATATCATAAACTGCTAGATAAAGAAGTGCTGAAAGAAAGAATAGTATTACTGCGTTATAAATTAGAAAAGAAAAAGCCGAAAGTGTAGAGTATGAACTAAGTAGTTCTAATCCAAAAATTCCACTTACTACAAGACCTAGAATTTCTGATGTTAATCCAATTTTTAACAGTTTTGAATATTTTTTATCTTTCTTGTCTAAACTTCTTAATATAAAATAACCATCTAAAGGAATAAGTAAATATTGTTTAATTGATCTTTCAAAATTCTTATGGAAATAAAAGTAGAAATCTTGTTTATTAATAATAAAAAAGAAATATTTAGAAAGGATTGCACCAAGATACCCAAACACTAGAAATGAGCCTAAATATATAGCCACATGAAGAATATTAATATTATAAAGTAAAGGGGGGTGGGGTTAAAAACCCCACCCCCCTTTTGTAAATTCTATTACAAGTTAGCAGTACTACAATCTGTAGTAGCATTGCCTAAGTTGAACCATTGACCTGATTCTAATTTTACACCAAGTGAGTAACTTGAACCACCCGAGTAACAGTAAACTGATCCTGATGAATCAGAATCTGTAGCTGTTGCAGCTAATGGTGTAGCTGCACCATTTAAATTTACAGTCTTTCCACCAGTTCCTACTGTAATTGTTTTTGGTGAAGATGTCCTATTAATTGGCATATTTGCAGCTGCTGCAGGGTATGCATTTTTATTTCCATAATAATCTGTTAATTCAAGATTAATTGCTTCAAGAGTTGTTCTTCGTTCTGTATCTCTTGATGATCTTTGAACAGTTTGAATTCCTAATAAACTCAAACCTATAAGTACAGCAATGATAGCCATTGCGACAATAAGTTCAAGAAGTGTAAAACCTTTGAACTTTGATTTTTCTACCATAGTTAATTAAATAATAAATAAAAATACTTATTGTACATACTGGCCGACTTGGAAAATCGGTAGGTAAACCGCAATAGCTAAGAAAGCCACCATTCCACCAGCTATAACCATAATAAGTGGCTCTAAAACCTTTGTCAAGTTAGAGGTTACCTGATCTAGCTCTGATTGGTAGAAAGTTGACATATCTTGCATAATTTGATCTAATTTGCCAGATTCCTCTCCAGTTGACATAATCCTGACTAAAATTAAAGGGAAAGCTTCTTGTTCATTATATTTAGCAATCGCCATAGCCAAACCGCTTCCTTTAGTAACTTCATCTGCACTTTTCTTTAGAATATCTTTATAAACTTGATTACCTGCAGAATTTGTAACTATATTTATCACTTCAATAATCTGGATTCCGCTTTTCATTAACATAGACATTAACCTTGTGAACTGAACTATTTCATATTCTTTAAGAATAGGTCCAAAAATTGGCATTCTAAGTTTTAGTCTATCAATAAATCTTTTTCCACCTTCTGTAGAATTTGCATATTTATATGATGCAACTGCTGCAATAATCAAAACAACTAATACTACCAAAAAGACTGGATTTACAAATAAATTTCCCACATCAACTAAAACTTGAGTAACAGCAGGTAATTGATCTTGTCCTAATGTCTTATATAAATCCTTGACTTGAGGAATCATTGTAGTAATCATTAAAATAAATACTACAATTAATGCTACGAATATTATTGAAGGGTAGATTAGGGCTCCTACAATTTTTCCTCTTAAATTGTTACTTTTTTCTAGATCATCTGCAATTTTTAAAAGCATTTCGTTCAGGTTTGCACTTTTTTCACCAGCAGCAAGCAAACTCAAATGAATATCAGTAAATATTCCAGGTTGTCTTCTAAATGCCTCTGAAAGAGAAGAACCTGATTCTATACTTTTATAAACATCTTGAAGTTTTGCTTTAAGTGAGGGACGTTCCGCTTGTTGTACAAGAATATCTATGGCTTGAATTACTGGAATTCCTGCAGAGATCATAGTTGCTAATTGCTTTACAAGGATTAATCTTTCTTTTAGTGGAAGTCCACCTATATCATTAGAAAGCATTTCGTTAAGTTTTACACCAACCTTCTCGCTAACTGATACAATTGTAAGATCTTTTTGTTGTAAGAAATTTAAAACCGTCTCTTTATTATCAGCCTCAGTTTCACCGGTTATTCTTTTGCCTTCCTTTGTTATTGCAACATATTTATAAATACTCATATAAGGAAAAAGTTATTATGTATTATGTAAAAGAATATCTATCTCTTTTGGTCTTAAACTTAAACTCTTTGCTGTGTCGATTGAAATCTGACCTTTTTGAACAAGACTGACCAAAGATTTTTCTAATGAAATCATACCTTCTTCACTACTTGTCTGAATAATATTATCGATTAAGAATACCTTCTTATCCCTAATCGCATTTCCTACAGCAGCATTTGCTATTAATATTTCACTAACTGGTGTTCTTCCTTTGGTTGGTAAAGAAACCAGTTTCTGCGAAATTACAGCTCGTAGAACGGAAGAAACTTGAATTCTAATTTGATCTTGTTTTGCTGCTGGAAAAATATCAATAATTCTATCGATTGTTTGAGCTGCACCATTGGTATGTAAAGTAGCAAATACCAAATGTCCGGTATCTGCTATTTGCAACGCAGCTTCGATTGAATCTAAATCTCTCATCTCTCCAACAATAACAATATCAGGATCTTGTCTTAAGACAGATCTTAAAGCTGTAGTCCATGAAGTAAAATCTACACCAAATTCTCTCTGGTCAATTAAAGAAACTGCTTTTGGGAATACATATTCAACAGGATCCTCAACTGAAATTATATGCTTTGCTTGAGTTAAGTTAATATTATTAATTATTGAAGCTATAGTTGTTGATTTACCACTTCCTGTTGGTCCAGTTACTAACACCAATCCATTAGGGAATTTGGTAAACTCTTTTAAGATTGGTGGAAGATTTAAATCATCAAGGCTTGCAATTTTTTCTGGAATAATCCTAAAAGCAAGTGAAAAAGACCCCATCTCTTTAAATACATTTACTCTAAATCTTCTATTATCAAGAGCATAGGTTAGATCAGCTTCATGAATATCATCAATTTTTAAATCTTTTCTATAACTTATAACATGCTTCACAAATTCTGTAGTTATTTCTGGGGTTAAAAGAGAAGACTTGAACGTCCTGAGTTCACCATCAACTCTAATCATTGCTCTATATCCGACTGTAAAATGTACATCTGATGCTTTAGCATTTATCGCCTCTTTAAGAATTTGATCTAAAGAATAATTTGCAAAACTTAAGTCATTATCAGCATTTTGGATAGCTGGGTTTATATCTAATGGAGGTAAATTCTGAAGTGTGTTATTCGGTGATTGTTGATCTAGTTGAGACTCTTGGATATTTGGAGTTACACTTTTTAACCCCTCGTTATTAATATTCAAATTAACAGGCTGGTTCAAATTAAGTTTCCCGTTATAATTTTGGCTATAAGTATCATTAGCCTTTGTATTAAATTGTAAGGTAGAATTATTGTTCTCAATATTTAGATTATCTTTGTTTTGGACATTTTCCGCATTAGGAGTGCTCGAAGATATAACACCACTTTGTGCATTTGTATCACCAACAGGTTGTCCTTGTTGAGTATTTTGTTTAGAAAAAAAGGCCATAGAATAATCTTAAATTAATCTTACAAATCATCTTAAATGTATTTTTTGAACATTACAATATGAATTATATTTACTCATTTCGGACTCTCAAAACTTCCTCAAGAGTAGTGATCCCTTCTAAAGCTTTAATAAAACCATCCTGAACCATTGTTAGCATTCCTTCATCAATAGCTTGTTTTGTTATTTCATCTATTGTAGCTTTTTTTAGAACTAATCTAGAGATAGCTTCAGACATCTTAAGAACTTCAAAAATACCGGTTCGAGTAGAGTAGCCGGATCCGTTACATTTCGGACAACCTACAGCTTTATAAAGAGTAATATCTTTTGTCTCTTTGTTAAAATCAAGTTTCAATTTATGATCTTCGTTATAAAGTTTAAATCCATCAAGCTTATCAAGCTCTTCATGAATTTCTTTAGCAACTTCTGGTGATGCTTTATAAGGCTGCTTACATTCACATAAGACTCTTACAAGTCTTTGACCAATTAGAACATCAATAGTTGATGTAAGTAGATAAGGTTCAACCCCCATGTCCATTAACCTTATAAAAGCTCCTGAAGCACTGTTTGTATGTATAGTAGATAAAACAAGTCTTCCAACTAAAGCAGCCTGAACTGCTAAGCCTGCTGTCTCAGAATCTCTAATTTCACCAACCATAATAATGTCTGGGTCTTGCCTTAAAAAAGACCTGAGACCTGTGGCAAAAGTAAGTCCTACATCAGGATTAACTTGTACTTGAGTAACACCATCAATTCTTATTTCAACTGGATCTTCCAAAGTTAAAATATTTACCTCTGGAGTATTAAGTAGAGTCTGACAACTAGCTAATGTTTGAGTTTTACCACTTCCAGTTGGACCAGTAACAAGAATGATTCCTTGTGTCTTTTTTAAAGCTATTTTAAGTCTTGCTAATCCTGTACCTCTCAAGCCAATCTCTTCTAAAGACATAATACCTTTAGTTTTTTCCAGAAGTCTCATAACAATCTTTTCCCCATAAATACTAGGCATTATTGAAACTCTTAAATCAACAATTCTTTTTCCGCTTTTTACCTGAAATCTTCCATCTTGAGGAATTCTATGTTCATCAATCTTAAGTCCCGATAAGATTTTAATTCTGGAAATTATAGAGGGGAGCAGTTTAGGTGGAATTGTTAATTTCTCATATAAAATTCCTCTAATTCTAAACCTAACTATTATTCTTTTCTCTCTTGGCTCGATATGAATATCTGAGGCATTATTTTTAATCCCATAGTCAAGAATCATATTTACAATTTTGATTATAGGTGCACTCTCAATATTAGCCCCTATCTCACTTTCTTGATAACTTGAGCTTAAATCTAAAACATTATCTCCAACTTCTTCGAGAGCTTGGCTTACTTCAGTTCCAAGTTGAGCACCATATTTATTATCTATAACATTTTGAATATCTTCCTGGTAAGCATAATATGCTTCAACTTTTCGACCAATAACTGATTGAAGATATTTTACCTTTTGTAAGTCTAATGGATCTTTCATTGCAACCTTAGCAAGTTCGGGAGTAGCTTCAAAGACAACAGCTTGGCTCGAACTTGCTACATTAGCTGGTAAAAGATTTAAAGTATCTAAGTCTACATCAATATTAGTTAGATCCACATATTTTATCCCCTGCATTTCAGCATAAGTTTTTACAATATCCCTTGGAGAAATAATATTTTTCTCTTTTAATAGATCTTCAATACTTTTATTCGTGTTAATTGCTTCAAATTTAATTGTATTAAACTGATCAGGAGATAAGAGCCCTTTTGTTAATAATGCATCAATTAAATTAGAGCTTCCTTTAATAGAAGGCGATTGCTTATTTGCATCAGTAGCTATACTTGAAGTATTGCCACCTTTGTTTTTTATATAATCTTTTAGTTTATTTAGGTACTCTTTGTTATCATTATCCTTAGTGACCACATTTGAAGAGAACCTAGAACTTTGGTTATCAGAAGACATAATTTATTTACTCAAATTAAAACTTAAATTCGGACTTAAAGATATAATATACTAATAATAAAAAAAGTTACAGAGAACTTAGCTAAAATAATTACATCAATGAAATTCCAATCAATATTAATAAATTCAAATAAAGATCTTACAATTGAAGAGTTAAAAAATTTCTTAGAGAGTAATGTTGGAATAAAAGGGTTCAACTCTATAAATATGTATGAGATTGCTCCTATTAAATCAAATAGTATAAATATCTCACAGGTTAAAGAAATTTCTCAATGGATTAATTTAAAAAATAAAGATACTAAGTTTGTTGTAATACGAAGTGCAGAGAATCTTACAATGGAAGCTCAAAACTCTTTATTAAAGAATCTAGAGGAACCTAACGAAAACACTTTATTTATACTAATATCTATTAATAGTGAAATAATCCTTGAGACAATAAAATCAAGATGTCTTATTTTCAACTTAAATAATGCTAGCAGAGATGAAGAGAATAACCCCTATAAAGAGATTGCTGAAAAATTTTATAAAGCTGACTATCTTGAAAGATTAAAAATAGTTGAAAAATTATTAAAAGATTATGATAATAGAGATGAGATTGCTAATATTGTATTTGAAATCATTAAGGTAGTTCCGGTATCTGATTCTTATGAATCTAATATCAAGATCATTAAGAGTGTCTATGTAGGAATTAAAAGGAATGTAAATTTAAAATTAAGTCTTAATCTATTAGCAATTTATATAAAATAATGTCCGATTTATTAATTTTTAAAGAAGTCTAAATGAAAAGAGCTGCATTTTTATTATATGCGTGGGGGAGTACTTTCTTATTTGCTTTATTAATCTATTGGTTAGCAACTCTTCCTTATTTAAATGCTGGAGACCAGGTTACTGATGAATTAGTTAAAGTACTATTCAGAATGGTTCTTTATTCTATATTCTTTATATTAATATATAGATCAATAATTATCACATTAAAATCTACAGTAGAGAGACTTTCAAAATGGAGATCAAAACAGGAAGAAATTGAAGATGCAGAATTTGTACTAATTATTGAAACACTTGTTGTAATTATAACTATATTAAGTTCAACACTTTTCGCTATTTTTGAAGAATATACACAAGCTTTAACAGGGAATGGAAGGAATGCAGAAGTTAAAGATGTGCTAGTCAGTTTAATGGCAATTCTTCTAACTGCTATTGTTGTCTATAGTATGCCGGTTATCGGTGAACTCGAGATTGCTATAAAACATAAAATCGATTTCGAAGTTGCAAATTTTAAAGAGAAGCAAAAAAAATAGCAGTAAATTAAATCTTACATCTTGATGTAAATTATCCTGAATATTCTGTCTATTTCGTTGCTACTAAAGGAATCTAGCCAGAGAAATTTGTCTGGATTTTTTATATCTTGTTGGCGAATTTAATTATCTATAGGCACTTTTAAGGGGTTGTCTAAGATTAGTTATAGTGATAAAATCTATAGCTTTCAAATTATTATGTTATTTTAGAGAGATATTGTATGAGTAATGAAAACGAGTACAGCGCATCAAGCATCACTGTTTTAAAAGGTTTAGAAGCAGTCAGAAAAAGACCAGCAATGTATATAGGAGGAACTGATGAAGTTGGACTTCATCATATGATCTGGGAAATTGTAGATAATGCAATTGACGAGGCTTTGGCTGGCTATGCCCACACAGTTAGTGTAATTTTAAATCAGGATGGTTCTGCAACAATAAGAGATGATGGTCGAGGAATTCCAGTTGATATCCATCCAACAGAGAAGGTTAGTGCTTTACAACTTGCTGCAACGGTCCTACATGCCGGTGGAAAATTCGATAAAAATGCTTACAAAGTAAGCTCTGGACTCCATGGAGTTGGACTTTCAGTTGTAAATGCATTAAGTGAGTGGTGTAAAATTGAAGTTTATAAAAAAGATGGAGTTTATATTCAAGAATATGAAATAGGTAACCCTAAATATGATGTAAAAGTAGAGGGTAAAAATAATGCTCATGAAACTGGAACAAAAGTAACTTTCAAACCAGACTCAAATATATTTAAAATTATTGAGTTCAACTATAAAACTATTCTTACCAGATTAAGACAACATGCCTATCTAAATGGAGGAATAAAATTTGAATTTATCGATAAAAGAGATGGCGGTGAGAGATATTTTGCTTTCTTTTTTGAAGGTGGATTGAAGTCTTATGTCTTACACCTTAACAGTCATCATAAAAATATTAATAAAAATATCTTTCATCTAAAGTCCAATGTTGATGATATTGATATCGAAGTAGCTTTACAATATACGGATGACATTCAAACAACTGAATATGCATTTGCAAACAATGTTTTAAATATTGATGGAGGAACACACCTGTCCGGTTTTAGGACAGCTCTAACGAAGACTTTAAATAGCTATATTTCAGAGAATGGAAATGAAAAAGAAAAGCTTATTAGATTAACTGGAGATGACGTTAGAGAAGGAATGACAGCTGCAATCTCTGTAAAGCTGCAAGATCCTCAGTTCGAAGGCCAAACTAAAGGGAAATTAAATAATACAGAAGTTGCTCAAGCTGTAAGAAAAGCTTTTGAAGATAATTTCAAAACTTATCTCTCAGAAAATCCACAAGATGCAAAAGCAATAATGACTAGAGTATTACTTGCATTTAAAGCAAGAACAGCTGCAAAAGCTGCTAGGGATGCTGTAGTAAGAAAGAGCATATTTGAAGGAGGAGGACTTCCAGGAAAACTAGCTGATTGTTCTACAAAAGATCCTACAATAAGTGAACTATTTATTGTCGAAGGGGATTCAGCTGCAGGACCAGCAAAGCAGGGGAGAGATAGAAATATTCAAGCAATTTTTCCTTACTTCGGGAAACCAATCAACTCGGAGAAATATAGAATAGATAAAGTACTATCTAATCCAGCAATGGGAGATCTTGTTAAAGCTTTAGGAGCTGGAATTGGTGAAACTTTCATGATAGAAAAACTTAGATATCATAAGATTGTTTTAATGTCAGATGCTGATGTTGATGGAGATCATATAAGAACACTTATGCTTACATTATTCTTTAGACACATGAGAAAGATTATAGAAAATGGCTATGTCTATGTATCTCAACCACCTCTTTATAAGGTCGTATTTTCTCCTAACGATACAGTTTGGGTTAAAAATGATGGAGAACTTAAAGCTTTATTAGATGAAAGAAAACCTGCAAAGTACCCCCATGTTCAAAGATTTAAAGGTTTAGGAGAGATGAATGCAGATCAGCTTTGGGAAACGACTATGGATCCCCATACAAGAATACTAAAAAAGGTAATAATTGAAGATGCAGAAGAAGCTAGTAAAATGTTTGATATTTTAATGGGAGAAGAAGTCCCTCCAAGAAAGAAATTTATTGAAACATATAGTTCCGAGGCAGAACTTGATGTTTAAAATTAATGTCTGAATTATGTGTCCGAATTATTTATAAATTTAAAATATAAAATGGCAGATGAAGTAAAAGAAACTACAATCGAATCAACTCAAAACCCTAATCTAATAAATGAAGATATTTCTTCAATAATGAAGACCGGCTATATTAATTATGCCATGAGCGTTATTGTTGCAAGAGCGCTGCCGGACGTTAGGGATGGATTAAAGCCAGTACAAAGAAGAATACTCTATGCAATGTATAAGATGGGAATTATGCCCGGCAGCGCTTATAAAAAAGTTGCTAGAATCTCCGGGGAAACAATGGGTAAATACCATCCACATGGAGATATGGCAATTAATGATGCATTGGTCAGACTAGGGCAGGACTTTACCATGAGATATACTCTTGTCGATGGACAAGGTAATTTCGGATCGATTGACGGTGATCCAGCTGCTGCTGCAAGGTATATTGAAGCCAGACTTGATAAAATCGGTGCGAAACTTTTAGAAGGAGTAGAGAATACAGTTGATTATGGACCTAATTATGATGGTACAGAAGTTGAACCATTAGTTTTGCCAGGACTTGTTCCTAACCTCCTAGTAAATGGATCAGAAGGAATTGCAGTCGGTATGGCTACTAAAATTCCACCGCATAACTTAACAGAAGTATGTAACGGAATTATAAAAATGATTGAGAACGGTAATAAATGGAATATAGATTCATTAAAAGATATAAACATAAATTATGAAAATGATGTAAAAACAGATAAAGATCTTGAAAATCTTCCTAAAGAAAGATTTCACCAATTTGAATCTGATGTAGATATTGATGTACTCTTAAATGAAATTCATGGACCAGACTTTCCTACAGGTGCTCAAATTTTCAATAAGAAAAATATCCAGGCTGTTTATGAAACTGGACGAGGTGGAATAGTAATGAGAGCTGTTTCTAAGATTGAAGAGTCAAAGATAGGACGATTTAGAATCATTATTACAGAACTCCCTTATCAGGTTAATAAAGCAACATTGTTAGCTAAAATTGCTCAACTATATAAAGATAAAAAAATTGATGGTATTTCAGATTTAAGAGATGAATCAAATAAAGAAGGAATAAGGATTGTTATTGAATTAAAGAAAGAATCAAAACCAAAGACTGTTCAAAATCAGCTTTATAAATATACAGAACTTCAAAAGTCATTTAATGCAAATATATTAGCTTTAGTAAAAGGTGAACCAAGACTTCTAAACTTAACTCAGATACTAGAACTTTATATTATCCATAGACAAGAAATTGTAATAAGAAGACATGAAGTTGAACTTGCTTCCGCAAGACAACGTGAACATATTTTAGAAGGTTTGATGATAGCTTTAGATCATTTAGATGAAGTTATCAATACCATTAGGAGCTCAAAAGATGTTGAAACTGCAAAGAATGCATTAATGAAAAAATTCAAGCTAACTGAAATTCAGGCACAAGCTATCTTAGATATGAGACTTGCAAGACTTGCTGCTCTTGAAAGACAGAAGATTGAAGATGAATATAAAGCAATAAAAGAAAGAATAAAAGAGATATTATTCATTTTGAATAGCCCTGATGAAGTTTTAAAGATTGTAAAGAATGAAGTAGTCGAACTCAGAGATAAATATGGTGACGAAAGAAAAACCAAAGTATTTAAAGGAGATGTTGATGAATTCTCTGAAGAAGATTTGATTGCAAATGAAAAGACATTCGTAACCATTAGCACTCAAGGTTATATCAAGAGAATCAAATACGATACTTACAAACAGCAAAAACGAGGCGGTTCTGGCATAAAAACCATGGCTACCAAAGAAGATGACTCTGTGAGACACGTCTTCGACTGCAATACTCATGATGAAATTATGTTCTTTACTAATAAAGGAAAGGTTTATTCACTGAAAGTTTATGAAATTCCTGAATATGCCAGAACCGCTAAAGGAATCCCTGTAGTTAACTTAATAAATATTTCACCCGATGAGCTGGTTACAAGTGTTCTAACAAGAAGCGCTGAAGGACATATACTTGATGAAGATATTGAGCAAGAAGATGAGGAAAAGAAAGAAACAAAAGGCAAAAAGTACGAATATTTATTCATGGCTACAAAATTAGGAACTGTTAAAAAGACAGCAATCTCTGAATATGAAAACATAAGATCTAATGGATTAATTGCAATTACATTAATTGGTGATGATGAATTAATTTGGGTAAGACCAACAACTGGTAAAAGTGAAATTATTCTAGTTACTCAAAATGCTAAATCAATAAGATTTAAAGAAGAAGATACAAGAGAAACTGGACGATCTTCTCAAGGAGTTCGAGGAATTAGGCTAAAAGAAGGTGATGAAGTCATATCAATGGATGTTCTAAGAACCGAAGAAGAATATATGCTAACTATTTCAGAAAATGGATTTGGAAAAATAACTCAATTAAAACAGTTTGGTACTCAGAATAGAGGAGGGTCAGGTATCTTCGCCGCTAGGGTTAATAACAAAACCGGGAAATTAGTTATTGCAAGAATTTTAGATCATCCAGGCAAGGATTTGCTTATCCTAAGCGGGAAAGGGCAGGCTGTCCGAATACCAACTGATACTCTTCCTTCCAGAAATAGACAGACATCCGGAGTAACTTTGATGAGGTTAAAAGGAGATGATAAAGTTGCTGCAGCAGCAATAATCTAATATCAACAATTGAATTCTCGATTATCTTTCTCTATATCGTGAAACATTCACTTAATCATTGTGAAACTTTAATCGGTATTTATAGAGCTAATAAATATTTCTCCTTTTATATTATAAATATAATAATATTCTTATCAAATTCTGATCTTGATTCTAGGATTTTTTGTAATTAATACTAAATTTTATTTATAAATAATTTTTATATTAAATCTTGAAATTCATTATTAAAGTTTAAATGTTTTTAAATTAATTAATTTCAGAAAGTTAACTTAAATTAATTATAATTTTAAAACAAAAAATCCCTGAAATTGCTATCTATGGAGTCTGGTACAAAATATTTATTTGAAAAGATGACTCATTATACCTCTAAATTCTTCTAGCTTATTTAAACGCGATTTTCTTGGAAATCATTGCCACACAATGCTTTTAGCAAAGTAGAGGATTGTTAAAAGTAAAAGAGGACCTTATTTACCTTTGATCTCTAAAGATTTTATTAGTAATTAGATAGAAATTAAGATTAATAATAATAAAAAACATAAATTCAGAAATTTCGATAAATAAATAGGTAAGTTACATCATATTAATAACTAAGTGAGTGTTAATAAATCTATTTATAAGAAGTCATGGATAGCCCTCCAGTCCTTTTAAATATAAGGTTACTAAATATAAGGTACATTATACTCAGTAGCTTTAAAGTCTGAATCAGATTGTTTCACTCTCTCCCCCATCGATTTTCACAAATTATTTCAGAGAAATTGAGTTTTTTATTTTTACTAATAATTCTCTTAATAAAAACTTTTATAAATTTTATTATGGAATAAAGTGACAATAATGGAATGAGGTCTCTCTACTCTTGAAGTCACTACTCTATTTGCGAAGAAAATTTTGAGTTTGTCGAAATTTAATTAAATTAACGTCCCATTAATTCCCCAAGAACCATTGGTGAAGAGTAAAATTAGAATTAGTATTGTAAGGATGCCATACTCTATCCATATAGTACGATTCAAATGTTTTCTTATTTCCAATGCAACATTAAGAAGAATATAGAAAATAACAGAAGCTGCTAAGATTGCATAAACACTCTCAATCGGCCATATTGAAAATACTAAAAGTGATAAGCCCATTATCATAGTAATCACAAACGATCTTATAAATACCTGTTCTGATGATACATTTTTTGTCATCCAAATTGATGAATAACTAAAGTAATAAACAAATGGTAAAGAAATAATAATTCTTGTTGTAAAATCCTGATATGAGCCAAATGCATAAATTAGTATTAGATAAGTAGAGATTAATGCAAAGATAAATTGCGATGCCTTACCGGCTTGAGAAAGAGGAATATCATTATGAACAGAACCATTTAGAATATTTGAAGTTAGCAAAATTAAATACATACCTAATGTAAATCCAAAAAAAACAGCTAATGAAAAAATCAATCTACTACTAAAAGAACTAATTGAAGCTGATAAAGTTAAAGCAAAAATTAGGAACGCCATCGTACAAAAACTTGGGAATAGCCCTACGGTAAATATTGTACTTTTATTTACTTTAAAAAACAAAACCCATAAGTTTAAAATAAATACTATGAATGCAATAACTAGAGAAGTTATTATTATATTTCTTGAATTGTCTGATTCCAAATTACTTTGGTTATATGTTTCAGTATTTGTTTTATCAGTTGGTTGAACATTTATGCTGAATGGTGTTGAAACCTTGCCAGAATCGTCTTCTGCAGTAATAGAAAATGGGTAAGACTGAGAATTATCCAACTTATAGAAAGAATATGTTGTAGTGTCTTTATCTATCTTTACTTCATCATTACCAAGGCTTAAATTATAAGAGATTACATCTCCTTCTGGGTTCTTACTCCAATCAACATCAATCTCACTATCTTTTTCGGTAATTTTTACGTTAGTTACTTCACTAGGAGGGAACAATAGTTCATACAGATTTGATGCAATAGGACTACTAATTGCAAATACTAGCAATCCAACTACAATTGAAACTAAAATTGCTCTTCCTCTTGTACTTAAATTTTTATACATATTAGTTAAGTTAACTATTTTTAATACTCTACTCTTTTTAATCTAAAACTGAAACATATCTTCAATTTTACTATAAATCAATTCAAAAACTATAAAAAAAGTAAATCTCCATACTCCTGTTGAGCCTTAGTAGTAACCACTCTACCCTTTGGAGTCCTCTTGATATAACCTTTCTTTAATAAAAAAGGTTCGTAAATACTTTCTAAAGTTTCTTTTTCCTCTGAGATTGATGCTGATAAAGTATTTAAGCCTACAGGTTTATTATCAAAATTTACAATTAAGGTTTTAATAATATTTCTATCAATATCATCAAGACCATTATTATCAATACCCAAAAGATCAAGTGCTTCAATAACTATATCAATATTAATAAGATCCTGATTTTTAACTACAGCCATATCTCTTACTCGTTTTAAGATTCGGATTGCGATTCTCGATGTCATTCTAGATCTTCTTGCAATCTCAAATGCAGCTTTGTCATCAATGTGAACAGCCATTTTAGTAGCTTTTTGCTTCACAATTAAGAATAATTCGTCATCTGAATAAAAATCAAGTCTAAAAGTCATACCAAACCTATCTCTTAAAGGTGCACTAAGCATTGATAATTTTGTTGTGGCTCCAATGATTGTAAATGGAGGAAGTTCGAGTCTTAAAGTTTTTGCATTTGGTCCTTTTCCTATAATTATATCTAAAGCATTATCTTCCATAGCTGGATAAAGGATTTCTTCAATATTATGTTTTAATCTATGAATCTCATCAATAAATAATATTGAGTTTTCTTCTAAAGAAGTTAGAATTGCTGCAAGGTCGCCTGTCTTATCAATCACCGATCCATTAGTAATATGGACAGGCGACCTCATTTCTTTCGCTATAACATATGCAAAACTAGTCTTACCTAAACCTGGAGGGCCATGAAAAAGTATATGATCTAAAGCCTTCTTTCTTTTTCTGGCTGAATGAATCATAATTTGAATGCTCTTCTTCTCAGATTCTCTTCCGATAATCTCTTCGAAATTTATTGGTCTTAAAGAAGTCTCAAGACTCTCCTCAGATTCGTTTTTTAAATTTGGATCAGTAACTCTGTTAGTCATATTAATTGCTCCGTAAGAACATTTTTATAAGCTCTTCTGTAGTTAATTCAGTTTCTTTTTCTAATTTAGAAACAAAAGATTTTATATCATTATATTTGTATCCTAAAGTTGTTAGTGCATCATATAGATCTGAATAATTATCTTCATTTATATCAGGACCCAAATCTCCATTCGCATTATAATTTATATTCTTAACCTTATTCTTCAACTCAATAATTATTCTTTGCGCTGTCTTTAACCCAACCCCTGGAACTTTTAAAGTATTAGTATCGTTATTAACAATAGCATAACATACTTGATCTACCCCCTTATCTCCAACAAGTGTCTGACCTGTTCTCGGACCAACCCCTGAAACGCTGATAAGCATTTTAAAGCACTTTAACTCCTCAGATGTCTTAAAACCCCATAATGAAATTTCTGACTCTCTGAAATGAGTATAGACGTAAAATTCTATAATTTGACCTATTGAATACTGTTCAGGAATAAATACATGAATACTCCAACCAATTGAATTAGCTAGAACACTTACTGAGTTATCATCTACATATTGAATCTCACCTTTTATATATGAAATCATATTTTGAATTCATTCATATTAGATATTTTCATATTATTTATATCACATACTGCTGCAGCTATAGCATCTGCGGCATCATCAGGCTTTGGAATTTCTTTCAATCCAAAAATCAGTTTTACCATTTTCTGAATCTGAGATTTATCTGCTCTTCCATATCCTGTTACTGCAGTTTTAACTTGTAAGGGAGTATAACTATGAATATCAACATTATTTAATTTACCTGCTAGTAAAATTATACCCCTAACTTGACCTACATTAATTACCGTCTTTTGATTCTTAAAAAAGAAAAGGTTTTCGACAGACATCATATCAGGAGTATACCTTATTATTAAATCATTTAACTCTTCATAAACTTTTGCTAATCTATCTTCTATTGGAGTTTTAGCTTCAGTAAGAATTGCACCATAATCCACAAGATTCATACCATTTTTAAATGAAGGATCTTTATCTACAATTGACCAGCCATTAATAGCAAATCCAACATCAATTCCCATTACTCTAACATTTTTCATTTAAATTTATTTTGAAAATCTAATCTTCTTCTGCATCTGTCCAGACATTATCTACTTCAGGTAGCTCTTCGATTTTATCAATAAAATCTTCTAATTCACTACTCCATTTATTTTTATACTGATCTGTGATTTTCACAATTCCAGTCTCAATAATTTTTACTGAATCATCAAAAAGACTTATCACTAAATCATTTACAGCTTTCAAATCTTCTTTCCTAACTACTATTACAACCACCTTAGAATCTTCATCATCTATTATATCAATATCTTCAACTGCCGCTTGATCAATAATCTTCATAATATAATCCTCTTCAATATTTTCCTGATTTATAGGCTCAAAAACTATTCTTCCTACTTCTTTAAATTTCCATGAGACAGAACCTTCATTCAAAAATTTCCCATTATTTTTTGAGATAATATTCTTAAGCTCAGCAATAGTTCTTGTAGGATTATCAGTTGAGCAGTCTATCAATAAAGCTGTACCTTCAGGGGCATAAGCTTCATAGGTATTTGAATACAGAATCTTTTCGTCCTTAAGTTCTCCTAGTCCTCTTTTTATTGCATTCTCAACTTTATCATTCGACATATTAGCTGCTCTTGCTTTCTCAAGAGGAACTCTTAATAAGAAATTACTATTAGGGTCAGATCCTCCTCCAAGTTGGGCAGCATTAGCAAGATCTTTAGAAATTTTTGTAAAAACTGATGCTTTCTTAAGATCATTTGCTCCTTTTGTTCGTTGTATATTTTTCCACTTTGAGTGTCCAGACATTTTTATTCTCCTAAGACTAAAATTAAATCACCAGTATAGTTATATTTATAATTGCCGATAATTATATCAATATTATCATTAAAATAAGACCTGATTGCATTTATTGTCGAAGGAAACTTTTCAGGATCTTTATTTGGAACATAAAGCTTTATTCCTGAGGATTTTTCAGGATAATTATTCGTATTTATAACATTAATTCCAATATCCTGAAAAATCCTTTTAATCTTTGAAGCAAGACCAGAAGTTTTGCTTGCGTTATAAATTTCTAAGTTTGCTTGTTCTCTTACAATATCAATATTCAGCATAACGTCTTTTATTGCTCCATCAAACTCAAAATAATTAGGAGCGAAACCTTCTTCCGATCCGGTAGAAGATTTCGCTCCTAAAGTAGTATTAATTAATCCAGTCTTTGCAGGAAGATTCGAACTCATCAGGGCAGATAAAAATCCTGACATCTCTTCTTTAGACATATTCGTGTAAAAAATCTTTGTTAAATTGTCAGCTGACCAGAAAGCTCTAAGATAGGTAATTATGCTTCTATTATCTTCAACAAATTGAGTAAAAAACGAAAGCTGTCTATTAATCAGCATATCGTACGAATTTTGTGAATCCTGATTAAAAAGATAATCACCTAAAGCCAATTTTTTTAAAGTTGCACCTTTCTCATAAAATCCTACAGTTGAATTAAAACTGTCAATTGATTGCATAGAAAAGTCCCAATTCGAAAGCAAAGTTTCCAAATCATTTATATCGAAAGCTATGTATCTATCAATTCTAACTCCAAGAAATGTTTCAACTTGTTCTGAATATGCATACATCTTATCAGTACTTCCAGTATTATTTATTAAAGTTTTTAAGGTATACTTTTTCCCTGAGATGGGAGAAGTTGTAATAAAAAGCGGATTTACTGAAAGTACTTTCATATTCCCTGTTTGAGAATTTAAAGAAACTAACAGTATCATCTGAGCAAAATTGTTATTAGAGACTTTTTTAAATCCTGTTAACAAAACATTATATTCAGGACCGAAATATCCAAGGGTTGAATTATCTTGCGTATCTGTTAAAAATGGCTGAAAATTTATTGAATTATATTGTCTGATAAATGCAAATCCAATTCCTATTATTCCAACAATAACTCCGGCTAGTATTATTCTTTGGAAGAAATTTTTTCTTGTAAAGAAAAAATTTCTTATCGGTCCAAATATATTTAATCCATTCGATTTATACTTAGTTTTATTGTTTGCTTTTCTACTCCTAAAATATCTAAGGAGTGTATTCCCTACTTTAGTTTTTGCTACAAGAAATTCTAACTTATCAGTATCAATTAGTTTTCTTTTAACTTTTGTACTTTTGCGCATCTATATTTTTTTTAAAATATTACATTTACCCTGTTCTACATATTAATTGCATTATATTTTAATACAATTAAAAATACATACAAAAGAAAACTTTAACTAGTTAATTTTTGGAATTATCTTCTTTTCTTTTTACTCTTATTCTTTTTATGTTTTTTGGAAGTATTTTCTTCAGATTTTGAAGATTTAGCAGATTTAATATTATTAGTCTCTTCTCTTTCTGTATTCTCTTTTACACGTTCTACTTTATTAGATCTTCTTTTTGGTAAATTTTTAATTTTAGTAAAAGTTCCAGATAACACACTTAAAAATCCTACTCTCTCAGGTTCAACCTTTTCTTCCATAACTTGCACTATTTCTTTTTCCATAGGCTGTTCCACCGGTTGAATAACTTCAATACTTTTATCTTTTGGTAAATCAATATCTAACTGGAAATTTTTATCTTGCATTTCAGATTCAGCAGATTTATTAAACTTAAGCTGGAAAGTTAGATTTACCTCCCCATTTTCATCTGTGAAATTGACAATAGGAACACTCACACCTTCTTGGATTCTTCCTGCTTCTGTTAAAGTATCATTTCCCTGTAGGTAGAAAAAATTATCTTCCTTCCCCTCAGGTCTAATTATTAAATAAAAAATCAAACCTGGAAAATTAAATACTAGAACTATAAAAAAGAAAATTATTCCTGTTAAAGTTTTCTCGTATCTCTTTTTTGCATCAACAAAAACCCAAAAACAAAGTAAGATCCAAATTGAGAAACAATACAGAAGTAAAAATATACCAATAGATTGGAAGTTAATATTAGAATCTAAAAGCTGGATTAAGAAATCTATCATATAAAATTTTTAACTCATGCTATTTTAAAATAAAATCAATTCTTTTACTACATTAGTAACAATAAATATCGGAGGTGGGACTTGAACCCACACACCATTGCTGGCACCAGATTTTGAGTCTGGCGTGTCTACCAATTCCACCACTCCGACTTATGAATATACAATTTGCGGTTGGCAGTATTATATTATAAAGAAAGAAATTTTTCACTACGCAGCATCTCTAAATTTTGTCTGCTTCCCTATATAATTCAAATGAACTTTCCCAACAGGTCCATTTCTATGTTTTGCAACATGAAGATCAACTTTAATAACTTGGTCATTTATAGCATTACTATCCCCTTCATCTAGTATCAATTCTCTACTTAGAAACATAACTAAATCAGCATCTTGTTCTATTGAACCCGATTCTCTTAAATCTGAAAGTTGTGGAATTTTATTATCTCTATTCTCAACTGCTCTGTTTAACTGAGATAAAGCTACTATCGGAATATCTAATTCTCTCGCTAAAATTTTAAGTGATCTTGAAATTTCTCCAATTTCCTGCGCTCGATTATCTGTTTTTGAAGTTCCTTGCATAAGCTGTAGATAGTCAACAATTACTAAATCCAAACCATGCTCTATCATCAACTTTCTTGTCTTACTTCTTAACTGCATAATATTAATACCAGCAGTGTCATCAACAAATATTTTTGATTCTGCAAGTCTTCCGGCCCCTTCCGCATATTTTTTATAATCACTGTCTGACATTTTCCCCATTCTAATATTCCATAGGTCAACTTCTATTTGCTGAGCAAGCATTCTTTCAATCACCTGAACCGCCGGCATTTCAAGCGAAAATATTGCTATAGACTTTTTTTCATTCACAGCAATATTTCTAGCAACATCAAACGCGAAAGCACTTTTACCAACACTTGGGCGGGCTGCAAGAATAATCAAATCAGATTTGTGCAGCCCGCCCAAAATATCGTCAACAGATTTTAAACCAGTTGCTAAACCTCTTAGTGCATTAGGATTTTTTGCAAATTCATCAGCCCTTCGCATCTGCAAGTCTAAAAGAGTCTGTGAATCAAAAAAATCTCTTGCCGTATTGTCTACAGTTAGAGAAAATAATTCTTTTTCAACATCATTTAAAATTTCATCTAATTTAACATCTTCTTTTCTACCAGTTTCATCTACTAAAGCTCCAAATGAAATTAATTTTCTTCTAATAAATGATTCTTTTACTATATTTGCGTAAGCTTCAACATTTGCTGAAGTTGGAACTGAAGAAATAATGTCAGAAAGATAAGCTGAACCTCCAGTTTGCTTAAGTTTATTTTGCTTTTTTAAGATTGAAGTTAAAGTAAGAACATCAACAGGCTTGTTTTCTTTGTAAAGTTCTAAAATATTCTCAAATAAGATTGCATGTCTTGTATCATAAAAACATTCGGGTATAAGAATATCCGCGATTTTATTCAAAACTTGATTATCAATCAGAACTGAACCAATTACTGCTCTTTCTGCTTCTATATTGTGTGGCGGAACTCTATCCATTTTTAATTATTTTAAAAAGGTACGAGTAAAAGTAAGTGCAAATCATTTAGTTATTTTAGAATATGACTCGTTAAAGTATATTCATCAGAGCTAGGAAAGTCACTGCTTTTGAATTTATAACTTGTTGCTTCAACAACTTGCCCTACCCCTAAAGTTTTCTTAATATCTTCTACATTAAATTCCACTGAGTTTTCAAATTTCTCTAATAATATCAAAGATTTTGGATCAATGTCAGAGATATGTTCTTTCAATCTATTTCCGGAAAAGTAAGGAGTTATTAAAATATCAATATTTACTAATTCTGAAGCAACATCTTTATTTATTTCAAAATCACTAAAAACTATTGCTATCTTAATCTCTTCCATAATAATTTTACACAAGTTAATAATCCCTTTATATCCATCATTTGTTACTTCAAATCCTGTGAAGCCTATATGATTGTATTCATAATCCCCTGGTTTACTAATTTCTATTACTCTTGAAGGCAATTTTAATTTTGAAACAATTGTTCCATTATAAAATAAGCATTCTATTTTTGCGTCTTCTGAAGAACTTTCTATTGAGATAGATGATTTTGAGAGTTTCTTAATGTTCATGTAATATTACAAATTATAATTAAAATTCTGGTTAAAAAGCCCTTAGATATTAATAAATATCTACTTCTTTGCTCTTTACTATTTGGCTTGAAACAGATATAATTCTAACACGATTAATAGGAAATTAAATTAATAAAATTTATGAAAACAGGAATACACCCAGAATACAAAAAAACAGTGATAGTTTGCAGTACTTGCAAGAAAGAGTATATTCTAGGCTCTACAGTAGATGGTATCAGAGTTGAACTTTGCTCTAATTGTCATCCTTTTTATACAGGGAAAGAAACTTTAGTTGATACTGATAACTTAGTAGACAAATTCAATAAGAAAAGAACTGCTGCAGAAACTAATACTAAAGTAATAAAGAATAAAAAAGAAAAACGAGAAGCTAGAAAACTTAAGGCTGCTAGTCAAAACAAACCTCTAACTCTAAAGGATATGCTTAGCCAGGTAAAGTAATCATATGAACATTACTGATATTTCTTCGTTAGCTGTCGAAATTTTAGGCAGATTTAATCTACAAGATTTAGAATCACAAGTATCTTCACTTTTAAAAGAATCAGAAAAGATATCTTCTAACAAAGGTTACCAGAGTGATGAATATATCCAAAAATTAAAAGAATATAACAAAGCTTTGAAATTGAAAGAGATCATTACTGCTCTATCCAAAAATCTAGAGGAATTAAATTCTACAAAAAAACTACTTCAAAATGAAGATATGAAAGAACTTGCTGAAGAAGAAATTAACACACTTGAATCACAAATATTAAAAGATATTAAAGAGGCAGAATTTTTAACTAAAAAAATTCTGCCTAATGATAATAAAAAAGCAATTTTAGAGTTCAGACCCGGAGTTGGCGGAATTGAGGCTTCACTGTTCGCTGAGGAGCTTTTTAGGGCATATTCTAAGTACTGTGTCTTGAAGGGTTACAAAACTGAAATTTATTCTATTGACTATAATGCTGAAGGTGGAATTAACGAAGTTGTAATGCTTGTTGACGAGCCGGAAGCTTACAGCGTCTTTAGATTTGAGAGTGGGGTTCACAGAGTTCAACGAGTTCCAAGTACAGAAGCTTCCGGCAGAATTCACACATCTACAGCTTCACTCGTTGTCATGCCTAAGGTAGAAAAAGCTGATTTTAAAATTAATCCAGATGATATTAGAATTGATGTTTACCGCTCAAGTGGACCTGGAGGTCAATCAGTAAATACAACTGATTCAGCTGTAAGAGTTACTCATCTTCCAACGGGTATTACAGTTGCATGTCAAAATACAAAGTCACAAATCAAAAATAAAGAAGTTGCTTTAAGCATTCTAGCAAGTAAGCTGCAACAGATTGAAGATGAAAAAAATTCAAGCAATGTACAAAATCTTCGTGAAGAATCTATAAAAGGAGGTGACAGATCATCTAAAATTAGAACTTATAATTTTCCGCAAGGAAGAATTACAGATCATCGAATTAATAAAAGTTGGTTTAACATTGCAGAAGTAATGGATGGTAATTTAGACGAAATTATTAACGAAGTATCTTTAGAGCTTAGGAAAGAATAATTATTTAAGCAGTTCTAAAGCTTTATTCAACTGAGGATCCACTCCCTTCTTTACATCAGAATCAGTATAATCAACAATATAGTCAGGTGTTATCGGATTATCTTTATTTATTTGATTACCATTAGGTCTCAGCCATTTCTGGAAAACCATTATCAGAAGTGAATTATCATCTAGATTAACTAATGTTTGTTCAACTCCTTTTCCAACTGTTTTTTCACCAACAATTTCACCTCTTTTATTATCCTGAACTGCAGAAGCAAATATCTCTGAAGCAGAAGCACTTCCTTCATTTACTAAAACCACAATTGGAGTATCTTCAAATCTACCAATCCTTTCATCTTTATAAACTGTAGTATCAGTATTTTTCTTCTCTTCCGACATCAAAGTGACTCCGTTCTTAAAGAAATCTTCAAGTACAAATCTTAAGCTATAAACATATCCTCCAGGATTATTCCTTAAATCAACTATTATTCCTTTTGGAGAAGGATTTTTTGCAATAACTTCTTTAACAACCTTATCCCAACTGACATTAAATGCTTCTGCTGATCTATCAGTAAACTGCTTTATATTAATTTTGAAAATACCGTTTCCTAAATCTTCATAATTAATATTATCAATATTTATTGTGTCTCTTTTTATATTGAATTGAATTAGCTTATTCTCACCATTACTTTCTTTTCTATATAATTTTATACTTACTGTAGTATCTTTTTCTCCTCTTATTTTTCCAGCTACTAGTGTTGGATAATCACCTAGAACACTTACTCCATCAACTTCAGCAATAACATCTCCAACTTTTAAACCTGCTTTTTGTGCTGGATTATCATCTAAAACAGTCTCAACTTCAGTATTGCTTCCGTCATATTTTAATGAAACTCCAATCCCTTCAAAATCAGGATCTTTAGATTTATTATATTCTGCAGCTTCTTCTGGGGTAAGATATACAGTGTATTGATCATCTAAACTGCTAATTAATCCCTTAACAAGCCCTTCTGTAACTTTTGTATTATCCGGGATAGTCCCTAAATAAGACTGATTCAAAATGTTGTATATGTTAGCTAAATATTTCTGATCATAAAAAGAATCAGTAGATAATGTTGTATCAGAGGTACTATTCAGCGCTTTTGCCCCATTTATTATTGAGGTAGCCAGATAGCCTAGAAGAATTCCAAGAATCAATACTATTAATATTATGAAAGGAATAGCATTCCTATCTATTTTCTGATTATTATTCATACAGTAAAACTGCAATAAAAATGAATCTTAAGTTATAAGATTACAATCTTACAAGTTTAATACTTTAGACATATTGTGTAAATGGCAAAAGCGCCATATATCTAGCTCTCTTTATTGACAAAGCTAATTTTCTCTGACATTTTGCAGAAACACCGGTTTTAGAAGTTGGAAGAATTCTGCCTCTTGTTGTTATATACTTTTTTAAAGTTTGAATATCTTTATAATCAATCCTTGTTGGATCATTATTAAAAGGACACTTTAAATTTATTTGTGGTTGTGTCCTTAATTTCTTTTTTTTCTTTGAAAACATTGCCATATAATATTATTTAAACTATTTAATTAAAATAAATCTTCACTCTTTAACTCATCTTCTGTCGAATCATTATGTTCTTTTTCATCTGGAGTTCCTTTCTCATCTCTAAAATTATTTCCTTCCATTGCAGCTTCAATACCTACTCCTCTTTTACCTTTACTATCCATTACAAACATATCATTTAATTTGATCTCTGTTTTATAATATTTCTTACCATCATCTCCTTCTGTTACCCTATTTCTTATCTCACCTTCTACATATACAAGCATTCCAACAGCTAAAACCTGAGCACAAATCTCTCCTAACTTATTAAATGCTATTAAGTTATGATACTCAGCTTTTTCCCTAAATTCGCCACTCTTATCTTTCCAGCTTGTATTTGTTGCTAAACCAAAAGTACAAACCATAACTCCACCTGCAGTTTCTCTTAATACAGGATTTCTTGTTAAGTTACCAATCAACATTACTTTATTTAGTGATCTTGATTTTGACATATCCTTAAATTAATAAACTAGTTAAATTTAGAGTTTTTTAGTATCTAACATTAAGAATCTAATTAATTCGTTATTCATTAACTTGAATGATTTTTCTAACTTTTCAATATTCTCTCTTGGAATATTCAAATTACAAACCAAATAGAACCCCTCTTTGAATCCATCAATATCGTATGCAAGCATTCGTTTTCCAATTGAATCTTTTATTTCAATCTTACCTTTAAGATTGCTAACTATTTTTTCAATCTTGGGAAAAACTTTCTCCTTTATATCTTCATTAGTCAAAGGTCTTAACAACAGCATCAATTCATAATCCATATTTGCAATATTTAATAATCTAAAATTAACATGGAATTATACAATAAGTAATAGTAAATTAAAACAATAAAATCAATAAATTAACTAGCTGGTAATTAAAAAGAAGTTCTACTCTTCATTGAATCAATAATCGTTTGATTTGAAACAAATTCAATATCTCCCCCAGCTGGAATACCCTTTGCCAATCTGGTAAACTTAATAGAAGGATTTACTTTCTCAATTTCTTCTTTAATAAACATACTTGTAGCATCACCTTCAATATTTGGATTTAGAGCAAAAATTACTTCTTCACAATTGAGATCTTTTATTCGTTCAACTAACTTAGCTATATTTAAATCATCTGGGCCGATCCCATTTATAGGTGAAATAACTCCATTAAGAACATGATAAAGTCCTTGAAATTCTCCTGTTGCTTCTATATTTACCAAATCCAAAGGATCTTCAACAATAAGCATCGTTTTAGGATCTCTTAATTTGTCTGAGCATATTTCACAAACCTCTTCAGTTGTAACATTTCCACAATTAGAACAGGTTTTAATTTTAACAACAATATCATCTAATGACTGACTTAATTTCATTGCCAAATCTTTTCCAGGAACAGCAAGAAAAAGAGCCAATCGACTTGAAAGTTTAGGCCCTATATTTGGAAGTCTTGAAAACAAATCACTTAGATTTTGAATCTCTTTTGGTAAAGCCATAAATTAACCTAACATATCCTTCAAATCATCGAGACTTGTAGCATTTGCCATTTCTTTTTCTAACTGTTTTTTAGCATCTTCAACAGCGTCTTTCGTATCTCTTTTAATAATATTTGCACTCTCTTTGATAGCATCTTCAACTGATTTATTCCCAACCTTTTCAATCAACGCATCAGTATCTACTTCCATATCATCAATACTATAAAGACCATTCATAACTAATGAAACAACTCCAGACTGGCCTGCAGCTTCGATTTTTTTCATCATACCTCTGGCTTTCATTGCTTTTGAAGCCATTTTCGCCATATCAAAAACTCCCATACAAAAATAATAATAAATAATTTTATAAAATATCCTCAACAAGGCTACTGTTATCTAATTGTTCCTTTTTTACTTTCTTTTCAGGCTCTTTATTTACAATTTCCTCAGCTTTCATTTCAATATTTTCTTCTTTCAGATTATCCACCTTGGCCTCTTTATCTTTTTTAGACTCTTTCCTAACTGAAAATTTTATCACATCGGCCTTAAAAAATTTAGTAGAAGCTTGTGTTAAATAATCTTTTACGTCAGTTCTTTCCAAATATATTAAATTTATCTTATGATGATTCTGTATAAACAAAACATTGTCTTTAACAGATATCTTACAACTTTCTAAAAGTGAATTTAATCTAGGAAAAGTTTCTTTAGAATTTGTTGAAATATAATTAATAAAATTTTCAATATCTCCTCCTTCTGCCTTTATAACCGAGCTATTTTGTGCTTTTTTTTTATCTTCTGCTATATCTTTCTGAGTACTCAATTGAACTTTAGGAGATTGGTTTAAATTTGAAGAACAAAAATTAATAAGCTCAACTTCCATTAAAGTCATTTTATCGTTAAATTCTTTAAGGTCTCTTTTCAAGTTAATAAAAAAGTTAGCTAAGTTAAAGATATCTCTGTCAACCTTATCTTTTTTTAGCATCTTCATTCTAAGTTGCTCAAGTGACTGATCAATAATATTATTAACAGAACCGGTTTTTGAGAATAGTTCTCTAAGTTTTAGTATTGCATTATCGACATCTTTATCCTTTAGAACCTTGATAAACCCATCTACTAAATTCTCTTCCAATATACCTAATGAATTATAAAGATCTTTCTCAGTTATTTTTTTGTTTGAAGTTGAAGATAAAACCTTACCTAGAATACTCTCTGCGTCTCTAAAACTCCCACCTGATTTATTATAAATTATTTCTAATGATTTATTATCAATCTCTCTGTTCTCCTGCGAAATAATTGACTTTATCTTCTCAGTTAAGTCTTTTTCAGATGCAAGATTTAAATCATATCTTTGGACTCTTGAAAGTACAGTGATTGGTAATTTGTGTGGCTCAGTCGTTGCTAAAATAAAAATTACATGCTCAGGAGGTTCTTCTAAAGTTTTTAATAATGCATTAAAAGCTTCTTTTGTAAGCATATGGGCTTCATCAATAATATAAACCTTCTTTTTTAAAGAGGTAGGCATATAATTTACAGTGTCCCTCATGCTTCTGATTTCTTCTATTCCCCTGTTAGATGCAGCATCCATCTCTATAATATCCATTGTTTCTCCATTATTTATCATATTGCAGTAAGTACATTCATTACAAACATCTTTCAATTCACCAAATTTCTCACAGTTTACTGCTTTAGCTAAAAGTCTTGCTAATGAAGTCTTTCCTGTACCCCTAGGTCCACAAAATAAATAACCATGAGAAACATTTGAAGTTAAAACTGATTCAGTCAAAATCGAAACAATATGTTCCTGACCAAATATTTCTTTAAAGTTTTTTGAGCGATATTTTCTATATAAGACTTCAGACATCTGATACAAATAAATTTATTTATAGGAAACAAGATACTATGAACTTCAACAATTATACAACAGATATTTTTTACATTAAGATAAAAAATAAGCATAAAAAAGGAGGGTTGGGCTTAAGTCCAACCCTCCTTTTAAATTTTATTTTATGATGCTTTTTTCTTTCTAGCTGCAGATCTTCTTCTTCTTTTAGTTTTTGCGAAAACCTTTTTGGCATCGTGAACTTTTGCAGTTTTTGGTACATAGTATCTCTTCTCTTCGAGCTTTTCTATAACACCTTCTCTTGTCGCTTCTCTCCACAAAAGTCTTAAAGCTAAGTCAATCGGCATATCATCGTGAACGATTACTGACATATTTAAATATTACCTCCTCAGAAATGATTAAATTTAATTAGTGGTTGTAATTTTAGCATAAAAATCATTTACCTAAAACACTTTTTATTCCATTTAAAAAATCCCCAACCCACCCAAGCTGTATAACATCTTTCAAATTTATTAATAAAGCAAAAATTATTAATAATGCAAATCCAGCCAAGTTTACTCTATTTAATACCGCATCCGAGAACTTTTTCCTTCTTACTTTTTCAAGAAATGCTACAACTATTTGTCCTCCATCTAATGCTGGGAAAGGAAGAATATTGAAAAAAGCTAGTGATATACTAACCAAACCGCTTAAAGATAAAAGATAATTAAACGCATTCGCTTCTACAGCCAGTCCTATCTGATCTGTAACTTGCGGTATTCCTCCTACTGTTTGTGAAAGCTCATTATAATCACCTGTTTTAAAACTATTACCGATTAGGAAACCAATCGCCTTAACCTGATAAACAAATACATCATATGTCATTGAAACTCCTGCAGTAATATTTTTATTATACTTAATAAGGTATATTTGTGAATTAGTCGGAGTAAGCTGAACATCTAGAATCGCCCCATCCTTATTTTGAGAACCCAATCTTAAGCTTTTGGAATACGTATCATTTGTATCAGGATTTATCAAAGTAAAGGTAACCTCCTTGTCTTGGTTTTCCTTTAATAACTCGGAGAAATTATCAAAACTTGTAAAAGCATTGTTATTGATTGCAACTATTATTTCACCAGAATTTAAAATTCCTTCAGATCTTCCACCTTTTAAAACACTAGCTACACTTATTGGAGAATATGATTCCTGTGAAATTGTATTATTAAAACTATAATCAATTATTTTAGGAGCAAGAAAATTATAATTATTAGTAGCTAAAAAAATTGTTAATAATATTACAGCCAAAATCACATTCATCGTTACACCGGCAACTAAAACCAATGTTTTTTGATAAAAAGGTCTATTTCTAAAACTATTTGGATCTTGAGAGCTATGTTCCCCTTCAAGTTCAACAAAGCCACCTAATGGAATTAACCTAAATGAATATGATGTACCTTTATAATATTTTGTGAATAACTTTTTCCCGAAGCCAATTGAAAATTCATTTACTGTCATTTTAAAGAACTTGGCAGTAAGAAAATGTCCAAGCTCATGAACAAAAACAACAACACTAATTATTACAATTAAGAAAAATATCGTTAAAAGAAGATTCATTATTAATTAGAAATTAAATAATCATAAGCTCGCTCTGTTTTTCCGAAGATGCCTGATCAAGTTTATCAATATATTCATCGATTATTTTTTGAATAGCTTCTTCACTTCTCTTTTGATCATCTTCAGAAACTTTCTCTAGATTTTTAACACCTTCCATATATTCTTGTCTAACTTGCCTCGCTCTTATTTTTTTCTCCTCAAGAAGTTTTCCTAAATCTTTTACTTTCTGCACCCTGTCCTCTTCTGTTAATGGCTGAAAATTCAGCTTAAAAATCCCTTTCTCGGCTTCATTTATTGAAGCACCTATGTTTGCCTCATCTAAAGCTTTTTTAACCTCATTAGAGGCGTTTTTATCATGTATTCTTATTGTCATGCTCATTGCACTGTCAAACGCTATTTGCGCCATATATGTAAGCTGAGTTTTAGTTCCATAGTAATCAACCATGACCTTATCAAAAAAATCTATTGAAGGTCTACCTGTTCTAATGTCCTTCATATCTTCTTTAAGTGAATTTACAACTTTCTCCAGATCATTTCTTAACGAAGCTTCATCAAACAACATAGAAAAATTTATAATAATTAAATAGAAGCGGACTTTATAAGGATTGTATAGAAGTTCGGCTGAATATTCAAGATATTCAGCCGAACTTCATAATAACTTATTCTATTGAAGAAATTACTGTTTCTCCAGCAATTTGAATTCTATAAAATCCTGTGATCTGAATTTTTTCACCTATCTTTGCAACCATCTCATTCAAGTAATCCTCAACTGTTTTGGAATCGTCAGTAAATAAAGGTTGTTTTAATAAAACCGTTTCTTTATAAAACTTTTGTAATTTCCCATCAACAATAGTTCTTCTTAATTCTTCAGGTTTATTTTCAATTCCTTTTTCTGCTAACTCAACTTCTGTGGCTAATGCATCCTTGTCAATTGCCTCAATACTAACATACTTAGGATTAACAGCTGCAACATGTAATGCCAAATCCTGCGCAAATTTTTTCATATCTTCTCCATTTGAAGCAAAATCAGTCTCACAAGCTACTGAAACAACAACAACAAGTCTGTTGTTCCCGTGAATGTATGTCCCTAAAAGTCCATTGCTAGCAACTTTATCTTTTCTCTTCTCTCCTTTGGCGATTCCCTTTTCTCTTAAGTACTTGACAGCATCATCAACGTTACCGTTAGATGACTCAAGTGCTTCTCTTACTGCATTTACTCCTGCTCCGGTCATTGCTCTAAGTTCTTTGATTTGATCAATTGTTATCATATTTAAGTAAATAATAAATATTATTTCTTTGAAGCTCTCTTTGGTTTTTTACCTTTTTCCTGAGCTTCTTCTTTAACTTTTTCTAAAATACCTTTAACTTTCTTTCTGGATCTTGCAGGTTTAGACTCTGTATTTTTACTTGTATCAGGAGACATTTCTGGAGCTTCTCCCTCAATTACTTCTCTTGGTTCTACCTCTTCAATATTCTCATCACTTTTTACGATTTTTACTTCAATTTTAGAATAGTCTTTAAGATCATGTTTAACACCTTTTCCTGCATTCCCAGCTAAAACTGCATCTGCTAATGTTTTTACTATTAATGAAATCGAATTAATTGCATCATCATTCCCAGGAATTGGATAATCTACCAAATCTGGATCAACATTTGAATCTACGATTGCAACAATAGGAATGTGGACTTTTCTGCACTCTTTTACTGCTGCTTTTTCAAAGTTTATATCTAAAATCACAGCTGCTACAGGTTTATTTGTTAAAGTTTTAATTCCTGAATATAATCTACTTAATCTCTCCCATTCTTTCTTCATTCTTGAAACCTCATACTTTGTTCTCCCTTCAACACCTTCCTCTAGTTGTTTTTCTAAAGAATTTAATTTACTTAAGCTCTTTTTTACTATTGGGAAATTAGTTAATAAACCTCCTGCCCATCTTGAATCAATAAAGAATGCTCCTGCTCTAATAGCTTCGCTTTTAACAATATCAGTGGCTTGATTTTTTGTTCCAATAAATAATACATTACCTTTTGATGAACTATCTTGAAGGAATTCAACTGCTTTTTTTAAAGCTATTTCAGTTTGTTCAACATCGATAATATGAATATTATTTTTTGCACCAAAGATATATTTTCTCATCTTTGGATTCCATCTTTTTGTCTCATGTCCAAATTGAACACCAGCTTTCAAAAGATCTTTTATTGTGGGTAGTGAAACTTTAACTCTAGTTTTAGTTTCTGCAGTATCTTTTACTTCTTCTGCAACTGAAGTTTCTTTCTTATCTTCCATATTTTTTCTCCTTTATTAAAATAAAATACTTCCCCGGGAAGATCTTGATTTTTCAAGACAAGGATAATTTCCCGAGTGCTGAATTTAGAGATAATTATAGCAGATTTTATTGTAATTTATAACTAATATTTTTTCAATTTTATTTTTATTTCTGAGTGAATCAATTTTCCTTTACCCTAATGTTATATTATTATTTAGGTATAATCCCCTTCTAGTTGAAATAACAGAAATGTACACTTTGAAATATTCACCTTTATAAATTTAATGTAAGTTAGCTAACTTACCCATATTCTAAATTCTTATTTTAATAAAGTGAAAAAGAATACTGATTTGAGGGAATATTGTCAAAAAGTTTTGACAAGGAAATTACGTAACATCCTGTTCTTTTTTTACAGGTTTTTTCTTAATTCTTATAATATCTTTTACCTTTGGGTAATCAGGATGTGCCCAGAATTCTCCAAACTTTCCATGCCTTAGGACATAATCTTTACCATCTTTAGTCTTTGGTATAGCACCATAAACTTTTATTAAAGCAGCTTTTTTCATTTCTAGTGGTTTTGCATCCTTAACTTTTGGATAATCAGGGTGCGCCCAAAACTTTCCGAATTTGCCTACTTTTAGTAGATACTCTCTTCCATCTTCCGTTTTGGGCGCTTCTAAATACATCTCTTTGAATTCTTTAGAATCTTTCTCAGATTCTAAATCTTCCTGGCTCTTTCCATCTAATGAAAGCATACCTTTACATTTTGGATAATCTACACAACTCAAGAACTTTCCATATCTACCTAATTTTATAACCATCTCTTTCCCACAGATTGGGCACTTCTGATCGCTTTTACCAAGTTCAGTAAATTCAGATCGTGGGATTTTTTTATCTTGGGTTATAACTTCCTTTTCAAATGGGAAATAAAAATCTTTAAGCATTTTTTTCCAATCCAATTTTCCTTCAGCTATATCATCTAACTCTCTTTCCATCTCTGCAGTGAAACCATAATCAACAATATTATCAAAATATTTGACTAATAGCTTATTAACTACTCTTCCTACATCAGTTGGAATTAAGTACTTAGCTTCATTTATGACATACTTTCTATCGATAATTGTAGAGATTATTGAAGCATAAGTTGAAGGTCTACCTATTCCCAGCTCTTCAAGTTTCTTTATTAAAGTAGCTTCTGAATATCTGGCCGGAGGTTGTGTAAAGTGTTGGAAACCTGAAATAGATTCAGGATAAAGTTTCCCGCCCTTCTCAAGTTCCGGTAGAATGTTCTCACTTACTTTTTCTGGATAAATTTTTAAGTACCCCGGGAAAAGTGTTCTACTACCAACTGCTTTGAATTCATATTTATGTAACTTTACAATAACATTAACAATATCTATCTCTGCTGGAGTCATCAAAGATGCCAATGCTCTTTTCCATATTAAGTCGTAAATTCTTTTTTGATCTCCATCTAATTTTAAATCCGTTGAGTTTTTTGTAAAATCAACTGGCCTAATAGATTCATGTGCTTCCTGCGCAGACTTATTACTCGATTTATAATGAACAACATTCTGAGGTATATATTCCTTCCCAAAATTGTTCTCTACAAACTTTCTTCCTTGATTTACAGCAGCATTTGACATTATGACAGAATCCGTTCTCATATAGGTTATTAATCCAGCCTCATATAGCTTTTGAGCCGCTCTCATAGTTCTTTTTGCACCAAATCCTAACCAATTAACAGCCATTTGCTGCAGCGTACTTGTAATAAATGGAGGTTTTGGATATCTTTTTGATCTGGACTTTTCTACACTATCTATAATCCATTCCTGATCTTTTACATTTTCTAAGATTTTTTCTACATCTTTTTTATCTTTTAAATCAGGCTTCTTATTCTCAACTTTAGAAAGTTCGAATTTGATTAAATCTTTTAAATCAACTTTCTTCAACTCTTCTTTATCAAAAGTTTCATCGATATAATTTAATTTTACCTTTTTGTTATCTTTCTTTAATTTAACTAAAGACTCAACTGTCCAATACTCTTCGCTTTTAAACTTTTCTCTTTCTTCTTCTCTTTCAACAACTAATCTTAAAGCAACAGATTGTACTCTTCCTGCTGAAAGGCCAAAAGAAATTTTCTTCCATAATAAAGGTGAAAGTTTATATCCAACAAGTCTATCTAATAACCTTCTTGCCTGTTGTGAATTAACTAAGTTCAAATCTATCCCTCTGGGATTCTTCAAAGCTTCTTGAATTGCATCCTTACTAATCTCGTGAAAAACTATTCTTTCTACCGGCTTTGATCCTTTATGCTTTCCATTTTTATCTATAACCTTCAATTCTCGCGCAATATGCCATCCAATGGCTTCTCCCTCTCGATCCAAGTCTACCGCAAGAATTAACTTACTTGCACCTTTAAAGAGCCTCTTAAGCTCATTTAAAGAGTCTTTATTAGTAACTTCATACTGTGGCTCAAAATTATGCTCTATATCTATTCCTATCTTTGACTTAGGAAGATCGATCACATGTCCTTTCGAAGCTTTAACAATAAAGCCTTTCCCTAAATATTTATTGATTGTTTTTGCCTTTGAAGGCGACTCCACAACAACTAAATTCATTAATTATTATTAAAAAGTTACAATTATCTATATTAACAGAAAAATGATTTATATTACTAGAAGACTAAGATTTGAGATAAAAATCTTAACTCACACAATATTGTCCTCGTTCATTTTTAAAAATAAAACCATTCAATTCCATAATACTACAACTTGAAATTATAACTGAAATATCCTTTTTTAAGCAATCAGCTATATCTTCTGGCAATCTTGGCTCAGACTCTAGTGTATTATAAATCTCATTTTCAAACTCACTAAGAGCTCTTGTATAATTATAATCTTCGATGTCAAAGTGTATGGAAAGCTCATTCAAAACATCATCGATGTTTTGAATGAGCTTTGCCTTATTGTCTTTAATTAAAGCATTCGAACCGTAGCTGTAAAAATTATCTATACTAGAAGGTACGGCAAATACATCTTTACTATATGATTGTGCCATTCTAGCTGTAATTAAAGCTCCACTTTTTTCTCCAGCTTCTACAATAATAGTTCCTAGTGATATTCCTGCTATTATTCTATTTCTTCTTGGGAAAAATCCTTCATTAATTCCAACTCCGGGAAATGTTTCAGATAGAATTAAGCCTCCATTTGCTAAAATTTCATCATATAGATTTGTATTATTATAAGGTGTTGGATTATCTACAGAAGAAGCTAATATTGCTATAGTAGGAATATTATTTTCTAAAGATGCTCTATGTGCAGAAGAATCAATACCATTAGCCATTCCACTCACAACACTAAAACTTGAACCTTTTAAACTTCGTACCAAATTATGAACCACTTTATTTCCATACGAACTCATTCTTCTACTTCCAACAATAGAAATATTAAATTTATTACTGAGTAAATTTTTAACACCCCTGTAAAAGAGTACAATTGGAGGATCAGGGATTTGTTTTAGATTATAAGCGTATTCCTCTTCCCAAAGGCATATATACGAGTTAACATCTATTTTATCCAAGTTAATTAAGTTATCTATTTTAGACTTATAGTCTATGTTTTTGATTACTTTTCTGTTTTTATATAGATTCTCTATCGTCTGAAACTTTTCCAACAACTTTTTAAAACGAACTGGACCTAAACCATTGGTTAATGAAAGTTCCAAAGTAAATCTTTTATAAAACTCTTTACTCTTCATAAAAATAATTAAATTAATCATGAGATTTTATGATTAAGTTCTTACAAAATTCTTTCATATATAAGAAAGTTTAAACTAATTACTTGAAGTTTTAATTGTGAGTTATTTAGTGTTCAATACCTTGAAAGATTATTTGGTAGAAGTTTTACGCTCTAATGAATCGTAGCATTTTAGTAACAAGCCGAGGCCGGGGGTCGAACCCGGGACCTTACCCTTACCATGGGTATGCTCTACCAACTGAGCTATCTCGGCAAAGCCTAGATAATATTGATTTTGGAAAGAAAATTCCGGAGAGAAGGATTCGAACCTCCGTAACCCTAAGGGTGCCTGATTTACAGTCAGGTGCGATTGACCGCTCCGCCATCTCCGGATAAAGAATTATAGTACAAACTCTCTAAATACTAAATCTCATATGATCAAAATTTCGAGAGAGCCGCCTGTCAGATTCGAACTGACGACCCACTGTTTACAAAACAGTTGCTCTACCAACTGAGCTAAGGCGGCTCTCTCGAAACAAATTAAGACTTAAAAGTTCCAAATTTATTAAAAACCAGCTCTTTTTAAGCTAAATTTAATAAAATAACCCTAAAAATGCTCAGAAAGTATAACAAATCTTTGCAAAAATAAGAATAATAAATTAAAATTACACAGCGTTTTTGAGATTAATTAATTAAATATAAAAATATGTCAAGAGAATGTGAATTAACAGGAAGAAAAACTAGTTTCGGTGGAAACAAAAAGCACAGGAGAGGTGCTTCAGGAGGAAGCGGAGTCTGGGCATTTAAAGCACCAAATACTAAAAGAACATGGAAACCAAACTTACGAAAGGTTAAGTTAGAAGTTGACGGCCAGACTAAGAGGGTCAAAATCTCAATGAAAGCCTACAAAAAGCTTAGAAAACAAATCGAAAGATAATCTAACCCTTAGCTTACAATAATGCTTATTTACGGAAGGAATACAGTCACACAAGCTTTAAACTCCAAATTTGTTGTTACCTCTATTACTCTAGAAGAAAATATTTTCAAAGATGAAAAGATCTCAGGAATTTTAAATACTGCAAAAAAAGCAAATGTTAGAATTGATTTTGTTTCCAAAAGCAGACTCTCCTCTCTTGTAAAATCTCATGAGCACCAAGGCGTTATAGCTGATGTGCAATTTAAAGAAACAAAGTTAAACGAAATAGATTTTAATCAAAATAAGAAATCTTTCATTTATATTTCAGAAGCTAGTTTTGAACATAACATTGGGGCAATTATCAGAACGGCTGAATGCTTAGGGATGGGAGGTGTGATTCTTCCTAAGAATATTGATATTACAGCCACAATAGCTAAAATATCTACTGGGGCTGTATTCTTTATACCAATAATAAAAATACCGATTTTTCAAGCAATAAAATCATTCAGAGAAAAAGGATTTTTTATTTATGGTATTGAAAGAGTTGGAAAAAAATATTTTGAATATGACTTATCTTTAAATAACCTGTATATTATTGGTGGTGAGGATAAGAGTTTAACAGACAATGTTAGGTCCAGATGTGATGGAATCTTAGAAATTCCACAGTTTGGAGAAACAAACTCACTAAATATGTCAGTTGCGGCCGGAATTATTATAGGAGAGGATTTAAGGCAAAAATTATCATAATCACTATTTAACTGATAATAAATAGGTAATAATTAGCATGAAGAAGCTTAATCCAAATTGGATATATCTAATAGGAAGTTTAATATTCTTTGGAATACTTGTGCTCTTTGCTAAAGATGTATTTATCCCTAGAATATTCAATAAAATCTCATTCGATAAATATGCTCTACTTCAAAAGCCAAATGAGGATTATACTCAATCAGGATTAAACTACTCTGCTCAATTTTCAACATCAGAAGGTAACTTCACAGTAGAACTTTATAGAGAATCTGCTCCTAAGAATGTTAATAATTTCGTCTACCTTTCAGAGCAAGGATATTATGATGGAGTCTACTTTCATAGAATGATTCCGGATTTATTAATACAAGGTGGAGATAGAAATACACTGAATGATGATGCAAATGACGATGGATATGGAAAAACATCATATTATATTCAAGATGAAGTCAACTGGGAAAGTTTAAATTTAAGTGAGGATCAAATTAATCAACTTAAGTCGCAAGGATACACAGATAATACAGATCTTTCTTCAAAAAGATTAGAAAAATATTCGCTAGCCATGGCAAATAATGGTCCTGATACTAATAGCTCACAGTTTTTTATAGTCTTAGCAGAAAGCAATGATCCTAGATTAAACCTTATGCAGGGTAAATACACAGTTATTGGAAAGGTAATTGAAGGAGAAAATATAATCGATAAAATCTCTAATATACCTGTGGATGATTCAAACTCCAATAACGCTAAACCTCTTACACCAATAAAGATTGAGGATATTAAAATCGTAACAAAATAGTACTTTTGTAATGAATTTGTAAGAATTACTAACTAAAATTTCTTAGTCTTTAAACTTCAAAAAATATGTCTAAGAAAAACGCTATTCTTACATTAAAACTTATATTTCTATTAATATTATTAATTTTTTCTTTCCTTAACCTAAAAACAACTTTAGATGAAACAATTACGGAAACTAATACATTAACTTTTATTAAAGATCCTCCTGTTCAAGATTATATCTTTAAGAAATTTGCTTACATATCTGGTGAAATTTCCAAACCTGGTGTCTATGAACTAAGAAATGATAATACTACTCTTTTAGAACTGATAAATCTCGCTGGAGGATTAACTAAAGAAGCTGATCAAGATTATATTAATAAAACACTTAACCTTTCAAGCATAGTTAAAGATTCAGATCATATTTTCATTCCAAACAAACAAGTATCAAGCAATGCTACCTCTCAGACAAACACAGGAGACAAGATAAATATTAATAATGCAACGTCAGAAGAACTAGATACTCTTCCTGGTATTGGGCCTTCTACTGCAAAGAAAATAATTCAATCAAGACCTTTCTCAAACATTGAAGATATAAAAAATGTTTCAGGAATTGGAGACAGTAAATATAATCAAATAAAGGATCTAATTACTGTGGAACAATAATGTTAAAAACTTTTAAAAACACAAAAATTTATCAAATATTTGCTGGTTTACTATTAGGAATCATTTTAACTCAATTTGATATTGGAAAAACAATATTATTATTGCTTATAATTCTTGTAATAGTCTATGCAAGAAAGTTTTATCTACTATTTATTTTTGCATTAATTATTGGGAGTTTATATACATTTTACTGGGAAAGCTTGTTTAGCAAAGATATTCATAATTTTGAGAATAAAGAAGTTCAAATAACTGGTGAAATTATACAAGATCCAAATGTGAAAGATTATTATTCTGAAATAGTATTTAAACCTCAAACAAACTTTAGTACAAATATTATTACTGAGTTAAGTAAATATAACAATTTAAAAACAGGAGATGAAATTACAGTTAAAGGAACATTAAATATACCTGAACAATACGAGAACTTTGATAGATTACTATATTTGAAATCTAGAAATATTTCTTTAGAATTAAAGAATCCAGAGGTTATACAAGTTCAAAGTTATCAATATAAATTTGAATCTTTATTAAGCAAAGTAAATCATAGTATTTCACAAATCATTTCTGAAAACTTAACTGAGCCTCAGACCTCCTTAGACAAAGGCTTAATAATTGGAGATGATAATGGATTTTCAGATGAGTTAAAAAATAATATAAAGAATTCTGGATTAAGCCATATAACAAGTGTTTCTGGTTATAATGTGGGAATAATCTTCATAGGGCTACTATACTTCACAAAATTTATTAATAGAAAAATAACTTTACTCATTGCTGGAATATTAATCTTCCTTTTCTGGAATCTAGTAGGGTTTTATAATCTCCCAACTGCTAGAGCTTCAATAATGTTACTTATTATAATTGCAAGTATACTTATTGGAAGAAGATTAGATCCAATTTACGCAATCACTTTATCAACAATCATATTATTAGTATTATGTCCTTTCTATTTATTTAACATAAGTTTTCAACTTTCCTTACTGGCTAGTCTTGCTCTTTTTCTACTTGCAGGAAAGTTAATAAAAATTCTCGAGAAAATACGAGTAAAAAATTTACTAACAGAAATATTGATAACAACAATTTCAGTTTTGATCTTTACATTACCCCTTACCTACTTACAATTCGGTAGTATCTCTATATTAGCTATTATAGCCAATATAGTTATATTACCCTTAATCCCATTAATAACTGTATTGTCAATCAGTGCAATTTTACTTCAGATCTTAAATATAACCTTATTAAGCCACCAGTTATTTATGATAATAAATAATTTATTAAAATTAGTAATTCTTTTTATAAATAAAGTTGGATCACTTGAAATATCACAAAGTAGTGACTCTAGAATAGCTTTGATTTATTTTATAGCTATTCTTACCCCAGTAATTTTATTACTTATCTATAACAAAAAGAAAACTGCAAATTATAAATTAACGTCTAAAAATGAATAGAAAAATTTTTATATTAATCGTTGCATTCTTATTAATTTTTAATATTTCATTATTTTTAGAGAAAGACCACTCTTCTAACGATCTTGAAGTAACTGTTTTAAATATAGGGCAAGGAGATTCAATTTTAATTAAAACACCTGATAATAACTATGGATTGATTGATGCAGGAAGAGGGAATAAAGTTATGGAAGAATTATCAAATACTCTACCTTTTTATGTGAATACTTTTGATTTTATAATTCTAACTCATCCAGATGCAGATCATGTAGAGGGTTTTTTGAGTATTTTTGAAAAGTATCAAATAAAAAATGTCTTTATTGAAAAGGTCCCTAAAGAAACAGAAATTTATAATTCAATAATTAACAAGTTGAAAAAACTTAATAATACTAAAGTCTACTCTGTTACTCAAAATAATGACTTCAAAATAGGAGAGGTGATTTTTAACATAGTCTGGCCAGATACTTTAGAATTAGACAAATACAAAGATGATGTTAATCAAACTTCAATTGGTGTTGTGATTGAATACAAAGATTTTGAACTCTATTCTGCTGGTGACCTTGGGAAAGTTAACGAAGTAAAATCACTTTATGATCTTAAAGACAAAAGTATTGATGTGTTGAAAGTTGGACACCATGGCAGTAAGAGCTCAACAAGTTCTGAATTTTTAGATTTAACACATATAAAGATTGCAGCTATTTCTGTGGGGAATAATAATCCTTATCATCACCCAAATTCAGAAACAATGAAGCTTTTAGAGGATGCAAATCTTAACATTTACAGAACAGATGAGGATGGAAGGATTAAGATTCAAACTGATGGAGAGCTTATCCAACTTTCAACACAAAATGGAACTTATATGGAAGAAAGTGCAAAATAATAAAATATCAATTTGGTATTGAAATAGAATGCCCTTATGGTTTATAATTACCTGCTGAAATTAAACCCGTTTAATATTCAGTTTTATAGCATATTTAGTCCCCAATCTTGTATAATATATAAATTAAAAATCGATATTAAAATATGGCTAAGTCAACAAAGAAGAAAAAACAAAATGTATTCAGATTCTATAATAGTGAAACTGGAGAACATTATACAATTAGACTCTCTAAAGAAGCTGTTGATAAGTTGAATGATAAAGTTGTAATGAAATATAGTAGAAAGGAAAGGAAACATTTACCTTTCAAGTTAATTAAGAAAGTAAAGTAATAATCAAGGCCACTTTAAAGGGCTATGATGTAGTTGGTAGCATGAGGGTCTCCAAAACCCTTCGCCTAGGTTCGAGCCCTAGTGGCCCTGCCATTAAGAACATTAAATAAATATTAAATAAAAAATTTGTTAAAAAAGATTTTATCTATACCGGATCAAATTGTTAATTTTATAAAATTAACTTTTGAAGAATTAAAAAATGTTGTCTGGTTAAGTAGAAAACAGACAATAAAGTATACAGTAATTATACTCGTTGTTCTTATTGTAAGCGCTCTTATTATTCTAGCATTAGATAAAGGATTCTTATTAATAAGAAATTTAATTATATAAATAAAATAAAAAATGGAAGACAAAGAAATTAAGTCCTCTGAAACAAAAGAAGAAAAAAAAGTCACTACTCCATCTAAAGATAATCATAGATGGTATATTGTTACATCAAGTTCAGGAAAAGAAAATAAAACAGCTCAATTGATTAATCAAAGAGTTAAAGCAAATAACATGGAAGATTTAATTACAGATGTTGTTGTTCCAACTCAAGAGAAAATCATAATCAAAAGAGGAAAAAAGCAAACTATCGAAGAAAGAATCTTCCCAGGATATATTTTAGTAAGAATGGTTGCTAACGATGACACACTTCATATTATTAGAAACACAGAGGGTGTCCAAGGATTTATAGGAATGACAGCAACTTCTAAAACTCCTACTGCACTAAGCGATACTGAAGCAGAAGGTATTTTGGCATTTACTCAAGTAAAACAATCTCCTGTATTTGATTCTAAATTCAGTATCAATGATGCTGTAAAAGTATCAGATGGACCTTTCAAAGACTTTGTCGGAACAGTTAAAGAAGTTAATGAGAGTAAAGGACAGGTTACGGTATTGTTATCAATTTTTGATAGAGAAACACCTGTACAGTTAGACTTTTTACAAGTTACTAAGATTTAATCAAAGATTTATTAATATATTAAGAAAAGAAAATGGCAAAAGAAATAAGTGGAATATTAAAATTACAAATTCATGCTGGGAAAGCTAATCCTGCCCCACCAATAGGTCCAATCTTGGGTCAGAATGGTATAAACATTCAGCAATTTTGTACTGAGTTTAACTCAAAGACAGCTGATATGGGGGATTTTGAAATTCCTGTTGTAGTGACAGTATTTAAAGATCGAAGTTATAAAATGGTTTTAAAACAACCAACAGTTACAGGAATGCTCAAAAAGAAGTTAAATCTTGAGAAGGGATCTGCTACTCCAAACAAAGATAAAATAGCAAAAGTAAAAAGAAATGATTTAAAAGAGATTGCTGAAAGAAAAATGCCAGATTTCAATACTAAAAAAATTGATTCTGCTATTAAAATTGTTGAAGGAACAGCGAAATCTTTAGGAATCGAAGTTACTGATTAATATTAAATTTTAGGATAAATATTGTGGCAAAGGAAACGATGAATTTAAAAGATGCAGTTGAGTTTGTTAAAAGCTCTTCTAAAACAAAGTTTGTAGGTAGTGTGAATATTGATATATTGCTTAATCTAAGAGATAAACAAAAAAAAGAAACAATTAGAGGAAGCGTAAATCTTCCAAATTCAATGGGAGATGACAAAAAAGTTATTGTATTTTGTGAAGAGAAAGATTCGAAAGCAGCATTAGAAGCTGGAGCTACTAAAGCTGGAGTTGATGATTTAATTGCAGAAATAGAAAAGGGTTACACAGGTTTTGATGTTGTAATCGCTACTCCATCAGTAATGCCAAAGATTGCTAGAATTGCAAGAGTTTTGGGTCCAAAGGGATTAATGCCTAATCCAAAGAATGGAACTATCACAAATGATATTGCTAAGACAGTAAAAAGTTTTAAAGCAGGAAGATTAAACTTTAAAGCTGCCCAGGACCAAGGTGTTATCAGATTAAAAGTCGCAAAAGTGGATATGGATACTGATAAAATTTCGGAAAATGTTATTGCAGTATTAAAATCAGTATTAACAGAGAGTAAAAAACTCGTATCAAGTCCATTTAAGAAAATTACACTCTCCCCTACAATGGGTGCTGGTGTAAAGTTGGATATTAATGATATAATGCAGCAGTTATAAAAATTAAAGTCATAGACAGTAGGTTTGTAAGTTAAAACTTACAATAAAGTTCCTACCGAGACGTAATAATATATGCTATAAAATATTTTATAGTGTCAGTTAAAACGCTCGTAGGAGCGTTTTTTTAATTTTAATTATATAAAAATGGCCAAAACCAAAAAAGAAAAACAAGAATTACTTTCCAGATATAAAGAGGCAATTGCTTCTCATAATGGAATAGTCGTTATAAAGCCAAGTAGAATTGTTCCTAATGAAATAAATGAATTCAAAAAAGAACTTTTCGAAACAGGTGCACAGTTTAATGTAATAAAAAACTCAATTTTCAAACTTGCTTTAAAAGAAAGCAATCTACCTGAGTTAGAGACATTAAATCAAGGAGAACATGCAGTAATGTTCTTGGGAGAAGACTTTGTAAGTCCATCCAAATTACTTAAAAAGTTTATAGAAGTCACTACCGAAAAAGATAAAGATCCAAAAGTTGAGATTATAGAAGGAATACTTGATGGTAATTTATTAAACAAATCTGAAGTAGAATCATTAGCTGAAATGCCTGACAAGAAAGGAAGTGTTTCATTGATACTTGGAATTCTTGATAATGCAATCGCAGGAGTACTTAATGTACTTGAAGATGCACCAAGAGGATACGTATCAATTTTAGATCAGGCTTTTAAAGAGTAACTAATTCGGAGAGCGGAATTTGAATAAATTCCGCTCTTCTTCTTAGAAATTATTTATTAATTTATTTTATTTATGGCAAGCGACAAAGTACAAAAAATTGTTGACAGCATTAAAGAGTTATCTGTTGTTGAAGCTTTTGATTTAAAAAAAGCTTTAGAAGAAACCTTTGATGTTAAGGCTGCTGCACCTATGGCTATGGCTGCAATGCCAGCTACAGCTGCTGAACCTGTTGAAGAGAAAACAGAATTTGATGTTATCTTATCAGATGTAGGTTCAAACAAAATCGGTGTTATCAAGGTTGTAAAGAACCTTACAGGATTAGGATTAAAAGAAGCTAAAGACTTAGTAGACAGTGTAGCTTCAGGACCAAAAGCAATCAAAGAAGCTGTAAAAAAGGAAGAAGCAGAAGATGTTAAGAAACAACTTGAAGCAGAAGGTGCTAAAGTTGAAGTTAAATAACACTCTCTTCTAGTAATTTAAAAGGACTCCAATCTCAAAAATAGACAAAAATATGTGATTGGAGTCCTTTTTTTTATGAATTTTAAATATTTTAGTTAAAATATTATTTTAACTATTTTGTGGAAACTAAGTTAACTAAGTTAGCTATATAGTAAGATACTGAAACTTGACACTAATAGTTTAGATCTAATTGTCAAGATAACAAATATGTAACTTGGATTGATATATATTTATAGGCAAGTTTTTCAGCTATTTGAAAAAATTTCAAGGATGTTATAATTTAAATCAAAATAATTATAAGAATTTTAATATGGACATAATTTGGAATGTATTCATTGAGAAAGGAATTTCAGCAACAGATTTAGAATCTTTAAAATACCTTGCACTAATATTGTTAATGCTACCAATTGTGGCAACTGTGATTGGTATCGCAAGATATATAATAGGATTAAGAAGTTTGAGCTTTTACGTTCCTCTACTTTTAACGTTCATATTTTTTGATATTGAATATTCTAATAAATCAAATCCTAATTTTTTTGCAGGGTTAATATATGGGATAATTTCTTTCTGTGTAGTTTTATTCTCATCTGCTTTATTCTATGCAATCCTCCGAAGATTGAGAATGCACTATATTCCTAAACTTTCTTTAATAATTATTGCTGCAACTTTAGCGACCACTATTCTAATATTTGTCTCGATGTACTTTGACAAATCAACATTTATAGTGATTAGTCCTCTGTCTATGATCATATTAGTAACAACAGCTGATGGATTTATGAATGTTTATGCAAAGAAAAACTTCCGATATGCACTTTCGATTGCTTTTGAAACATTAATAATATGCGTAATAAGCTATTTAATAATTTCAATTAGAGAATTACAAGATTTTGTCCTAACAAATCCATTATTAGTAATAGGTGTTCTTATAATTATTAATATCTATGTGGGAAGATTCTTAGGACTAAGAATTACAGAATATTGGAGATTTAAGAGTATATTACTTCAAGAAGAAAATACCCAGGATGAACAAAGTAGCACTAATACTACAAAATAGGAAACAAGTCCTTGGTAGAAACGAAAGGCAGCTTTCTTACATAAGAAAATATAACCTATCCCGTGCGAAACATATTGCTGATAACAAAGTATTAAGCAAAAGAATCTTACATAAAAATAATATTCCTGTTCCTAAGAAAGTTACAGTTATCAGAGATAAAAAACAATTAGACACATTTAATTTTGATTTATTACCTAACTCTTTTGTAGTAAAGCCAGTAAATGGTACTCGAGGAGGAGGAATTGAAATTTTTTATAATCGTGATAAGAATGGGAACTGGATTAGAGCTGATAGGTCAAGAATGAGTTTAAATGACCTTAAAAGTCATTGTAGAGATATTTTAGATGGTAAATACTCTCTCTTTAACGAACCAGATATTATTCTTTTTGAAGAAAGAGTTAAGTTTCATAAAAACTTTAAGTACTATACTTACAAAGGAGCTCCAGATATTAGAGTAATTGTATATAATAGTATTCCAATAATGTCATATGTAAGGCTTCCGACAAAAGCTTCTGAAGGTAAAGCTAACCTTGACCTTGGTGCAATTGGTGTTGGAATTGACTTGGCAGTAGGAAAGACAACTAGTGCAATCATAGGTAAATCAACACCAATAGAATATACTCCAGATACACACTTACCTCTTTCTGGAATAAGGATCCCCTACTGGGATAAAATACTTGCTTATGCAATTGAAGCAAGTAAGGTAACTGGCTTAGGTTATGGAGCTATGGATTTCTTAATTGATCGTGATTTAGGACCAGTGATTGTGGAAATGAATGCTAGGCCGGGTTTATCAATTCAGATTGCTAACCATGATGGACTTAGATGGAGATTAAAAAAAGCTCAAGGGTTAAAGGTAAAAAATACGCAACATGGTATAAGATTATCTAAAAATTTATTTGGAGGAGAAATCGAAGAAGAACTTGAGGAGCTTACTGGGAAACAAGTTATTGGATTAGAAGAAAATATTAATTTATATAATAAAGATGATGTAACAAAAACTGCTATTAAAGCAAAAATAGATACTGGAGCATCGATAACATCAATTGACACTCAACTTGCTAGAGAACTTGGATATGGTGAAGCAATTGATTATGCTGAAGAGATTCTAAAAGATGTCCCTAAATTATTTAGTAATGGAAAAGAAGCTAGAGAATACTCTGCTTCACATGATTTAAGCTTAAGACTTGAGAACAGCCCGGATATATACAGTGGTGCAATTATTAAAGCTGGGAATGGCGTAAGTTATCGTCCAAGCATAAGAATAAAATTTGAGATATCAGGTCAGGTCATTGAAAGTCACGCTACTCTAACAAATAGAACTTATCTAAATTACCCGATGATAATCGGACAAAGAGACCTGAAAAAATTCTTAATCGATCCTTCAAAGAAATAGCAAAATCATAATGATTTTTAACTTCAAATAAACTATAATCACCTGAATGATTTACATTTTAAAAACTTTATATGAAGAATAATTCTAAGAATTATGAAAGAACATTGGTACTTATAAAACCAGATGCTGTACAAAGAGGTCTAATGGGTGAAATTTTAACCAGATTTGAGAGAAAAGGATTAAAAGTTACAGCTATGAAAATGGTATGGCCTACTAAGAAACAAGCTGCTGATCATTACTACTGGTCAGAGGAAGAAAAATTAAAGACAGGTAATAGAACTCTAGAAATATATAAAGAAAAAGGATTAGTAATGAATAGAACTCCAATCGAACAAGCAGAATATGTACAGTCAAAATTAATAAAATTTCTAGTGGTCGGGCCAGTAATAGCACTTGTTATTGAAGGAGCTCATGCTATAGAACATGTAAGAAAACTTGTTGGTCATGGTAGTCCTCTTCAAGCAGACGTAGGAACAATTAGGGCTGATTATACAATTGATTCATACCTAATTGCCGATGAAGCTGATAGAGCTGCTAGAAATCTTGTACATGCATCTAGCTCTGTTGATGAAGCAGAAAGAGAATTAAAAGTATGGTTTGAAGAAAAAGAAATTCAAGATTACGAATTAGCAATTGAAAAGATTTTATACAGCATGGATTGGGAAAATAAATAACAAAGTCCCTATAGTTCAATTGGATAGAACAAGGCACTCCTAAGGCTTAGATCCAGGTTCGATTCCCTGGTAGGGATAAATTAATATGGAATATATGGTGACGGATCAATAAACTGACCATTCAACTTTAATCCAATATGTAGATGAGTTCCTGTACAATTTCCAGTACATCCCATATACATTATATCTTGACCTTTAACTACATGATCTCCAGGTTTTACCCAGATATTGCCATTACTATGGTAGTAATGAGTTTCAATACCATTACCATGATAAATTCTGACATTGTACCCTTCTCCATAAGTTGACCAACCGGCGAAGATAACTTCGCCATCGGCGGCTGCCCTTACAGGGCAGCCGCCTGCCTTAGACAAATCAACTCCATTATGCCAAGGTGAAAATCCTCTTTGATAAATATAACCTGCACAAGCTGGATTTGACAAAGGATTTCCAAAAGATATACCTTGTAAATCCTGAATTGTACCATTCTCGTGAGGTACTAATATTGACGGATAATAATATACTGGTGTTTGAGCAGGTGGTTGTAACTTCCCATTTGGAATTAAAATTTTCTTTCCGACAGGTAAATTAAAATCTGGTGCTTCAAGCTGATTGATTTCAATAACGTCAAATTTATCGCCAGAGGTTTTACTTAGAACACTATCTAAAATATCGCCAGACTGTACTGTGTATAGTACTCCATTGATTTCAGGTATTTGAAGAATATCACCAACCTCAACTAATTCTGTGTAATAGTTAATTTTTGGATTTGCCCATTTTATTGTATCTTTAGAAACTTTAAATTTATCAGCAATAGATTGAACCGTATCACCTTTCTTTACTGTATATTGAGAGACTTTGAAATAAACTTCAGGATTTGTGGCCAAAATAGTTTGAATACTTCCACCTTGAGGAAGTAAATCAACATTTCCTACAGGTATTTCATTACCACTGGCAAAGGCTGTACTTATCGTAACATCTGCGAATCTTGAAGATACACCTGTTACAAAAATCACCAAAGTTAATGCAAGTAAAGAAAAATGAAGTACATTCTTGTATACTCTACTTCTACCCCAGAAAGATCTGTAAACTAATGTTTTCTTGATATTAGCAAAAAGATTAATCACAAATTGGAATATGTTGGCAAGAAAACCAAAAATAAGTTTTAGAATACTTTCAGGAATTCTTTTGATTTGATCGATCAAAATCTTAACTATTTTAGAAATTTTAAGATTTAAATATCTATAAATTATATCATTTAAAATTAGTAGCTCTCGTGCAATGTAGCTAAGAATTCTTCATTATTTTTAGTCTTTTTTAATCTTTCAATCAATACCTCAGTTGGGTTAGCATTAGTTTCTGCTTTCAAAGTATCAAGCATTCTAATAACTCTCCAGGTTTGAGCAAGCACTTCTGGGGCTAACAATTTTTCTTCATTTCTTGTATAAGATTGAGTTACATCAATTGCTGGATATATTCTTCTTTCAGTTAATCTTCTATCAAGCTTAACTTCCATATTTCCTGTTCCTTTAAATTCTTCGAAAATAACTTCATCCATCTTACTTCCAGTATCAACTAATGCAGTAGCAATAATTGTAAGACTTCCGCCAAATTCCATATTTCTAGCTGCTCCAAAAAATTTCTTAGGTGGGAAAATAGCCTTAGGATCAAAACCTCCAGACAAAGTTCTTCCGGATGGTGGTTCTACGATGTTATAAGCTCTTGCAAGACGAGTTATACTGTCCATCAAGATAACAACATCCTTTCCATATTCAACCAACCTCTTAGCTCGTTCTACGGCCATTTCAGATATTTTAGTGTGGTATTCAGGCATTTCATCGAAGTTCGCTGCAATAACTTCTCCTTTTACAAATCTTTGCATGTCTGTAACTTCTTCAGGTCTTTCACCAACAAGTAGTACCATTAAATGAATCTCAGGGTGATTTTGAGCAATTCCAGCAGCTATATCCTTTAAAAGCCAAGTTTTTCCTGCCTTTGGAGGAGCAACAATCATTCCTCTCTGCCCTTTTCCAATAGGAGAAATCAAATCAATCATTCTTGTTGAAAATGTATGCTGATCAGTTTCTAACTTTATCTGCTCTTCAGGGAAAATTGGAGTTAAGCTGTTAAAACTAGGTCTAGAGATTGCGTTTTCAGGACTTTTTCCATTTATTGCTTCAATTTTTAATAGACTTAAATATCTTTCACCTTCTTTTGGTGGTCTAGCTTGACCAGAAATAAAGTCTCCTTGTCTTAAATTAAATCTTTTAATTTGTGATCCTGAAACATATACATCATTTTCACCAGGGAGCATAGTTGCAGATCTTAAAACTCCATGAGTGTCTTTAACTACTTCTAAAAAGCCTTCAGCAAAAATGTTTCCACCTCTTTTAGTCTCTTCAGCAAGAATAGCTAAAATAAGGTCATTTTTTTTATAATCTTGGAAATCTTTTATATCCAATTCTGAAGCAGTTTTTCGTAGTTCTGCTAAAGTCTTCTCATCTAACTCTTTTATGCTAGTTGATTTGACTATATTGTCTCTTTTTGTTGCCATAACTTAATTCTTATAAATAATAAAATTTTGTTGTTAATTAGGGGTTTTAAAAAATTACAGAGAGAGAATGCTATTGTGTAGTCCTGTAAAGAAATTTTAAAAATTAATTTAAATTAATACTTTTATTATAAAACATTATTTTCAAACAAAACAGGTAATTTTTCATTTTGAGGTATTTTTAGAAAGAATTTCTTATTAATCCGAGAGTCCAGTAAGTATCCTGTATAGGTTTACAAGATTGTACGCGAACCAGACTCTGGGATTAATAAGAAATTTCAATGTTCTGGTTTCACTATAAACTATTTATATTGAAACTACAATTATTATATCCTATATTTTTATATTGTCAAGTCCTATAGTTTTGAGAGGCATTTGAAAACATAGGCGGGAAAATCACAAATGAGATTACAAACTTATTGAAATTTATGGTGATTTTCCCGCTCTACACTATTTAAAAATGCAGTAGTTTATCGATCTTGAGTAAAGACAACTTTACCTTTCTTTAACAATGCATTTAATTTTATTGGATTCTTCCTCTTTTTTGAGATCTTAGAATCTATTAAATATTGTGTTAAAGAATTTTCAAGTATTTCTTGCACTTTTCGCCTGATATTTCTTCCTCCGTATTCTTTACTATATCCTTCATCATTAACCTTACCCACTACTTCATCCGAGACATTCAAATATATCCCTTTAGGAAGAATCTGTATAACAAACTCATTAACAAATTTCTTTGCGATTAGGTAAGTGTCATCTTTATTCAATCCTCTAAAAATATCAATTAAATCAATTCTATTAAGGATTTCAGGCCTCATGGTAAGTTTTAACTGTTCCATAATCTTATCTCTCATATCTTCGTATGCAACATCAACTTCAGACTTTTCAATTTCATCTATATCAACATTGAAACCTAATTTTGAGTCCGAAGAAATATCCGCAGCCCCAATATTAGAAGTCATAACAATAATACAATTCTTTAAAGATGCCCTATTCCCTTTTCCATCATTGATTTCACCTTCCTCGAGTATTTGCAAAAGAAGATTTAAAACATCTGGATGAGCTTTTTCTATCTCATCAAAAAGTATTACAGAATAAGGTTTTCTTTTTACATAAGTAGTAAGTTGTCCGCCTTCTTGATATCCAACATATCCAGGTGGAGCTCCTATCAATTTTGCAACACTATGAGGTTCCATAAACTCGCTCATGTTGATCTGATACATTAAATTTACGGAACCAAAAAGCTCTTTTGCAAGTGATTTCGCTAATTCTGTCTTACCAACTCCTGTTGGTCCAAGAAATAAAAATGAGGCTAAAGGTCTAGATTCTCCACTTAAACCAAGATGTGATCTCTGTATTGCAAGAGAAACCTCGTCAATGATTCTATCTTCGCCTATTATTACCTTTTTTAAATTTGAACTTAGATCTTTTAAACGCTTATCAGATATATCAGCAGCAGCTATAGGGATTTTTGTCCATTCAACAATTATGTCTTTAATTATGTCATCTGATACTATTTTTGAATATTTCTTACTAATAATTTTTTTACCTTCTACTACATTCTCGATCTCTTCAATAAGCTCACTTTCTTTTTTCTTATATTCAGAAGCTTTACCATAATCTAGTTTTTTTAAAGCTTGATCTTTTTTATCCTGAACCTCAATCAACTTTGATCCTAAAGCACTTAGTTCTGGTTCCATTGCTACTTCTCTCCCCACTTTTACAGCTGCTGCTGCTTCATCGATCAAATCAATTGCTTTGTCAGGTAAATATCTGTCCTTTATAAATTTAGATGAAAGTTCGACAGCGCTATCAACCGCATCAGATTTGATCTTTACATGATGATAGTCTTCAAATTCTTTGACCAATCCACGGACAACCTCTTTGGCACTATCAATATTTAATTCTTCAACAAAGATAGGTTGGAATCTCCTTGACAGTGCAGAATCTGTCTCAAAATATTTATTATATTCATCAACAGTTGTTGCTCCAATTACACTAAGGTTAGAATTTGTTAGATAAGGCTTTAAAATGTTTGCTATATCTAGAGAATCACGTCCACCTGCACTTCCTGCTCCAACGATAGTATGAATTTCATCAATGAATACAATTACATTTCCTTCTGAAAGAACATCATTAATCACTGAAGTGATTCTTTCTTCGACATCACCTCTTAATCGTGCGCCTGACAATATGGATCCGACGTCCAAACTTATGACTTTCTTTCCAAAAAAAGAGGCTGGAACTTTCTTTTGAACAATTTTATTGACCAATCCTTCAACAATAGCAGTTTTTCCAACACCAGCATCCCCCACTAAAATAGGATTATTCTTAGTTTTTCTTGCTAGAATATTAATCATTCTTTTAATCTCTTCTTCTCTTCCTGTAATATTCCCGAAGCCATTATCCTGAGCAATCTCATTCATATCTCTTGTAAAATACGGCAAAGAACTCATAGCTGAAGATTTTGATAATTCAATCCCATCAAACTCATCTTTACCTGGACTAAGCATAGAATAATTAGCTACCTTAAACAAAGTATCTTTTAACACTTCAAAGTTAATCCCCAACTTCTTTAGGTCTTCAATAAAGTCTATTCCATTCATCTGGAAAAGTGAGAGTAATAAATGCTCTGTGCCAACATATACATGCCTTAAATCTGAAGCAACAATAAAACTATGGTTAATCAGGTCTTTAACTTCATTTGAAAATTTTATCTCGCTATTTATATTTATAGGTTCAATATTATGTTCTTTTTTATACTTTTCAAACTCCTCAATAATCTGATTTTTTGTACTTTCAACATCAACACCAACTCTATTAAAGACTTCTACAACTAATCCATTTTGATCTTGGAGTAAAGCATAAAAGATGTGAATTATTTTATATTCATTGTAACCATATCTTTTTGCAGTATCATAACCCTGGCCAATAACACTCCTGGCATTTTGTGTAAATCTATTAAATCCTTTTGTATCTGACATATTGTCGTCCATATGAAAAATTTTTAGAATTAGCAGTATCTATTATAACATGATAATTTTAGTTTCTAAGTGATTAAAATTAAAAAGAAGGGGCGCCTTCGGCGCCCCTTCTATAAAGCAATTTAAGACTAGAAAATTATTTATTTTCTTCTAAAAGCTTATCAAGCTCATCAAGTTCTCTTGAAGAACTTTCTTCTGAAACTTCTTCTTTTGACTTAATTCTCTTTAAACTTAAACCCAAGTGTCTGTCATCATTTGAGATTGAGATAATCATTACTTTTATCTTTTCTCCAACTTGAACAACTTGAGATGGATCTTTCACAAGTTTATTAGAAAGCTCTGAAATATGGATTAATCCATTTAAGCCATCTTCTATTCTTACAAAAGCCCCATAGTCTGCAATACTTTTTACTTCACCTTCAACAATTTGACCAATCTTATACTTGTTGACGATATCTTTCCAAGGATCGTTTTGTAATCTCTTTATACTGTAAGCAACTCTCTTTCCATTATCTTGAAGACCAATAACTTGAACTTTGACTTTGTCATCTATCTTATAGAAATCTGCAGGATTTGAAACTTTGTCCCATGAAATTTCTGATAAGTGAACAAGACCTTCAAGTCCTTGAGCATTAACGAATAGTCCGAATGGAGCGATTCCTGTTATTGTTCCTTCGAGAATATCTCCAACTTTCAAATTAGAAAGAGTTGATCTTCTCTGATTCAAATCAGTATCTGAGTAAACAGATTTTTCTGAAAGAATAACTTTATTCTTTTCTTTATCAATTTCCATTACTTTGACCTTTAGAGTTTCTCCAATAAGCTCAGCTAATTTTGTTTGTAAAATTTTGCTTGCTTCATTTTTATTATTAAATGAAGATGAAGCATAAATTCTGCTGTTTTTTAGTTGTGAGCTTGGAATGAATCCTCTTAATCCCTCAGTTATTTCAACAATAACACCACCTGTGTTTGCTTCAATAACTTTGACATCAATAGATTCCTCTTTCTCTTTAGCTTGTTCAAGATCATGCCATTTAATTGCAGTTCCTGTTCTTCGAACAGAAAGTTGAACTTGTCCTTCTTCATTTTCTGGACTCATGACATAAACTAAAACTTTATCTCCAGTTTTTTTGTTAATTTTTTTGCCATCCAGCTTCATTTCTTTTCCAGAAATAACGCCTTCTGCTCTTGCATTAACATCGACTAGGATTTCACCACCTTTAACCTCTAGAACTATTCCCTCAATTATTTGTCCTTTCTGATAGGTTTTTGGAATTTCGATTCCTTGAAGTAATTGGTCAACATCAACTTGGGTTGAAGTATATTTTGTTTTTGCCATATGAAATTTTAGTTTAAGGTTTGAATTTATCTAAGTTTAGATATCCCTAAACTCCTTTCTTTATGCCTGAGAATTATAACATAAAGATCAATATTTCCCTATAACAGCATCTGATAACCAGATTAAACTATCTTTCGTCCTTCTTATCATTTTAACTCCAAAAATATTTTCTATAATTGAAGTTAAATCTTGTAATTCAATATCTGAAAATTCGGAATAGTCTTCTCCAATTTCAGTTAAACCAATAATATAATCTAAATTACCTCCCATAAATAACCCATATGGATATTGACCATCAGGTGCATTAAATCGTATATTTAATACTTTGGTTAGTTTCTTAACTCCATCGATTAAAATTCCACTTCCACAGTGAAAAGTTATTCCATAAACTGTATAACCGAGTTCAGATATCTGATTTAGTTTCATTTCTATATCAATTAGCTCATTAAATGTATAGCAGCCGAAATATGATTTTCTGTCAGTACTTTTTGCATAAATATGATCGAAAGTTAAGGCAGTAACAATCTTTTTTGCCTGATCTAAAGAATCTACAGAATCTGGCCTTTCCATGACATCATTATTTATTTCTTGTTTTTGAATCATATTAAGAAAAGTATAAACTGGGAAAGATTATAGCAAACTATATTATCTTATAAAGATAAATTATTTCGACTCTGGTAAAATACTAAATGCTTAATTTGAACGATTTAAATAAAAAAGCACTACTCATTGTAATTATTATTCTGCTCGTAGTTTTGTTTCTCGAAGCACTTTTTTTATTCAATACAATTACTACCAAAAATGAAAATTCATTAGAGAGCGATTTACCTGCTTCATCACCTCAAGATATTAATAATAAACCTGAAGCAACTGTGATAAAAAAAGTGCTTCAAACAAATAAAGATTACTCAATTGAAATTAACAACTCTTATAATTTTCAAGATAACGGCAAACTCCCTAAATTTATAAAATTTTCAAATAATAAAATTATAGTGACAGCAAATAAATACTCTGAAGGAAATTACAACTTAAACTTTATAGATTCCCAAAATAAAAAGGTTGATTATGAAATTAGTCTAATACCTAAGCAACTAGATTTAAAACCTCTTGAAGCTCAAATTATAGCGATTTTAGGGGATAAATATGACCAGTACTCGATACATTTTAAAGATCTTTTAAGTGAACAAACACTTGATATAAATAAAGGAAAAATTGTAGAACCGGCAAGTATTGCTAAACTTCCTGTAGCAGTTCTTGTCATGCGTGATATTGATGCTGGTAAATATACTTTAGATACAACTTATCCAATGAAAAATAGTGAAAAATTTTCATTCATAGGAAATTTAGGAAGTTTGCCCGATGGAACACCAGTCACAATACGAAGCTATTTAGAAAATCTATTAGAGCACAGTGATAATAATGCTTGGTATGCTTTAGTTCATTTTTTAGGAAATAGTTACGAAGTTGTAAATCCTAGAATTATTAATGAGTTAGGAGTAAATCCCCTATTCTTAGACCCGCCAGAAGGAACTGCTAAAGCAGTTGGAAAAATTCTCGAAGATTTGTACGATGCAAAAACCACGACTAAAGAATCTGCTGAATATTTAATCGGATTAATGGAAAAAGCTGATGATTGGGCAAGACAAGGAGTTGGTCTTGGATTGCCTGTTGGAACAACTTTTGCAAATAAAATTGGAACACTTAAAACTGATGACAAGGTAAGTTATCAAGGTGGTGCAATCGTGTGGTCACAAAAAACAGATTATGTTCTAGTTGTAATGGATGAAAATATTGAATGGGATGAAGGTGCAAATACTATTAAAAACATTTCTGAAGCAATTTATAACTACATAAATAAGTAATTACAACACATGAATTACAGTTTCATAACTTCCCATACTTACTAAATTATCACTACTAGGTCTATAAATTACAATTATATGGTTTTTAGAAAATAAACCTATTACATCATCTTTCTTCACATCCTTATAGAAATCAGATGACGCAGCGTTTTGCAGAATATCATCTGTCACAGGTGAAAGTTGTGGATCTTCTGTATCATCAACTGTTAATATTTTTGCAGATTTAACAAGCAAAGCTATCTTATCTGTAACTTTTTTTTGTGTATCACTAATAATTTTAGAGGGGGAATCTCCATTATAAATTATCTTATTCTCGCTATCTCTGAAAATAATATATTTATCAGTATATGCCAAGAGATAATCTCCATTTTGAGCATCTTTATAAACTTGTGCTAAAACTACATTATTTTGTTTTAAAGTGTCTACATCATTGATAGTGCCAACTTGTGGTGTTTGGGTTGGGTCTAATGTAATTAACTTAGCTACTTTATCTACAATTTCGCTGTTATTTCCTAATGTATCATTAGTGCTTACTGGAGTTACATTTTTATAAACTAAATATATGACTCCAAGAAAAACTCCAATATTTATTAAAACAAGTAACGTTATTAGTACGCTCTTTTTGCTGACTTTAAATGTTTTTCTAGGTTTTATTGAATTATTCTTATTTGAAGGTTCCAAATTCAGCATTCTGTTTTTCATATCAAATGAAAGTGCATTATTACTCATGTTTACTTATTATAAAAAGGATATTTTTAGTCTACTACTAAATAATTGAATTTCAAATCAGAATCATTAACAGGTTGGTTTGTATGTACTACAAACTGACCATCTTGTACCTCAACCCAGTATTGATATCCAGAAGGAATTTCTGAGATTGGAGTTAATAATACTTTTGCAGTAGATGCTAAACCATCTATACTCTGTGTAGTTTGAGAAGTTCCGATTCCAATACTAACTTGACCAACTTTATCTGAAGTGATCTCTAAACTCTTTGTTCTAATTGCATCAGCTTCAAATATTCCTGCTAATGTTACTGTACTATCATTAATATTTAATAATCCTTGAAGTTTCTGTGTGAATCCTAATAAAGCAGAATCCATTGTTGCTCCACTTGAAACAGGTTGTGCAGCATTATTTCTACTTATCAATACATTTATTGTATCTAGTGAACTAGTTTGATCTTCCATTGCAATTCCAATTGTTGAATCTCCTGCACTTGCCTTCATTCCTCTACCAGCTGTATTTGATACTGTGACAAGATCTCCTTTGTGTATCATCCCTTTTTCATCAATAACTTTTGTAGGCAATACTCCAGTTAAACCAACCGGATAAGCATTACTTCCGGAGAATGCTTTATTTCCCATTACTATTGTTGGACTTGTTGAAATAACTCCAATAACCTGATCTGAACTTGAAGTTGTTTTTATTATATCTTTCCAACCAGCTCCGGCAGATGAATCTAATTTTATTACATCACCTGGTTGTAAATTCTGATTCGATGAGAAGGTTTCTGCAACATCGCAACCATCATTACCTCCATCACCACCATTACTATCTGTACAAGTTCCTCCAATATTTACATTCCCTCCAAAATGGACATCTCCTGCATTAGTATATATTGCATAATTATCACCACTTGAATTAACAACATCAGCAATAAAAAGTCCATATTGATTTATTTGTCCAACAGCATTCATTGTATCCATATATATTCCAAATGCTGTATCTACAGAATTAGTATTTCCAAAATTGTATCTAGTTCCTGTCAAACTACCGCCAATACTCATAGAGCCTTCCATTTGCAGCACTTGTCCTGCAACATCTCCATTAACAGTTCCATCCCCTGTTAACCAAACTCTAGAACCAGTCATATAACCTGTAACACCACTTCCACTATTTTCCATCGTCATATTACTTATAGTAAGTCCTTCATTTATAGTCCCATAATTTATTATCGACACATCTGAATTTATTATATAATTTGAAGTTGCCCCATCAAAGTTAAATAATCTTGACTGTAATGCACTCTGATTTGAAGTAAGGTTCCCATAGTTATTTGAATCTATTCTTAAACTTCCTTGGTGAGCAACAGGGTCATCATAATTAGTATCTGCAATATACACAATCCCATCATATGTAATTCCATCCTGATCAAAATCACCGTCATGATAATTAGTCCATGGTGAACTTCCTCCACCTCCTCCTGCTAATAAATCTATATTGTTAGAACCATCATTAAAATAGAGATTTGTTCCGTTATACCAGAAATCACCCTGCTGAGGTATTCCAGGATCAGAAACTGAAGCTATGTTCATATATGAATCGAATTGAGTAAAATGATAGATTTCGGTGCTACCATCTGTATAAATATGTATTCCTTCAGTGTTATTAGCGATTAGACTCAATTCATTAAAATCAGTAGCACCTAGCACAGCGGTAGCTCCAAAGGCATCCCCAGATTGATGGAAACATGTTGCACAACCTCCTCCACCTCCTGAAGTAAGCGAATTCCAAGTACTACCATCATAACCTTCAAAATCTGAACCAGTCCATCTAATATTCCCTGCCGTAGTATTTGAAGTATTTCCAATATGTAATCCATTTGTTAAAAATGCATCTCCGCCTGCTGAATATATTGAATAATTATTGGTACTTCCTCCACTAACATCACCAATATAAACTCCATAGTTATTTACAGCCCCATCTCCAACACCAGCAATATTAATTCCATAAGCATTATCTACGGTATTGCTATTACTTACATATTCAATATGCAAACCTTCTATATTTCCAGTGATTGTCATTCCGCTGTCAATCCAAGAACGCATTCCATAAACGGAACCATTAACTGTACCATCACCAACTACCGATCCAAATACTCCATCCATATAACTTGCTACTCCACTACCATTGTTAAACGCTTGAGCAGTCAATGCTCTCAATCCAGCAGAATTAATTGTTCCATCCTGATTAGTAATTACAACTTCAAGTCCTTTAACATCACTTGAAGTCGTACTATTAAATTGATTATTTATTGCAACTCTTCCACCTGAATTATAAACAATACCATTAGCATCAGTCGACCAAGGTGAACTTCCTCCACCTGCAGCTAATAAATCTTCATTAGTTGAACCATTATAGAAATATAAATTTGTTCCATTCCACCACAAATCTCCTGATGTAGGACTTGAAACATCAGTTCCGGATGAACTTGCAATATTTAGGGATGACCTTGAAGTTGTTGCTGGTCCAGCATTTAATATGCCACTAGTGCCAGCTGATGCACCTACAATTAAATATCCACTTGCATTATTCCAATTTAAATTACTGCTAGCTCCAAATGAGCCAGAATTATAGAATTGAAGATCACCGTTACTTCCTGCTGGACTTCCTCCTCCTCCACCACCAGAAGCTGTTAAAGAAAGCCAACTGCTTCCATCATATCCTTCGAAATCTGTCCCTGTCCATCTTATATTTCCAGCTGTCGCAGTTGAAGTATTTCCAATATGTAATCCATTTGTTAAAAATGCATCTCCGCCTGCTGAATATATTGAATAATTATTTGTTGTAGCTCCACTTACATCATCTATATATATTCCATAATTTGATCCGGCAACAGTATTACTCCCACTAGCCTGTATCATTACTCCATAAGCATTACCTGAAACAGTCTGTGCACTCAGATCTAATACCCTTAGTCCATAGATGTTTGATGCTGTGCCAGTTCCAGCATTTATAAAGTATCCACCATACATGTCACCTTGCACTTCCCCAGCATTATTCATGCTTGAAAAATATCCAGCCATATTCCCAGTAATTACTCCATCTACTGTATTACTTTGAGTCGCATTCAATGTCAATACTGCATAACCGTTCATAACATCAGTTGTTCCAGAATTAAATGGTGCTGAAGTGACTCCTTGGACACTTGTTGCTGTTCCATCAATGTTTTGTGAAGAAAATCTTCCACCTGTAACTAAACCAGCTGTTCCAAAATTTAAAGCTGTTATTTGAGAGCCAAACATAAAATTAGTAACCACAGAGTTATTAGTCGTGCTTACAACTATACCATTTGCACTTCCATTCAAAGTTCCTGAGCTAATAGTTGTTGTCCCATAGAATGCCGATAATGAACCACTAGAGGTACCTGAACTATTATAATTTGCCAAAGATTGTATTCCTTTTGTGCTAGTAGAATACGTTCCACTCGTTATATTTAAAGTTGATAATATTCCTCCTCCTCCTAATGTTGTAGCAGAAGTATCATTATTTGTTGTTATATTAATACCATACTGAGAATCCCCAATGTTTCCAGGTGTTACTGTAAATAATCCTGCGCTATCTACCGCTAGTCTAGTTGTATTATCAGTAATCAAATTAAAATTTTGTGTATCCGCAGTCCCTAGGATAGCAGTTGCTCCAAAAGTATCTCCACCTTGATGAAAACATGTTGCGCATGAACCTCCAGCAGCTGCTAGTAAGTCTATATTTAATGATCCATTATTAAAATAAAGATTAGTCCCATTCCACCATAAATCTCCGGATGCTGGACTAGAGACATTCGTTCCTGTTGAACTAGCTATATTTAATGAAGATCTTGATGTTGTTGCTGGACTTAAATTTAATAGGCCAGAATTACCAGCAGTCGAACCTATCGTTAAATAATTATTTGCAATATTCCAATTTAAATTAGCACTACTTCCAAACGAACCTGAATTATAAAATTGTAAATACCCATCGCTTCCCGATGGAGATCCTCCACCAGCTGATGTTAAAGAAACCCAAGAACTCCCATCATATCCTTGAAAATCACTTCCAGTCCATCTCAGCATTCCGGCTAAAGCTGTTGTGGTATTCCCTATTTTTAATCCTCCAGAAAAACTTCCGGTTCCATTCACATCTAGCAAATAATTTGGTGTTGTTGTTCCAATTCCAACATTTCCTCCAGTATATGAAATTGAAGATGACGCTCCTGGAGCCCATTTAAACAAACCGTCAATACTTTCTATAACTTTTTGTACAGTATTTCCGGATACATACTTTAATCCAGTAGTATAAGCTCCTATAATATTAGCTCCTGCGTTCGCAGATGATGAATTATTTTTTAAAGAAGTATTTGTTCCAAAAAATATATCTGTAGATCCTGTTAAATTGATAGTATTGCTTGCTGGTGAGAATAAGAATGTATTTGTTCCATTCCCTAATGATAAATTACCTGCTGATGTTACACTAAATTCATTAGTATCATTAAAATTCAAATTCATTAATGTCCCCTCTTCTCCATACGTATCTATATTATAAGCAGTTTCATCTTTAGCTATTGTAACAGGCCCTAAAGTATTTGCCCTATAAGCCCATGGGACTTGAGTTATTACCTTTCTAGGACTAAAATTCTCTTCATAATTACCACCACATGAACCTACTCCATCCCCAGTAATTTCATTTGCATCTAAACAAACTTGAAGATACAAAGAATCATTTTTGAATAAAGTCTTTGGGAAAGGTGTAATTGCGCCTAAGTCGACACTAATCTGTCCTCTTCGCACCTGAAGACCACTCCAATTTTCACTCCACAAAGCACTTCCGCCAGTTGCCTGATTAAATATAATAAATCCAAAATTATAGTTCCCATCAGTTAATGGCGTTCCATCTTGATCAATAATGCCAGATTTAAATTCGATTGTATCTTTTGTTAAGGCATTTAAACTTAAAGACGGCATAGCAAATGCTAAGCAAAACGCTACTATCACGATTATTTTTATAAGCTTAGTATTTTTTGTCATTTATTTATTCTATATAAATTAATTACTAATTAAAAGGACTATTTAAATTTTTAACCTCTCCACTTACTGGTGGAGGAATCTGACCTGGATTTGATTGATTTTGACTTACCGGATTTGTAATTGCAGGTTTTGATTGTTGTAATCCGCCACCACTCTGTGGATCAATAAATATCTGTTTATCTACCCATTTAGATTCTCCTGCAGAGTATCCAAGGAAATTTGTACTTTCAACATTTTTTACTTCACTCATTTGTTTATCCGAAGGGAATTTATAATTATAAGCATTAACTGACAAAGTATATTCACCAGGATCAACAAAAAATGCATATCTCCCATCTTGATCAGTAATTTGGGTATCTCTCAATGCTCTCTTTGAATCGAAAATCCTAACAAATGCACCAGAAACAGCTAACCCATTCCTACTATTCTTTACTAATCCCCATTTCTTATTCCTATTCCTAATTTTGATAATTATAAATAGAAGTATAATTACTGAATAAAATATTAATAAACCTAAGTCCAACGCTGATCTTCTTAAGTAAAAAGCTATTGCCGCAAATAACCAGCCTACAACAGAAAGCCAAATCGAATATTTAAGAAGGAAATCTCGAATTGATTTTAAAATCAATCTCAGTCTTGCTCCTATTTTTATAGATTTATTTCTTTCCAATGGGATATCCTTTGCGAATAAGGCTACATCGTTTGATATGTCAAACTCTTGAATAAATTCTAAATATCCATCTTGAACAACCGATAATCTATATCTTCCTTCAGATAAAATAAAGCCATATCTGCCTTCTAGATCACTTACCTTTTGTGCTAAAAGCTGTGTACTACCAGATTTAAAAACCCTTACTGTAGCAAGAGGTATAGCTTTTGTTGTTTTTTTATCATAGATAATTCCGATAACATCTTTTTTCTCTCCGAATATTGAAGCCAGTAAAGCGTATAACAATTCTGGAGCTAAGAATATTGGAAGTAAAGAAAGAATCAATGGTACAAACGTTACAAGAAAGACACCAAAAGATATTGTAGCCGGTAAACCATTACTGGTTACGAAACTTTTAATTGCACCAGGGACAATTGAACTGTTAGTTATACCATCTTCAATATTCTGAAAAATACTTTTATAAACAACATTACCATTTGAATCAGTCTCTGGGACAGTTAAAATATTTAAGAAATCATTATTATGTTCATCAACTTGAGTTGATGTTGTCTGAGTTTCCTGTACATATATTATTGTATCTGTCAATTCATAGTATTTTGATTTTGATCCATTTTCACTACTATTGATATTAACTTGTGCCAAGGTTATTACAGGTAGGAAAGAAAAGACAGAAGCAACAACAATAAATGCACACAGTACTAATCTTTGGCGCTTTGTCATTCAATTTATTTTAAATCATATTATCTTAAACCATACTAGTTAAATTGAATTTCAAAGTCAACAAAATTCTTGATATTTTATATAGAATAATTAGATATTTTAAATTTCAGTATCTTGGTATCTGATTGTACTTTGTAGAAGGAGGATTTTGAATTCTTCAAAATCCTCCTTTGACATGACTTGAATTAGCCTAAAGAAGAGATCTACTCTACCTTCTTTATCAATATGCTTTGGGGAAGGCCAATAACTTCCGTCAATTACTAAAAAATCTTTGAGTATCTCTTTTAGTTCATTTTCATATTTATAAGGATATCTTTTCTTTTCAACTGCATTAAATAATAAATTGTATTGTAGATTATCAATAGCTTGAAGAATAAGATCTGTAACCTTTATGAATACTCCTTCTTTTTCAGGCGACAATCCTGTAATCGTTGGGAATTTATCCATATAAGTTAGCTAAGTTAATCAAGATTTTAAGATCAAATAATATTATTAAGATTCTTTTAATATTCTATCAAGTTCCAATGTATCAAAAGTCCAAGTACCCCACCCTACAACCTCCTTATATCTTTTCTTTTCCATTAATCTTCGGTTAATACTTAGAGGAAGGTTATCAAAAATTTTAGGGAAATCTAATTCAGTCATATTGTCTAATCTTTTTCTTCCTGAAGATGATCCTTGTCCTATATAAGCTGCAAAAAATCCAGCAAGACTATATTCTGAACATACCTTACTTGTAATATTGTAAAGATAAGCTATTTGAGTTTTATAGTTTAATTTTAATACAATATTCCCAATTATGATCTCTTCATAACCTTCATCTATAATTAGATTCAGTAATTCTATCGAACTAAAAGGACCTTTCTTTCTCTCTATTAATATTCGTCCACCTTCTTCGATTCCAAAAGTCTCAATATCGAATTTTTGCATTAGTTTTAAAATAATAAATTTTCTTGATTATAACAATAAAAGTTTTTTTGACAATAATTGCAATTAGATATGAAAAAAGCTCCATAAATGGAGCTTTTTTCAAAACCGGCGATTACCTATTTTCCCAGGAGGGTATCCCCCAAGTATCTTCGGCTCAACTGCCTTTCACTTCTGAGTTCGGGATGGGATCAGGTGGTTCGACAGCGATCCTATCACCGGAAGGGAATTTTTGAGTCAATGACTCAAAAATTCCCTTCTGATGACAAAAATCTTTAAATTTTTAAACTATTTTTGTTCTCTCAAAACCGAATAGAAAGAAATAACTATTTCAAATTTGGTACAAATTTCAGGTTCTAAATATTTAGCTCCTGAGCTATTTGCACCAAGAAAAAGCCGAAAAAGTTTTTGGTTTATTAGTACACCTCGGCTCAATACATTACTGCACTTACACCTGGTGCCTATCAACCTAGTAGTCTACTAGGAACCTATGACGAATTTTAATCTTGGAGTCAGCTTCCTACTTAGATGCTTTCAGTAGTTATCATAATAGCAGCGTAGCTACCCAGCGATGCTCCTGGTGGAACAACTGGTACACCATTGGCTACCTCACCCTGGTCCTTGCGTACTAAGGGTGAATCTCCTCAAAATTCGAACGTCCACATCGGATAGAGACCAACCTGAATCACTTCGGTTTGAACCCAGCTCGCGTGCCACTTTAATAGGCGAACAGCCTAACCCTTGGGAGCTGATACACCCCCAGGATGTGACGAGCCGACATCGAGGTGCCGAACCTTGCCGTCGCTATGAACGCTTGGGCAAGACTAGCCTGTTATCCCCGGCGTAACTTTTATCCTTTGACCAATTGCGCTTCCATGCGCCACAAAAAGGTCACTAAGCCCTACTTTCGTAACTGCTTGACTTGTAGGTCTCGCAGTAAAGCCACCTTATGCCTTTATACTCTTCGGTTGATTTCCATACAACCTGAGGTGACCTTAGGAATCTTACGTTACTCTTTAGTAAGAGACCGCCCCAGTCAAACTGCCCATCAATCACTGTCTTGGTGCCCGGATTACGGGTCCAATCAGAAATAAAATGATTACAGGGAAGTGTTACATTGACGACTCCATCTCAGCCAAAGCCGAGACTTCAAAGTCTCCTTCCTACGCTCTGCAGCAAAAACTTTATTCCAATAATTAACTACAGTAAAGATGCCGGGGTCTTTTTGTCCTGATGTGGATAGGCCGCATCTTCACAGCCATTTCATTTTCGCCGAGCTTCCCGTCAAGACAGTACCCAACTCGTTACGTCTTTCGTGCAGGATGCCTATTAAGCACCGAGGAACTTCGCTACCTTAGGACCGTCAGGGTTACAGCCGCCATTCACCAGTACTTAGGTCAAAAGCTCGCCCCCGAAGGGGGTCACTCTCTTCCGTCATATTCTGGCATTGGGCAGACGTCAGTATGTATATATCCACTTGCGTGTTTGCACATACCTGTGTTTTAGTTAAACAGTCGATCGAGTCTTTTCACTGCGCCCTCTGAATAAACAGAGGGATCCCTTTTTCCAAAGTTACGGGACTAATTTGCCGAATTCCTTGACGAGAACTAACTCGTACACCTTGGTATACTCTACCAGTTCACCTGTGTCGGTTTACGGTACGGTTAAACATATTTCTCACATAGAAGATTTTCCTGCAGACAGAATTGCTAAAATTGCCATACACCGTAGCATATGACTCTACATAAGAATTCAGATCCACCCTGACGAATCAGGGAACGAGTAACCGGATTTACCAAATTACTCTACTTTATTCCTTGCATGTCGACCTATCGACACTTTAGCTTCTCCCATCCGGGACTCCTTAGTTGATAACGAAATATATTCAGTACAGGAATATTAACCTGTTGGCCATCGCCTACGTCTTTCGACCTCAGCTTAGGACCGACTAACCCGCAGATGACTAGCATTGCTGCGGAAACCTTGAACTTTCGGTGTCCAAATTTTTCATTTAGATTGCGCTACTCATGTCTGCATCCGTACTTGTATATGCTCCACGGTACCTCGCGATACTGCTTCATTGCGTATACAACACTCCCCTACCCAACTCCGACTAAAGTCGGAGCGATATGGCTTCGGTATTATGCTTGAGCCCCGATAGTTGTCGGCGCAGAATTTCTTGACCAGTGAGCTGTTACGCACTCTTTGAAGGATGGCTGCCTCCAAGCAAACCTCCTGGTTGTCATAGAAATTCTACCTCCTTTACCACTTAGCATAAATTTAGGGACCTTATCCGATATTCTGGGCTGTTTCCCTCTCGACCAATGGAACTTATCTCCCACAGTCTGACTCCTGACAATTCAATTATGGCATTCGTAGTTTGATAAAGTCAGGTAATGCCGAAGCACCCCTAGACTTAGTCAGAGCTCTACCTCCATAAACTTCAAAATCAGGGCTAGTCCAAAAACTATTTCGGGGAGAGCCAGCTATTGCCGTGTTCGGTTGACGTATAATCCCTAACCACAAGTCATCCGATAGATTTTCGACTCTAAACGGTTCGGTCCTCCCTCTGTATTTCTACAAAGTTCAACCTGCTCATGGTTAGATCACACGGCTTCGGGTCTATTCAACGCTACTAATTCGCCCATTAAGACTCGGTTTCCCTACGGTTACGGTGGAAAACACCTTAGCCTTGCAGCGCTGAATAACTCGCAGACTCATTCTTCAATAGGCACGCTGTCACCCTGATAAATCAGGGCTCCAACTGCTTGTAAGCATATGGTTTCAGGATCTATTTCACTCCCCTAACAGGGGTTCTTTTTACCTTTCCTTCACAGTACTAGTTCACTATCGGTTACAAGAAGTATTTAGCCTTTCCTGATGGTTCAGGATGATTCCTACCAGATTTCACCTATTTGGTAGTACTTAGGATTGTGAGCAAATAAGTTCTGAACTTTTCATATACACGACTATTACGTTCTAAGGTCCAGCTTTCCAGCTGAATTCTATTAAATTCAGAATTTGTAACTTATCTACCGGTTCTTTGGTCCCGGAACGCTCATATCCTACAACACCTTAAATGCTACACTGCCAAAACAGTTGAATGAAGGTATCTTCCGCAAAGCAGAGTCCACGATCATTCAGACATTTTAAGGTTTGGGCTCTTCCCTGTTCGCTCGCCACTACTAAGGGAATAACATATTTGTCTTTCTTCTTCCAGTTACTAAGATGTTTCAGTTCACTGGCTTACCTCTAATACACTTATGAATTCAGTGTATAGTTTATCGATAGATCGATAAGGGTTTTCCCATTCGGAGATCCCCGATTATAGCGCTTATTAACAGCTTATCGAGGCTTATCGCAGTTTGTCACGTCCTTCTTCGGCTTCTTGTACCAAGGCATCCACCATATGCTCTAATTTTCTTTTCTCGGCTTAAAATGATTTAGTTATTTTTCTTTCTATTCAGTTGTTAAAGAACAAAAATGACAGTTTTTTAAGCTGCCAGATATCAGTTTTCAGATGTATCTGAAAACTGGTTTCTGATTAACTTAATTAACTTTTTAAGTGGAGCCTAAGGGATTCGAACCCTTGACCTCTTCATTGCAAATGAAGCGCTCTACCAGCTAAGCTAAGGCCCCGAAAGACACTAGTAGGTGTCTTTCGAAATACCTACAGGTTATAAATTCAGTGTCTTAGGTTAACTAATTATCCTTAATTTAAAGTTCAATTTCAAAGTTTTTAAGTCCTAGAGCTATTCAACTGGTAGGCCAACATGGACTCGAACCATGGACCTCACCCTTATCAGAGGTGCGCTCTAACCAGCTGAGCTATTGGCCTATTATATAACTACTGCCATTAGCCCCAAACAACACTCTTTTCCTGCTAATTAGCTGGTAGCTATTACTCACATATTAAAAACTTATAAGTGATAAGATTAACGTTTCCAATTTTGTTGTCCAAAATCGGGGTTATCCTAACAAAATAATTCTTAAGCTTACGCTTAAAAATTGGAAATTTGAAAGGATCTTCTCCTTAGAAAGGAGGTAATCCAGCCGCAGATTCCCCTACGGCTACCTTGTTACGACTTAAGCCCAGTCGCCGCCCTTAACTTTCGGCCATGATAAACATGAACTTCGAGTAAAAGCAACTCCCATGCCCTGACGGGCGGTGTGTACAAGATCCGAGAACGTATTCACCGTGCCATGCTGATGCACGATTACTAGCAATTCCAACTTCATGCAGGCGAATTGCAGCCTGCAATCTGAACTGAGACTATTTTTGATGGGATTAGCTCCACCTCGCGGTTTGGCAGCCCATTGTAATAGCCATTGTATTGCCTGTGTAGCCCTAGACATAAGGGATATGATGACTGGACCTCATCCCCTCCTTCCTCCCCGTTTAGGCGGGGCAGTGCTCGAAGTAAATATAACATCGAGTAGGGGTTGCGCTCGTTGTGGGACTTAACCCGACATCTCACGACACGAGCTGACGACAGCCATGCAGCACCTCTATAGCACCCTCTAAGGATTCCCCTTTTCAGGGGCGGTGCAGCTACAGTTCAAGCCTAGGTGAGGTTCTTCGCTTACCATCGAATTAAACCAGACAATCCACTGCTTGTGCGGATCCCCGTCAATTCCTTTGAGTTTTAGCCTTGCGGCCGTACTCCCCAGGCGCCCTGTTTAACGCGTTAGCTACGACACTTAATCCATCTTAACCCTACGGCGAACCGCAGAATAAACGGACAGATCAAACATCTAACAGGGAGTGTTTACAGCGTGGACTACACGGGTATCTAATCCGTTTTGCTCCCCACGCTTTCGAGCCTTAGCGTCAGTATAGGTCCAAAGAGGTGCCTTCGCCATTGGTGTTCCTCCTGATATCAACGTATTTAACCACTCCACCAGGAATTCCCCTCTTCTCTACCTAACTCAATCAACCCAGTATTACTTGCAGTTTTTCGATTGAATCGAAAGATTTGACAAATAACTTAAGAAGACGCCTACGCATCTCTTTACGCCCAGTAAATCCGGATAGCGCTTGTGTCCCACGTATTACCGATGCTTCTGGCACGTGGTTAGCAGGCACTTATTCATCAGGTACACTCAAAATTTGTTCCCTGATAAAAGAAGTTTACAATCCTAAGACCTTCATCCTTCACGCGACGTCGCAGCATCAGACTTTCGTCCATTGTGCATAATTCCTAGTTGCTGCCTCCCGTAGGAGTCTGGGCCGTATCGCAGTCCCAGTCTGGCTGACCACCCTCTCAGGCCAGCTACCCGTCATAGACTTGGTGAGCTTTTATCTCACCAACAATCTGATAGGACGCAGGCTAATCCTTAAGCACCCCAGAAATAAATCTGGTCTTTACTCCGAAGAGACTATCAAGAATTACCCCACCTTTCGATGAGCTATGCTTGACTTAAGGGGATATTCCTACGTGTTACTCAGCCGTCTGCCACTATTTCGATCATCCCGATAAATCGGGGCAATCTCAACCGTTCGACTTGCATACCTTAGGCACGTCGCTAGCGCTAATCCTGAGCCAGGATCAAACTCTCCATAAAATTTACTGTTTTAAAAAACAGAAAAAAGGATTTTTATACTAATACCGACAAGTCGGCACTAGTTTGTTTTTTGTTTGATTCTGGACACTCAAAAAAAGAAACGAAACCTTATCACTTGTAAATTTTTAATATGCATAAAAGTCAAAAAAATTAACTTTTTTTAAACATCAAAATGTTTGAAAACAATTGAAAGCTCTTACTAGTACTTCCGAAGCTCACCCCCGGATCAGCACTCGAAAAATTGGTAGTTGAATTATATACTAAAGGATATCAATTTTGCAACAATAAAATTAAGAAAATTAAACCAGCTGATAGGAGCTACCCTTGGTCTTTCCGCTCTTTTTTATTAATCCCTCCGATTCTAATTTGGACAAATCTCTTCTTAATGTTCGTTCAGTTACATTAATAAACTCAGATTTCAAATTAGACATTTCAATTTTCTTTACTTCCAGAAGTAAATTTAATATCTTTTTCTGACGAAGATTTAACTTATTATTATTAGTGTTTTTTGTAGCTTTCTCTATCTCACGTGTCCTGGGAATGAACATATCCTCTTTCATTTTAATTGAAGATGCAAAAGATGCGACATCTCTAAGCATAGTCGATACTTCGGGGTATTTTTTTAATGCATTAACGATCTCTTTTTCATACCTCTTGTACAAATTATAGACAAGATAGAGTAAAAAACCGAATAAAAAGAAGATAGAAAAAAGAGAGACAAAAATTATTAAGAGAAATTTTAAGGACTTTAACATAAACTTTAAGGCTAATTATTAACTTTTATTGTTTCCATTTCGCCCCAGTTTTTGCCGGTACTCACTTCAACTTGGTACTTTACACCAATATCATGGGACAAAATCATAATATCATAAATTTCTTTAGTAAAGTCCTTAAAATTTCTCTCTTCGTCCGGATCTTTTAAAGATTCGAAGTTATATTCAAATAAAAACTCATCATGAATTTGCAATAACAATTTTGCTGATGGATATTTTGGCATAACGTTTAAGAAGTTCTTCATTGAAAGCTTCATTACATCTGCTGCACTACCCTGAATTATAAAGTTGAATAATTCTCTTTCTGCAGCATTTCTTAAGTTGAAATTTAAAGAATTAATATTTGGATTTACCCTCCTTCTTCCTAGAATAGTCTCTGTATAGCCTTGATCCCTTGCTGAAATTATTGTGTTATCTAAGTACTTCTTAACATTTTTATATTTATCAAAATACTTTTGAATAAACATTGCACCGTCTCCTCTTGGTATTCTTAATCTTTCGGAAAGCGCAAAAGGTGAGATGCCATATATTACTGAGAAGTTCACAGTCTTTCCTACACCTCTTTGATATGAGTTTATTTCATTAATTGGGACACCAAATATTTCGGACGCGGTAAGTTTATGTATGTCCGAATCTGAATTAAAACTTTTTATCATCTCCTCTTCATTAGATAAAGCAGCTAGAATTCTTAATTCTTGTTGAGAATAGTCAAATGAAACAAAAATTGAGTTTTGATCAGCAATAAAAGCTTTTCTTATATCTATGCCGCCTACTTCACCTTTTGGTATATTCTGCAAGTTAGGATTTTTTGAGGAAAACCTTCCAGAAACTGCTCCAAACTGATCGAATACCGCATGAATTCTACCTGTAGTGTTATCTATATACTCAGGTAAAGCTTTTATATAAGTAGACATTAACTTCTCTAGTTCTCTATATTTTAATAAGAAATCAATGATTGGATCCACCCCCACTAGCTTATTAAGCTCACTTTCATTTGTACTATAAGCTCCTCCTTTTGTTTTGCGACCTGTGGGAAGTGCTTTTTCTCGAAAAAGCACTTCCCCAAGCTGCTTTGGAGATTTGATGTTAAACTCGTGTCCAACATTCTTATAAATCTCAGTTTTAAGCTCCTCTATTTCTGATTTTAATTTTATTTCGTATTCTGAAAGAACAGTTTTATCTAAAATTATTCCTGCCCTTTCCATTTCAACAACCAAAGGTAATATATCTTTTTCCAGTTGAGCTAATGATTTCAAATTTTCATTATTAGCTAAGCCATAAACCAACTGCCTATGTAGATTCTTCAAGTTTTGAAGATTCTCTTTGTCATCTTCAGAAAACTTTAAATTATATTTTTCAAAAATACCTTTCAATGAATATCCCGATTCTCCGAAAGAAGTTATAAAACCGGAGATCCCAACATCAAATAAATCTTTATAGATAATCTCAGTATTTAAATTCTGAGCAACGTGAAGAAGCTTTTTACTATCAAAAGTTATAAGATTTTTTCTTAAAGCAAACTTGAAAAACTCTTCAATGAAATCTATAGATACATGATAAATTTTGCCATCATCTTTTTCTCCAATAAAATAAAGCTCTTCAATCCTGTAATTTAACGGATTAGCTGATGAATCAACTTTTGATAAAAAATATATTGAAGTTTGATTTATTCCTTCACCTTGCCACTCAATAACTTCTAATTCGTTTTTCTGATCTTCTTTTGGTTCATCTTCAAATAAAGAGACATTAGTACCCTCAGGTGGGTAAACTTCAGTAAGAGATTTAAGTCTGTTCTTTAATGAATTGAAGTTTAATTCTTCAAATACTTTATTTATTTTTCCCATATTCAAAGAAGTTAGTACACTTTGGCTTAAATCAAATGTAATTGGCGCATCCCGATCAACCGTTGCAAGTTTTTTTGACACTAAAGCAATCTCTTGATTCTCTATCAATTTTTGTTTATATCGAGGCTTTACTTCTTCAATATGTTCATAAATTCCTTCCAAAGTTCCAAATTCGTTTATTAAATCTATTGCACTTTTTGGTCCAATACCTCGTACTCCAGGAATATTATCAGAAGCATCTCCACTCAAACCTTTGTAATCAATAATTTTTTCCGGAGTAACTCCCATCTTCTCTAGTACTCCTTCAGCATCATAAAGTTTTGATTGTGAGAATGAACCACCCGCAAGATATACAAAGGTATCACTATCTACTAGCTGAAATAAATCACGATCTCCTGTAACCACAATTGTATTTGCCCATTCTCCAGAATGTTTCGCATCAATTGTAGCAATCAAATCATCCGCTTCATATCCATTTATTTTTAGCAATGGAATGCCAAATGCTTCTATTACTTCTTCTACTCTTGGGAGCTGAACAACAAAAAGATCTTCTGCTTCCTTTCTATTTGATTTATATTGGTTGTATTCTGTACTTCTAATTGTTGGTCCTTTAGAGTCCATTACTGCGACAACATTTGTTGGCTTAAATTTGGACAGAACGTCAATTAGTAGACTGGTAAAACCATATACAGCATTTGTAGGCTCGCCATTTTTTGATTTTAAAGATGGTGGAAAAGCATAATATGCTCTGTAAATTAAAGCATGAGAATCGATAAGTAGTAATGTATTTTTTCTATCTAAAGTCATATATTGCTGATTATACTATGAAGGATACCTAAATTCTAAGATAATTTGATTTGTTTCCGATTTAAAATTAGGCTGTAAATTAACCTCTTTATATTAGTTAGTCTTGAACATTGATTGATATTCATTAGGAATTCTAGAATACCCAGGGGACATAGAAACTTTTAATTTCAGAGCTTCCGGTTCTAAGTCTAATAAATCACGAAATTTATCTTGAGGCGGCAAATTTGATAAATCAATATTAGGATATAAAATACCTAAGAGTTCCTTTGCTAAAGATAATTTCAGTAATTCTCTTGCTCTTAAATCTGTTTCCAAATGCCTTGAAGCAGTCGCTCTAGAAGGGACATCATAATCACGAATATTAGATACTGGTTCACCATTTATATTTGCATGATTATACCCATCAAATTCATTAAGTTTTTTCTCATAATTTAAAATCATCAAATTTACAACTTCATCGATTTTTTGCGTTCCTATTTCTGATAAATCATGGATATCCAATCGATGATCCTTAATAATACCGTCTGCAAACTCAGCTAACCATCTGTCTGAATCCCATATTAAATGTAGGAGTGGCTCTTCTTCTATTCGTGAACGTCCTGTGAGAAATTTGAGTTTGGGTTTAATCAATGTAAACAATTGTGCGATGTAAATTAATCTTTCTGAAACAGGAAGACCCTCAATATTTGTCTTAATAAATTCTCTTATAACTTTATCAGGTTCAGAATAATAATTGATTTCTTCAATTATTCTTGCAAACTCTTTCAGCTTTAATTGGTTGGCTCTATCCCCAATAGATATTTCCGACATATAAATATTGATTATCAAAAACTAAACATTAATTAGAACAATTTTTCAAACTCATCCTTACTTAGAACCTCTTTATCCAAAAGCTCTTTTGCGACTCTATCAAGTTTATCTCTATTTTCAACTAAAATTCTTTTAGCATTTTCATACGCTGTAGCAATAATTTCTCTAACCTCATTATCAATACTTTCAGCTGTTTTATCAGAAAATTCTCTTCCCTCACCACCGTAAGCATATCCAAGATATTCTTCTTCAACAGATTCTCCATATTGAACAAGACCCAATTTATCGCTCATCCCAAACTTTTGTACCATTCTTCGTGCAACTTGAGTAGCTTTTTCAATATCGTTTGAAGCTCCAGTTGAAATATCATCTAAGGCAACTTCTTCTGCAGCTCTACCACCTAAACTAACGGTAATATCAGCAACAAGCTTATTTCTTGACATTATCATCTCATCTGTTTCAGGAAGAAACATTGTCACTCCACCAGAAGTACCTCTTGAAACTATTGAAATCTTATCTACTGGAGTTGAGTTTGGAGTATACTTTGAAACTACAGCATGACCAGCTTCATGATATGCTACTAAGTTAAGTTCTTTTTCTGTTCTCTTTCTTGACTTCTTTGCTGGTCCTAAAACAACTTTAGATACAGCTTCTTCTATATCATTCATACTGATCTCTTTTTTATTATCTTTAGCAGCAATAATTGCAGCTTCATTTAAAACATTTTCTAAATCCGCACCAGTAAAACCAACAGTTCTCTTTGCTATTTTTTCTAAATCTACATCAGGCCCAAATGGTTTATTTTTTCCATGAATTGCAAGAATCTGTTTTCTCCCTTCCATATCTGGGATTTCAATTCTTACCTGTCTATCAAATCTTCCAGGTCTTAAAATTGCTGGATCAAGAACATCAGGTCTATTAGTTGCTGCAAGAACAATAACGTTGGTGTTCTTCTCGAAACCATCCATTTCTACTAAAATTTGATTCAAAGTTTGCTCTGTAGTTCCTGATTGGACTCTTGTTCCTCTTCTCCTTGCAACTGCATCAATTTCATCGATAAATATCAATGAAGGTGCTGCCTTTTTTGCTTTTGAGAATAAATCTCTTACTCTTGAAGCCCCAGCTCCAACAAGCATTTCCTCAAATTCTGATCCCGAAGTATGAAAGAATGGGACACCTGCTTCTCCTGCAATAGCCCTTGCCAAAAGAGTTTTACCTGTACCAGGAGCTCCTACCATTAAGACCCCTTTTGGAATTCGAGCTCCCAATTTTCTATATTTATTTGGATTTTTTAAGAAATCTACAATCTCATTTAGTTCATCTTTCGCTTCATCAATACCAGCAACATCTTTGAATGTTGTATCTGTTTTAGATCCAAAGAATACTTTTGCTTTTGACTGTCCAAATTGCATAATTCCCATTCCTGAAGATTGAGCACCTCTGAAAATTATATATCCTAAAATTACAAATCCGACTAAAGTTATTACTGTTAAAATCTGATCTAATGTTACACCTACCGGCACTGTAACAGATGTGATCTCAACATTACTTGTTGATAGAGATATTCCTTCTTTTTGAAGTATATCAGTGAATGAATATATGCTTGGAGTCCAGTCAACATATACTTTTGTAACAAAATCAGGATTAATCTGAGCTATGACAAAACCATCAAGATTCCAGACTGTACCTATTTGATAAGATTTTAATCTATCATTAAAAGAATTTTTACTTACACTCAAACTTGCCGAACGCAAGTAAGAAACTTTAATGCCTAAATTATCTAAATTTATATTATTGTCTGCTAATTTCTGTTTTAAATCACTCTCGTTAAAATTCTCGATCAAAAGATCTGAAGTTCCTGGAGTCCTTTTTGCAATTACAAAATCTGATCCAACAATAAGTTCATCTATTGAGCTTGAAGATCTATTAAATGCTGCCTTCAATTGTGACAAAACATCAGTTGAAGATAAATTCTGAATCAAATCATCGGGAGATGCTTTTTGCACCTGATCAGGCTGGTATTGTTGATTAAGATCACTACTGCTACCTTGGTATGAAATATATGTTTTACCATTTGCTATAACTCTTCCATCATCTTGAATCGATACTTTGGAATATTGATTATCTTTAATACCAGAAATTAGTTCATCTAAAGATACTTTGTTCAAATAAATATCTCTATTTAGAAAACTAACGAACAAAAATATCAACAATATTGCTGTTACTAACAAAATCAAAGGATTTACCCTTAATGTGAATATATTATTTCTTTTTGATTTTGAAGGTCCAAATGATGAAATTTTTCTAGTAAAGTCTTTTGATAATCTATCTAAATCTTTTTTACCAACTTCTTCATTTTTTTTCTTCTCAGTATCTTTGTTATTCATAAAATTCAAAAATTACAAATTTAAACACTTTGTTATATTAACATACTAATTATATGCTTTAATGAAATATTAACCTAGCAGTTTCTATAAGATTAATATAGCAAGGGGGGGAATCGAACCCCCGACCTCAGGTTTATGAATCCTGTGCTCTAACCTACTGAGCTACCTTGCTGTATATAGAGAAAGTGCTTGGTAATTTTAACAGAAATCACCTATTTTTAGGAGATGTATTTATTAAAGATTATAACTTTTATAAATTGAGACTTTGAAGATTATAGAACAAGGAAGGGCCAACACACGTGTTGGCCCTTCCTTGTTCTTAATTAGTTGAAATCTTTATTCAAAATTGCGGGAGTTGGACTCGAACCAACGACCTTCAGGTTATGAGCCTGACGAGCTGCCACTGCTCTATCCCGCGATAATTTAAGCCTTTAATTATACCACATTACCAATCTAATAAACCACTCCACCAATCTGAATAATCATTCTTGTCACTCAAGGAAAGATATACCTTCTTCTCTTCTGCAGGATTAACTGTTGATCTTCTTTCAAATAACTCTTCATTTTGCGAAGCTAGTCCATCAGTGTTTTTTAAAAATAATTCTTTATATTCATCAGAAGATACATAGTTTAGCTCATCTTTTAATTCTTGATTAGTCTTCTGTAAGTCCTGCAGACCTGAGATTTCAGAATTAAAAATATCATAATTATTTCTTGCATTATTCCACACACGTAAAATACTTGCTAATAAAAAAAGCAAAACACAGCAAAGGATCACTGCAATAACAAACCCCTCAATGCTCATCTTTTTAAAGTAATTAGTATTACTTTTAAAGAAAGTTAGCTTAATTTTGTTAATTGCATTATTAATCATATTCTATAAATTGACCCAGTATTAGCGCTTGTGCTAACATCGTTCTTACTTTCAAAGATAAAAATTATGGACAATAAAGAGCTAATAGACTTATTTACTAAATATCTTAAGGCAAATGGCAAAACAGTGTCAACAATAATTGCCTATAAGAAAGATATAGAACAACTTTCTGAGTCCAATATTTCTAAAAAGTTAGATGAATTTAATTCTACAGACATAAAATTCTTTTTAGAATATTTAAAAACAAATAAGAAACTTTCTTTAAAAACTATTTCAAGAAAACTAAATAGCATAAGAACTTTTTTTAAATTTTTAGCCATTAAAGGTATCATTCTGAATAATCCAGCAATCGATGTAGCTCATCCTAAATTCAAAAATAAAAGACCAAGAGTCCTTAATAAATATGAATACTTAGCTTTAAGGGAGGTTTGTCGCGAGAATCTACGACTTTATACTATGATAGAGATACTACTTCAAACTGGTATTAGGATAAGTGAACTGTCCAGAATTAAGAGAAATGATATTAAAATTAATTCACGATCCTACTTATTAATCAGCAGTTACTCAAGTAATCCTTCTAGAAAGGTACCACTAAATAATAAGATAGCTAATATAATTAACAAATACATAAATATTACAAATCCGACAGATACACTTTTTGTGACAAAAACCGGTAAACCTATTGAGATAAGAAATATTAGAAGTTCAATTGATCGTGCAATTATTAAAGCTGAAATTAAAAATGCATGTATAAATGATTTAAGGAATACTTTTATCGTTTATCAATTAGGAAGCGGATTATCTATTGTAAAAGTTGCCGAATTAGTTGGACATAAAAATACGCAACAACTTATAAGTATTTAAGTCTTTTAGATAAAAAATATAAACCTATTGGAATAGATGAAGTTGCAGAACTCTAGATTTCTGAGACCATCTGATAAACTCTTTGACTACTTATTTCCTCTTCACACCCTCCTCTTTCTTGTATCAATCCAAATATAAAACCTTCAGTTAATTCTCCTCTTAGTAATCCATGCATTACTCTTGAATCAATAAGTCCATTCTTAAAAGCATTATAAATGTCAGTTCCTATCTCACCAGATGTTAAAGCTTCTTCAGCATGAATTCCTACTTTTATCTCTTCAGCTTTTCGTTTTATCTCTTCTTGCATTTCTGGAGAATTCACAACTTCTGGGTATTTGTTTAATCTTTCAACCATTCTATCAACATCACTATAACTTTTATAGTTCCAAAAACCTTTTAAGAACATGTTTGGAGAACTTACTACTTCTGGTGCTCCGGTAGAAATATTACTCATAATGAATTATTAAAAAATACAAGAAAATCTAACTCGTGAAAAATTATATTTCAAGAGCTTTTTGAGAAAAAATTCTTAATTTAGAAGCTATTATATGTGGCAAGTAGGCCAGCGTAGATTCAAACTGCGAACCCCAAAAATGAGTAGTGGCCCACTTGGAGAAAAAAAATCGTGAACTTAATGCAAGAGGTATTTATATTCAGTATAGGCCAAGCTGGACTCGAACCAGCGACCCCGGCTTTATAAGAACCGTGCTCTAACCAGCTGAGCTATTGGCCTATACTGAATACTAAAATACTTTAAAGAACTGTGCTCGAACCAGCTGAGCTACTGGCCTACTTGCCACATATAGAAATCATTTTTGTACCAAAGAGTATACCAAATTCATAATAGTTTTTAAATCTAGTAAACTTAGTTCATTCATAATACTACTTCTCTTTAGAACCAATATAGTCCATCCTCAATATCCCTTCAATGGCACTTATTGGTATTCCAGAATGAACTACAAAGTTCTTTCCAAATTCGGAATCCCAATATGGTGGTGTTAATGATTCAGGATCAATAAATATATTTCTTTGTTGTTCTAATTTTTCAACACTAATCTTTAAAAATAAAATCTGTGATTGTAAAAATCTCGATCGTCTTTGGGTAAGATAATTATAATTTCCAATGCCATGACTCAGGGCCATCGCTGGGTCAACACTAAAATAACTAACCCTTGTTTGTGATCCATATACTCTATTTAACTTTAAAGTTTCTAACTTATCAGATAATGCTCCATCAGAATCTACATATAAGTTGCATGCAGAATGGTATACATACTCTATTCCATAACAAGACAAATCAATTGAATCCAAATATCCATTATCTCTAATAAGTTTTAGATAATTTATAATATTAGGATTCTTGCAATAAATTAGATAATCTTCAATTCTATTTGGTGTTAAGAAGTCTTGTGCAGCTTTAGCAAAGTTAGAAAGATCGCTTATTAATACTTTATCTACCTTATGGATATCTATTTCATCTTGTGAAGAATCTAGCACAAGATTCTCATTAATCCTTAATCTATGCTCTCCAAATGCATGAGGAAAAATTAAAGTCTCATCAGGTCTTAACTGCAAGGGATCTTTTAGAAATGATTCATCAAAAACATTCATACGGAGGATTATACACTAGAATCCTCCAAAGCCACCAAATAATGAATTTTTACCTTTACCATCATCTTCCTTCTCTTTTATAAAGGTTCCTCTAAGCTTAATCTCATTCTCAACAATATTTCTATCTTTTCCATACTTCAATCTTGAAATCTGTCTTGCAACTTCAGCTATTTCTACATTTGGATCTCCTAACATATCATATGGTGACATACTTTTATAGAAAGTATTAACCGAGAATGCAGGTGTCGGTCTTCCATCAACAAGCATCTTTAGATAAAAGTTAAAGTTTTCAACTTGCTGTAAATCTTTTTCTTCAAGAAGCTCTTCACCTATTACTTTTCTTAAGAATGGAGAATCTTCTTCTCCAACTCTGAAAATTGCTTTATTAGCTACATTTCCAAAAACTGCATCTTTAATCTTAGTATTTCCCCCTTCTCTTGTTAACTGTCCTAAGAACTGATGTCCTATTGTTAATGCTAATCGATATTTTCTAGCTTCAGAAAGGATAATCATAATTCCATCAGTCAAGAAGTTTTGAAACTCATCAATGTAAAGATAGAAAGGCTTTCTATCTTTTTCAGCTGTCCCTTCTCTTTCAAGAGCTGCAATTAAAAGCTTACCTATCATTACCATTCCCAAAAGAGATGCATTAAAATCTCCAATCTTGCCTTTGGAAAGCTTTACTAAAAGGATTTTTTGTTGATCCATTATCTCTTTGAATTTTATAGTAGATTGTTGCTGTGCAATAATTGGTCTTACGTATGCATTTGATAAAAAGCTTGCCATTTTCGAAGTTACATATGGTGTAACATTCTTTAAAGAAACATCTCCACCAGCTTGCTCTGCTTGCTTTTTCCAGAAATCTATGACTTCCTGGTCTTTACATTTCGAAAGCTTATAAGCTCTATATCCTTCATCAGCGAATACTTTTGGCACTTCCATTAAAGTTGAACCCGACTCAGGATCTTCTGTTAAAAGCATGATTGCATATCTAAAATACTGCTCAAACATTGGTCCACCAGTAACTTTAAGATTATAAAGAGTATCAAATATATTAAGCATCTCATTAATTACCAAGGTTCTTTGAGCCTCTGAATTAAATTCAAGCATATTTAAACCCACTGGTCTATCCAAATCAGCAGGATCAAAAATAACAACATCCTCTACTCTTTCTGGAGGAATTTGCTGCATGATCTTTTCAACGTCTGTTCCGTGTGGATCAATATATCCGCATCCATGACCTAATTTCATGTCTCTTATCATCATTCCTGACATAAACACAGATTTACCAGTACCAGTTTGTCCAATGACATAAAAATGCCTTAATCTATCTTCTGGTTTTAAGAAAACTTCTCTAGTCTGCCCTCTATATGTATTTCGTCCAACATACATATAATCCTTATCATATCTGCTCGTAACAAAATCAGGTGCTGGTTCCCTTTTAGATAAAAGCCATTGAATATAAGGTGTCTTTATATTTCTATTAGGAAAGTGAAACAAAGTCGCAAGTTCTGCGGTATTTAAAATCATACCTTCTCTTGGAATTCTATAAACAAAATCTGTAGCAAAGTTCTTTAATTTATCCGATTTAACCTTCTTAAAGCGATTACTCCCTTCCTTTGTAAAAGGATCAAAAGAACTTAAAATATTTGCTAAGTGTGAATCAGCTGAGTATTTGTCATTTGAAACAACAATTAACCTTGCGTTAGCAAAGAATCCGGATTTTTGAATCTTTTGATCAATTAAATTTAATGCCTCATCATCAACATTGACTTTCTTTTTGCCTTCTTCATCAGTTGGAGCTTCACGCATTTTCTTTACATACTCTCTTGATTGATTTCTCCATTCTGAGCCAGCGGGTGAAATAATCAATTGGAATGCAGCTGCTTCTCCTTCTTGTAATTTACTGAATGCATCAGTTAAAGTCGCAATAGTATCAACTGGGAGCTCTTCATAAGTTTGGATTGGATATCTGTACTCTTTTTCAAGCTGTAAAGCTGTAGAAGCTACGTATCCATCTTCAGGGAATAAATTGTACTCCTTTACTTTTATTATCTCTGCAGTAGGATATGTTCCATTTATTTGCCTATCAACTACCGAGGCTATTCGCTTTGGACAAACTACAAAAAACTTTATACTCTCTTTAAAAGCTACAACTTCAAAACTTACAAAAGTCTTTGCACCGAAATACTTTTTTAAGCCTGTAAGTTTTTCTCCGATACCAATTAAACCTGTAAACATTTGTTCTGCTGCTTTGATTTCAACTTCATTAACATTCGGCAACCTGACTTCATAGAAAACCAATCCTAAATTTTTTTCTTTTAAGATGCTCTCTTTTATACTTTTATAGAATCTATTCACACCTATAATAATTACGAACGCAATAACAAGAAGAACTAACAGTCCAATTACAATTGTTATTAAAATTGACGTATCAAAAATATTGGAAGAACCTAGCATAAATATTTACAGTCCCAAAATTAAATTTATTCCCTTCATTATAACCGCTGTTGAAAGAAAAGTTTAGTAATTCAAGATTAACTTTAGCTTTTATTATTTTGCCTTGACATGCGTATTTCCGCCAAGAATTTTTCTAACTGAATTGCTAAATACTTTTTTGGGGAAGTTTGACTTGCTTGACTATTTTTCTTAACAAATTCTATTGTCTGATCAATGTTAGATGGATTAAAAGAGCTAATTTTGAAACCATCTCCAAAGACTTGTTGAGGAACTTGCTGTTGCCCTTGATTTTGAGGATTAGTCTGTTGCTGATTCCCAATTTTAGGTATATTTTCTAGGCCAAAGTTTGTCTTATCCTGCTTTTCCATACCTTGCTCTAATTTGCTTTCAACTTTACCTTCTGGCGATGTTGGCATTTGAGGCATCTGCGGCATTTGTGGCATCGTTTCAATATTCCCCATTGAAGCTGCCGCAGATGCTTTTGCCATTTGTGTCTGTACAAAGTTATATGCTACAGAGACAGTTACCACCTGCCCATTCTCTGCAATAACTAAAGGTTCTTTATTCTCACTATATCCAAAAAATTTAAAACCAAATTTACCTAAAAGTTCTAAAATCTGAACTAATTGAGGATCTACTTTTTGATTATTATTACTATCCATATTTAATGTCTGTAAATCGGACAAAATTAAAAATTATATTGTTTTCTTTCAGACTCCACTCTTCTTTTTAAATCTTTCTCTTTTAACTTCCTTCTCTTATCAAATCTTTTTTTACCCCTTACAACAGCAACAGTAACTTTTATTATCCCTTTTTCATTTTCATAAATCTCTAAAGGAACAGCAGAAAATCCAGTTTGTTTTAATTTTCCTTCAAGGCTATGTATCTCTGATTTTGTCATTAATAATTTCCTCTTTCGATTCTCAACTTCTTTACTCTCTTTTGGTGCAGATTTCCATGAAGGGACAAAGCTATCGATTATATAAACCTCACCATCTCTGATTATTACAAATGAAGACGATAAAGACATTGAACCAGCTTTTATTGATTTAACTTCCCATCCAAATAAGGAAATCCCTGCTTCAATTTTATCTAAAACTTCATAATCAAAGTGTGCTTTTTTGTTACTGCTTAAGCTTTTCATAAAGCTTATAATAGCATATTCCTATAAATTTAATTTAACTACTTTAGTTCCATCGAGAACAAATACTTCATTATTTGCCTCACTTACAGCCAATTCTGTAATGTTACTAAAAGTATTATCATCTCCTCTATAAACGAATTGCTTAGTAAATCGCAAATTCTTCTGATCATTATCCTGTATTTCGAACACTAATACTCTTTTGTTCTTTGGATCTGCTACTGCTAAATACTTTCCATCGACATCGATTGCTGTTGCATCATTTATAGCATTATAATCACTTTGCGCGAAATTCGAGAAAGTATCATAAGTTAACGAATTATCTCCGCCAGCAAGATATCTTCTTAACCCTCCACCTTGGATTAATACATATATCTCGTAAGGTGCTGCTATATCAATTGCTTTTGAAAATTCTGGATCTGTTTTCCAGTTAGGTGGATTAACTGTTGAATAAATCGCCCCACCTCCAAAATAGTTTTGTCCATCTTTATCCCTTTTAAATATCTGCTGGTGATCCTGATGAATTTCATATAAAGCATCATTCCCACTATATACAGCAGCCTTAGTAATTGTGCCTATAACCCCGGTAGATAAATAAGGAAATCGATAAACTTCACCAGATTTAGGATTTACTTTTGCTATTGCAGTTGAAGAATCACTGTCATAGAAAATTATATCTCCAGCTGAATTTTTTGTAAGTACATTAGGACTTGTTAAGTTTTTAACAAATTCTGTTGGATCAGAGTTAACATTTGGAGTTATTTTATATATTACACCTCTTTTATTATCACTTACGAATATATTACCATTCGTAAATACAATACCAGTAGGTTCTGAATCTGCATGAACTTTCCCAATATCCGAAATTACCTGTATATTTTCAGAATTTACTTCTTTTATTAACTGGACATTGTCTTTTGCTTGATTTGCTTGAGTAATTAAATCATTTAGATCATTCGTCAACAAACCAGTACTCTTTTGTGATTCTGCTTCATTAATAATATTATCTAAACTTGAAATTAGAATATCTTTTTTAGCTTGAGCTTGTGTTTTTACTGTTTCAACCTGGGAGTTCAAAGGCGCGAAATCATTTTGTAACTGAGTAAGCTCTGTTCTCGCATTATCAATTCTCTCAGCTTCAATCCGTCTTGATTCTGCATCTTTTAATCCAATATAAATAAATATTACCGCAATAACTAATACTATAAACAAAATCTTCCTGTTTCTTTGTAACTTATTCTGATAAAGTACTCTGTTTGTTCGATCAATTCCCTGCCCTAAGATTTCGCGCTTAAACATATTTATTAGTGATGTTATTCCATTTTTTATCCAGGTAATAATATCGCTTATTATTTTTATATAAGTCTTCTTACTTCCAGTGTCTGAATTATCGGCAAAATTAGATCCTTTAGTTTTTACATTACTGAAAATTGAGAATAATTTAGTTTTTATATTACCAACTTGATTTGTAAGCTTATTAGCCATTTGTGATCTTCCACTTAAATCTGCATTTTCTTCAGTCTCAATATATTCACCTTCATCTTCAGAATTTTCTTCCTCATTGAATTCTGAGAACTTATTTTCATTTTCAACAATATTATTATCTCCTATTGGAGTATTTGGAACAGCACCTACAACAGGACTTAATTGTTGTACTTCTTGATTATCTTCCGAAAATTCTGGGGCAAAATCTTGAGAGGAGAAGTCTTTTTCTTCTTCAACTGTTTGATCAATTGAAGCTTCTTCTGTCATTTTTTCATCTTGGAATTCAACAGTCTTATTCCATTGTAGTGACTCATCAGCAAATAATAATATTGCAGATCCTTCAATATCTTTGAGCTCTGCCATTAATTCTGTATTCAATTTGGACACTCCATTCTGCAAAGCCTCAGAATCAGCAGCTACTTTGGAGGTTGCTAAACAAAATATGTCGTCATCCTGGACCTTTAAACTACCAGTTTTAATAAATCCAGACATATTAGCATCAACTAATGCTCTTGTTATATCTACAAATTTATCATTTCTAAATATAAAAACCTTACTTTCGCCGACAACCCCAACATAAAGTACATCATCTAGCAAAAATGCTGCTGCAATCTCAATATCAAGACCTTTCTCCTGGATTTCCTCTTCCCTTGAAAGTATTACTTCTAATTTCGCTTTCATTTTGTTGAAAGCATGTTCAATTCTTAAGATTTCATCTTTAGACTCTTCATCGGAGTAAAAATTCTGTTGAAGTTCATCAAGAAGCATTTTTGCAACTCTTTCAAGATTATCAACTTCAGCATCTGTTTGTATTCTAGTAACAGCAAACATTTCTGCTTTACTTTTATCAGTATCACTTTCAGGCCTATAACCATAAACTCCTGCCCATTCATTATTCTTTTGTTTACCTACAAGGTATTCGGCTTTTATATTCATAAAAAATCCAGTTAGATTAAATTCAAGTTCAGTATATCAAAATTGCATTAGAAGTTAATATATTAAACCCTAAATTTAATTAATAATATCCCTTTAGGCAACAATAATCAAAATGATTAGAAGAATCAGAATGACGATATAGGTTATATTCATTGAAGTAATCAGCCAGGATCTAGAAGTAGTTAAAATTTTATTTATTCTGGCTACTCTTCTATAAAGTACGAAACCAACCAAAAGATGGAACATAGCAAAGAATAAAGCTACTATTTTTGCAAATTGTATTAAGTTGTTATTTATATTTATATCAAAGTTCATGTTTATATTCGTCAATAATTTCTACAAGATCCATTAAAATATTACGAACTTCTGTCGAACTTGGAATTGAATCAAAAAAGAGCTCTCCTAGCCTTGAGGCAGTTGTTATCCGTAAATCTCCGTAGCTGAAAATATCAGCAACTACTCCATTTGCACTCTCTTTTACATCCTGAATGCTTTCTAATTCTGCTTCTAAAATACTATATGATACAAAAGGACTAAATGAATATTCTAAAACTCTCTCATTAGTAACTATATAAATATCAAAGTACCAGTCATAGAAGTTTCTAAGTACATTAGTAAGAATAACTGAATAATATGCCAATATTATAATGAAATAGACTTTAAAGCTTATAAAATCAAGAGAAATTCTTAAGGCATCTGATATAACAAGAATAATTATCGGTACAAAAGCGTAGAAAGTATTACTTATTATCCATCCGAGGTTTTTTATCCAATGTCTTCTTAATAATAAGTAGACTTTCTCTTCTGGATTCTGATTAGAAAAGAAAGTAGCCTTAGGTCTATAAGAAAGACTTCCAAACCATTTTGAAACCTTTTCAGGAACTACTCTTTCTAACTCTTCGTCAACTACTTGAGCTAAACCTCTGTTAAATGGCCTAGGAGGTTTATTTGAAAGATTCATGGGAGTTTTTACACCACTTTCTTGATTATTCATCTTAATTGATTAAATTTATCCTATTTTAGCATTTATAAGCTAAATTTACTTTTGTAAATGTTTCACACTTAAAAACTGTCATTGATAATTGGCGTTTGTACTATTATTAATTATACTAAAGTTTCCATAAGTTGACATAAATTGTTAAATAGAATTACATCTATGTAACTTTGATCGTAGATTGTGGATACTTTGATTAAGAAAATACAGTATTCTAAAGAATATCTATTCAAAACGTTAATTATTAGTCTTGTATATGATATTCATTACGCCAAGAATCTAATAAAAGGGAGACCTCATAAGGTAAATAGTATATATAAATACACTGTAATAAATATCTCTAGCTAACCCTTAAACAAGTTTTTAAGCTTATTAAATAACTACCTTGCTCGAAGAACATATTTTAAAACTCTAACAATGTTCTGAGAGGACCTTATATAGGAATTTTAAATATTGCAGGGAAATTAAATACTAGAATTGTTGATTCTAGACTCTATTTAAAGAAACTCCACTCTACTGGGTATTTGGGAAGTAAAATAATATTCCTTCTACTTTACATGCACGAAGAATGTCTGACTCCAAAGCCAGTCCTTATTACCTTCAGGAGTCTTCACATTATGACTGCTATTATAAACATTGTACATATACGTAAACCACCACGCACCTATTATTGCTGAGTTACCACTCTGAGTTTGAAGCTTTACCTTTGCTACTCTAAGTGAAGGATCTCTTATAAATGAAATCTTTGTAGGCTTTGCCCCAAGTTGATTTTTTATACCTTGCAAAAAACTGGCAAAGCCTCCTCCATCATTTGAAATGGTCCAATTCATCATATTATAAATATCATTCATTGTATAAGTATTACTTCTATACCCCCAATTGGTGTAACTAGTATAAGTAGCCATAGCATTATCATTAACTGATCTAAGATATGATATAGCTGTACCATTTCCAGCAAAATCTTGAAATATAGTTTCATTATTAGCAGTTCCGAAGCCTTGATTATTATCTGCAGAATACAAAGCTTCAATTATTTGACCACCAGAAGTTAAGACTTTACCTTTAGTCTCATCAGCAGCCCATTGTGAATAATGGGAACCGTTGTAGACCTGGCTTCTTGCATCTGCATGCAAGAAGCCAGCATAATAAAGTCCATAAGTTCTAAATGCAATTGCCTGAGCTTTAATTGCCTCTTCTGGCCAACAATCCCAAGAAGAGTTCGGATTATCTACAACATACTTGCTTGGATTTTGATTTGCTTGCTGTTGCGTTCCGCATGCTCTTCCCGGCACCTCTCCTTGTCCTGCAACATAATCTTCAACATTTATTGTTCCATACCCTTCCACATTAACAGTTCTATTCTGATATCCAGTAGCAACTTGAACTCCAGTATAATAAAACTGCGTTATCTCATTAGCACTAAAGCCTTTTAAGGCCATCCCATTTGCTCCCCACTGGCTCATACCCACACCATGTCCTTGAACAAAATCATTTCCAACTCCGCAAAATTGAATATTATTATCATTATTTCCATCATCTGAAGTTACGCACCCTCCAATACTTTGGCCCCCATTACCTGCCTGTTGGGCAAGTTCAGCCTCTTTAAGATAAGCATCTTTTTGTTCACCAGATAAAAGCGAGATAGTTTTTTGAATACTGTTAATATTATTTTCTAAATTACTAATGCTGCTGCTGTTATAGTTAATTTGAGAGTTATAGTACGCGATTTGATTTTCTAGATCTTGTTTTTGTTTTTGCAAATCTGTATTTGACTTCTCTAAGTCCGCCTTTTTTGTTGCATACTGGTCTATATCAGCATTGATTACAGTAAGCTCTGAGTTCAATCCCATAATATTATTTTGCTGACGATTTAAAATCAAATCGCTGTACTGTTCATTCTTTTTGAAATCATATTCATCATTCAAAAACTGCACAAATCCAATTGACCTTGATCTCCAAGTCATATAATTACTTTTTAAGGATTCCTGTCTTTCAGCTTCCTTTTGTGCCTTCTCAAGCTCTTTTAAATCTTTGCTCTGCTTTAATAAATCCAACTGTTTTTGATTATATTCAATCTGTGCCTCTATCTGTTTTATTTGAGCCTCAAGCTGCGGAACTCCTCCACTCGCCTGTGATAAAGCACCATTATAATAATCAAGGTTATTTTTGGCAGCATTCAAATCATCTTCTGTTTGTTGAAGCTCCTGCTGTTGTTTATCTATATCTTTTTGGATATCTGAAGAAGATCTGGCAAAAACTACACTGCTAGTTAGTGTAAAGATTATTAAAGTTATTATAGCCGCAACTCTTAATCTTTCTTTCATTTCCTGCTACTAATTAAAATAATCTGCCTTCTTAAAGATAAATTCTTTAGCATTTCTTTTATTGAATCTTTTATATTAATTATTATAAAAGGCAAAGAGCTTCTTATATCTTCAATCGAATCAATATCTTCATCTATTTGATCTAGCTGAAGACTCAAATTATTTAGCTGATCTTCATTTGGTATTTGTATATTTGACCCAAATTCAAGATTCTCTTTTTCAATTTTTAAAATATCTAACTCTCTTCTCTTTTTATAGTAACTCTCAGAATCCAAACTATTTTTTTCTAAATCTTCCTGTTGTTTTTTTAACTGTGCGATTTCATTATCTATCTTAGATTTTTCACTTTGCATATCCTCATAACTTTTACCATCTAGATTAGATGAAATTAATTGATCAATTCTGTTCAATTCTTGTTCATATGCTCCTCTCCAAGCTTGTTTTATTAATATCTGATCTTGGTTAAGGTTAACTGATATATCATCTTGTTGATTCTGTTGTGGAGATTCCGGCTGTAAAAGATTTAAGTCCTCTTTAGGCTTTTTCTGGAATTCAAAAATAGTATAAGCAAATTCTAAAACTATCAAAAGAAAACCTATTAAAAGAATTAACTCTTGTTTTACTAATAGATAAAAAATAATTAATACAGTTAAGGTAAATGGGATTTGAATGATAAGGAGCACTTTTTTCAAATTTAATTTAGATTCATCTGCCTCATCATCAGATATGCTTTTGTGGACTGGTTTAGTAAAGGCTCCGTACAGCGATTGTTCAAGTTTTTGTATCTTTTCGTTTTTTAAATCAGAAGAATTTTGTACATTTGAAACAGAATTGTATTTTTGAAGCTCTTGAACAGCTTTTTGCTTGGAGATCTTTAATGATTCTACTGATTGTAATTTTTCATTTATCGTACTTAGTTCCTGCTCTTTATTTCTAATATTTGAATCTAAATCTTCTTTCCCAGTTTTTTCTGATTGATAAGCATCAACTTCTTTTTGAATACTATCTATTCGTAATTTAACTTCACGCAACCTATCGCTTTTTTGAACTTGTTCTTGAGTTAATCCCTTAATCGATTCCAATCTTAACTTCTCAAATTGAGCTGTCAAAGCAGCCTTCTTCTGAAGGAGTTCAGAAGAAGGCTGCAAAATCGCATCTTTATTTCTGAACAGCTTATTCAAATCATCAATATTTTGAACATTCTCATTTTTTAAATCAATAAACCTGCTTCCCCATGATGGTGGATCTATTGTCAATTTCAGTTTCTCTGACAGCCACTTATATATGTCTATATTTTCTTCCTTATTGTTAATAAAATATTTAACAGAGTTTGTAGAATATGATTTATAAATCTTAATTAAATCAGAATCGATCTGAACTTCGGTTGTAGCTTCGATCAGATTTCTATTCGGTATTGAAATAAAGTTCAAAATATTTTGAAGAATTAAAACCGCTTCACTTTGTCTTACAAATAATTCTTCGGCAAATTCATATTTCTTCTGAAAGTTTACCCTAGAATCTTTTATTTCGATTGATAAAATTTTTAAAGCCATAGTTTTAAAGTTAAGCAAAGTAGTTAACTAACACATTGTATATGAAAAAAAGAAATTACGAAAGTTTGACATTTTGTTACAACACTTAGGATATAATTATTGCCTACATTGCGAGTTGAAAATTGTCCCTTTATTCCATATGTTCCCGCTACAGTAATAACAAATCAAAGGTAATGAATCTGTAGGACACCCATGCGCCTCACCATTAGTAGGACATGCTAACCCTACAGCAGCTCCGCTTTGCCAGTTTTCTACGTTACATGGCTCACCTACAATAATTTCATTTGGATCTGTACAAAGTGTTGCAAAGAAAAACTGAAAAGTTGGGATATTAACATTATAACAATCTACTGCAGTATTAATATTTAAAAGCCTAAAAACAGTTGAAAGAATTGGAATTGCTAAAAATACCAATGCAAATCCTATTACATAGTAGATTATTCTTTTTCGTAGTTTAACTAATTCTTCATCTGAGGTCCCTCCTCTAAGCATATATTGATAGCCTAAATATACCAATAATAAGAATGAATAAGTTCCAACCAATGCCCAAATAACATAAATTATTCTTACAAACCAAATTTGAATTTGTTCAAGGGCAACAGGTTTTAATATTGCTTGATCCGGTTTGCCATTTCCATCTCTATCTATAATACTTCCATCTGCGTTATAACAAACAAAATTATTAGTTACTGAATCTTTTTGAACTTTTGCATTAGGCTCAATTTGTCCGTTTTTCCCAATACATTGATAGCTGGAAGCATCATTTCCTGAAAAAGGAGTCGTTTGAATTTGAGCTGAAACAAATGTAAGAAAGAAATTTAAAAACAAAAAGGTAAGAAGCGATGTTATTAAAATCTTTTTTGAGAACATCTGCATTTCTTACCTTTTAAAATCTACTTTTAAGTATTTATTATGTAGGCCGAACAATATCTCCAGTATCATTTACTGTAGCGCTATTTACTGCACCTAATGCATTGAAGATTACAAGTATTAATACTAAACCTATTATTCCTACAAATAAAGCAACTAAACCAATAAATACACTCTTAATTGCTTTCTGAGCTTCTTGAATCTTTTCATCATTTCCTTCACTTCTAATATACTTGATTGCAGCTTTAATAATTACATAAACTGCAATTATTATTATTCCTACAAAAATAAGACTGACTAATGTTTGCACTAATAGAACTCCTTGTTGAACAGCTGTTTGAGATGTAATTTCTTGTCCAGTTCCACAAAGTTGTTGAATATAATCAAATTTTATATTCTGTAGAAAAGGAAACACTTTACAAACTAAATTCCCTGATGGAGCTGTTCCTGCTTGAGCTAATAATACTGGCATTTTTTTAAACTAACATATATTAATTTTCATCATTAAAACACAATATAAAGATGAAATCAAGTTATTACTTTATAATTTAATCACTGAGTTGGTGCTGATAATTCTGGTATATTTCCCGTCCCTACTTTAAAAATATCAGTTGCATTAAATAATGCAAAAACTACAACTAATCCAATTATTCCAACAAATATTAATACTATTCCAGTATAAGCTCCTTTAATTAGTTTGTACCCAGATTGAACTTGCTCTTCATTCCCCTCACTTCTAATTATCTTTAAGGTAGCTTGAAGGATTAGCCATATTCCAAAAATTAAAATCCCGACAAATATAAAACTTAAAGCAAATTCTAATAAAGTTCCAACAAGCGAAAGTGAATCACCACCACAGTTTGTCCCAAGACATGGAGATGCTAATTGACAAGGAAGAATTCCGCACAATCCTCCTGTATTATCATCTGCGTAAGCTATAACTGGAAATAGTAATCCAATTATAGAAAAATAGAGTAAACTTTTAGCTAGGTTAGATTTTAAATTCTTAGGTTTTTTCAATTTATATTAATATTTAAGGATTAATTATTATTTAAGTTGTATAACCGCAACGAACATCAGCATCATCCCCACCTAACTCAAGATACGCTTGAAAATAGTACTCATAACCTGTACTTCCGCTATGATTATCACAACGACTAAACATTTTTGGCCAAGCGAATATCGTACCTACTCCTAATAAAACACCTATTACACTTAATACTATTGGGAAAAGGAATGTTATAAACATTCCTATAAAAATTGATCTAAATCTTTTACTTACATCTGCCAATGCATCAGCTTCTCCATGACTCTGCATTGCTTTTACTGCAGTTCTAATGATTAAATATATCCAGAAAACAATTATAGCTCCAGTAGCAATTATCCCAATATAAGTTATCCATGAAAATACTGTTAAAGAGGATCCGAATTTAGGATCAAATGGCAGGAAAAGTGGAATTCTTATTGACTGTAGATTAAGATCACCTACATTTAAATTAGCATCATTATTAGCAGCATATACTATCAAATTTAAGGTTAATGTCACAAAAAGAAAAATAAAACCTGAAATTTTTAAAATATTTTTTTTCATAATATAAATAAACTAATTTATTGTTGAGAGCCATTACTATTTATAACTAAAGCAGGTCCGCTAGTATCTTCATTCGTAAAGTTTACATTAAATTTATTTAAAGACCCTAGTCCAAGTAAATTAAATACTAACTGAATAATAAAGATTGATGCAAAAGCAATAACAAATGCTATCACTATATTTGTCAGCTCCTTATTAACAGCTTCAAGATTTTCTTCTGTAGCTTGAGTTCTTTTTATAGCCGCTACATAAATTCCTCTAAACAATGCATATAGAGCGATTATTCCCAAGAAAGTAGATAACAATACATTAATAAGTGATGGTATACTTTCAGGAGTTATTTTAACTGTTAATCCTAATATCCCAAACTCTCTATATTTCTCTAACCCTGGATCAGATACTCCTGAAGTTGGATTGCCTGAAGAATCTATGCATGTATTTTCACAGCAAGCATATCCAGGATCTATAATCTTCTTATTAATACATGCAAAATCAGGTACATAACTATCAGTACAAGCTGAAGGAATACCATTTTCACAAGATGATGCTGACGAAGTTGCATATTTATTGTTCCATGTATCAATTTGTTGTAAGACATCTTGATTTGATTGTACGCATTGACAACTAACAGCACTATTTGTAGGTCCAGAATTAAAATCCTTTGGTTCACAAACACTAGGAATACCACCTGAATAACATCCATCCCTTCCAACAGCCATTCCAGAACAAGGCCCTGTATCACCTGAACATATTATTGAAGCATATGCTTTATGGGTATAAATAAACGATCCGAATACAAAAATGAATCCTATAAAGATTATTATTGTAAAGCTTTTTAATTTATTACTAAATTTATATTCCATTAAATCCTTGTAATTTAATAAAGTTTGCAACAATTCCGGCTATAGATGGTGCCAATACAGCAATTGCAAAACCTATGACTGCGGCAATGATTATTTTTCGAGCTCTTCCAATCTTTTCTGCATCTCCTTGTGAAGTTAACCAAGTCCAAGCTCCATACATAATCATTGCCGCAAAAGTAACTATAAAAAGTGGTCTCAATAAACTTAATCCTGCATTAATCAATTCTTCAAGACTATTATAACCTGAGGGATTTGGTATTGTTACTTGCCCAACATTTTGTGCAAATACAATTGCAGGATAACCTATATAAACAACTAGTAAAGTTAATATTGTTCCTTTTAATTTTTTCACGTATGCATTTTTAATAACTAAAATTGCTAATCATTAATTTTTACCACTTTTACCCCTTCAAATACAGCAGTTTTACCACTCTTCAAATCTCCTGTGATTATTAAATCTGCCAATTGATCTTCAATTTGTTCCTGTATAACTCTTCTTAGCTCTCTAGCTCCATAAATTTCACTATATCCTATCTGAGAAATTTCTTTTTCTGTATCTTTGTTCCAGCTAATTGAAATCCCTTGTTCACCTAATTTATCATTTAACTGATTCAACATCAAAGAAACTATTTTTTTAACCTCATTTTGACTTAAGCTTTTAAACATTACCAACTTATCAAATCTATTAAGAAATTCAATTTTAAAATTATCTCTTAAAATATTTAATACTTTTCTTTCTATATCATGATATTTCACCCCCTGATTCAAAAGCTCTGTAATTTCTTTTGTTCCAGCATTAGAAGTCATTATTATTATTGTATTTGTAAAGTCTACTCTTCTTCCCAATCCATCAGTTACAAAACCATCATCAAGAATTTGTAAAAACAAGTCTAAAACTTTTCTATTGGCCTTCTCTATTTCATCAAAAAGGATTAGTGAAAATGGTCTTGATTTTACCTTCTCAGTTAAATATCCCCCATTAAAAGTTCCTTTCTCATCGGTATACCCTATCAATCTATCTAGATTTTTATCTTCTTGATACTCAGACATGTCTATCCTGATCATTAAATTTTCATCACCATAATAAGTTTCAGCCAAGGTTTTGGCTACTTCAGTTTTTCCTACACCTGTTGGTCCAAAAAATAAGAATGAAGCAATCGGTCTTTTCTTATTACTTAATCCCGATCTAGATCTTCTGATCGCTGAGGCTATAGCATGAATAGCATCATCCTGACCTATTACTCTTTCATGCATTTTACTTTCAAGTTTCTGCAAATTACTGGATTCAGCTTCACTTATTGTTCCAACATTAACTCCTGTTTTATTTTTAAATAGTTCATCAACTGTATCTAAGTCTAGATAGTTCAAACCTTTTGCTTGTGCATTAACAATAGCTTCTTCAAGCAAATCTATTCCTTTATCAGGCATCGCACGTTCATAATCAAACTTATATCCAAATTCAACGATTCTTTTTATAGCGGTAATTTGAATACTAACCCTATATTTAGATTCTAGCCTTGGTATTTCATCAAGCAGAATTTGTAAAAGTACATTAGGATCTGGTTCTTTTAGTGTAATATTTTCGAACTTTGAAGCAAACGATTTATTCGGTTGAATATAATCTTTGTAATTTTCAGGTGTAGCAGTTGCTAGGATTTTTATATGTGAATTATCGATAGAATTTGTTAAAAGATTAATAACTTCAAGTTTCCCCTCATCCCTAATATTGAATATTTGACTAATTTCTTCGAAGCAAATAATAATATTTCCTGAGTTTTTGACCTCATCTACCATTTTCTGAATTGACACTTTGAAATTTTCAACTGTTGAAGTTTGTGTAAATATCTTGTTTAAATCTAAAACTACTAATCTATAATCTTGTAATGTTTTTGGAACATCTTCGACAACCATTCTTGTTGCGAGATGTTTAATAAATTGAGTCTTCCCTACCCCTGGTTCTCCTAAAATCATAATCGCTGTTCCATTCTCCCTCTGGAGCATATTTAAAATCAAACCCATTTCATACTCTTTTCCTAATGTAAGTACAAAATTTCTATTTGAAATTGAATTTGTAAAATCAATCCCATACTGATCTAGAGTTGGGGTTGCCTTTGAAGTATAAGTACTGTTGATTGCTCCTTTAGGTTTTAGTTTAGATAATCTCTGCCATCTTCTGTAGTACTCGTTTTTCTTATTTTCATTTTTAAACCAACGTCTTAACCCTTCTAGTTCAAGTTCTGTTATTCCAAAATCTAATAAAACATTTACAAGATAATATTTAAGTAAGGTAAAGAATAAGATATCATCATCAATTTTTTCACTCTCAAATTTCACTGCTTCATCAAAAAGTCTTATGAATAGATCAAAATAAATTGCATCAAATGAAGTATTTTTATCTAAGAAATATTTAATTGAAGCTTCACGCAAACTTCCCAGATTTAATCCAAGCCTTTTTTCAATGAACAAATTGCTACTCTTCTGGGAAAACGCGTAATTTAAAGTTTCGATTAAAAAGTCCTGATTATGATTAAAATATGCATAATCCATAAATGACTTCAATTTAATTGACATTAGCACAGAAATATCAATTTCTTTATTTGTAACTTCATCATGTGAGGCAAAATTACTGATTATTTCATCAGACAAATTATCTTTTATTTTATGATCAAAAATATCTCTATTTCTTGATAAATAAAATCCAAAAGTAATAGGGAGGAGTGAAATACTAGGCATTAACTCCAAGATATCTATAGGCAGAACGATAGCATTAAATTTCAACTCACCAGCAAGAAATAATAATATTAAAGAACCGAAAAATAAGAATAAACCACCATAAAAAAACATTCTACCAAATCCGTACTCTGCTCTTACAATTGATAAACGCTCCCCTTTGTATCTAAGGAGCTCATCAAAATCAACATAGATTAATGAGTTTTTAAAAGTTGCAAGTTGTCTTTTACCTGTTAATACTTTCATACTAAAGTTCTCGTTAAAAAGAGAATGAATTGAATTACCGGAATTATCGGTAATGAAATAATCACTAAAAATATTAGAAATTTGGGAATTATTTTTATTAAGCTTACTATTGTTCCAAAACCTATCCACCAAAATTTTATAAAAATACTTATCGATTTGCCAAAAGATGAACTATCTCTAAATAATGGTGTAGTAAAATTTCGCACCATTGGTAAAGTTCTAGTGTAGTTCATTTGGAATATAAAGCCACCAAAGACTTCTGAAGTAAAGAATTCTCTAGACTTTATTAGATACCACCAGACAATAAAATTAATTGCGAATGTGAACATGTTTTAAACTAAGAGCTAAGAACAAAAAGCTAAAATAGCTTCTTGAGCTAATTTTACACTAATCAGCCTTAGTAAGAAATAGACTAGCTATTCTAGTTTACTTAGGAGCCTGGGCAATATAGTTAACAACAAATAAATCACCATCTTTAATTTCAATAGGTTTGACTTCATTGATAAGACTATAATCCTTAGCAAATTTGGTATCTTGTAATATGTTAGATTTTAGCAATCCGGTAATTTTTTGTGCAGTTAAAGTTGTTCGTTCTTTATATATCTTTCTCGCAGTCTCATTATTTACCTTGATTACGGAATCTATATCTCCAGAATTAATTGGGGTTATCTGGCCTCCATTTGGGAGGTTAAATGCTATACTATGTATCAAGAAAGTACTACCTTCACACGAGTATCTTTCTTCTCCAGCTAGAAAAAGAATAACTGCTGCGGAATGTACGTATCCAATACTATGCGTAACTACTTTTAGCGGTAAACTTCTTAAAAAATTATATGCTGTCAAACCTGCTGCTGGATCTCCACCATTTGATGAAATTAAGATTACAAATTTATCATAATTATTAGATGAGAAAAGCCCTCCTAATTGTGTCATAAACCACTGAATTCTAGGCTCATCTATAATATCATTATAAACTATATAGGCAGTTTTCTTTATTGGCTGCTGTACTAGACTATTATTTGTCATAAAATTTTTTAGTTAAAAATTAAAAAACCCCTCTTTCGAGGGGTTTTCCTGGATTACATCATTCCCATGCTTGGATCCATTGCTGGAGCTCCATGATCATGTGCATCTTTTGGTTCGGGAATTTCACTAACTACAGCTTCTGTTGTTAATAACAACATTGCAACTGATGCAGCATTCTCTAAAGCAGTTCTAGTGACTTTTACTGGATCAATAATTCCAGATTTAATCATCTCAACAACTTTATCTTTTCTTGCATCATACCCCATTCCGCCTTTCATCTCTTTAATAAATGAAGCTGCTTCTTTTCCTGCATTTTCCATAATCTGTCTAAATGGAGATTCTAGCGCATTTCTTAAAATTTTAATTCCAACCATTTCATCATCAGTCTCAGATTTTATATCATCTAATACTGAAGCAGCGTTTAACAATGCAATTCCTCCTCCTGCAACAACTCCCTCCTCAATGGCAGCTCTTGTTGCATGTAGTGCATCATCAATTCTATCTTTTCTTTCTTTCTGTTCTATTTCACTAGCTGCACCAACTTCAAGAACAGCAACTCCACCTGAAAGCTTTGCTAATCTCTCAAGAAGTTTTTCTCTATCATAATCAGACGTAGAGGCATCAGCTTCTTTCTGAATCGCTAGGACTCTTGCTTTAATTGCAGCTTTATCTCCATTTCCATTAATAATTGTAGTATCTTCTTTTGTAACTTTGACCTTTTCTGCGTGTCCAAAATCTTCAGGTTCCATATTTTCCAGTGTTTTACCTAAATCATCAGTAATTAAATTTCCGCCTGTAAGAATTGCAATATCTTCTAACATTGCTTTTCTTCTATCTCCAAATGCAGGAGCTTTTACTGCAACAACATTCAAATTCCCTTTTAATTTATTAATAATCAAATTTGTTAAAGCATCTCCATCAACATCTTCTGCAATAATTACAACATCCCTTGTTCCTGCAGATACAACTTTTTCTAAAGCTGTGAATAGTTCTTTTGCAGCTGAGATCTTTTTATCTGTAATTAATATTGCAGGTTTTTCAACTATAACTACTTGATCTTCAGAAGATACAGCAAAATAAGGAGAAAGATATCCTTTATCAAACTGCATTCCTTCAACAAATTTTTCTGTTAGACCAAAAGTTTGACCATCTTCAACTGTTATAACTCCTTGTGGGCCAACTTTTTCTAAGATTTCTGCCAACATTTGTCCAATTTCTTTATCTCCGTTTGCTGAAAGTGTTGCAACTCTTTCATAATCTTCTTTTCCCTTAACAGATTTTGCTGTTTTCTTTAACTGTTCAACAATAGCTGCAACTCCTTTCTCAATTCCATTTCTAATCTCCATTGGATTTGCTCCTGCTGCAACGTTTTTAAATCCTTCAGCAACAATAGCTTGAGCTAAAACAACAGCTGTTGTTGTTCCATCTCCTGCAGCATCAACAGTCTTGCTAGCTGCTTCAATTAAAATCTTTGCACCCATATTCTCAATCTTATCTTCTAGTTCTATCTCTTTTGCAATAGAAACTCCATCTTTTGTGATATGTGGAACTCCATAAGATTTTTCTAAAGCGACATTTCGTCCTTTTGGACCAAGAGTAACTTTAACTGCATCTGCAAGTTTATCTACTCCGGCCTTGAGTTTTTTTCGTGCATCTTCGTTATAAGTAACGTGTTTTGCCATATATTTTTAAATTAATATTTAATATCTAAATAATTATTCTATAATTGCTAAAATATCTGATTCTTTCATCAGTAATAGCTTTTCTCCATCTAATTCAATCTCTTCTGGAGAATATTTTTTAAACATAACAATATCACCTTCTGAAACATTAAACTCAACCAGTTTTCCATTCTCATCTCTTCTCCCTTTCCCTAAAGCAATGATTGTTCCTTTTTGAGGTCTCTCACCTTTGCTGGAAGATTGAATTATCAAACCTGAAGCAGTTGTTTGTTCCTGATCTTCTTCAGGTTTTACAAGAATATATTCGCCAACTGGCTTTATACCTTTTACAGTTTTTGCCATAAATAATTAAATAATAAATAATTTGTTTGAAGCGCTTAGCAGTTTATATGAGCGCATGCTAATAATATCAATTCAAGTACGAAATTGTCAATTAACTACTACACAAGGAATAATATATAATTACTGAATTTATTTACTGAGTTTTTATATTAATTCTGGACAAATCAGTCGGAACACGTTGAAGACTTAAAGGAACTATATCCGGAGAGAATGAGAATGAATATTTATCAACTTCTTCTAAAAGATTCAAATAGTCTTTTGCCTCAGTGATATTCTTTCCTGCGATATCCTTTTTTATCTGATCAATTGTTAGATTCTTTTGTAAAGAACTCTTTGAAGACACAGTCAAAACCAGTTTATCATCAGACTTTTCAACTTTATCAATACTTAGATCCTCTATTCCTTGAACAGATACATTCCCACCATTATTCTTATCCTGCTGAATAATTCTTGTAATTGCAGCCTCTAAATCTTCATTCTTAACAGCAATTGCAGTTACAGAACCCACCAAAGACAAATTAAAAGTTTTATCAGGAGCAGCTTCTCCAACTTTTGGATTTGCATCTGCTTCTTTTTCAACAAATTCTAAAGTTTCTGGAAGATATCTATAATCATTAGGAACTTGAAGTTTTAATTTTGTTTCTCCTTCACTTTTTATATCAGGTAAAATCTGTTTCTTTAAAGAATTTACATTACTTTTTGAAACCGCAACAAAACTCTTGGAAGTTCCACCGGTAAAATCTACATATCTTGTTGCTTGGAGTTGAGTTGACCTTGAATAACCTTCTACAGTAAATGTAGTATTTGAATCAGTCCCTGTAACATTATATTCCTTCCCTATTTCTGCAGCTTCTACAGGAACGTCTTCGAGTCTTTTAGGAACTATTACACCTTCCGAATCCTTAGTTGCTTTTGGAACCGTAGTATCTTTTGTTAATACATAAACTAAATTATTAGAAACACTAGTGACTTTTGTACCTTTATTAAGAACTATCTCTGTAGTTGGATCCATAATATTAATCAAATCAATAAGTCCTGTAGCTTTATCTCCAGTTTCACCAGTACCATTAGCTTCACCAGTTCTAGAAATACTTAAATCATCCTGTTTAAGAACAATGCCTGGAATTGTTAAAGGATCATATGTAACTTGATCAGCAGTTGTATCAACAATAATTGAAGCTGAAGTGCTCACATTCTCTTTTTTTAGTTGTAGCGTAATATTTACTGAAGAAGACTGAAAAGCTAAAACATAACCACCTAGTAAAAATAAAAAGACAAACGCTGCAATACCAAATAAAATAAATTTCCTTCTTTTTTTGTTATTTCCTCTTCTAAGTTCATTATCTTGAAAAATATTTGCTTTTGGTCCTCTTTTAAAGAAGTTGAAAAAGCCACCAATCGAAATACCTTTGCCAACAGCTCTGGTAAAATCTTTACCTGTAAAATTAGAAACTCTTCTCTCAGGGAGTCTTCTTGCAGGGATAATATTTTCATCCGGTGATTCTTCTGAACCTATATCATTCATAATATTACTATTCTCATTTAAGCCTTCTATTTTATCATAATTTTCTTTATCATGATTCTCATTAAGTATATCCCCACCACTAAGAATTTCAATACCTTCAATATTTGTCATTTTAGGCTCTCGTCTTGGTTTCATAAACTTTTTAACTATCGCCTCTTCTTCCGCAGCTTCCTCTTTTGAAAGCACTTTTTCTTTTGGTTCTGGAGTTTCTGACATCTCTGTTTCAATTGTTTCAGCTGTTTCAAGGGGAGGTTTTGCCTCCATTGAAGTTTCGGGTTTCTCAATATTTTCAGCACTTTCCGGAGGCAAAACCTCCCCACCTTGAACTTCATTTTCAGAAGTTATTGTAGGAGATTCTTCGATTGGTTGATCACCTTGAAAGTTTTCTAACAGTTTTCTTTTTCTCAGTTCTAACTTATTTAGTAAATCTTTCTTACTTTGAGTTGCTAAGTCCCAATGGTCAGAAGTAACTTGACTAACTTTAGAAACAACTTGGAATCCTGCTTTCTTTGCAATATTTGCTCCATATTCATCTTCTGTTACCATTACAGATACTTTGGAAGATTTTGCAATTTCTCTAAAAAGGATATCTATTGTTACATAACTACTCATTAATAAAGAATTTTGTGGCAAAACAATAATTACCCTGTTTTTCTCACTTTTAAGGATTCTTTCTAATACTGTTGTTACCTCTTCTTTAGGATCAACAAAAATTTTTTCAGAACTTACAATCGCCATTTTATTAATATTAAAGCTAGAATCTAACTAATTTCTAAATCCATTCTTGCTAATGCCAATGGAGTTACATCTGTAGGCATATTTGCAAGTTTTGTTTTATCTACAATATCTTTAACTCCTGTTGGAAATACAAAATTAACTTTTGGATACTTTTTAAAATTCAAAGTCTGCATCCATGGATGTGTAATTAATCCTTCCTGTATTTCAGGTAATAAGGCTCCTCCACCGCATAAATAAATAGTTGATGGATATTCACTTGTATCTTCAAACTCTTCTAAACAAATTTCAACTCCTGTTAACCATACTTTTACATCTGCTGTAAAAACCCTTGCGAGTTTATCTGCAGTATTTTTATCAATTTTCCCATTTGAATAATCGATCTTTGTTTGTTCAGCTTCTTCAAAACTTATACCTAACTCTTTTTCTACTCTTTTAGTAAACACTCTTCCACCGATTGCAAACATTTTAGTTCCAATAATATCTCCATTCTGAACAAGGGCTACATCTGTAGTTCCTCCTCCAATATCAATTACTATTGCACTTGAGTTTGTATCTCTCATACCTTTTAGCCCCAAGGTTAAAGCATAAGGCTCAACAACTATTTTTTTTAATTTTAAATTTAAATTTTCTGCTATCTGGTTTAACGAATCTAAATAAATTTTAGGGGCAAATGTAGAAAATACTCTATAAATAAGTTCATTGCCTTTGAAATCCAAAGGATTTGTAACTCTTACACCATCGATATAAACACTATTGATATAAGTATCAATTTCTTGAATCAAACTTGGGTTAATACTAATTTCTTTTGCAATTTCTCCTTTAGTATTTTCAAAAGTATGTCTTTTAACTTTTTTTATTAAATCTCTTAATTCTTTCTCATTTATTGCCGAATTTGGATTCTCCCTATCTATATTGACCATAACAGTTACTCCTTGAACAAGTTCACCAGCTATCCCTATTATTGCCTCTTGCGGCATTTGGAAAGATTCACCAGCAGTTTTTTTTGCAACATTTAAAGCTTCACCAATACTTTTATCAACTGTGTCTGTAACTTCCTTTATACTTATTATAAAAGCTGCATACATAGATGACTCTTTTTGTCTCATCTGGTTATATCCAATAACTTCTACTCCATCATCATTTCTTACGTATACAACTGTCTTTACATACTCTGTACCAATATCAATGGCAATAAATGACTGATTCTTTTGTTGGTTTGTTTTTGTGTTTTTTTTCCTACTAAAAAGCATTTTATTTATTTAATCTAAGATAATATACATAAAAAAGCTAGAATTCTCAATCCAGACCTGATAAAGTATAAATGTTTTGTACAGATAATGAAATTAGATTACATACTAGAACTTTAAAGCTTATTTGCAAAAAATTAAAGATGTGATATACTTAGTATATACTACCTAACAAAAGATAAGGTAGTATTAATTTTAGGCTTAGATTGTGATCTAGGCACATTTTGTAAGTAAATAAAGATTTTAGTAAAATTAATTATGAAAATTGTAGTTTCGTTGCCAATAGATGAACCTGAAAAATTAGGTTCTTTTTTAGAAGGTGTTTCTCATTTAAAAAAATTAGGTCATAATGTATATGAAACTTATGATACTAATAAAAAGAATGCTGTAAACGACATAATAAAAAATTTTAACAAGACTGATAAAGCTATCAAAGATTCTGATATTTTAATTGCAGAAATTACTAATGCTGATTCTAAAGTTGGATATGAAATTGCCAGAGCTTTAGATGAGAAAAAAGTAGTTATTGCCTTTGAAGATGAAAAATCTAAGAATATTTATCCTAATATTCACGGAAATAAATCTAGAACACTTATTAGAAAAAAGTACACTTCAAACGATATAATCGATGTAATCAATAAAGCTTTGAAAGAAGCTGCTAGTAAATTAGATTCTAAATTCATTCTTATCATTTCTCCAGAGATTGATAGATACCTTGAATGGTCAGCTCAAACAAAGAGAATGCATAAAGCTCAAATAGTTAGAAATGCTGTTGAGCAACAAATGAAAAAAGATAAAGAATACAAGACCTACTTGCAAGGCTAATTAAATCACTTTAGAAGAATTCTCTACTCTCTTTAGGAATCAGTCACTAAACCCCATCAGTAATAACTATTGCTTTTGTTATCCTTACGTAGCTTATCTTTCAAATCATACGCTTCTATCACAGAATCATTTGTTACAAATATTTTGAAACTAGTAATAAATTCCATAAGTTCTAAAAGATCAGGTTCAGCTGAATCAATCCAATCAATAATCCAAAATTTAATCTCTTTTCCTCTTAAATTTAAAGTAATTGTCTGCCCAATTGCGCCATCGATTATTAATTTGAATTCCTCTTCACCAGGCTCAAGAAGATAATCTTTCGGATCAGGCTGTTTAAATAAAATAATCCAGTTACCATCTTTTAATTCTCTATAAAATTCATTTTCATAAACAAATGGTTCAGATAAACCACCATCAACTAATTCCTCTGTAAAAGAATCATTCATGAAATATTTCTAAGAGTAAAAATTTCTAACTATAAACTCCAAAATCTTCTGGAATATATTGTCTAAAATTATCTTTTGTTAGCACCACTCCCTTTGTTAAACCTTGCACAATTTGAAGTGCTACTTTTCTAGCAAGTTGAGTTAAAGTCCTTTCAAGTTGTCTGACACCAGCATCAAAACCAAGAGGCCTGACTACTAACGGCCAAACATCATCCTCAAACGATAATTGATCTTCTGTTATCCCTGTGGCTTTTCTAACTTTAGGGAGTAAATAATCTTTAGCTATAATAATTTTTTCTTCATCTGTATAACTTCCAAATCTAACTATTTCAAGCCTATCCAAAAGAGCTGCTGAAATTCCTCCAAGATTATTTGCAGTACAGATAAATATTGTTTTGGAAAGATTTACTGGATAATCAACATATTTATCCGTAAAAGCTGAGTTTTGCTCAGGATCTAAAATTTCTAATAGCGCTGCCATAACATCGGATCTCAAACCTGTATCTGAGCTAACTTTATCAATTTCATCAAGAAGTATTAGTGGATTCATTACTTGAGCTCGGATAAGTGTTTTTATAATTTGCCCAGGCTCAGCACCAACCGTACCTTTTGAAATCCCTCTTATTTCAGTAACTGAACCGAGAGCTCCCAAAGCAATCCTTGAGAATTCTCTACCTAGAGCTGAAGCTATTGACTTAGCCATAGATGTTTTACCAACACCTTGGATACCGACAAAACAAAGAATTGGGGCATTATATGAGCTTCCTCTGAGCTCTGCATCAGAGCTGCTTTGGGAGCTCTCGACTTGATGTAGTTTTATAACTGCAAGATATTCCATAATTCTGTTCTTCACTTCCTCAAGTCCATAATGATTTTTAGTCAACATTTCTTTAGCATGATTAATATCAATATTGTCATCACTAAACTTATCGAACGGAATTTGAACCACCCAATTTATATATTCAGAGACCGGTTCAAATTCCTGTGAGAAATTTCCTTTTTGAGACATTTTAATTAAACGGAATATCATTCCATTTACTTTCTCATTTAAAGCCTTTGGTAAATTAGCAGATTCAACTTTCTGCTTTAGAACATTAATTTCATAATCTAAATCTAGATTTGGTGAAGCAGCACTTTGAGTTGGTTTTGTTGATGTATTATTTATATTTTGTTGATCTGACATTAATATTAGATAAATAGTAACTACCTATCTAATTTATAATAGATGACTTAAGTAATCAAGATTACTATTTAAGTATTCCGATTTAAATAACTTGATTAACTAACTTCGCCTGTAATTTTAGCTGCATGGAGAAAGTTCTTTTTATATTCTTCCCGAATCTCTTCAGAAAATAAGGATAAGACTTCAAAATTAAATTCTGTTTTCTTATCTTTAACTAAAGCCGAGTGAACAACAGCATAACCATAGAAGTTCCATTCACTATCAACCATTAATACTGCAATATGTAGGGGGAACGCGCGTTCTCTATCTTTAAGAATTTGGAAACTATTACCAACTTGTAAAGAATTAGAATCAAATTCTTTTGGAAGACCAAGTAATGTGTTTAGTTCAACCATATATCCCATATTTTGGATTTAAGAAATAAAAAATTCTTCTGTACCTTCATCTCCATAAAGTTCATCATTCCAGAATTTTATATATGATGGTTTTATTCTATAGACTTTGGACTCGATAACTTTTTTCACAATATTGTCCAAATTTATTATATCTTTCCAATCAGGATATTTCTTTAGATGAATTTTTAAAACATTAGCCATCTCTTTTATGTTTGTTACTTTTTCACAAACTCCTTTACCTTGAACAGATTTTCTATCTCCTAAATCTTCTTCATTGTACCAAGCTATAGAAAAAGATATATTTTTATTCTCTGCAATATGTCTGCTGTGGTTATTATCTTCTGGAGAAATGAAAAACAAGTTTAAATCATCATCTGAAGAATAGTATACATTTGATATCCATGGAATCGAATTCTCATCAACTGTAGCTATTGAAAGGAGCCTCCTTTTTGCTAAAAAATCATGTAATTGATCTGGTATTTCCATACTGGAAGTTTACCATAAAGATAGTTGGAATATTACTTTTCCTCTTCTGTTTCAGCAGTTTCAGTACCTTCAGCAGCAACAGCTCCTTCTTCACCTTCAGGAACAATTGGATTACCTTCTTCATCTAACTCAGGTTCCTTAACTTCTTCAACTTCTTCTTTCTGAGCAGCAGCAATAAATACAATAGCAGACGATGCATCCATACTACTATCTAATTCAACATTTTCTGGAAGTTGGATATCTCCGACAGTAATTGCATCTCCAGTATTAGCTAATGTAGAAATATCAACTGTTAATTCTGTAGGAAGATCCTTTGGATAACAGTGAAGCATAATTGATTCCATTGGTGTGATCAAGAATCCTAAATTCAACTTTATTGCTGGAGCATCTCCAATAAAGTTTATTGGAACTTCAACAGTAATCTTTCTATCCTCAGCAACTTGATAAAAGTTAACATTTAAAAATTCATCAGTTAAAGGATGAATTGCTATCTCTTTAATCAAAACTTTTGATGGTTTTTGACCCTCAACATCTAAATCAAAAAACTTACTGTGACCAACTTTTTTGAATAAAGCTGCTAAAGCTTTCTTATCAACTTGAACGTTTTTTGGCTGAATATTAGGTCCAAAAACAACACCAGGAACTAAACCTTGTGTCCTTAAGGTCTTTGATTTTTTCCCAGTTAATTCTCTATTCTCTGCTTCAATTTTCATAAATCATTATTGTAATAATTTTAGCGGTCAATTATACCACACTAGGCTGAATCTGGCTTTTATTAATCCGCTTTGTAACAAACTGTTGTATTATAACAAAACCACTCTGTGCAATCCAGTAAAAAGCAAGACCAGAAGCAACATTGTAAGAAATTAAACCAATCATCATAGGAAATAAGAAAGCCGTTTGTTTTGAAGATTGCTGAACAATTGATGCAAAGTCTTCTGGCTTTTCCTTATCTTTTTTGTCTTTATTCTTTGATTTATTCTTATCATTCTCTTTTTGTTTATCATCAGATTGCATCATCATATTTCCACCTGTCATATATTTCATTGATAAATATTGAGAAGCTGCAACTAATACAATTAGTCCTAAATATAAAACTACAGCTAAAGTAACTGCTCCATCTGCTTGTACAACCGAAGCTGCTGAAGTTTTTAGATCAAAAATTCCTAAAAAATTAGTATTCAAGTGATAACTTGGATCAAAACCTGGAACAAATGAATATGCTACAACATTGAAACTTTCTACTCCTTGAGCAATGATGTTATTTATAACATTATAAACATTTATAAATAAGACTAATTGAAGAATAGCTGGAAGACATCCAGCAAGTTGTGAAGGTAGATATTCTGATTGAATTTTCATCTGTTCCTGCTGTAACTTTTCTTTATTGTTCTTATATTTCTTCTTTATCTCATTCATCTTCTTTTGCATTTCTTTGTTACTACCCATCATTTTCATCTGCCTGATTGTGATTGGCAAAGTAATTAATCTGGAAAGCAATGCAACAATAATAATCGCAAGTCCTAAATTGTCTGAAAACAATCTGTATAGAACAATCAGGAGATTATAAATCGGCTGATAAAAAAGAATTGTAAATATATCCATTTATTTAAATTAATCGCTAAAACTTGAATTTGCAGTTCTAATAATAACCTATAATATCAAAAATGCGAAGAACCTATATTTATTTTTTACATTATATACAAAAAAATCCCACTTTATGTGAGATTCTTTTGGTGGAGATGAGGGAAACCCCTGTCCAGCAAATATAAAATCTTAAAGTTTTACAAGTTTATCTAATTTTCTTTACAGCATAAATTCTAAAAACTAGAAAAACAAACTTATGCCGAATTTATTTTAAACTTGGGAAAAGTTTCATAAATTAAAAAACTTTTCTTGTATCCCGACTTTGTTTCGCCTGAAGTTTCTCATCGAGAGAAGAAAAATCAAACGGTAGCTCTACTTTTGTATTCGAGCTACTGCAAATAACTTAGGCTACAAATAAGTTGTAGTTGGGAGCAAAAGCTCTAGCTACAGCATTTACAGCACTGTTAAATGCATTAGAAATTTTATTGACGTTTATTGTCAAAACATTCCTTACGGAACGATTAATTTGAGATTTACAGAAGAAATTAATAAACTTCTGACTTGCTTTAAAACCCGCAATTCACTGTCGAATAAACATCCCCGAGAAAGACATTAGTAGATGTCTTTCTCGCGAATGTTTATCCTTTTTTAATGAGCAATACATTATACCATAAAATAGGCTAGATCTCCTTGCTAGATTTGATTATAGCTCTTCTATGGAGAGATTGTATTCAGAAAGAATCAACTCAAAAAGAGCCTCTCTTAAAGCTCTTCTTTTATCATAAAGGTTTTGTAAATTAGTTATTGACAATGAACCTCTTTTATAAGACTTAGGCAAACTAAGTTGATTCTCGATTTTATCTAGTTTTAAATTTAAAACTTCAAAATTTGTTTCTGGTTCTTTAAAACCAAAGTATTTTTGTAAAGTATTATATATTCTAGTAAAAGTTTTCGGAGTACAGTTATATTTCTTGACAATTAATTCTCTCAAGATTGTTAACTGTTGGTCATTTAAACAAGATAAAAAAATAACGAATCTTTTAAATTTTAAGTAGAAGTAAATGTCGCTACTTGGACCTCTAAAATGTTTTTCACTAAAAAGTAATTTTAAAAGATATATAGCTTTATCTCCAAAGGAGTCAAAATAAGTTTTAAAACTATTATCAAATAATTCTGTAGTCATAAAGAATATTAACATAGTTACTCACGGGATTTTGCGAAGCAAAATCCATAAACCTGTCGTGCGCCAAAGTGCTTTAGCACTTTGGCGCACTCATTCAAAGTAGATCCTGTTGTAAATACATCATCAACTAAAATTATCGACCTCTCATTTAAATTCCACTCTCCAACATAATCAAAAACTTCTTTTAGATTATTCTCTCTATCTTCTCTACCTAAACTAGCTTGTGCAATTGTATTTCGCTTTCTAATTAGAAGTTCTGAATATTCTTTTTTTGTTCTTTTTGCAACTTTTCTTGAAAGTAATTCTGCTTGATTAAAACCTCTATAATTTTTCTTTTTCCAATGCAGAGGTACAGATGTATATAAAATTTTATCAAAATTATATTTCGAGATATGATCTGCCATTATTTCTGAAATTTCATTCAAAATATCATAATAAAAATGGTACTTTACGTCTTTAATCATTGTTTTTATTGCTCCATCGTATAAAACAACGTAAATTAGTCCATCCAAATAGGTAGAATCTTTGCAGTCTGAATGTACAAAACCTAACCTTACTTCTTTGCCACAAACATGACATCTTTGGACTAAATTTATGTTTAAATTTTTTTTACAATTTCTACAAATATAATTTCCTGTTGATTTACAAAAATAACATCTTTTTGGGAATATGAAATCCAGGAATAAGTTTAAGTATTCATTAATCAAAAACATATCTTATTGAAATTAGTGATAGAATGCTTAATAATTTTAAAAAATACATATTACAAACTTCTTACAAATGTCTTTAATATTAGGAATTGACTATGGTACAAAAAGAATTGGGACTGCTATCTCTGATGAAACAGAAACTATTGCACAAGCATTCCAAGTTCTAGAAGTTAAAGATGAGAATGATGGAATAAAACAATTGAAAGAGATTATTCAGAAATATAATATTAATTTTTTAGTAATAGGAAATCCATTAGGACTTGAATCTAAACCTACACAAATGTCAGAAAAAATTAATCTATTTTCGAAAAAATTAGCAAAAGAATCTGAATTAGATTACAAACTTTGGAATGAGACTTTAACTTCAGAAGCTGCAAAAGAAAATTTAAAAAATTACAAGCACGGATATATTGATGCAGAGGCTGCAAGAATTATGTTACAAGAATATTTAGATTATAAAAGATATAAATTATGAAGAAGAAATCCAATTTCCCTAAAATAATTCTGTTTGTTCTTATAATTGTAATAATCTTGGTAGGAATTTCAATTTTGATTACAAACTGGTACAACAGTTCGATTTATGATCCTGCAAATTCAAATACTAGCTATGTTGAATTTGAAGTAAAAGAAGGTAATACACTTTTAAATATTTTAGATCAGCTTCAAACCCAAGGATTAGTTAAAGATGAAAATGCTGCTAGAATTTATTTAAGACTACAGAATGTTTCACCTATAATTAAGGTAGGTAAATACACCATCGCTTCTAATGTAAACTTTCCAGAGCTAATAGATATTCTTGATCAAGGTGTATATAAACCTTCACTTCAGATAACAATTAAAGAGGGATTAAGAAGTGATGAAATAGCAAATGTCCTTAATAATCAATTTAGTAAAGTTCCTGAAGCAAAATTCAGTGAAAGTGAGTTTTTAAATATTGTTAACAACCCTGACAACACTACATTTAACTCTGATATTTCTACCTTCTTGGATGATTTCAAACCTAAAGGTAACTCATTAGAGGGGTTGATTTTCCCAGATACATATAGTTTTAATACTGATACGGATGCTAAATCAGTTGTAGAAACATTAGTTAGCAACTTTAAAAAGAAACTTGATGATAATAATATCAATCAATCTACTTTATCTAAACAAACAGGTTTAAATAGTCTTTATGAAGTTATTGTACTAGCTTCAATAATAGAAAAAGAGGCAACTCTTGGTGATAATTATGCATTGATTTCTGGAGTTTTTCATAATAGATTAAATCAGAACTATCCTTTACAATCGGACGCCACAATCGTTTATATAACTAGAAAGCAGGATGATACTGTCTTAATTTCTGACACAAAAATCGATTCACCGTATAATACTTATCTGCATGCTGGACTTCCACCAACACCAATAAACAGTCCAGGTATAACATCAATCAAAGCAGCTATTTCACCTGAACAGACTGACTATTTTTATTTCTTAAGAGATAAAAATAATATAACTCACTATTCAGTGACTTATGAAGAACATCAGTCAAATATTTCCAAATATTTGTAAATTCTATGCTTTTGTATAGAATATAAATATGGATCAGTTTTCAATTGAATTAAAACAAATTAAAAAAGAATTAAGCTTTGGGAAGTTTATTATAGCTTTTTTTTCGGTCATTCTTTTTTTTATTTTACCTTGTTTGGTTATTAGCAATTTTACTAACAATTCTAATAAAAGGATTGAACAAACTCAGAATATATCTTATGACGGGAAAGTAGCGGGAGTAATATCATCAAATAATAACGATGATACTAATTCAAAATTAACTTCAGGATTAAATATCTCAAACACACTTACCTCAGAATCAGGGTTGTTTATTCTTGTAGGTGGTTCGTGTCTAGCAATTTCTATTATTCTCATTGTTTATTTGGAATTAAATCGTAGAAAAAAGAACAAAAGATTTAAATATTAGCAAACTTCTTCCCCATAAATTGATTTAGTTTCTGAAAAAAGCTCTGTTTTCTAGCTTCTACATATTTTGCATAATCCATTCCTGCTTTCATTTTTTTAATATAATAAATAAAAATAGTTAATAGTTTCCAAATAATTTCGCGAACCAAGGAACTTGAACTTGCTGTGTTTGAACCGAATTTCTTAATTTAAATCCTCGGTTTATAAAAAAATAGTTGCTTGATTCATTTAGTTCATCTATATAAATTTTTCTTCCTTTAAATTGTTTCTTTATAGAATTTACTAATTTTGACGTAATTAAACTGCTTGAATACCTAGGATGAATTACGACATCCATTACATTAGCTGAACGTGAGCCTTCATTCAAAATTCTTAACAATCCAACTAATTTGCCTTTGTTATCTCTTGCAAATATTGCCATGTTGTTATTCTTTAAAATCTCTTTTGCACTTTGAATACTATATTTTTGACCCCAACCACATTCCATAAATAATTTTACTATCTCCTCTATTCTTACTGATGACTTTAAATTTGAAATTTTGTACCTATTCATTATATTTAAAATAATATTTAATTTGATGGATTTTCTAAAACAGCAATTACTTTCCCATTAATAAATCCATGAACATCATCTCTTAAATAAATTGGAGTATGAACAGGATTATTTGATTCAGGATAAAGTATTACTGAATTATCACTTCTTTTAAATGTTTTTACTGTTGCTGCATTATCTATTACTGCAAGTACAACATCTCCATTATCATAAGAGCTCTCTTTTTGAACTAAGATAAAATTCTTATCTACAATTGGGACTTTATTAATAGTTCTCATATTCATGGAATCACCTTTTACAACAAGAGCAAAAATATTTTTTTTGTTTTTAATAATATCTTTGTCAACTTTAATTGATCCAACTATATCTTCTTCGGCAAAAACTAAAGGCTGACCTGCATTTGCATACCCTAAAATTGGGACATCATACATTTCCGAATTAAGGCTATTTTCTAACATAATTCCTCTAGATTTCCCACTTCGATAAATAAAGCCTTTTCTTTCTAAAGCTTCTAGGTGTTTTGCAACGCCTCTCTTAGTTTTTATTCCAAGGATTTCTTGAAGTTCAGCCAAGGTTGGCGCCTCGCCATTTTCTTCAAGATAAGATGAAAGAGCATCTAAAACTATTCTTTGTTTTGAAGTTAAAAATTTTGACATATACCTAAGTTAATAAATTAGTATACTTATATGGTATACATGGTATACCAAAAGTGTCAAGAAAAATTATATAAACTTTATAAAGCCTCCCTGTTAAGGAAAAGACACTTTCAGAAATCCATAAAATAATAATAATTTCCCAGATTAGAAAAAGGTTTGATTTTTCATTTATCCTTATTATCTATGTTGATTTATAGGGGAAACCTATATATTATGTTAAAGAAGATGTTACATACAAATTTAGGCAAAAAAAATCCTTTAAACAAGGTCAGGAAAGCATATGTCGTTTTGACTGTTATTTTTATAGCTATCTTAATTATTCCTGTAATTTATATAAAATTATTTGCCTCTACTAGTTTTTCATGGAATTTTTCTACTCCTTCGGATTACACATTATCTGACAGCAACAAGATGCAAATCACAGGTGGAAATGTATCTTTACAACAAATACAGACAAATACAACTGATGATTCACAATCTGAATTCGATTTAGGAACATATAATAATACTCAATACTCTTCTGGGCATTTAACCTTGGATAGTTTGTCACTATCAGGAAGTTATACCTCAAAAATATATGACACATCAGCCATAGATGGCGTAGCGTGGCAAAACTTTAATTGGAGTGCAGAGTTACCTTATGGAAAAGAATTGCCTAATAATCATGCAACTGAATCAGGATACTCAACTGGTAATATCGATATGACCGGGAATCTTGGCTTATGGCATATGAATAATACAAGTGATTCAAGCGGATACAATCATTCGGTAACTCTCAGCGGGAATGCTGCATTTGTAAACTCAGATAGGCCAACTAAGGTATTAGACCTAGATGGCAACGGTGACTATGGAACAGTAAGTGATGGAGGGTCATTAGGAATAAGTACCTTTACTATTTCTGCATGGGTAAAAATTACACAAATTGGGACTACTATGGCAATAGCAGGCAAGGAAGCAGCAGACTCAATAAGTTGTTGGTATGGATATGGTATAAACATAGGAAGTACTGGTAAAGCTGGGATGGACATACTTCCTTCAGGCTGCAGTAATGGATCTTCAGTTGTGTCAACTACCACATTAACACCAGGTGTTTGGTACTTAATAACTGGTGTCCGTAATGGTACAACAGGATATGGATATATATATGTAAACGGACAACTAGAGAATTCAAGAACTGAGACTTTAAATGCATATTATTCTAGTTTTCTTATAGGTACTGTATACAATCAATATTCTCATGCTTACTTAAACAACTTCAAGGGTCAAATTGAAGATGTGGCTGTTTGGAACAGAATTTTATCGGACACTGAAATTCTTAATATTTATAAACGTGGAATTCAAAATGTAAAATACCAGATTAGATCATGCGATGATAATGCATGTTCTGGCGAAAGTTTTATTGGTCCTGATGGAACTTCAAGTAGTTACTATGATGAAATCCATAACACGACAAATTCACCTGCCACTTTCGATATATCATCTTTAACCCGTAATCAATACTTTCAATATAAAGCTACTCTAGAAAGTGGTAATGCAAGTTATTTACCAAAAATTTCTAGTAATACATTTACTTATCAGAATTATCCTGTTGATAAACCAACAGTTAATCCTACTACTTCTATGGATTTAACATACAGACCTCAATCTATCGATCATTTCTGTGAAGGTACTTTAGATGGAAGTAGTAACTGTACTACTACTTCTACTAAGCCTACAAATACCGAACTATATTATCAAGTATGTAGCGATACTGTTTCTAATTGTAATTCTAATAATACTTGGAAGTATTGGGATGGTGCTGCTTGGAGCAATGCAAGCTCAAGTTCTAACTCTAATACTGCAAGTACAATTAATACTAATATTTCTATCTTTCGTCCTTCTAGTAAGTTCTTTTCATTTAAATCTTTCTTAAGCTCCGGTGGTCAAAATACACCAGTACTCTCTGATGTGTCACTTGATGTAACTTATGATACAACTGCACCTATACAGAATGCCACCAGTATAAATATTTCAGATGTAAATGATGGTGACTGGGTCAAATCTAAACCAACAATCAACTGGACTGAAGGTGATGATAATGTTAATGGAAGTGGAATCCTTGGATATTGCATTGCCTTAGATGAAGCTGAACCTGATAACTCCAGTAGTATTAACCCTGCTACTAGTGCTGGCATTCTTCATGGTCTTGATGATGGAGTAACAGACACTTATTGTGACTTTATTGCTACAGGAGATCATGTTGACCTTAGTAGTATTCCAGGACTTACTTTAACAACAGGTAAACAATACTACTTCTCTATTAAAGCTGTTGATGTCGTCGGTAATATTTGGAGTGGATCATCAGGAGATTATCAAGATTTAATATCATTTAGATATGACAATACCCCTCCTACTAATCCTACATTTATCTCTATGCCGTCTAACTTTATCTCTACTAAAGACGCAACTATTACTTGGCCTGTTGGTGATAGTAATGCTGCTAACGATGTTGGTGCTGGTTTAGATGGATTACAATATAAGATTGGTTCTGGAGGTACATGGTATGGAGATTTACATACTGGGAGTGAAGATTTAATGGATCTTCTTGTTAATGATGGTACATATACTACTGACCCCACTTATGATTACCCTAACCTATCTGATGGAAACAATATTATATATTTCAGAACATTGGACCTTGCAGGAAATGTTTCCAGTTCAACGGTAAATGGTTTATTAAAAGTCAATACAACTGCTCCTAGTGAACCACAAAACTTAAGTGTAACACCTTCTGATAACACCGCCAACTCATACGCATTTGATTGGGATCCTCCGGCAACTTACACAGGAAGTGTTTCAGCGATAACATATTGTTATACTGTTAACACCTTGCCAAGCTCAACTACTTGTACATATACTAGTGCGGGTGTAACAAGTTTATCAGCCGATGCATTTGCTAACCAGCCTGACACCAATACTTTCTATGTTGTTGCTAAAGACGAAGCTGGGAATATTAATTATAGTACCAATATATCAATTACCTTTACTTATTCAGGTGAAGCTCCAGGGATTCCTTTAAATCCCGATGTTGCAGATATCTCCAATAAGGATACTTCAGAATGGAAATTAGCTGTAACTTGGTCTACCCCAAGTAATGTTGGAGCTGGAGTTTCTAATTATGATGTATATAGATCTACAACTGCTAGTGCTTCTTGTAGTTCTGATTTTGGTGACTTTAATAAAGTTAGTACAGTATTAGGAACATCTTATGTTGATTCAGGACTTAGCCAACAGGACTATTACTATTGTGTGAAGGCATGTGACTCTGCTAACAACTGTTCTGCAGTATCCAGTACAGTTACTAAATATCCTACAGGGAAATATACTAGTCCTGCCGATCTGATCTCAGGCCCTTCATTAAATGCAAAAACTACTACAAAGGGAGTTATCTCGTGGGTAACAGATAGAAGATCCGACTCTAAAATTCAATATGGTTTATCCTCTGGTGATTACTTTGAAGAAGAAGTCGGTATTTCCGCTCAGGTCACTGCACATACAGTAACACTCAATAATCTTAAGGCTGGTACTACATATTACTATATAGTCAAGTGGACTGATGAAGATGGAAATACTGGCACAAGTGGAGAAAAATCATTCACTACCGATCCACCTCCTGTTATTACAAATGTTAAAGTTACAAACGTTGGAATTGATTCAGCTTTAATTAAATTTACAAGTAATAATGCTAACTTAGTAAAAATATATTATGGTAAAACTACAGGATTTGGAGCAGTACAGGAACTAGATACTGCATTTATTGAAAGTTCTTATACTGCTGTATTAACAGAGTTAACTGATGGTGTGAAATATTATTTCAAAATTAATCCAACCGACACAGAAGGTACAGAATATCAAGGAACTGTTCTGGATTTCACTACTCTTCCTAGACCAACTGTAAGTAATATACAAATTCAAGAAGTTAAGAATGTTGCTCAACCTACAATTGATGTAACCTGGTCATCAAATACAGATATATCATCTATTGTTTCATTCTATCCAGCTGATAATCCTGACCTTGTAAAAAATGTTATTGATCTTGATTTGAAAACTGATCACAAGCTTGAGGTTGCAACTTTAAATGCCGACACTAAATACTCACTTGTTGTTAAAGGTACAGATGCTATCGGCAATGAAGCGACTTCAGAAGTTCATACTTTTACTACAGCAACAGATACAAGACCACCAGAAATTTCTAATATAAAAATTGAAGCTGTGAATCCTGATTCTCAAGATTCTACTGCTCAAATTGTAGTGTCTTGGACTACAGATGAGCTAGCAACAAGTCAAGTTCTTTATGGCGAAGGAACCGGAGGTTCCTTCGCTCAAGGGACTCAAATTGATAGAAGTTTGAGCTTAAAGCATGTAGTCATTATCTCAAACCTGAAACCATCAAGTGTATATCACTTAGAAGCAGTTTCAGAAGATGGTAGCAAAAACGAAACCTTAAGCAATAATATTGTTACTATTACTCCTCAGAGATCCGAGAATGCATTAGATATTGTCTTAAGAGGTTTGCAAGATATTTTCAGCTTTTTGTAATTAAAATATATAATGAAAAGATTTAAATCTAGAAAAATTCAAAAAAAAGAAATATTAATCATAGTAATTTTAATAAGTATTCCAATAATTTTTATTACTGCTAAACTTTTTGCATCCACTAGCTTCACTTGGGATTTCTCTACTCCATCTGATTACACTTTATCGGACAGTAATAAGATTCAAGTTACTGGAGGTGAAGCTTCTTTAAAACAAGTTCAAACTAATATCACTGATAACTCTCAATCTGAATTTGATTTAGGTACATATTCAAACACACTTTATTCTTCTGGTAATTTAACATTAGGAAATACATCTCAGCATATAACTGCGCCTGATAGTGGCTTAGTAGGGTTTTGGAAACTAGACGATGGGTCAGGAACCACTGCAAGTGATTCTAGCGGATTGGGGCATAACGGGACACTTGTTGGTTCACCTACATGGACAACAGGTAAAGTAGGAAATGCACTTTCCTTCTCTGGAACAAACTACGTTACAATCCCGGAATATTCACAAATTGAGTTTGGAGATTATGATAGATCATATGGTGGCTGGATAAAAACCACGATAACAACTCAAGGTATCCCTATTTCAAAGCACTTAGCTGGTAGTCCAAATGGTTCTTTCATTACAACAAATTATCCTACAGCAAATAAGGTTAGTTGTTATGCCCCAGATGCATATTCAACATCAACATCTACAATCACTGACGGGAATTGGCATTATGTTATATGTACATTTAATGCGGCAACAAATACACAGAAATTATATTTTGATGGTAACCTCGAAGATACTGATGTAATAAGTAATGGAGTAACAAATAACGCACCTTTTGCAATAGGAAGTCTTTCAGGTGCACATGGGACAGCAGGATCAGCAGACGAAGTAATTGTATATAATACTGTATTAACAGATACACAAATTAAGGAAAATTACCTTAAAAATGTTGGACATTATGGTGAGTATTCTTCAAAAGTTTTCAATACTTCGATAACAGATGGGGTTACTTGGCAAAATGTTAATTGGGTACCAAATTCTCCCTATGGGAAAGAACTTCCAAATAATGCAGCTGCTGAAACACAATATTCTGAAGATAATGTAGATATGAGTGGAAATATTGGACTTTGGCATTTTAATGGAAATTGGAATGATTCTAGTGGACAAAATAATACAGCAAGTCCATCCGGGAATTCAACACCATCATCGACTGCAAAATTTGGTAGTAATGGTGCTTATTTTGATGGGAGTGGTGATTATATAACTTTAGGAAATACAGGATTTAATGTTAATACAGGAACATTAAGTGTATGGTTGAAACCAAGTTTTAACTCAAGCTCTCCACCAACAACATATAACCCTATTTTTCAGTGGGGAACAACAACTTCTGGTATACAATTATCTTATAGTGTTGCTTCAGGATTTTATTCTTATATTAATTTGAACTATAGAGCAATAACTGGCCCTATTGCATTTGCCGCAAATACCTGGATTCATGTTGCTATCGATTGGGATTTTAATAATGATGTTTATAACATCTATGAAAATGGTACCAAGCTAGGAACTAACACTACCGCACTGACTGCTCCGGCAATACAAACTATGTCTTTAGGAGGAGGTAATTCACAGTACTGGACTGGTGGAATGGATGAATTAGCAATTTTTAACCATGTCTTAACTAATTCTGAAGTGGGCTCCTTATACAAACGTGGAATAAATGATGTAAAATATCAGGTACGTTCTTGTGATGACAATGCTTGTTCAGGTGAATCCTTCATCGGACCTGATGGAACCTCTAATACTTACTACTCTGATGCTAATAATACATCTACTGATTTACCAACTTTCGCCTTAAGTAACGTTTCTAATAATCAATATTTTCAATACAAAACTATTCTTGAAACTGATAATTCTAGTTACTTACCTAAAATTTCAAGTAATACTTTTACTTATCAAAATTATCCTGTTGATAAACCATCAGTTAGTTCTACTAACTCTTTAGATTTAACATCAAGACCACAATCTATTGATCACTTCTGTGAAGGTACTTTAGATGGTAGTAGTAACTGTACTACGACTTCTACTAAACCTGCTGGAAGTGAGATATATTATCAAATTTGTGGTGATACTGTCTCTAATTGTGATAGTAATAATACCTGGAAGTATTGGGATGGTGCTGCTTGGAGTAATGCTAGTTCAAGTGCTAATTCTAATATTGCTTCTGATATTAACACTAATATCTCTAGCTTTAGTCCTTCTAGTAAATATTTTGCATTTAAATCATTCTTAAGTTCTAGTGGTCAGAATACTCCTGTTCTGACAGATGTATCTTTAGACTTAACATACGACACAACTTTACCAACACAGAATGCTACTAGCATTAATATCTCTGGAGTTAATGATGGTGATTGGATTAAGTCTAAACCTCAAATTAATTGGACTGAAGGTAATGATAATGTTGGAGGAAGTGGTTTGTTAGGTTATTGTATTTCACTTGATGAATCTACTCCTGGTAACTCTAACAGTGTTAACCCTGCTACTAGTGGTGGAATTCTCCATGGTTTAGATGATGGTGTTACTGAAAGTTATTGTGACTACATTGCTACTGGTGATCACGTTGACTTAAGTAGTATCTCTGGTTTGACTCTAACAACAGGTAAACAATACTACTTCTCTATCAAAGCTGTTGATGTTACCGGTAATATTTGGAGTGGTGCTTCTAATCTTTACCAGGATTTAATTTCATTCAAATTTGATAATACACCTCCAGAGAACCCTGACTTTATCTCAATGCCATCTAACTTTATCTCTACTAAAGATGCTACTATCACTTGGCCAACAACCGGAGGTAATGAAGCTACTGATGTTGGAGCTGGTTTAGCTGGATTGCAGTACAAAATTGGATCAGTGGAGGTACATGGTATGGAGATTTACATAATGGTAATCAAGATTTAACTGACCGACTTGTTAATGACGGCACCTATACTACTGATCCTACTTATGATTATCCTAACCTTTCTGATGGTAACAACATCATTTACTTTAGAACATTAGACTTAGCTGGGAATATTTCTACATCAAGTATTAGTGGAGTTTTAAAGATTAATACTAATGCACCTAGTGAACCACAAAACTTAAGTGTTACACCAAGTGATAATACTACTAATTCTTATGCTTTTGACTGGGATCCTCCTGGAACTTTTACCGGTAGTGTTAGGAACTTAACATACTGTTATACAATTAATACTCTACCTAGTAGCACTACTTGCACGTATACTATCTGCAGGAGTAACCTCACTTTCAGCAGATGCATTTGCTAATCAACCTGATACTAATACTTTCTATGTAGTCGCTAAAGATGAAGCCGGAAATATTAATTACAGTACCTATACATCTATTACTTTTACCTATTCTGGAGAAGCACCAGGTATTCCATTGAATCCTGATGTTGCTGATATTTCGAATAAAGATACTTCTGATTGGAAATTAGCTTTAACTTGGACTACTCCAAGTAATGTTGGTGCTGGAGTTTCTAGTTATGATGTTTACAGATCTACTACTTCTAGTGCTTCTTGTAGTGCCAGTTTTGGAGACTTCTCCAAGATCAGTACAGTATTAGGTACCTCATATATTGATACTGGACTTATCCAACAAGACTATTACTATTGTGTCAAAGCATGTGACTCTGCTAACAATTGCTCAGCTGTTTCTAGTACTGTTACTAAATATCCTACAGGTAAATATACCAGTCCTGCTGATTTAATCTCCGGTCCTACTGTTAATGCTACTACCACAAGAAAAGCAGTTATCTCTTGGGTAACAGACAGAAGATCTGACTCTAAAATTCAAATAGGACTTGCATCTAATGATTATCTTGAAGCTGAAAGTGCTGTTTCTGCTCAAGTTACTGCTCATACTGTTACTCTTGATAATTTATCTGCTGGAACAACTTACTACTACAGAGCTAAATGGACTGATGAAGATGGGAATACAGGTATTAGTGAAGAGAAAACTTTCTCAACTGATCCTGCACCAACAGTTAAGAATGCAAATGCATCTAATGTTGGAATTGATTCAGCATTAATCAATTTTACAGTTACTAATGCTAAATCTGTAAAAGTATATTATGGGAAATCAACAGATTTTGGAGGATTAAAGACAATTGACACTGCATTTATCGAAAGCTCATATACTACATTATTGACTAACTTAGATGACGGCACTAAATATTACTTTAAAATTAATCCAACAGATGTTGAAGGATTCGAATATCAAGGGACTATTTTAGACTTAACTACATTACCAAGACCTACTGTAAGTAATATACAAATTCAAGAAGTTAAGAATGTAGCTCAACCTACTGTTGATGTCTCTTGGTCTTCTAATACTGAGATATCATCAATTGTTTCATTCTATCCTGTTGATCAGCCTGATCTTGTTAAAAATGTTATCGATATTGAACCTAAAACCGAGCATAAACTTGAAGTTACTAGTCTCTTAGCAGATACTAAATATTCCTTAGTAGTTAAAGGGACAGATTCTATTGGTAATCAAGCTACTTCTGATGTTCATACATTTACTACTGCTACTGATACTAGACCTCCTGCTATCTCTAACATTAAAGTTGAAGCTGTTAATCCTGATTCTCAAGATTCTACTGCTCAAGTTATTGTTTCTTGGACTACTGATGAACTTGCTACAAGTCAAGTTGAATTTGGTGAAGGTTCTTCTGGTGATTACAGTCAAAGTACTCAAGTTGATAGAACTTTAGGTCTTAAACATGTTGTTATTGTTTCTAATCTTAAACCATCTGGTGTTTATCACTTAAGAGCTGTATCTGATGATAGTAGTAAAAATGAATCGCAAACTAATAATATTGTAACTATCGCTCCTCAGAAATCTGAGAGTGCACTCGATATTGTATTGAAAGGTTTACAAGATATCTTTAGCTTTTTGTAATCAAGTATGGGTAGAAATTAATGAAAAAATTTAGAATTAAGAAAATTGAAAAAAAAGAAGTCTTTATTATTATTGTTCTGGTTAGCATACCTATAATTTTTATAGGTACTAAATTATTTGCATCAACCAGCTTCACCTGGGATTTTTCTACACCTTCAGACTATACTTTATCTGATTCCAATAAGATTCAAGTAACTGGAGGTGAAGCTTCTTTAAAACAAGTTCAAACTGATATTACTGATGATTCTCAAGCTAAATATGATTTAGGTACATACAATAATACTCAATATTCTTCTGGTAATTTAACTTTAAGTAATACACCAGCTTCTACCCCTTCAAACGATCCGGGGGTTGTTGCACAGTGGAGATTTGAGAATAACTGGAATGATGAATTAGGTAATTATAATGGTACATCTTATGGAGCAATATTTACAACAGGACAGATAGGAACAGCTGGACATTTTGACAACACTAGTTATGTAGATGTTCCTGATGGGGAAATTAGTAGTACAACATTTACAATAAGTACATGGGTTAAACCTGAATCAACTACTCATCTTGGATCTCAAAGTGGAAGTGGGGTTGAATGCTTTTCAAATTTAACATCTAATAGAACTATATTCTATCCCCACTATGTTACAGGTGGAACCGGATTAGGAATCAATGTTGGGACTAATGGGATTACATTATGTGAGCAAAAATCTGGGTTAATGCCTTATAATTTAGTTTATAGCACTACTCTTTCTGGATGGAATTTTGTTACCGTTGTCAATAATAATAATACAATATCACTATATCTAAATGGTGAGTATATTAAGAATGGATCTTCATCTGGTAACTTACGATATTTTAATTGGAAAAGTATTTCTATTGATCCTTCTGGGGGGCATGGATATTTTGTCGGAGCTCTAGACGATACAACGATATACTCTACTGCCTTGTCTGCAAGTGAAATTAAAACAAATTATGAAAAAGGTGCAGGTCTGTATGGGGAATATACTTCAAAAGTTTTTGATACATCTGTTTCTGATGGGACAACTTGGCAAAATATTAATTGGTTACCAAATGCTCCTTACGGGAAGAATTTGCCAGATAATAAAGGAATTGAAACTCAATATAGTACAGATAATGTTGATATGTCGAACAATCAGGGGCTTTGGCACTTTGACGGGAATGCAAATGATTCAAGTGGCAATAGCAAAAATGGTACTATTGTAGGCTCATCCCAATTTTCTAATTTAGTCTATAAATTAGGTAGTTACTCAGAATACTTTGATGGCAATAGCTATATTGAACTTAATGATCCCTACCCTGGAACAACTCTGGGAACAAATTATTCTGTATCAGCTTGGATAAATGTAGACTCAGTGTCTGTTTCATACACGATCGGTGCTTATCGAACTACTACAGCCGGTTCAGCCGTATTATTTCAATTCGCTACAGGTAATAATGACATAACGTTTTTAGTTAGAGATGATGCTAGTCATATAGTAGGATCAACTTACTCCAATATTATTGAAGCAGGAAAATGGTATTATGTAGTAGGAGTTCGTAATGGGAATAATTTAACTACATATGTAAATGGTGTTGCAGCTTCAACAGTTTCTACCACCTTTGGATCAATAACACAAAATAAAATGGAAATTGGAGCACTATACTCAGGCAGTCCATCATCTAAATTTAAAGGATTTATGGACGAATTCTCTATCTTCAATAAAAGTCTTTCTCCAACTGAAATTAATACTATTTATAAAAGAGGTCTCCAAAATGTAAAATACCAGGTTAGATCATGTGATGATAATGCTTGCTCTGGAGAGTCATTTATCGGTCCTGATGGGACTTCCAATACATATTATTCTGATGCTAATAATACTTCTACTGACTTACCTACTTTTGCTTTAAGTAACGTTTCTAATAATCAATATTTTCAATACAAAACTATTCTTGAAACTGATAATTCTAGTTACTTACCTAAAATATCAAGTAATACATTTACTTATCAAAATTATCCTGTTGATAAACCATCAGTTAGTTCTACTAACTCTTTAGATCTAACATCTAGGCCACAATCGATTGATCACTTCTGTGAAGGTACTTTAGATGGTAGTAGTAACTGTACTACTACTTCTACTAAACCTGCAGGAAGTGAGATATATTATCAAATATGTGGTGATACTGTTTCTAATTGTAATTCAAATAATACTTGGAAATACTGGGATGGTGCTGCTTGGAGTAACGCTAGTTCAAGTGCTAATTCCAATATTGCTTCTGATATTAACACTAATATCTCTAGCTTTAGTCCTTCTAGTAAATATTTTGCATTTAAATCATTCCTAAGTTCTGGTGGACAGAATACTCCTGTTCTTTCAGATGTATCTTTAGACTTAACTTATGATACAACCTTACCAACACAAAATGCCACAAGTATTAATATCTCAGGAGTTAATGACGGTGACTGGGTCAAGTCTAAACCTCAAATTAACTGGACCGAAGGTAACGACAATGTTGGTGGAAGTGGGTTGTTAGGATATTGTATTTCACTTGACGAAGCTACTCCTGGTAACTCTAGCAGTGTTAACCCTGCTACTAGTGGAGGTATCCTCCATGGTCTTGATGATGGTGTAAGTGAAAGTTATTGTGATTACATTGCTACAGGGGATCACGTTGACTTAAGTAGTATCTCTGGATTGACTCTAACAACAGGTAAACAATACTACTTCTCTATCAAAGCTGTTGATGTTACCGGTAATATTTGGAGTGGTGCTTCTAATCTTTACCAGGATTTAATTTCATTCAAATTTGATAATACACCTCCAGAGAACCCTGACTTTATCTCTATGCCATCTAACTTTATCTCTACTAAAGATGCCACTATCACTTGGCCAACAACTGGAGGTAATGAAGCTACTGATGTTGGTGCCGGTTTAGCAGGTTTACAATACAGAATTGGAAGTGGAGGTACATGGTATGGAGATTTACATAATGGTAATCAAGATTTAACTGACCGACTTGTTAATGACGGCACCTATACTACTGATCCTACTTATGATTATCCTAACCTTTCTGATGGTAACAACATCATTTACTTTAGAACATTAGACTTAGCTGGGAATATTTCTACATCAAGTATCTCAGGAGTACTAAAAATTAACACTAATGCACCTAGTGAACCACAAAACTTAAGTGTTACACCAAGTGATAATACTACTAATTCTTATGCTTTTGACTGGGATCCTCCAGGAACTTTTACTGGTAGTGTTAGCAACCTAACATACTGCTATACAATTAATACCTTACCTAGCGTAAACACTTGTACATATACTAGCGCAGGTGTAACAAGTTTATCAGCAGACGCATTCGCTAATCAACCTGACACTAATACTTTCTATGTAGTTGCTAAAGATGAGGCTGGGAATATCAATTACAGTACATATACATCTATTACATTTACCTATTCCGGACAAGCACCTGGTATTCCTTTGAACCCTGATGTTGCTGATATCTCTAATAAAGATACTTCTGATTGGAAATTAGCTTTAACTTGGACCACTCCTTCTAATGTTGGTGCAGGAGTTTCTAATTACGATGTATATAGATCTACTACTACCAGTGCTTCTTGTAGTGTCAGTTTTGGAGACTTCTCAAAAATCAGTACAGTATTAGGAACATCATATATTGATACAGGACTATCACAACAAGATTACTATTACTGCATAAAAGCATGTGACTCTGCAAACAATTGCTCTGCTGTTTCTAGTACTGTTACTAAATATCCTACAGGTAAATATACTAGTCCTGCTGATTTAATCTCCGGTCCTACTGTTAATGCTACTACTACAAGAAAAGCAGTTATCTCATGGGTAACAGACAGAAGATCTGACTCTAAAATTCAAATAGGACTTTCATCTAATGATTATCTTGAAGCTGAAAGTGCTGTTTCTGCTCAAGTTACTGCTCATACTGTTACTCTTGATAATCTGTCGGCTGGAACAACTTACTACTACAGAGCTAAATGGACTGATGAAGATGGGAATACAGGTATCAGTGAAGAGAAAACTTTCTCCACAGATCCTGCACCAACAGTTAAGAATGCAAATGCATCTAATGTTGGAATTGATTCAGCATTAATCAATTTTACAGTTACTAATGCTAAATCTGTAAAAGTATATTATGGAAAATCAACTGATTTTGGAGGATTGAAAACTATTGACACTGCATTTATTGAAAGTTCTTACACTGCTCTTTTAAGTAATTTAGATGACGGAACTAAATATTACTTTAAAATTAATCCAACAGATGTTGAAGGATTCGAGTATCAAGGTACCATTTTAGACCTAACTACATTACCAAGACCAACTGTAAGTAATATACAAATTCAAGAAGTTAAGAATGTTGCCCAACCTACTGTTGATGTCTCTTGGTCTTCTAATACTGAGATATCATCAATTGTTTCATTCTATCCTGCTGATAATCCAGATCTTATTAAAAATGTCATCGATATTGAACCTAAAACCGATCATAAGTTAACTATTGAAAATCTTTCGACTGATACTAAGTACTCACTTGTAGTAAAAGGTACAGATTCTATTGGTAATCAAGCTACTTCTGATGTTCATACATTTACTACTGCGACTGATACTAGACCTCCTGCTATCTCTAACATTAAAGTTGAAGCTGTTAATCCTGATTCTCAAGACTCTACTGCTCAAGTTATTGTTTCTTGGACCACTGATGAACTTGCTACAAGTCAAGTAGAATTTGGTGAAGGTTCTTCTGGTGATTACAGTCAAAGTACTCAGATTGATAGAACTTTAGGTCTTAAACATGTTGTAATTGTTTCTAATCTTAAACCATCCGGTGTATATCACTTAAGAGCTGTATCTGATGATAGTAGTAAGAATGAATCGCAAACTAATAATATTGTAACTATTGCACCTCAGAAATCTGAGAGTGCACTTGATATTGTTTTGAAAGGGTTACAAGACATCTTTAGCTTTTTGTAATAAAATGAACTTGAAAATCATAATCATATATTAAATGTTTAATAAGTATAATGAATAATCCGATAATAAAGATAAAAAATATATTCAAAAGGTATGATGTAAAACCTAAAAGCATCGATGTATTAAAAGACGTTAATGTCGAAATCTCACAAGGTGAGTTTGCAATGATATTTGGACCTTCGGGAAGTGGTAAATCAACACTTCTTAACGTTCTGCTAGGATTAGAAGATGCCACCAAAGGATCAATCAATTTTGCAGGGGTTGATATAACAAATGCAAATAGTGAAGAACTCGCTAACTTCAGAAAAAAGAATGTGGGAATAATATATCAACAACCTTATTGGATAAAATCATTAAATGTACAAGAAAATGTAGCTTTTCCCTTAGTTTTAAGAGGTTACTCTAAGATTGACGCAAATACCAAAGCTTTAAAGATGCTTGAACAATTCGAGCTTTCAGAATGGGCTACTTTTTTGCCAAGCGAGCTTTCCTCAGGACAACAACAGAAAGTTTCCCTCGCAAGAGCTTTAATTACAGATCCACAAATAATTGTTGCTGATGAACCTACTGGAAACTTGGATTATAAAAGCGGTAAAGAACTGTCCGAATACCTTCAAAAACTAAGTATTGAGGGGAAAACAGTAATTATGGTTACTCATAATATTGATAATTTAGATTTCGCCAAAAGATTTCTATATATCTTTGATGGGAAGATTGTACGAGATTCAGTAATAACTAAAGATAACATTAAAGAAATAAAAGAGTCTTTGATAACTGAAAATAAAGTTGATGATGGGACAGCAGTACCTTATAAAGCCGATCTTTCTAACCTTAGCAATCCAAAACGAAAGAGAGAGCAAAATTCTGGTTTTTTTAAAAACATTTTCACAACAATTGGACTTGTTATACTTTCAACAATATTAGTAATAGTGTCCTTAACTTACAGAATTTTGCACAAAGTATTCTCTATCTCAGTTATATTTAAACCATTAGATAAATTAATAACTGGGATTTATGATAAATTTATTGATATTCTTGATAAATCAAAAATACAAAGTATCAGCTATATTGATATATTTGAACTTTCTTTCAAAAATCTTTTTGCAAAAAGAAATAGAGCACTTATAACAATAGGGGGAGTTGCGTTAGGTATAGGATTCACAGCCTTTTTAGTTTCAATTGGTTTTGGAATAGAAAATCTTGTTATATCTCAAGTTGCTGAACTAGAACAATTAAAACAAATAGATGTTTATCCGTCTTTGGGTGAAAGCGTAATAATAAATGAAGATGCTCTTGGTACTTTAAAAGGACTTGATCATGTTGAACAGACATATCCTGTAATAAGTATCGCAGGGAATGTTAATTATCAGGATTCTAATGCTGATGTTGTGGTTTATGGCGTACAATCAGCATATTTAAATACTATTGAATCAAAAATAACTACCGGGAATTTGTTTGAAGATAATCCAATTTCTGGAAATGAAGGCATTGTTGTTAATCAGTCATTCTTAGACGTTATAGGTCTTAACTCAGGTAATGCGATTAATAAGACATTAAAAATTTCATACATTTTAACTGATAGTGCTCAAAAAACTGATAAGACATCTGAACCAAAATCTTTTGATTATACTATTGTTGGAGTAATATCTTCTAATGACGCACCAAAAGCTTATGCTCCAATCCAAGACGTACAATCACTTGGGATTAAGAACTACTCACAAGTAAGATTAGTCACTAGTGATCAAACTGATGTTGATACTTTGAGACAACAGTTAAATGTACTTGGATTCAGAACTACTGCAATTTTAGATACTGTTCAACAAATTCAGGGCTTTTTTGATAATGCTAGAGTTGTATTTGCCATAGTAGGATTTGTTGCATTATTTGTTGCCGCATTAGGAATGTTTAATACACTAACTGTATCACTCTTAGAAAGGACAAAAGAAGTTGGATTAATGAAGGCTATCGGAATGAGAGCAGAAGAAGTAAAACACTTGTTCTTGTCTGAATCTATAACAATGGGGTTGTTAGGAGGGATTGTAGGTATACTATTTGGTGTTATTGCGGGAAATTTATTATCATTTATAATCTCCTTAATCTCAATTTCAAGAGGTTATGGATATCTGAACCTTGTAAATCTACCTATTTCGAGTGCAGTTATAATTCTATTAATTTCTGGAATAACAGGCGTTTTGACAGGATTATATCCAGCTACTAGAGCTACAAAGATCTCTGCTTTAGATGCGCTAAGATATGAATAAAATTTGATCATGCAGCTTTTTCTTTATCTAAAAAGAAATCTCTGAGATTTCTATTGACTTGCTCTATTCTATCGTTAATATCCATATTTTCAGGTGTATTAAAAGCTATCCTAAATACATTAATATCTAGTGATAAATAAGACCTAAGAATTTTTAAAAGATTTTCTTTTAAGATACTGTCTTGAATATCATATTTGCTGATCCCCTCTTCTATATCTTTAATTCTTTCTTCTAAATCACTCTTGAATCTCGATAAAAAGATCTTTAGATCTTCATGATTTCTATCTACAGCAAGCAGATCTGAAAAATGTCTACTTTTTGATAAAACCTTATCTTTTGATTCAATCATTAATTTAATTACATTAGGAGTAAAATAATTATTAAGACCTTCTTCTTGAAGTATTTCTTCAATCATTTTAAAAAGTTCTTTAGGGACTTGATATTTATCTAAAAGTGATTTTCCATCTATAATCCCTTCTTTTTTAGGCGGTTTAAAATTAAATAATGCCATTTAAATATTTATAAAGATTATTAAAAAATATACTTGAATTTATATTAAAGATAAAGGAATAATTATACTAAATTCTCTAAGCAGTTTTGAGCAGCATCCACTATACTAATAGGCATTGTATCCCCACCGGCACTTTTTAAACCTACAATATCTAAAAGCAACTCCATAGGAACATCCCCACTTCTTATACTGATTATAATATCTGTTGTATTGTTACAACTAAAATCATATAAGAATCTTTCTAAAATCTCAGCTTTTCTTAAAGCACCGCACTCTTTAAAAAGATTGATTAAAGTTTCATTAAAAGGAATTCCAGACCTTCTTGTCGGATCATTAGGAACATCTACTACCAAATTGTCATCTGAAGTACCAATCTCTTCTTTAAATACAATCATTTCTAAATTGAAGAATTTAAATCTCCGGCTGCTGGATTCGAACCAGCGACCAATCGCTTAACAGGCGAGCGCTCTACCGCTGAGCTAAGCCGGAACAAAAATTATTAATATTGCGAAGAGATTATAAGGCAAAGTATGGACTTAAGTCCATACTTTGCCTTCCAAAACATAATTCTTTTTAGGTCAAAATTCCAAATTTCAAAATTTGTAATTAAATGATATCCTATAAAGGAAATATCAATTTAATAAAATGAAGATTTATCCTGCTAAAACAGAAACAACTTATTCAGATTTAAATCAGAATATTAATATTCAGACACCAAAACATAAACGTGAAAAGATAATCGATATTTTGCGAGGGTTTGCAGTTATTGCAATGATAATCACTCATGTAATTGCAATAACTTATTCTGGGAATGCATCTAGCAAAGCTGTTTATTACATCGGTCTCTTTGGTGGTATATTTTCTTTCACCTCATTTCTTTTTATCTCTGGAATGGCTGCTTACTACTCTACTTTTAGCCCTGAAGTTGAAGAACATGGATCTAGAAATGCAAGAGTTGTACGAAAAACCGGCCGTTTAATAAAATTATTATTTGCTTATTATATTCTAGCAACAGCATCTATTTTGGTTAATACTTCACTTTATTCATTTCCACCATCATTCTCATGGCTGAATAATATTATTTCAACATTATTTTTCTTTATAGTTCCTGTATTTAGTGAGTTTTTGATTCCTTTATTCCTGATTTCACTTACTGTACTTTTGCTACCTAAACTATATAAATATTTAATAAAGAATCCTTTATTCGGACTATTCTTTATGTCTGTGATTTATGGAATTGGAAGTTTAATTTCCCAAATTGATTTTGGATCGGATAAATTAAATACGCTAAAAGCCCTTCTAGGAGGTCAAGTTTATTCAGATGGAGCATTACATGCGTTTCCTCTTTTTCAGTACTTCCCAATATTTTTATTGGGAATATACCTAGGTCACTTTTTTTACAATCATAGAAGTCTTATTCATCGAATTCGGGTAAATATAATTTGGCTGATTGTCTTTATTGGATTAACAGTAACAGGAACTTTAAGTTATCTATATTTAAGATCAACTTTATTATTCCCACTCCCAGATCAAGGAAGATTTCCTCCTTCAATAACATTCCTGACACTCAGTCTATCTTTAACACTAATTGTCTTATTGTTATTTCAAATATTCTATAAAGTCACTCCGAAATTTATAAAAAATATATTTAATTATTTTGGGATAACTGCAATTGAAGCTCTAGTTTTCAGCACACTTTTGTTGTTTGGATATAAATATTTCACTACTACTCCCGAAAATCCAGACGGAATAAAACATTTATATTTTACAGATATTTTGATACTAACATTTATTGTCTTATTCTTTTCAGCTGTTTTTACAAGTATAAAAAATTACTTAAAAAAATGGACACTTAAAGAAAAAGATTACAACACAGTCTGGTGGTTTTTTACTGAAAGATCCTTAGTAAGTTTAGTATTTATAATAATTTTTACAGTTGTTGGTGCTTCACTATATCAAGAAGTATTTATTAAGCCAGCTTTAGCAGATACAAATACTGTCATATATAGAAAAAGGTTAATTTTACAAGAAGAAAATTGGTGGGATGATAGTTTTGGGATAAAAAGACTAATCACGGTAAAAAATACTAGCTCATCACTACCACTCTTTTCGGGAAGCTGGATAACATTAAAGTTTGATCATGAAAAAGCTATCGGAGAAGGAACAGCAGCGATGAAAGATGGAACAGATTTAAGAATAATTTATTTTGACAGCGATAAAGGAAGTTACCTTGTGCTGCCGTTCCTTCTTGAAAAACCTAATACATCTTCAACTGCTATTTCATTTAAACTTATCGATAATCTAGACCCTGGAAATATAACAACAAATTATTTTTTGTATTATGGTAATGAATTTGCAGAAAAGTTTAGCGTATCTAAAGATAAATATACTTCTACTCCAACGAGTGATGGAATATCTTTAGGAGATGAACAAATTCACCCTGTAAAATTAAGTTTAAATAGGAAATGGTTCTTGAAAAATCAAATTTCTACTGCAGCATCAACAAATTTAATAATTGATGCAAATACCAAAGGTGCTGGAATTACCGACAATAGTGTTGTCACCTATGCAATCGATGGAACTAATAAATCTGGAAAGTTAACTTTAAAAGGAAATAGTGTTTACGAGGCTTCGATTAATTTAACAGGACTTGATACAGGGACATATTCAATCCAAGTAAATGCAACAGACTCAAATAACATTCTAAAAATTAATCGAAGCCAGAAATTATCCTTTATTTATACCTACCCGCTATATGTAACATGGACATTTGACTGGGAAGGATGGGATGTGTCTCAGGATAATTTGAATGCAATAGCTAATATCGAAGATACTTATGGAATTCAATCGACCCATTTCTTTAATCCAAGAATTTATGTAAAAAAACAAAGTGATCAAAATGGAACAATAGCAACAATTTCTAAAGAAAGAGCTGATTACTTAACAAATTGGATAAAAGACAGGCAGCAAAATCATGGTGATGAAATTGGAATGCACATTCATATGTGGGATGATATGGTGAAAGAAGCCGGAGTTACTCCAAGAACAAGTCCTATAATACAAGGAACTTATGGTTCTGATGTACCTTCTTATGCTTATACTGAAAGTGAACTTGAAAAAATTTATACTTGGGGAAGAAATAAACTCATCGATAAAGGCCTAGGTAGTCCAATTTCTTTCAGAATTGGAGCTTGGATGGGAGGTGAAAATGTACTAACCGCACTGCAAAATACTGGATTTCTTATTGATTCATCTGGGAGGACAGGAGGTTTAGTAAATGCTAATGTGTCATATAGTACAAAACTTCCATGGAATTTAAAAGATACTACATATCCATATCTTCCAAGCAAAAGTGATATTAACAAATGGGAAGGTAATCTTTCAGACAGATTAAGCATTTGGGAATTTCCAGATAATGGAGCTGACTCCTATTGGTTTACAAAAGAAGATTTAATAAAAAGATTTAATGACAATTTCACAAACAAGCAAGCGCCTCTAGATCATCCTCAAGATTTAGTTTACCTTACGCACCCTCACTGGTTTGTTTCAGTTGATGAATGGAAAATTAAAGCATTATTTGATGATATAAAACAGTATAGATATTCAGATGATAAAGGTCCTGTTGTTTTTGCAAATCTAGAAACTGTTTTTTCACAGTGGGATACAACCAAGTTTATTAATGGTGATTAAATTATGGATATTGATTTTGACTTAATAATACTCTTCTCTCTTTTATTGATTGCTTTAGATCTCGGGCTTAATGTCTATTGGATAATAAAAAAGAAGAGAAATAAAAAATTTCTAAAGCTTTTTATCAGCGTTGTATTGCTTATAGCTGCATTAGGGATAACATTGGTTAAATATGTCACTATAACTCCTCAAATTCAAAATACCACACCTGTTACAGAAGGAATCTGGGAAAGTTATGATAAGCCAATAAAAGTAATTTTTAATATGCCTGTAGATGTTTTAAAGCTCTATGAGAATATAAATCCTAAAATAAATGGTGACTGGGTATGGAAACCATATTTAGGAATACAAAGGTTGACAAGAGAAGGTGAATTTTATCCTAAAGAAACGCTTTTCCCGGGACAGCGAATTGTTATTTACTTTACTGGTATAGGTAGATTTGGCTTTAGAGATGAAGGCCATGAAGGCGGATTTGTTTTTGATAGCCCTAAACTGCCTGAGATTATCGAGACAAATCCGCAAAATAAAGCTCTTGAAGTTAGTGAGAATCAAGAAATAACTTTAACTTACGATAAACCTGTTAATAATTTAGTAGACATTAATTATAAATTCACGCCTAATATTGATTTTTCTTTAAATAAAATTAGTGATACTGAATTTAAAATCACTCCAAAAGATAATTATGAGTTAAGTACTCACTATACTCTTCAAATCTTTCGGACTGCAAAAACTTATAATTTAGAGACAAATACTGAAATTGAACATGATAATCCGGTTCTTATTCATAACTTTGAATTTGATACTCAAAATGAACCTTTAATAAGCCACTTTTCACCAAACGGTAGTGATATAAAGTCTGATGAAAAAATAAAAATACTATTTTCCACTGCAATGGATCGATCTTCTGTTGAACAAAATTTGGAAATTGAACCAAATACCCAAGGAACATATAATTGGCTAAATGATCGGGCCTTAATATTTACACCAGAATCATTATTACCAAAAGAAACAAAGTACACTGTTACACTGAGTTCTGGTGCAAAAAGTAAAAGTGGGTTAACAACAAACAAGAAATTAAAATATACTTTTGAAACTATTGGAAAAGCTGCAGTAAAAGAATTTGATCCTTTCAATGGTGAAGTTAAAGTTGATGAAAAATCGCAAATTAAAATTACATTTAATCAGGATGTCGATCATACATCTGCACAAGAACATTTCTCAATTCAACCAAATGTTGCAGGTAAATATAGATGGAAAGAGCAAACATTAATTTTCACACCTAGTAGTAATTTATCATTCTCAACATCCTACACAGTAAAAATTTCTAAAGGTGTTAAATCTGTAGATGGAATAAACAGTACAGAAGAATTCAGCTCTCAATTTACTATTAGGAATAATGAAGTAATAATTTCAATGCCTTTATATTACCAGCCTCAATACCCAGTCTCGTTCTCATGTAATATTTATGCAACCAAAATGGGACTAGCTTGGAAAGGAGTAGATTTAAGTATAACTTCAATTATTTCAGAAACAGGACATGATAGTAGCCAGGATGCACAAGGAAGATGGCTAGCTGATCCTAATCAAGTTTTTGTCGGAAATTCAGATGGAAGTTGGGGATATGGAGTTTATTGGAATCCTATTCAAAAAGTTTATACAAATCATGGAATACAAACGGAACTTCATACTAACTGGAATATTTATGATCTCGCAAAATCGATAGAAAATGGTCATCCAGTAGAGATATGGAGATATAATGGGACAAGCAGTAATTCCGATTTACAATGGGGAACTCCGGGAATTTATGCTATTAATGGTCAGCATGGTGGAGTTATAACTGGAATAAGAGGTACCGTTGATAATCCACAAGCCTTTTATATAAATGATCCTTGGTTTGGATTAATCTGGATGGATTCTGGAACATTTGATTATTACTGGTCAAGATTAAACCGTGTCGGATTGGTAATTAATAGGGGCAAAAATAATATAGTGTAAAAAATTTTTAAAACAGGGTAAACTTATACCTAGATATGAGTACACTAAAAGAACTTGAAATAAAAAATATTTTTCTACTTGTAGTTTTAGTATTAATAGCATACTTAGCTATCACATTATTTTTGCCTTATCTGAACATTATCATTGTTGCGTTAATTCTTGTTCAAATTTTCCATCCATTTTATAAATTCTTTTTGAGAAGAACTAAGAGCAAGGCAATCAGTACTACTCTTTCTGTCATACTAACAATATTATTAATGATTATTCCGATAATTATTTTGGCATTATTAACACTAAGTGAAGTTTCGACAGTAACAGCAAATTCAGATTTATTTGGGAGTTTAAGCAATCTTCAATCTAGCATAAATGTGACAATAGATAATATTAATAATGTTTTCAAAAGCTTGAATTTGAACTATACAATTTCTTCTTTAAATAGTCAGCAATTAGCTGTAAGTATTGCAAATAATGTACAGGATCAATTATTACCATTTGTTCAACAATTTCTATCGCTCAGTGGATTAATATTATTTAGTTTATTCTTGCTTTTACTTTGCTTGATATATTTCTTTCCAATTTATGATAATTTACCAGAAATTATAAGTAGATTATCTCCACTAGATAAAGATTTAGACTTAATTTTAGTAAAAAATTTTAAAGCTACTACAAAAGGGGTTATAAAAGGAAGCTTCTTTGTAGCAATATTACAAGCAACTGCTGTATTGATACCTTTATTAATTCTAAATGTTGGTGCACCAATATTATTGTGGATCATTATGGTAATTTTATCTTTATTGCCTATTGGATCAGGTCTAGTCTGGGGACCATTAGGAATATTCTTAGCGTTTGATGGAATACGTACAGGAAATGCATCTGAAATATTAATTGCAGTTGCGCTTGTTGTTTATTGTGCAGTTATCATTAATGTTATTGATACTACAGTAAGACCAAGAATAATGAAAAATACTGTAAAAATCCATCCACTAGTTACTATTTTTAGTGTTTTAGGAGGTCTTTACTACTTTGGTCCTTTAGGAATACTATATGGACCTTTGATAATTGTCTTCTTTATTTCAATAATTGATATTTATCATCAAAAATTCTTAAGTAGCGGTGGTTATTTAAAAGTAAAGTATGATGAAGATGATTAAAAAATTTTCCGTTTTTGTTTTAGTATCTATTGCTGTTGGAGCTTTATTCCTTTCTTATATGTATTTTATTGGAGTTCCCAAAACAAAAGCAAGAAACTTCTATAACCTTGCTGTCCAAGCTGAGAAAGATGGAAATAAATCAAAAGAACTAGAATATTTACACCAAGCCGCAGATTATTGGCCGGAGCAATATATACTTCAAAAAATCAGTGATCTTCAGAACTAAAATTCATCATATGGTAGAATTTTAACTATTATTTTTTAAAGCAATTTTATGGATATACCCTCAATAGAAAACTATACAGAAGCTAGAGAAGACTTATTTGAAAGAATAACTCCTTATATTGGCAGTAATGAAGAAAAAGCAAGGATTTATATTATGATAACTGATACACGATTTAGCGATGAAGAAATTTATAAAAGATTAATTGTCGGTTGTAAGAATGATTCAGAAGAAATTGCAGATTATTTAGGTAAATATGAACTAACTGAAGAAGGTATAAATGTTAAAAGACCCTTCTTTATTGAACCATGACAGAAATAAATAAAATATATCTTTTGGTTCATCCTGATTATGATTTCTATCAAAGAGGTGATGGCTATAATGAACTTAAACTTCGTGAAGAGATAGAACTAAATAACAAGTGGGATAAACTAGTTAGTCAAATTAGTAATGATCCGGAGGCTGTACTTTTCTATTTGCCAGCAATTCAAGCAATGGAAGTATCTAAGCTTTCAGATGATACAATAAAAATAAGAATAGAAAGGGAACTTGATAGAATTAATCGATATTCACAAATATTGCGTGAAAGACTATTCTTCTTCAGTGATCTTAATAATAAATCATCAATAATTACTGCATTTGAAATTAGGGGATTCAGTTTTAGTTCACGATTGAGATTACTGGTTTTTGGAGAATATTTCTATTGTTGTGTCGAAGAACATGGGTTAGATCTTATGGAAGCACTTTCAATCTCGGAGAAAAGAGCAAGATTCATAAAAGAATTATCTTTAGATCCTGATGTTTCTGAAATGACATACTACCCTGATGAAAAGAAATTCAGATATTAACATTAATTAACAAGAAAGTAATAATTAATTACACTATCCCTCTTCTTTCCTTCAAGTTGAAGTTCTAAAAGTTCAAGAGTACCATTTTGAAGATTCAGTAGTAATTTTTTATCTGATTTTGTTAATTGAAGGCCGGTTGCCTGGCTTTGAATATCAGATTTTTTAGCTTTAAATATTTTTACTCTTCCCTTTCCCGGAAGCTCAAACCAGACAACCGGCCATGGATAAAAAGCTCTAATCATTCGCTCTGCTAAATCTATATCAGTTTCAAATTTTATCTCTGCTTTATCTTTAGAAATATCACCTCTATAACAATAAGTAGCTTCTGATTCATCTTGAGCAGATGGCTGAATCTGACCTAATATCCATTTCTCTAAATCTTGATTTAAGATTTCAACTGAGAGCATTGAAAGTTCAGCCATCAAAGATTCAGCCGTTTCATCAGGTTTTAAAATATATTCTCTAGTTGAGATAATATCTCCAACATCCATTTTTTCAGCCATAATCTGTAAAGTTACTCCTGTTTTCTCAAATCCAAGTAAAATTGCCATATTTACTGGAACAGCACCTCTTAATTTTGGAAGTAATGAACCATGAAAATTTAGACATTTATATTTTGGATATTCCAAAATATTATTCGGAATTATCTGCCCATAAGAAGCTACTATAATTAATTCAGGTTCATATTCATCAAGTAGTTCGCCTGAAATATCTTTTATTTTTTCGGGTTGAATTATTGTAATTTCACTTTTTTTGTCTAAAAGGAATTGTTTTACAGCAGACGGCTTTAGCGTTTGTTCACGGCCTGCAGGACGATCAGGTTGAGTTACAATTGCAGCAACTTCAAGCATTGGATGTGCTAAAGCCGCCTCTAAAATCGGTACAGCAAATTCAGAAGTCCCAATAATAATCGTCTTAATTTTGTCCATACTATCTCATCCACTTTCCAATCTCTCTTGCAATTAAGTATGTCTCAATTACAGTTGAGGCAACAGCTGCAGCCAGAACTATCTGCATATCTCCAATGTTTTCCCAACCTAATGTAGTTTGCAAAAGATGAAATATAATATAATTTTGATAAACAACCAATCCTCCAAAGAATAATGCTGCAATAACTCTTGGGATATACTTTAACACCTTCTGTACATCGATAGAGCTATCCATATTTGCTTCAACTTTACCCATTAGTAAATAATTAAAAACTAATATTTATTATATTAGCATTATACAGAACTAATGACATATACAAGTTCATTTGTAAATTCTAATTTTTTATAAACTAATGATTTTTTTTGTAAAATCTCATCAAAGTTCTCAGAATAAAATTTTGACATTCCCACTTCTCTTCCAGATAAACTTTTTAAAGGGAAACTAACAACTAAATATTTATACTTTAACTTATCCAAAATATTTTCAGAAGCATTTTTTTCTTGTCTTTCTAAGATTGGAATAGTTTTTAATAAAAATACTACATCAGCATATTCAAAATCATCCACTAAAACATCAGCAGCCTCAAATTTTACATTATAGTCCGGAAATAATATTTTAGATATTTTTGCCAAGAAGCGGATTTCCTCCAAATCAATATCAGAGGCGGTATACATAGTTTTCTTTGAAATCCCCATATGTTTAATACCCAGAGGAGTAAATCCGCAACCAATATCCTGTATGGACTTTGGTTTCCCAGTAATTTTAAATATTTTAGAATAAAATTCATCTATGAATTTCATTCTTTCTACTGTAGAAGAATGTATTCTTAATAAATCATCTATCTGTTTTAAATTTGCAAAATCATAATCATCTTCTGGAACATCTGCAGAGAATTTTTCAAGTAATTTCTGGAAATCTGGTCTACTTCGATAGAAGGCTCCCCATACTTGATGGATAAGCTCTTTCGCTTCTTTCTCTGCACGTTTTTCTCCATATCTTTTAATACAATCATTTACTATTCTTTCGATTGTTTTTGGATAGATATCTTTATACTTTCTCGAATTTAAAATTTTTTCAGTTATTGGATTCATTTTGCAATTATACACTGTTAACCTAATTATTCTAACGTAGGACTGTTTGTGACGTTAATTAATAATATTTTGCTTGGGTAAAAAACTTTGTTAACTTGAGGAGATTCTCAACTTTAGTTTTATATCCATACCCCTTACTATTTACTATATCTATCATTTCTAAAATTTTATTTCGTATTTGTGTCTCAACTGAAACTTGACTACCCAAATCAACATTTAGGATATCAATTATTTCAGAAAGTCCATAGAGTTTATATGGATCTTTAGGCGAGAATATTTCACTTTGTCTGACTAATATCGCTAAATCTTTTACTAATGTATCTAGAACTTCTTCTCTCTCACTCTCGGGAATATCGTACATAAAATAAGAAACTATTAAATTATCAAGTGTCACTCTTTTGTTTAAAGATTCTTGAATATTTATGATTAATATAAATAAGAATTAGGATCAAAAAAAGATACTTTGTATTCAAGAACTTTTTCTAGTTTTTGTATCATAGATTCTCTCTCAATATTTTTTTTAATCATAAATACAATATATATTATCCCTGACATTACTTCTAATTCTCTTTCTTTTATTGTTCCTTCCAATCTTAAATTTAATATCGTCCTAACTTCAGGTAAATCATTAAAAAGTCCTACATCTAAATAGCTAAGTTTATCGAAATCTGAAACTAAATTTTTTGCAAAATTTATCAAATATTCACAGTGCCATAAATCCCATCTAGACATTGTTATAAAAGCTACTAATGCATTCTTTTTTGTAATAGTATTATTATATCCATCATCAACTCTAAAATGTTTGTCCATACTATTGGAATAATATTTATTTGGTTGATTATACAACATTGCATATAACTTACATTGAATGTAAAATTGCATGTACTCAATTACCTTTTAGAAATTAGAAAAATATGTTTAGCAAACCTTCAGGAAAACCTGATTTTTTTTCTTTTGAACAAGAAATACTAAAATATTGGAAAGAAAGCAATATTCTTGAAAAATCAATTAACCAAAGACCTGATGATAAAAATAAAACTTTTTATGATGGACCAATTACTGCAAATGGAGATCCTCATATAGGCCATGCACTCACATTCTCACTAAAAGACATTATTCCAAGATATTGGACTATGCAAGGATTTAGAGTAACTCAAGAAGTATCGGCTGGGATTGCCAAGGATTACCTGTTGAGTATGAAGTTGAAAAAAACTTAGGATTTAAAGAAAAAAAGGATATAGAAAAATTTGGAGTTGCCAAGTTCAATGAACTATGTAGAAAATTAGTAACTGATAAAAGAGCACAAATTGTGGAACTAGAAGAAATGATGGGGAGATTAACAAATGATGAAGAAGAATATGCAACAATGGATAAAGATTACATAGAATCTATCTGGTGGTCATTAAAAGAGCTTTATGAATAAAGGACTACTGTATGAAGGATTCAAAGTTGTACCTTATTCAACTAGAGCAGGAACAACTTTATCTAATGCAGAAGTAGCTTTAGGAGGATACAAACCTTTTATAGATCCTGCAATAACTGTTGAATTTCCATTAAAAGAAGATCCTAAAACTATAATTATTAGCTTGGACGACAACTCCTTGGACTATTCCCTCAAATCTAGGATTAGCTAATTAATAAAAATATTAAATATGTAAAAGTGAAAGGATCTATACAGAAAATACATATATTGTTGCAAAAGATCTTTTGGATAATGTATTTAAAGGAGATCCATTCACAGTTGTTGGTGAAATTTCGGCTGAAGAATTAATAGGAAAAGAATATGTTCCTCCATTTGATTTTTTTATTGGTCGAGAAAATGCCCACAAAATATATGATGCTGATTATGTAGCAACTGATTCAGGAACAGGGATTGTTCATTTGGCGCCTTACGGAGCTGAGGATAATGAAATTTTTCAAAAAGTTGGAATAAAAAGTTTCGATGTTCTTGATGATCAAGGAGACTTTACTGACGAGATCCAGCCTTATGCTGGGTTAAATTATAGAGATGCAAACCCTAAAATTATTGAAGATTTAAAACAAAAAGATAGATTATTTAGAGAAGAACAATATGAACATGATATGCCAATGTGTTGGAGAACTAATACTCCACTGATCTATAAACCTATTACATCCTGGTACATATCAATGAGCCAATTAAGAGATAAATTAGTAGCTAATAATGAAAAAATTAATTGGGTTCCGTCTCATGTAAAAGAAGGTAGATTTGGAAATTGGTTAGCCGAAATAAAAGATTGGGGAATATCAAGATCAAGATATTGGGGAACTCCTCTCCCTGTCTGGAAGTCAGAATCTGGGAAAGTAATGGTTATCGGCTCATTTAAAGAATTAAAAGAATTATCAGGAGCAGAATTAAATGATCCTCATAAACCTTTTGTCGATGAAATTGAGTTTGAAATAGATGGTGAAAAATACAAAAGAATCCCTGATGTAATAGATGTTTGGTATGATTCGGGGGCTATGCCCTATGCAAGATTCCATTATCCTTTTGAAAATGAAGAAAAGTTTAAAATGAAGTTCCCTGCTGAATATATAGCTGAGGGAATTGATCAAACAAGAGGATGGTTCTACTCATTACTTGCTGAATCAACTGCGTTATTTGATCAAGAATCTTATGAGAATGTTATTGTTAATGGAACCATCCTCGATGACAATGGTGCGAAACTAAGTAAGAGTAAGAAAAATTATGTAGATCCAATCATATTAATAAAAGAATTTGGTGCAGACGCTATAAGGGTAAACTTTTTCAACTCACCAATCTCCTTAGGTGAAGATGCAACCGTCAGTCAAAAAACTCTAAAAATCCAAGCTCAAGAGTTTCTGCTACCACTCTGGAATATTTATTCCTACATAATAACTTATGCAAATATACATAACTGGGAGCCGCGAGAAGAGCTAGCTTATAACGGTAGAAATGTAACTGGAGATCAGCACCCTTGGGATCATATTCCATTTGATGATGTAGAAACAGAGCTGGATGCATGGATACTTTTGAGACTGCAAGAAACTATAAAGGAATCTCGCGGCTCCCTTGATAAATATGAGATACCAAAAGCTATCAGACCAATCAAAGATTTAATAGATGATGTTTCCAAATGGTACATAAGAAGATCTAGAGACAGGTTTGCAGAAGGCGAAACAATGGCTTTAGAAACACTGTATTATGTATTTATTGAAATTCTAAAACTTTTAGCACCATTTACACCTTTCATAACTGAATATATGTATCGAGAGCTTGTTGGAACAAAAATAAAATCGCTGCCAGAATCAGTTCATTTAACAGATTATCCAATTGAAGATCAGAGATTTATTGATGAGTATCTAAGTTTAAATCAAGAGATGGCATTTGTTCGAAGCATTGCCGAGATTGGAAATAACCTTAGAGTCGAGAATCAGCTGAAAGTTCGTCAACCATTATCATTACTTCAAATCGTAAATACTAATCCCCAAGTTCCTGCAGTTACTGATTGGATGCAAAGAATTTTGGGTGATGAGTTGAATGTCAAAGAAGTATTAGAAGTGTCTAATCTTTCAGAATCCCCTACTTTAGTAAAAACAGAAGATAATAATTTATCTGTTAAAGTTGGATTAGAAACAGAAATAACTGAAGAATTAAAAAATGAAGGATTTATTAGAGAATTGGTAAGAAATATTCAATCCTCGAGAAAAAAGAACGGATTAAAACAAGGAGAAACTATTGATGTTGAGCTTTCTGGTTCAAAAACTTTATTAGATATAGTAAATAGTAAATCTGAAGAAATTCAAAAAAATGTATCTGCAAAATCTTTAACTACTAAAGATGATATATCCGAGCAGCCATTTGAAGAATTTAGTATAAATGGTGATAGAATGAAATTGAAAATTAATAAATAAGTATGCAAGATTCAATCGAGGTTCAACCCGAGATCAAAGAAAATAAATTCAGAAATAATTTAGTAGATTTATTACAATCCATCGTTATTGCAGTTTCATTATGCATTGTAATTTATGTTGTTTTTGCAACTCCAAATCAAATTGAAGGACAATCAATGGAGCCTAATTTTGATAATGGACAAATAGTTCTAACAAGTAAAATACATCAATGGCTTGGTGGAACTGATTTTGGGAAATCAATAGGTTTAGATTATCAACGAGGGGATGTTGTAGTTTTTCAAAAACCAGGGTTTAATGATTTTATAAAAAGAGTTATCGGTTTGCCTGGTGATAAAGTTGCACTAAAAAATGGTGAAGTTTATATAAACGATCAGAGACTAGATGAAAGCAGTTACTTGCCAGCGGGAACAGTAACAAGCGGTGGTAACTTTTTAATTGAAGATGGTGATCCTGTTACTGTTCCCGCTGATAGTTACTTTGTTATCGGTGATAATCGTGGCAACAGCCATGACTCCAGATATGAAGATATAACTTTTATAAAACGTGAATGGTTTAAAGGAAAAGTATTATTAAGATACTGGCCTTTAGACAAATTTGAAATAGTTAATCATTAAAATGATAATTGGAATTACTAATCAAAAAGGAGGCGTTGGGAAAACAACTTCAGTTTTGAATATTGGAGTATATCTTGCCGTAAAAGGTAAAAAAATTCTTCTAGTAGATATTGACCCGCAAGCAAATTTATCTTCAGGACTTGGAGCTAAAAAAGATGCAAAAAAAAGTGTATATGATTTTTTGATTAATAAAGTCCCAATAAAAGAAACAATAAACAAAACTAGATTTGATAACCTCGATATTATTCCTTCAAGTATTGAGCTCGCTGGTGCTGAGGTTGAAATGGTAAATGCTATGTCAAGAGAAGGTATTTTAAAGAAAGGTCTTGATGAAGTTCATAAAAAATATGATTTTATATTAATAGACTGCCCTCCTTCACTTGGATTACTTACAGTTAATGGTTTAGTCGCAGCAGATAAAATCATTATTCCTGTTCAATCAGAATATTTTGCACTTGAAGGTCTTGGACAACTTTTGAATACAATAAAATTAATTAGAACAAATTTAAATCCTAAAATGGAGATCGGGGGAGTTGTTGTAACAATGTATGACAATCGAACAAATTTAAGCAAAGATGTAGCTAATGAAATCGAGAAATATTTTGAAGATAAAGTATTTAAAACTATTATTCCAAGAAGTATACGTTTATCAGAAGCTCCTTCACAAGGTCTTTCTATCTATGAATATGCACCACAATCTCTTGGGGCAATAGCATATGAAGAGCTTGCAGGAGAGATAATTCGAAGATTTAAGTATGGACTCGATGAGCTTGTAAGACCAAAATTATCAAAATAGACTTGAAGATTTGAGCGCTTTATGGAATGATAAATTAATTAATAAATTTCTATATGGCAAAACAATTTGGTTTAGGAAAAGGTTTATCAGCACTGATTGATAAAGATGCAATTTCAGACTTATCTGAAGGATATGTTTCTAATCTTCCAATAAATTCTATATCACCTAATCCATATCAGCCTAGAGTTGAAGTAAAGCCTGAAAAGTTAGTAGAGCTTGCAGATTCTATTCGTGAACATGGTGTTATTGAGCCACTTTTAGTAACAAGAAAAGGTGAAAAGAAATATGAATTAATTGCCGGTGAAAGAAGATGGCGAGCAGCAAAACTTGCCGGATTACAAACCGTTGCTGCTGTAGTAAAGGAATCTTCACCTCAAGAAATGCTTGAATTAGCAATTATTGAAAATGTTCAAAGAGAAGATTTAAATCCTTTAGAAGAGGCTTTGGCTTTTCAACAGCTTACTAATCAATTTTCAATGAGTCATGAGCAGATTTCAAAACGTGTTGGATTAAGTAGACCTGCAATTGCAAATAAAATTAGACTTTTATCACTTCCTGATGAGATTAAAAAATCATTATTAGAAGAAAAAATTACAGAAGGTCATGCTAGAGCTTTGTTAGGTTTAACAAATAAAGATACTATTATTGCTGCCTATAAAATTACTTTGCGAGATCACTTGTCTGTTCGAGCAGTGGAAGAACTTGTAAGAAGATTAAATAAAGGCAAAAAACCTAAGATGCTTAGAAAAGACATGCGAATTGTTGATGAGGAAACTACTCAATTAGAGAATAATCTAAAAAATTACTTCAATGAAAAAGTTACACTTTCAAAATCTAAGAAAGGTGGGAAAATAATCATCCCTTTCAGTACAGACGATGAACTAAACAAAATCATCGATAAATTTGGGTTATAAAATATGGACGAACTAAAAGAAAAGGCTCTGAAAATTCGTGATCTATATAATCAACTTCAGGATAGAAACAATAAACCACGATGGAATTATAAAGAACATACAGAAGGGCTTGTAGGAGATGCAAGTGATTTATTAAAACTCATTATGGCAAAAGATGGGTTAAGATCTGCTGATACAAATTTAAATGAAGAACTAGGCCATGAATTATCTGATTGTCTATGGTGTTTATTTGTAATCGCAGATGAACTTGATATTAATATTGAAGAAGCTTTCAAACACAATATTAATGATTTAGAAAGTCGAATTAAAAATCACTTAAATCATTAAAGACGAGGAAAACTTAAAGAGCAGCAGCTCTAACTCTACCCTAATCTACCTAATCGGGGTATAATTACCTTATAGGATTTAGCTTTTAATAAATTTACGTGGGACGATTATTAATTTCTGCCGCTCATACATTAGAAAATCCTGGTGCAATTTATCAGGATTTAAGAGAGGCAGATCTAACAAGAAAACTATTAAAACTTTGTATTCCTCATTTAGATAAATCAGGAATAACTTATCAGGCAGTCCCACTAGATCTGCCTTTACTTCAGCGTATTGAATGGATCAACGCCACTGGATATACCGAAGAACAAGGCGATATTATGGTTGAACTTCACATTAATGATGGTGGCAAACGTGGAATTGAAGGTTGGTACAGAGGTAATCCTGCTCCAGATAACAAATCTCAAAGACTTACAGAAAGATTAGCTGAATATATTTGTGAAAAAGCAGGATATACAGATATTGGTTCAAAAAGTGAATACGAACATGAACTCACTTCTTTATTAATATTAAACTCAATAAATTCATCTGGAACAGCGATGGAGATTTTATTTATCGATAATCCGGAAGATATTGCAATTTTAAAAGATGATAAAAAGCTAGACGATTTAGCAAAAATAATTGTTGATGGAATAAAAGATTATCTTGATAAACCAGATCAACCTGCAAAAAATACAACAGCTGCAAAACAACCAAATCAAGATGTACAAAATAATCAACCTATAATTCAAACAAATACACCTGCACAAACTGCTACACCGATGCCAGTTTCTCCAATGCCACCAAGGACACCTAGTTTTGGTGGATTCGGTGGATCCCAAGCGCCAAGGCCGTTTGGCGGCCTTGGCGCTTCAGGAGGCTTTGGAGGTAATTCTCCAATAGGATCATTTGGTGGTGGTTCTAATTTCGGAGGTGGAATGGGTGGCGGAAACAAAGCTACTTTAATGGACAGAGATGAAAGAAAGAAAATGATCAAAGAAATTTATCAATTAATATTAGGTAAAGACCCGAAACCAGCTGATGAGAACTATTATCTAAATACAGGTGCTACCAAAGAAGAACTAATTAATAAGCTGACAGAGTCTGAGGATTTTAAAAATATGATAGCTGATGCGAAAAAAGCAAAAGAATTAGAAGATAATGTTCAAAAATTAGAATCTGAAGTTGAACTGTTAAAAGCAAATTCAGCAGATTCAAAATCTTTAAATGAAAGTATGAACAGACTATTAGAGCAGAAAAATATAATGATCAGCAGACTATACTACGAATTAGTTCAGCATGGAATAATTCAACAAGGTGAGCACTTCGACTCTAGAAAACAAGTTCCAGCAAATTCGCAGACAAATATTGAGATGTCTACTTCAAATTCTGACTCATTCAGCAAAAAAATCAGCAGATTTATAATGAAACTTACTAAAGTTTAAAACTATTAAGTTTGTCTCTCTTTTCTGTTATAATTAAGATTAGCTTTGATAGATAAGAAAAGCAGGTTATTTAAGTTTGAAAATTAATGGAGAAAATTACTAAAAATTATTTAAAACTAAAAAATTCATTGAAGTCAAAAATAATTTCTAACTCTGCCGAGCATTCTACTCGGTTATTCAAACATACCGCGTAATTCTAACTTTCAAAGTCTCTATCTATAATTTAGATGGATCGATTACTTATTAATATGATTAACATGGAAAGCACAAGCTCGATTATGCTTGTCCTGTTAGGTGTTTTAGCTGTTGTAACAATAGTTATGGCAGTAGTTTCAGTTGTTTTGTATCTTCAAAATAAAAAATCTAAAGAAGATGCAAAAAAACAAGTAGAAGAAGCTTTAGAGAAAAGTAAAGCCGAGACAACACTTACAGAAAGACAAGCTATAGAGAAAGCAAGTCAAATTGCAGAGAATAAGATTCTAGAAGCTGAAAAGAAAGCTTTAGAAATGGAATCAGCAGCACAGGAGAATGCTAGAAAAATAAGGGAGCAAATTAAAGAGCAAGAATTAATTCTTGGCGACAGAGAGAAGAAACTTATAGAGAGAACTAACTACCTCGACCAAAGGTCTGATGCTCAAGAACAAAAAGAGAAGTCTATTGAGAATACAAAGAGTCAATTAGCAAGACAAAGAGAAGGACTAGAAAAAAAGCTGGAAGAAATTGCGCAATTATCTAAAAAAGACGCAGAGAACCAACTCAAACAAGAAGTAGAAAAAGACTTAAGTAATTGGATGGCAACAAAAGTCAGGGAAAACGAACAAATGACTGAACAACAGTCAGATGAGAAAGGTAAAAGTATTTTAGTAGAAGCTATGCTAAATAGTGCAACAGATTATGTTGTTGAAACTACTACTACTACTTTCACTATTGATGATGAAGGTTTAAAAGGAAAGATCATTGGGAAAGATGGAAGAAATATTAGAACTTTTGAAAAATTAACTGGAGTTGATGTGATTATTGATGAAGCACCAAATCAAGTTACTCTATCTTGTTTTGATCCGATTCGTAGAGAAGTTGGCGCATTAGCATTAAAAAAACTTCTTGAAGATGGAAGAGTTCACCCAGGAGCAATTGAAGAAACAATTGATAAAGTTAAGAAAGATGTTTTGAAAGTTATTAAGAAAACTGGAGAGGATATTGCTTACGAAACTGGATTTAATAATCTTCCTCCGGAAATTATTATGCTTCTAGGAAGATTTAAGTATAGATTCAGTTACGGACAAAACCTGGTTAAACACACTTTAGAGATGGTTAAAATTGGAGCTGAGCTGGCCACAGAGGTCGGTGCAGACATCCAAGTGACTAAATTAGCTTGTTTACTTCACGACTTAGGAAAAGTTGCACCTGAAGAAGGAAAGCAACATCACCATATTTCTGCAGATATCGCTAGAAAATATTATAAAGATCCAAGATTGATTAATGCAATCGAGGCTCATCACTATGACATTGATTCAAAATATGTTGAAGCTGAGTTAGTAAGAATTGCCGATGCAATTTCAGGTGCAAGACCTGGAGCAAGAAGAGACTCTTATGAAGAATATGTAAAAAGAGTTAGAGCTTTAGAAGATATTGCTAATCAACACAAAGGTGTTAAAGAAGCTTATGCTATTCATGCTGGAAGAGAAATCAGGGTGATTGTTAAACCTGAAGAAACTTCTGATGAAGATACAAAAGTTATGGCCTATAAGATAGCAAGAGAAATTGAAAAAACACAGAGTTATCCTGGTGTCATAAAAGTTAATGTAATTCGAGAATATCGTGCCACTGAAGAAGCAAAATAACTTCAGAATGAAAAATATTAAAAGGGGCGGGTTGAAAACCCGCCCCTTTTTGTTTTCATTTATTTTTAGTTCTTTCTTTCTTGTAGTAACTCAAAGATCACTAATCTTACAAAGTAATATGGGTCTATCATCCCTTTAATTCCATTTAACCCAAAACTTTCAAATTCATTTTTAACTGCTTCAGCGATATGCTTATAAAAATCTCTTGCCTCTTCATTTGTAGGATTAAAAATATCCTTAGAAAATGAATACCATCTCGAAATGTCTGATTTACGATAATATTCTCCTAGTAAACCTATTTCTGAAACTCCATAAACAGGAATTATTTCATTATTATCCAAGTAAGCTTCTTTAAAAAATAACTGTCTTACATTTGTTCTTATAGCTTGAATATTAGAAATGATTTCTTCATAATTATCTAACCCTAATGAACTTAAATAATCATAAACATAATCAAAACTAATGTATTTTTTAAAATATACAAGATTATTTGAAGGATCAGATTCTGATGTTATTGGTTTAATATTATTCATTTATATTATATTGAGCTGACTAATTTTTTCCCTGATTCTGAAATATTCTCAATTCCAACTTTACCAAATTCTTTATCATAAATAACCTTACCTTCATCAATAGCACTTTCAATAAATCCTTCCCCTTCTTCATTAAGCATAAAATCAAATTCCTGCTGGGTATAAATAAGTGGTTCAACAATTGGTTCAACGCCATGAGTAATTTCTCTAACATATTTGATTCTTTCAATAAAAGGCATATCTGTTTCAGCAATAATTATAATATCCATAGTACTAGACATAGGAACGATCTTTTCTCTTGCAAATGTTCCAAAAAGAATAATCTTTTCAGGATGAAGTTTCTCATCAGAAGTTAAAGTGTTAATAAGCCTTTCAACCCTAGTTTTAATTTCAACTTCATCAAAATAGTAATCACTTGTCTTTATCACCTCTCCTCTTTCAATCTTATTCTGCTCCAAGAACTTTTCAATTGCATCATAAATTTGACTACCGAGTTCAATACAAGTTTCTGCATCTTGCTTACTTATTAAGTCATGTGGAGTAATATTTTTATTAGGATAAACAAATGGATATCTTGAAATAAAAGTATAAGCTTCAATTTTTCTAAAATTCAATTTTATATTTAAAAATAATTTATTTGCATGATTTGCCATACTAACCAAAACTCCAAGTTTATGAGTTTTTGGAGATCTCCATCCAGCGTGAACAAGAACTGCTTTTAGAGCTTTTTCTACTGATTGGACAGCTTGATAGCAAGCCCATTCATAATAATTTGCATTTAATGAAACTTTTGCAGCAGCCATATCAAATTTAGCTTGTAATAACCAGATTCTAAATCTGTCACGGGATTTTGATGATGAAAGTTCTTCCATATTTGTATTTCAGAATAAGTAAATGTAGATACAATATAACTGAAAAGGGGGCGGGTTTTCAACCCGCCCCCTTTTTATTCTCTTAAAGTCTTATACTATTTTATTATTCCAAATAGTCTCTTAAAGCCTGCGCGATTTCATCGCTCTTCATTCTTCTCAAAGCTTTTGCTTCAATCTGTCTAATTCTTTCCCTAGTAACATTAAATTCATGTCCAACTTCTTCAAGAGTTCTAGCCACCCCATCTCTCAATCCAAATCTTAATTCTAAAACTTTTCTCTCCCTATCTGATAGAGTTCCTAAAATCTCATTAATCTGTCTTTTTAAATATGACCATGTAGCCATTTCTGCAGGAGATGCTGTGAATTCATCAGGAATAATATCGCTCAAACTTGTACTTTCAGAATCTTCACCTATTGGAGCTTCCAGTGATTGTGGTTTTTGAGCAATCTTAATTATTTCATTTACTTTTTCTACAGTCATATCCATAGCTTCTGCAATCTCTCTTGTAGTAGGTTTTCTTCCTAATTTTGAAGAAAGTTGTGAAGAAACTTTGCTTAATTTATTTATTGTTTCAATCATATGAACTGGAACTCTGATTGTTCTAGCCTGATCAGCAATGGCTCTTGTTATTGCCTGTCTAATCCACCAAGTAGCATAAGTAGAAAATTTAAATCCCTTTCGATATTCAAATTTATCTACAGCTCGCATTAGTCCAAGATTTCCTTCTTGAATTAAATCCAAAAGATCTAATCCTCTCTTCAAATAGTTCTTTGCGATCGAAACAACAAGTCTTAAGTTTGCAGTTGTAAGAAGATGCTTAGCTTCAACTCCTGTTTTCATTGTATTGTTTAAATATTTCTTATCCTTTTCTTGAATTCTTCTTTTAGCAGCTTCGATTGAAGGATGTCTTACAACACCTTTGTCAACTTGTTTTAATGCTCTTTCATAAACTATATCTACTTTTTTCTTCCCTAATTCTTTTATAGCTTTTGTAAATTCTTTTTCACTATCCTCTATTCTTTTTGCTAAGATAACTTCTTCTTCTGCGCTTAACAAAGGAATTCTTCCAATCTCTTGTAAGTAAGCTCTTATAGGATCAGTACTGATATGAGATTTTATCTGCTTTAGAATCTTAATTTTTTCTTCAAAAGTCATCTTATTTCCACCAGTTATACCAAACCCAATATCACCTTCCTGAGGTTCTATGATCTCAATATCATTATTTTGTAGAGATTCAATTATGTACTCCAACAAATGCAGGTTTTCTTCTACTTCAGGGAATAGATCCAAAATATCATCATGAGTAATGTATCCCTGTTTTTTCCCTAATACTATTAAATTTTTTATCCGCTGCTTATCTTCTGAAGTTATTGACATTTAGGGGAGTTAATAAATATTATTGGAACCTCACGAAAATTCTATTTTATAGTAGAATAGAATTGAAATGAGATAGTGATTAGTATTTTAACATTAATTACCTAATTTAGCCTAGGTTTCAGCATCATTTTCAATTAAAAATGAGTTTATATAAATACGAAAAAAACACACACTATAAAGGGAAAGATGATTATAGTAATTCAAAGATGAAGATTCGAAAGGACGAATCTTTTAGCCATAAAAGGAGAACTTTATGGACCTTGATTGGAGTTGAGGATGAGAATGCTGGTAAAAGCAGATTTATTTTACCTGGTATTTTTGTTCTGATTGGATTGACTTTCATTTATCTGGAAATTTTTCCTCAGATTCAGCAAATGATTCAGGAACAAAATGGATATTATACGACAGGAAATTTATCACCAGTAAGCGAAGAATACATTGACTTAAGTAAATATGTTTCTCATCCTAAAGATTTGGCAGTGCTGGCTCAAAATGCTTTGAGCCAGCACGTCCTACTTCCTGATGATACCAGCATAAATTTCAAAGGTACTTTTTATATCTCGATTCCGAGTATTGGAATTGAAAAGATGCCTGTGAAAGCTAATGTTGACAGTACTTCTGAAGATATTTACAACCAAGTTCTTAATTACAGTTTGGCGCATTTCCGAAACACTGGGCTACCTATTTCCAATGTTAAAAATAATATTGTAATCTATGGTCACAGTGCCAGCCCAACATACAACCCAAAACCAACGGATCCTATGGTTGCCTTCTCTTTTCTTCCAGATCTAAAGGTAGGTGATGATATCTATATTGAGATTGAAGGTAAAACTTACAATTATAAGATGTATAAAAGCAGTATTGTTGAACCAACTGATAGTTCAATAATTACTGGTATTCAAGGAAAAGGAACTCTAACTCTCTTCACTTGCTTTCCCTTAGGTTCTGATGCTAAAAGATATGTTGCAGTAGCAAGACCAGTAAGCTAATTAATATTCTTCTCCATTTTCATCATCTTCAGATTCTTGTGGCAACTGAGTTTTTCGTCTCAAGAAACTAGGCAAAGCATCCAAATCATCTTCCTCTTCTTGAGCCATACCTGCATTATTACTTTTACCAAAATTTCCAAAAAATCCACCCGAAGGTTTTGGCTGAGTCAAAGCTGGTTTTTCCAAAGGCTCTTCTGTATTTGTGTTTGAAGGTTTGTTCAGAACTGGAGAATTTAAATTTAATCCTCCATCAAATCCTTTCGTTTGAGCTGCTAAATCTGCTGTTAAATATTCAGTCTCAAATCCTGTTGCTAAAACTGTAACTTGAATATCTTCAAGATTCGGATCAATACTAGCTCCAAAAATAAATATTGCATCCGGGGATATTCTATTTTTAATAATTTCTGCTGCATTACTAATTTCACCCATAGAAAGATCTTTTCCGCCGATAACATTGAACAGAACACCTTTAGCACCATCAATTGAAATTTCAAGTAAAGGACTTTCGATTGCCATTTTAGCAGCCTCTTCTGATCTATTTTCACCAGTTGCCGAACCTAATCCCATTAAAGCTGCACCACCATTGTCCATAACAGATCTTACATCTGCGAAGTCAACATTAATTAAACCTGTTTGTGTAATCAAATTTGAAATACTTCTTACAGCTTGAGCAAGAACATCATCTGCTCTTTTCATAGCATCAATAAAAGAAACATTTTTATCTAAAATATCAAGAAGTCTTTGATTTGGCACAACTATTAAAGTATCAACTTTGTCCTTAAGTTCCTCTATTCCTCTTAAAGCAGCATCCATTCTCCTTTTCATCTCAAAATGAAAAGGCTTGGTAACTATAGCAACAGTTAAAGCTCCCAAATTCTTAGAAATTCCTGCAATTATAGGGGCGGCGCCGGTTCCAGTTCCACCTCCCATTCCAGCAGTTATAAAAACCATATCTGCTCCAGCCAAAGTTTCGTGGATTTGATCAACACTCTCTTCAGCAGCTTTTCTTCCAATAACGGGATTTCCTCCGCTTCCTAATCCACGAGTTATCTGCTCCCCAATCCTCAGCTTTACATCTGCTTGGGAATTCATAAGAGCCTGAGCATCAGTATTAATCGCGATAAATTCAACATCCTGAATATTATATTCCTGGATCATAGTGTTTAAAGCATTCCCGCCGCCGCCCCCTACTCCAACTACCTTTATTTGCGCTGAAAGATTTACTTGTGGTTTCACTAACATATTCTAAAGCCTAAAAATTTATTGATAAGTAAATACTAGTGTACAATACAAAAATTTTCAAGTGAAGTTGTACAAAATCTTTGTATACCCAGTACAAAAAGTTTATACAAAAAGCAGTATTTTATTATGGCAAAAGGTTTCTTATGAACTCACTAATCTTACTCATGATCCCTGGAGAAGATTTTACAGCATGAGATGGGCTAAATTTGCTATCACCTCTATATATCTCATCATGCAAAGCATATAAAACTAAGCCTTGAGATGCAGCATACGCTGGAGATGATATCCCATCAATCAATCCTTCGACCCCTTTAGGACTTCCAACTCTTGCAGGAACTTTGAAAACTTTTTTTGCCATATTAGTAATTCCAGGCAGAAGTGCAGTACCACCGGTAATTACTATTCCTGCAGGAAGCTGATATTCATTACCAGATCCTTCAATATTCTCTATAACTAGTTCAAATATTTCTCCTACTCGAGCTTCTACAATTTCATTAAATAATTTTCTTGAGATTGTCTTCATTCCTTCTATTCCTAATACACTTACGTCTAAAATATCAGACTTCTTTAAAGGCTTCTCTTCATCACCTTCTTCTACTTCAGTTTTTTCTTTCCTGTCATGTCGTTTGGATTGAATATCAGCACTTTTAATTAACTCATCTGCATGTGTTTTTACCTTCTCGGCATCTTCTAAAGATAATCTTAGACCAGCTGCTAAATCTCTTGTAACATTTCCCCCCCAAATGGGATTGATGTACTGTATGTCACTTCATCTTCGACGAAAGTTGTAATTGAAACTGTTCCTCCACCTATATCAAGAAGTAAAACTCCTAATTCTTTTTCTGTTGGTGTAAGAACAGACTGTGCAGCAGCCCATCCGCTAAATACTATTCCATCAATCCTCAATCCAATACTTTGAATACATTTTTCTAAATTATGTTTTGCAGTTATTGGTGCCGAAATAATATGGGCATCAACCTCTAATCTTGATCCTGTCATTCCTATTGGAACTTTAATTCCAGTCTGTTGATCTACAATAAATTCTCTCGGTATTAAATGAATAATTTCTCTTGTTGGTGGAATTGCAACTGTTCGAGCTTGCTCCATTGCTCGATAAACATCTTCTTCAGTGATTTCATTTTCTGAAATTGCAACAACTCCCTTATTATTATTTGAAATAATCTGTTTACCATTAATTGTTACATATGCCGAAGACACTGTAATTCCTGCCATTCTTTCAGCTCCCGATAACGCAGATGCTATTGAATTAATTGCTTCATCGATTCCAGTAATTTCTCCCTTTCTTATTCCATAAGCAGGATATGAAGACTCTCCAATCACCTTAGGCTTTCCATTTTCATCGATTACTGCAATCACTGCAGAAATCTTGCTAGAGCCTATATCTATTGCCGTTATAATATTAGCCATATTAATTTATTAACTATTTAGTAACAAAAAACTACTTTAGAATTACAGTTTGAATTGTAGTACCTAGTTTACAATTATACGCTAGATTTGTCACTAGTAACAAATCAGCAATTGCTTAGTTTAAAATTTATCACAATTTTTATATCATCTCTAGTTAAAACTAGATATTTCAGAAAGTTTCAATTTAATAGGTTATTGAATATCTTTCTGTTCTTAAATCAATTATTTTACTAATTTCAAATCTTCCATAGAAAATTATACTATCTAAATCTTTGAATTGCTCATTAATTGATCGTTCTTTTGAAAATAATATTAACTTATTTTTGCTCGTCCTTTCTTCTAAAGTATATTTAGTCGTAAAAGTATTGTCTATAGTAGTTATACTCCTAAATTTAAGGCCATCAATAACTTCCAAAGCCACATTAAATAATACATTATTCCCATCATAAGGAATATAAGAAAAAATTAAAGGAAGTTTATTATAAACTGTTTTTTTTAGATATTTTTTTACTGAACCCTTATATTGGCTCACCTCAGCAAAAACCTTATCACGTAATTCGTTATATTTTGCTTCACGATCCTCTGTTTTTACCTTTTTCCAGTTAAAATCTTTCCGCTCTTTTTCTGAGAGATCTGCTAAAAAAGCATCTTCAAGATATTGCGCATTTAAATCTTTTTCACCTTCAAGGATTTTCACTTTATAGTCTAGAAGCTTTAAAGTTGGGCTGGATTTTAAACTTCCTAATTGATCACCATTTCGTTTAACCAAGAAAGTATCTGTAAATGTTGAAAACACTATTGCTGGTTGACTTTGAACTACTTCTACAGTAAGTCCATCAGGCATTTTTTTGTAAACGAAAACACTATCAATATTTTCGTACTTACTTTTAATGTCACTTTCAATCTGGGAATCATTTATCAAAAAAATGCTTCTGCCTTTTAAACTGTCTAAATCTTCTAATATTGATGACTCTTTGTCTTTATACCCTTCTACCGTAATATTTTGAACTTTAAAAGTTGTAGAAGTTAAAAGTCCATAAACAATGATAATTATTAAAACACCAACAGGTATTAATATAATTCTTTTAGGAATTTTAATTCGTAGAAATTTATTCCCTTTAACTTTTTCAGAAAGTATATTTAGCCTTCTTTGTCTGGCAATAGAATTATACTTGTTAAAGGTTGTCTTAGGTTTAGTTTTATTTCTTTTAAGAAAATTTAATCTCATGCATACATAATACATGAGAATGAAGAGCTATGAAAAGCAATGTTTTATTTTCAGTTTTTAATTGGAAATATGTCTGAGATTATAATCCCATCTCTTTTAGGAATTTTGCAGTTTCTTCTTTATTTTCTGAAGTTCTTTGCAGATAGCTGATTAACTTTCTTCTCTCACCAACAAGTTTTAACAAACCTCTTCTGGAATGCTGATCTTGTTTATGAGATTTCAAATGATCTGCAAGATATTTGATTCTTTCAGTTAATAAAGCTATTTGTACAGTAGGAGATCCAGTGTCTTTAGCATGAGATCCATACTTTTGCATAATAGCTTGTTTTTGTGTTTTTTCTCTATTAAATTTCGACTTCTTACTTGCCATGTGTTGTACAACTTAAATTTAATATTTATTCGTTATATTATACTGTAATTAATTAATAAAAACAACTATTTCTCTTTCCTACCTAGCATTTCCTTGATTTTTGAGATGACTTTGAAGAAAATACTTCCAATCATTACAGGGTTCTCAATAATACCTTTGAAAGAAGATAGATCACTTAATCCTTTTCTGACTACACTACGAGCATCTACATAATCTTCAAGTGCATAATCAGTAAGCTCAGAAGCGTTATTGATCGGATGTCTTAAATCTTCAAGTACCTGTGTTAATTTACCGATTAATTTCATCAATTCATACGAAATCCCCACAATTGCAAATGCAACCGCAAAAATCAATACGACTTTTAATAAATCATCAATACTTAGCAATTTCAAAAACTAAAAACTTAAATTGGAAATTAAACTCCTAAATATAGTATAGTTACAAAATCAAATTTAATCAAACCGGTTTTGCTTTGACTTTATAAACAATTTAGCTATAATAATTACTAGTTACACAAATCTAATGAAGAAGAACAAAGAAGGAAAAGTTATCGCATCTTTAACAGAAGTTAAAAATAAAACTGGAGATATTTTTGCATTGGCAGATGAATTTGGTGAAGTTTTATTAACTTCATATAACAAGCCTAGATATAAGATAGTAAAGATCGATATTTCAGAGGTTCTCGATTTAGGAGAAGATGATTCTCCAGTTGAGCCGGTAAAAGTCAAAGCAAAACCGGAAAAACCAATAAAAGCAGAAAATAGAGTTGAAGAAGCTTTAGAGCCAAAAGAAAATATCGAATCCGAGAGTGCAATGAATGATGAGAAGATTGATTTTACTCCATGGGATAGAAACAATAGTAATGAAACTTCTTTTGTAAAGAATGCTACAAAAGCGCTAATTAATTAATGTTAAATATTATTTGAATATTTTATGAAATCTACAGTTGTAGTCGATACAGGAATAATTATTGAGTATTTAAAATCTGGGAAAGGTGCTCTTCCAAGTGTTTATGAAAAATATAATATGATTATTTCAGTTGGAACATTTACTGAGATTCTCGCGAGCAAAACTTTTGAAGATGAAGGATTAAAGAAAGAAGTTATTCAGTTTATTGATAAATACTTTAAAGTACGAGACTTTAGCCCTAAGATGGCATTAAAAGCAGCTGAATTAATAAGGACAAGAAATATGACTCTTTCGACATCTTTTACTGCTGCTACTGCATTAGATGGAAGCTATCCTGTTTTAACTGATGATGATAAAACTTTTGGTGGAATTGAAGGATTAGAGTTGATGAGACTTTAAATCGGAGAGACAGGACTCGAACCTGCAACCCCACGCTCCCAAAGCGTGTATTCTAGCCAATTGAACTACTCTCCGTTATTTATTAGCAACGAATTTTACCATATTATTGGTTCAAACCACTAGCAGCTTTAACCGTTTCGAAGAAAAAAAAATAATCGAAAGACTTTTCATTAACTTTCTCGCCTGATTTCTCAAAACCTTTTTTGTAATAATAACCTAAATTTCTAATTTTATTTTTATTAATTCTTTTTATCATCTCTGACCATTTTCCAGAAATTTCCTGCACACCTAATGAACTTTCAATAAAATCCTTTGGAATATAATTTATTCCTGTTTCCATATATCTAATTGAATTTTTGGCCTCCCAATTCTCTGCTCTTATTGTCCCTATTTTAAAAAGCTGTGCAATTGCAAAATATTCTTTACCTAATTCCTTGTTAAGATAATACCCCATTGTGCCTTCTCTTTTAGAAGTCTTTATATGAAAATTATGCGCCCATACAATTCCTTTATCCTCATCTTTAAGACTTTTAAGTATGGATTCTGCCATACATTTATCTCTTAGCTTAAGCATTTCTTCAGCACTAAAACTTTCTTTCATTTCCTTACTAAAGTCAATCCCCACAATTTCAATTTTCTTTTTCAAAGTTGTATTCAAATTTCTTAATTCTTCAAAAAAGTCTAAAACTTCCTCTACTTGCCAAACTTTGTACAAAGATTTCATGATTTCTTTTAAAGACGAATTTGTACCGTTTTGTATTATCTTATTAACTTTTCTTATAACTATTTCAGAGTCCTCAAAATATATCTTATTGTATCCCAGAGATAATAGTTTTAGTGAGATCTTTGATTTATTTTTGAAAAATTCAGAAACTCCATGCGAAGACTCACCTAAGGAGACTAGCCTAAAATTTGAATAATCATTAAATTCCTTTGAAGCATATTTATGAGTATTTAAAGTTATATTCGGAAAGATTTTAAGAACCAAAATTCTTAAATGCCTAAAGTATTCTTCATATAGATTTTGATTAAAAATATTCATGTTTTTCTCAAAAATTTATTTTTTATTATATCATTTGAATATTGAAGTAAGATAAAGCAAATCCGATTTAGGAAAGGATTAAAGAAGTTAACAATGATAATGATATTCAGAACGAATATCTATAAAAGTCAATATCAATACTTTTCAACTTAATCACCAGTATGTTACGTAAATTTACGTAACGTAATAGGCGCTAGGTGGATATTATATAAATGAAGCCGTAGGTATATTTTAAATAGATATCTAAATTAGTGGGATTTTTTCCACTTCTCTATTTCTTTGTGATTTCCAGAAAGAAGCACATCTGGAACTGACCATGTTTTACCTTCTTCAGTAGTAAAAGAAGCAGGCCTTGTATATTGAGGATATTCAGTATCACCAAGTTCAGAAGAATGAGATTCATCAACAATCGACTCTTCATTACCAACAACACCATCAATTAATCTAGTTATCGAATCAACAATAATCATTGAAGGAACTTCCCCTCCAGAAAGAACATAATTACCAACCGAAATTTCTTCATCAATCAAAAATTGCTCTACTCTATGGTCAATGCCTTCATAGTGGCCGCAGATTATAACTAATCGATCAAATTTTTTAGAATAATCTACGGCCACCTTCTGATTCCATAAATTACCTTTAGCACTTGTTAAAACAACCTTAGTTTTTTCATCATGTTTAGGATAAACACCTAAATCTTTTAATGCTTTATAGATTGGTTCTATTTTCATCAACATTCCAGGATTTCCTCCAAATGGATGATCGTCTGTTGTTTTATGTTTATCAGTAGCCCAATTTCTTAAATCATGAATTTTTAATTTTATTAAATCTTTATCTTGAGCACGCTTGATAATACTTTCAGAGAAGTATGAAAACGAATTTGGGAATGTAGTTAATATATCAAATTGCATAGTTTTATTTTAGCATTTTAGCTGGTTAACCTTGCTATGGAATAAAACAACATTTATATATTATCTTATCCCACAGCAAGGCATTTGCAGCTATCTTTAAAGAATTTTAAGATGTTTATCTTTAGACTTTAGATCTTCAGATATTCTCACAACATCTTAATTGTAGTATTTTTTAATACTACGCTATCCTCAAATTACCAGTGGCGACATATAATCATTCCTGGTAATAAAAGTATAATTAATTATATCATCATTATATAGGTTATTCAATATATTGTGGGTATGAGGGGGTTTAAGTCCAAAGAGTGTTAAATACAAAAAGCCTTTCGGGCGCTCGCACCTGGGACTTTTGGTCACCAAGCTCTTTCGCGAGCGCCCTCGATCAAGCAATGTCTCATCTGACGTGCAGATGAGTTCGATGCCTGACCACGAAGTCGATTTTTGTTACATGATCATGATTTAGAACTCGAGTTTGATGAAACTCAACCAGATAGATTGAGTAGATCATCAAACCAACCGACAAAATGACAGGCAGAATTAATCCTACCCATCCTGACAAGTCAAGATGTCCTAATGGGTCATCTTGACCATTGAACAGGATCGCTGTTATGAGTAAATGAAGCAGCAGCATTGCTGCCCCAAACATACCCAAAGCTTTCCCAATACTCTGTCGAATCATTACACACCTCAAAGAACATGAATAAAAAATGTCTATAATCATTATATCATTAATTGCTGCCAAAATCTAACAACAATAGGGTTCTGGCGCTCCGATAAATCGGAGCGCCTAAAGGAACAAAATATCATTCAGAATCTTCATCATCCTCGATTAATCCGATTTTGACTAGAATCCAAATGATCTGATCTAAAAATGTAATAATCAGCCCACCTATAAGTAATCCTAATCCTGCAATTAATGCTGAGGCTGAGTATGGGATTGAGCCCCACAAAATCAACATATATAGACCACTACCAGCTATAATTAAGCCAGAGATTGTTGTCAACTGCTTTGCAGTCATTATTTTTCTCCTTTATCTATGGATAATTATATCAATTTGAAGTTATTATATTTTCTCAAGCTTGGCGTATTCAAGCATTAATTCTTTTTCACCATAAACAGGTCCAAAATCAATAACAACATTAGTTCCATCAATTCTTTTTACAGTTCCCTTGCCAAAATACTCATGTTTTACTTTATCACCAGTTTGTAAATGAAGATCATCCATCCATTCATAAGATTCATCATAAGATTTTGAAGTATATTCCTCAGTTGGACCAACATACATATAGTCTGCATCTTTTTCTAAAAGTTCATCATCAATATCACCAATAAATCTGGAAATAGGATTATTTTGATTAATACCAAAATATTTTCGTTTTACTGCATGGGTCAAAAACAATCTTTTTTTAGCTCTTGTTATTGCAACATAAGCTAACCTTCGCTCTTCTTCCATCTCATTATTATCCATGAGTGAATTCGAATGCGGGAAAAGGTTTTCTTCCATTCCAACTACAAAAACATACTCAAATTCCAAACCTTTTGCTGCATGAATTGTCATCAAAGTAACACTAGATTTTGCATTAACATCTTCTTCCCCTGCACCTTCAAGAAGACTTACATCATCAAGGAATTTTTCTAAACCTTCTTCCGGTGTTTCATCTTCAAAAGCCGAAGCTACAGAGATAAGCTCCTTCAAATTTTCAATTCTGGATTCATTCTCTAAAGTTCCATCTTCAAGCATTTTTATATAACCTGTTTTTTCAAGAATATAATTAATAAGTTCAACAATATTTAATTCTTTGGATTTTTCAAAAAGATCTCGAATTATAAATGAAAAATTTAAGAGTCCAGTATTCGTTATTTCTTCAGAGTTTTCTAAAAGATATTCAACTGCACTTTTATTTTGTTCGGAGGCCTTCGCTTCGAAACCTTGAACAGTTTTATCACCAACCCCTCTCTTTGGAACATTGATAATACGTTCCAGGCTTTTATTATCTTTTGGGTTATAAATAATTTTTAAATAAGAGAGAGTGTCTTTAATTTCTTTTCTGTCATAAAAGCGAAGGCCTCCGACAATTCTATAGGGTAAAGCTTCTTGAATAAATGCTTCTTCTAAACTTCTTGACTGAGCATTTGTTCTATATAAAACTGCAAAATTACTTAAATCCATATCTTTGCTCAATTCTATAATCTTTTTAACAATCCAGTTTGCCTCATTAATTTCATTTGATGCTGTATACAAAGTTATTTGTTCGCCATCATCATTTTCAGTCCAAAGCTTTTTCTCTTTTCTACCTTTATTCTTGCTAATGACTTGATGCGAAGCTTCTAAAATCTTTTTAGTAGACCTATAGTTCTGCTCTAACTTTATTACTTTTGATTCCGGATAATCTTTTTCAAAATTTAAAATATTTTTTATTGTTGCACCCCTGAAAGCATAGATACTCTGATCATCGTCCCCTACACAACAGATATTTCTATACTTTTCGGCTAACATATTAATCAAAATATATTGTGCGTGATTAGTATCCTGATATTCATCAACTAAAATATATTTAAACTTATCTTGGTAAAACTCTAAAATATTCTTATTTTCTCTAAACAGCTGAACTGTATAAAAAAGTAGATCATCAAAATCAACCGCATTATTTTCCCTCAAAACCTTTTGATAGACAGGATATATCTTTGCAACTACCTGTTGAAAATATCCTTGTGCATAAGAATTGTACATTTCAGCATCAACAAGCTCATTTTTCGCAGATGAAATATATGAATGAACAGCATTTGGATTAAAATCCTTGATTGATATATCTAATCGCTTCATTGCTTCTTTTACTGCAACAACCTGATCTGCAGAATCATAAATTGTAAAATTTCGTCCAATTCCTACTAGTTGACCGTTCATCTTTAAAATCTTTACGCAGATTGAATGAAAAGTTCCCATCCAGAACAAATTTGAGATTGGCGACTGCATATCTGTTGATTCTAAAAGAGCTTTTATTCTCTCTTTCATTTCTGCGGCTGCTTTATTTGTGAAAGTCATAGCCAATATATTATCAGGGCCGGCGAGTCCTGAATCTAAAATATAGGCAATTCTATAAGTCAAAACTCTAGTTTTACCGCTTCCCGCGCCGGCCAAAACTAATACTGGACCGTCAGTAGCTTCTACCGCATCTTTTTGTGGTGAATTGAGAATTTTTAGATCAAGCATCAACTCTTAGTTTAAGATTTATATGTCGGAGATTATTCTATAGCAAGTATACTCATTTTTAAAATCCGGCTGTAACATCTTACCATAGAGTTTTTACAAAGTTCTGACAAAGATAGAGAGTATTAAGATTCCTGATTTACTTTTTGTTTATTAAATTTCACACCAATAGATTCTTCAACATTATTATCACGTAAGAATCTCACTACTTCAGGATATAAATTATTAATGTCTTGAATTATTGGAAGTATCGATTCATCAAAAAAGTTTGAAATCTTTCTATAGAACTCATCTTGTGAAGAATAATCGGACACTTTATTTTCAGACATAAAATCCTTACACTTTAGATAAATATCTTTAAATTTATCAGCTGCTCTTGAATAACTTGAAGATTCACCTTCATTTACACTGAACTGCTTAACCTGATTCTGATGCATAAGCATACAGTCAATACAAAGCTCTTGAAATAAATTAAAATTTTTAACAAATGAAGCTTTTTGTTCCAAAGTATATGAGAACCATTCCAAAGTTATTGTTTTTAACCAATCAAGATCAAAATTATCCATAATTTAATTGTTTTACAAATATACTGGGATATTAGCATTTATACTTAGCTATATTCAACACTCAGGAATTTGAGTTCCAGGATTCTCATCTTCGAGAGCTTTAATTATTCTTTCCAATACAGAGTCACTATTTAATAGTTCTATTACTTCTGGAGATATATTTCCTTTAACAAGAATATCTCTTATTGTTATATCAAAGAAATCTGCAAAGCTTTCTTCTCCAGGGTTGTATTTTGAGTATATATATGTAAATTGAAAAGCTATAGCATCAATAATCCTGTCGAATACTTGTGCAGCTTTTCTGAATTCAATAGATAAAATCTCATCAATATTACCCATAGCTGCATCGATACAAATTGTAGATAACTGCTGGTAAATAACTGGATGTTTAATTAAGTATGACTTTTGATTTGAGTTTAACTCATTAAAATTCGTTAGACCTAAATTCAATCTATTCTCATGACATTGTTCATCCATTCTTGTATCTGACATAAAATTTTCTTAATAAATCTATTTAAATATTAACACCTCAAGCAAAATTTCTTCCCTGCTTTTTACGCTTCTTTTTGCAAAACATTTTCCATTTGTTCTTCTCTATTACTACATATAAATGCTAAAACAAGAGGATTAATTTCAGATAAAATTGGTAAAATTGCTTCAGAAAAGTACATTCCAAGAAGATCCCTTTGCTTTATTCCTTCATCTCTCAAATTTACAATATTCGGAATATTTTCTATTAATCGCAATACTCTCCATAATTTAACCTCAGCTTCTTTAATGTAATGTCTATAAATTATTTCATCTTTATATCGTATAGTGTCTTTTCTTTTATATTGATCTTGGCAAACATTAATTAAAAATCTATACAGATCTGGGTTTTCTATAAACATTATCCTTTGTCTATCATTAAATCTTTCTATTTGAACCAATCCGGATTTAAGATTTGTTAGTTTTGTTCCTTCCATAATAAAATCAATCTTATTTTGCTATGGATGTTAACAAATTATCTTTATAATTGTCTATCAGGATAATTTAATGAGATAATAAACAGATGAAAAAATATCTTTTCATAATTCTAGCTGTTCCAGTAATGCTTACCTTTTTTTCTATAAAGGTAAAAGCTGCGATAATTAATAAGCAATATGATAGAGTTTATGAAGCTCAAGATGATTCAGTTAAGGTTACTGAAACCAAAACGATTAATATCACTCAATCTTCATGGTACATACCAGCAGGAACCGAAGAATCATTCATAATTTTCAATCCTTTTAAAGGAGACCCAAAGCAATCTAATAAACTACAAAAGACATTGAACTCTATTAGCATTATTGATAGCTATGGCATAAAGCTTAGTTATGAATCACAGAAAACCTCAGGTGACAACTTACAAATTATTATAAGATTCCCTTCTAATATTAACTATGGGAATTCATATAAAGTTACTCTAAGCTATATTTCTTATGGGCTTTTGATAAAAAGCGGAGCAATTCGAGACTTTTATATTCCAGCTTTTTCAAAAGATTATGTCTTTGAAAGTGGGAATTCTAAAGAAACTGTTACTACCGAAGCCAAAATTCCTACGAATTTTGGCGAGATTAACTTTACTGCACCGGAAGTAGGAATAAAAAAATCAAATAATTTCTGGGTCGTAGACTATAATCAGGAGCAGCTTGTTGGAGAAACTGGATGGATCCAAATCGGAAAAACTCAATACTACTCTTTTGATTTAAAACAGCCATACACACCAAGTACAACAATCCCATTCCCATATAATACATATAAAATAATACTGCCAAGAAATATAAAATCGGGGCATATAAATCAAAAAGTGTACTTCACAAAGTTAGATCCAGAACCAACAACTGTTTATGAAGACTCTGATGGGAATTTAATTGCAGAATTCAGAGTCCCTTCAAATGCATCTGGAACAATTGAAGTTAAAGGATATGGAATTTTAGATCAGAATCTAAAGTTAAATCCAAATGACTCAGGAAATTTATCTGATGTTAATAAATCTGAATTTCAAACAGATCTGGCAAATGCTAAATACTGGGAAAGCGCAGCTATTCAGATCCAACAAGCTGCAAACACTATCAAAGGTTCAGAGACTAATGTATATAATTTAGTGGATAAAACATACAAATTTGTTGTAGATAAAATTGACTACGACAATGTTAAAAGGTTCGGATTAAATCAAAGACAAGGAGCATTAGCAACTTTGCAAAACGGTTCAGGCGTCTGTATGGAATATTCGGATTTATTTATTGCATTGATGCGTGCAATGGGAGTTCCTGCCCGAGGAGCTTTTGGGCACGCATATTCAGCAATTGATTATCTCTCAACTCAGGACAATACAATAAACCACCAATGGGCAGAAGTTTATGTTCCTGGAATCAATTCATGGATTCCGGTTGATACAACTTGGGGTGAAAATGGTCCTGCAGTTATTGGAGGAGATTTAAACCATTTTTATACACATGTAGCTTCGGTTGATCCAAATACTCCGAGTTCAACAGAAGTTTCATTTTATGGGAGCTTGGATGTTCCGCAAAGAGAAGATGATATAGAACCTGCCGATAGTGCTGTAACAAAGACAAAGAATGCGATGACTGAAGATGACCTAATCCAAAAATATCCAAAAAATACCTCTATCTGGCAGGTTCTTTCAGATGCAACTAGTTCAATAAACCTCTTTACTTATTCAATTGATCAAAGGATTGATTCTCTTCTCTTTAATATTGTTCCTGATAATTCTTTAAGAAGTGTTGTTAAAACTATAATAGAAGCAGTTCCTATCGCTATAATCTTGATCTTCATTATTTTACGAGTCAGGAAAAGAAAGCATAAAAAGAATGAAGTTAAAGATGTTAAAACTAAGACTAAGGAAAAAGAGGAAGATAATATAAAACTAAAATCTCCATTTGGATAAAAATTGAAGAGTTTAATTCTGTAAACTACTTTCTACTTGCTGTATACTGTAAAAGTATGAAACCTAAATTATTCACAGAAATAGATCCTGAGAATCCTTTTACTAAGTTGTTTACTTGGGAGTCTCCGGAAAGAATGTGGTCACCAAAAACAAAGCAGTGGTATGTTTCATATTCTTTCTTTTTTGTTGTCATAATCGGACTTTTAGCTTTAGTTAGTGAATATGTGTTGATTGTTGCTGTTGTTGCGTTTGTGTTTTTATGGTTTATTCAAGGTGCAATCCCTCCACAGATTGTTGAGCATACTATTACTACTCTTGGAATCCGAAGTTTTAATAAGCTTTTTAGATGGAGAAATATAAAGCATTTTTGGTTTTCTGAGAAAGAAAATACTAAATTTTTGAATCTTGAGGTTGCAGAGGATGAAAATCCAAATTATGTAAAGAGGGTGTCACTAATTGTTAATGATGGTGATGATAAGGAGATTTTTAAAATTTTGATTCAGTATTTGGATTATGGTGAAAGAGAGGAAATAGGATTTAATCCATTGATGAGATTGATTCATGGTAGGCATGTTGAGGTTTCTGAATATCTTCCAAAAAGTAAAGAGGATGAATATATAAAGTATCCTTAAGTATTAGATGTCTTATCTTGTAAAAAACTTCTAACCTCTTTCCTAAGCCTACGATCTTCTACAGTAAAGTATAGGAAATTAGTATATGTTGATTTCGGGATTAAAAAGAAAAACTTACCTATACTTTGAAATCTGTTAACTGAATTATAATTATACTTCATTTCTCCATAAGCATTTCTTGATATTACCTCACTTCCTGTCAGTATTGTTTCATCTTCAGTATTCAAATTTTTAAATCTAGCAATCAAGCCAATTATAAAATTAACCTCTACAATAAAGATTGTTAATATAATACTTAGTAATAATAGTGTTAGTACTGCAACTATTAACCCTAATGTTGAAAAAATATTAATATCAATTTCAGTAAATATTATTATCGAAATAATAATGAAATAGAATAAGATGATCATTAAAAATACTCTAGTTTTATAAAAAGGATATAAGTTATTAACTATGAATAAATTTTTTACTGTCAGTTTTTGCTTTAAAATATACTTGGTATCATTCATAATTTTCACTTGATAAAACTAGTTTATTTCTAATGTCTTTGCTTTTTGTTTTCGATTCGGCAAGAAAAATTCATAAGTTCCAAGTCCAGCCATAAAATATCCAATTAAAATACTAGGAAGATAATCTACAAAATATTCAAAAAATACAAAGAAAGTAGCTGCTAGTGACTCTGTAAAATTAAAGCCATATTGCAATGCAGATATAAAAATAGAGACTAAAATAGCACCTGGGACTGTAAACAATATGATCAAAATAATACAAATTTTTCCAAAACTATCAAAACTTCCGTTTCCTTTAACATATCCCTTATAAGATGCTAGTCCTATTAGATATGCAGCTATTGATGCTATCCAACCAAAATAATTTAAAATTACCCATGGAATTGCTGCAACAAGACCAAATAAAAAAGATAGAGATGCACCTAATAATTTATTCCTCATATAAAATTTAATTTAGAGATTAGTATATTGGGATTATAGCAATAAAGAAATAGGAATACATCTATAAGAGGTTATTGAGAAATAATTGTAGCAGCCTAACTATTTTTATTCCCTAAAATTAAAAAAATTATATTCAAAATAAGAAGAGTCATTAAACTTAAGTACGATGCTAATTGAATAATTGTTACACCTTGTGCACCTTCATCAATCCCATTCCAAATAATCCAAAGAAGAAACGTTAAGTTCCCTAATATCAAAATGATTCGAGCTATTTTGTTTAGATTAAAATTACTAGCCATAAATAATTATACTCCAGATTTATTACTATAAAACTCGTGTTAATAATAAATAATTTTCATCACCCGCTTCTACTACAGAATAGTCTTTCAAGTTATTAAAATTCTTAAAATTACCTCTTACAGAATCTGGAATCTTAGAGTAATCAATCAAAATTACATCAACAGGAATACTTTCCAAGTATTTATCTAACTTTTTAGAATCAACAGAAAACTGATCAATATTATTCATAATATTAATAGTATTTTCCGGAGTATATCCGCTATACCCTCCAATTAGCCATTTATTATGATAAATGTGCATAAACATATAAAAATCATCCTCTATTGAATCACAATTTTTATAAACTTTCAGCTTTTCACATTGGTATCCACTTGGAAGCTCTAAAAAAGTCTTTCCTGGAAGATTTTCAACTTGTTGATATAAAGAAATAGGTAGTTCAGGTAAAGTTTGTAAACTATGAATCTTAAAAATATCGAGAATTATTAAACCAAATATAAATATTAATATAATATGTGCCAGCCTAGATTTTTTCTTAAGCAAAAATTCACCCCAAACTAAAATAAGTAAAGATAAAGGTAAAGCCATAAGTACTACCATTCGTCCAGTTGCTCGAATAGCTCCAAAGACAGAACTTAAATTATATAAAAGCAAATAAGGAAGAGGGATCATCACATTACCAGGCAAAGGAAATTTTAAATAGGTTCCTAAACTCAAAACCCAAACAAGAGTAATAAAGCCTATTAAAGCAAACAATATCGTTTTGTTAGGTAAAGTTTTTTTCAATTTAGGTTTTATCAAAGATATTAATACAACAACTAAAGATCCAATCCACAAAAGAACTCCAGTAAAACCTAAAAATAAATTGCCTTCTGAGCTTTGTGGCTGTGGAATCTGAAATATATTTTTTATAACATCTCCAAAAGCTGAAGTTCTATTTGGTAAAAAATAACTTAATAATGCATGAGGAGCATAAAACAAAATCTCTTCTGGAGTTCTTACAGTGTCGTATTCAGACTTGAAATCTAAGTATGGTTTATTAATTATGAAAAACAATATTCCTAAAATTATTATGATAAGTCCAATATTTATTAGTATTTTCTTATTTATAAATTTCTTAAGGATTCTCTTACGGTATAAATAATAAATTGCTCCAAATAAAAACACGGGAGTAAAAATAAACATAAATACCTGCAAATAAATGCCTACCAACGCTTGTAAAAAGAATGCCAGAGAAGATAAATATAAAAAGCGAATTTGTTTACGCTCTATAAACTCAATGACAAAAAAAACCATCCATGGAATAAATCCATAAAAATTAATTTGCGGATGAGTTCCTATAAATGCTGGGAGGAAAAGATAAAACAAACCTGCAAAAGTTATTAAAAATATATTTTTTGTAAACTTTTTTGCTAAAAAGTAAAAACCACTAGCTGCTATTAGAATCTGCACAATAAAAATGAAATTGTATGTCCCAAAAACATTATTTGTTAATAAGTAGTAAGGTAATCCAATCAAACTATGCAGCAAAAATGAGTCAGTGAAAGCAAGAGTATTACTTTCCGGATAAAAAATGTACCTGTTAATTAACTCGCTAAATTGCCCATTCTTAATTTTCTGGATATTATCAATTATTGTGTAATTTATAATCCCACTATCACCAGAAGTTCCTAGAAGAATATTGTTTGGAAGTCTAAAGAAAATAAATAGAACGGTTAATACTACAAGTATGAATAAAATACCTTTTTTATGATTATAAAGAAAGTTAGTAATTAAGTTGAACTTAGATTTCATCAAATAAAGAATATTTATTCAGGTAAGATTTATTCGGAGGGTACAGGATTTGAACCTGTGTATCCATTTCTGGATTCCCGTTTTCGAGACGGGCCTGTTAGACCACTCCAGCAACCCTCCATGTGCTATGAATTATACCTGATTATTAAATCTCATCATAATTTCTTGGGATCATTATCACTAATTTATATAAACTATCTAAACTTTGCTTATACTCCCTGAAAAAGTTACGAGTTCTAGGTGTTGGAGTATTAGTCGAGCTTTTTATCAACTCTGCAATAGTTTTTCTTAGATCAGATTCTACGTTAAAAGGAAATCCCCTAGCCTGTAGATTCATACGCAATACTCTTAACTTTACATATAATTCTACATAAGCTGCAACCCAACCTTCGTTCGAATATGATTTATGAAAATTTACTAGCTCATCTCGAGACATTAGTTCCTCATCTTTTACAAATACTGAAAGACTAGTTATTAATAAATTTAAAATCTTTGAAGGAGCATAGCTTTTATCTCTAAGTTCTTTAAGCCTTCGAATCAACTCATATCTTTGGACTAATAGATCACTTCTATATGCTTCATAACTCCCAGGCGGATTATCGATTAAAGCCATTATTAATTGATTAAGATTTATTCTTACTAATTATCTCATACCCTACAATAGCTCCGGCTATATTTACGTTGAGAGAGGGGCCTTTGCCCAGCATTGGAATGTATACAATTTTATTGCAAAGGCCCAGATTTTTCTTATAAATCCCAATGGCTTCATTCCCCAGTACTAATGCAGTTCTGCGTTTGTAAGCATATTCATCGTATGACACAGCATCTTCTGTAACTTCTATTCCTACAATATCAAAACCATTTTGTTTTAAACTCCCGATTACTTCTTCAATATTTTCATAATACTGCCAATCTACTTTCCGCTCCATTCCCATAGAATTTTTTGAAATTTCAGGAGTTTTTCCTGGAGTTGGTGTATTTCCAGTTAATATTATTCCAGCTCCACAAGCATCAGCAGTTCTAAATATGCTTCCGACATTATATGGATCTTCTACATCTTGAAGTATAAAAATTAGTTCCAAATCTTGTGGAATATTTTTTGAAAATTCTTTATTTAGTGCTTTTATTTTTGTGTTTGTTAGTGGTTTTGACATTCTTAAAATAGGTTAGTAATAAAATATTTAATGTTTCTTGAATCTAAATATTTAATAACTGGACTAGTATTATTTGTAAAACATATTAAAGCTCCGCATCCATTACCAGTGATAGCACCAGCACCGGAAATTTTTGAACTTGCACCAAGTTTTTTTAAATCCGATATTATATCTTGACAATAAGGAGTAACTATTTTTAATTTCACTAGCTCTTCTCCAATGGAACTAATAATATCTAGAATTTGCAAAGTATCACTCTCTTGAACGAATCTTTCAAGAATTGAACAATACTTACCAATATTATCAAATACAATTTTGATATTTCTATAATCAGAATTATACTGTTCCTTAATAAATTTTACGACTTCTCCTGTAACTTCATTTGGTCTTCCCGTATCTATTATTACGCAATTTTTAATATATTTATTTTTGGGATAAATCTTTTTGTATGAATTTATTTCTCCTTTTTTTATGAAAGAGATTGGAGAATTTTCAACTATAACTGTCTGATCTAATCCGCTAACCTTTATTCCATTAATAGATTCAATCTCTATTACATAATCTATAAGATCTTTATCTTTAACTTCAATATTAAACATTTTGAAAAACGCTTTAAGAATTGAAGCACTTACAGAAGTTGAAGATCCAAATCCCCCAATAGGGATCTGAGAATTTACAAATAAATCCAATCCGTTATTAATATCTACATGAAATCTTTCAAAGAAAAACTTTAGGGTCCTTAGAGTTATTAAAGTATTCTTATCTTTAAGATTGATTCTATGGACTCTACTTTTTGTAACTTGAAGAATTTTATTAAAATTTTTTAGATATATTTTTATTGTATTTTCATGGTTAGAATCTTGAACTAATACTTTTGTATTTTTATTAATAGGAAATGCTAATGCTTTATAACCATACAAAACAACATGCTCTCCGGCTAATATTAACTTTCCAGGTGAGGAGCTTTCTGCTTTTATCATAATAAATGGCATTAACTAGATAAATATTTTTTAACCAAATTTGTATCTAATAAGTTTGAAATTTTCTCTAACTCTACTTCTATTTCCGAAGCAACCCCGTATTTTTCAGTATCAGTCGAGTCAGGTTGATGACTTAAAATATACTTCCTATCTTCCATTGGGGACCAATTAACATAATTAGTACTACCAAACTGTGTTTTTTTCTTCCAAGGCATAAAAATTCTAGATGAAAAGTCTTCATCATCATTCCAGAAAGCTATTTCTTCAGTACTTGGTGACCCAGATAAGGAACCATGAATAAAAGGGAAATAACTAGAATTTATCTTTGAATCGATAAAATTGATAAGGTTTCTTACCAGTTCTTCTGTTTCTCCAGTATAAGAGACATCATCAACAAATGTTACATTCTTTACATCTTTTAGCTCATCTTCTAAGTAATATCTTGATTGATAATCTACAATATCAGTTATAGAGCTTTTATCATTTAATCTCATTGCAATTGATGTTTTATGTCCTATATTAAGATGAATAAATTGGGGAATTTGAATATAAGGATATGCTTTCTTCCACAAATTTCTTATTAAGATTTCGAATGGCGAAGCACTGTAAGCAAGTAGAATAAAAACTTGAGAATTTCTATGTAATTTTATCAAATCAAGTGTTCTACGCACTAAGATATTAGATTGTGCGATGTTAAGATATTTTAAATCAAAATCTTTTTCTAGAAATTCTTGATTATTCATCTTTATTTAGTGCTTTTATTTTTGTGTTTGTTAGTGGTTTTGACATTAATTAAATTTAACTTCATTATTTTCTCTCAAACTTTTTAATTCAGATAGTTTATCTAAGAACTCTTGAGTAATTAAAAACTCACACCAATCTGTAAAGTTTAATTTATTTACAAAATAATGACCAGCATCTTGATGCATCGGATTAATACCATAGCTCCAGGTTATGACTGGGAAATTTCTTTCCTTTAATTGTCGCGCAAATTTTGTTGCTGTTAATTTAGAGTTAGACTTATCCATTTCTCTATCGCAAATTATAAAATCAACTCCAACTTGTCCATCCAAAATCTGTCTTGTCAATTCTTCCGCCTCAGTAATAGTGACAGCTTCAACAAATTCCACATCTTCTCCTATTCGATTGAATAATAATTTTAAAATACATTTTGTATTATCATCAGGTTTATCATCAATTACTGCAATTCTCATTTTCAGATGTGTAATATTTAAAAAATTTTAACATTTATAATATGATATGTTGGAATTTTTAATATTTAAGGAGATACAGAAGCTTAACTGTACCCAAGAGGGGTCGAACCTCCAACCGCTACTTCCGCAAAGTAGTGCTCTATCCAGTTGAGCTATGGGTACATAAATACTGCAAAAAGATTATACCATTGTGAAAGTTTGATCTTAAAGATCACACTGAGTATAGTTAGTAGTATCATATTTTCTAAAATGAATAAGAAATTATTAATCTCAATCTTTATTGGAATCCTTGTTGTTAGTCTAATTATTGTTTTAATAATTGGATTATTCTTAAATAGCAGAAATTCAAATTTAGTTCAAAATACTTCAGAATCAACTCAAAAAGGACTTAGTTTATCACCTAATGATTATAGTCAATCTGGAATTGACGATTTCTTTACAAAAACAAAAGAATGCTGCAAAGTAGTATCTTGGGCAGGAAATATTTCTGACATTTTAGATGAGAACTCAGGAGCGGCTTTCTTAATGAAAGCCGCTCCTTCATACAACTTAACCCCGGTAATTATTATCGGTGTTAAAGAGATCCCTTCACTTATACAAGAAAATGAATATAACAAAGCAATTGTTCAATTTGTGAAAACATATAATCCTAAATATCTTGGATTCGGAAATGAAATTAATAAAGAGTTATCAGGTGACTTAGATAGATTCAGCACATGGTTTAACCAGCTTTATGAATTAGTAAAAACAACAAGTCCTGAGACTCAGATATTCACAGTGTTTCAATATGAAAATCTTAAAGGCTTAAACGGCGGATTATTTGGTGGAGTAAATGATGAAACAAAAACACAATGGGAAATATTATCAAAATTTGATAATGCTGATTTTTTAGCATTTACAACTTATCCAGGATTAATTTATAAAGATCCGTCAGAAATTCCTTCAGATTATTGGAGCGTTATTTCTGCAAAAACAGATAAGCCAATTGCAATTACAGAAACTGCATGGTTTAAAGATGAAGGAATTTCTGGATGGGAAAGTTCTGCAGAAGAACAAATCAAGTATGTAGAGATGATCCCGAATTTATCAAAATCATTACATATGAAATTCATTATCTGGCCATTTTTGTATGACTCAAATAATTATCCTAAACCCTTTAAAACCACTGGGTTAATTGATCCAAAAAATAATTCCTTAGATGTCTTTAATACTTGGGTTAACTTAAACCTAAATCAGTAAAAGTGTAATTATCTTCTATTTGTTTTACAATTGAATGGTAGTGATAAAAGAATATGAAACCCAGATTAATAAAAGTTTATAATTATTTAGAAGAAAATATTGTTGTTATAATTGCCTCACTTGCGATATTCTTTTCACCTTTTGTTGTTGATTATAATGATCTTCCTAAAGGATATGAACTTCCTAAAGTACATTTCTTAATTGCACTTGCAGCGTTAATAATTATTGTCACATTAGTAAAATATATTTCAGTAGTTTATAAAAAAGGGAAATTTATATTCAGTAAAGATTTTATAGTATTTCTTGCTGTTGTAATAATATTCATTTTAGCAGCATTAGTATCTCCTCACTTTCAAACAGCAATATTTGGGAACAGCTTTCGAGATCAGGGACTAATTGCCCATCTATTGCTTATTGGAATGGCTTATTCAGTTTATAAATCTGTAAACCATAAGAATTTCCATATTATTGCTTTATCTTTTATTTCATCAGCAACAATCCAGGCAGTTCTTGGTTATTCACAAGCTTTAAATTTGGCCCAGACTGATCCACAAGCGTTGCTTGATGGACTTTGGGTTAATGGTACTTTTGGGCAGGCAAATTTTTTCTCGGGTCGATTACTGATGGCACTTATCTTTCTTGCATATTACATAGCGAAAAGTCTAAAAATAAAATTTGCCTCACTTACAAAATTAGTTTTTATCCTTTGTGCTTTAATTATTACAGGAAGTTTACTTCTTTCATTATCAATTTGGGCTATCGTTGTTGCTGCTGTAGCATTCATTACTATTGTAATTTACGAAGTTATTCCACAGAAGTTTTTTAGTTATCTCTTTTACATTTTAGTAATTTTAGCCTCACTCTTTGGAGGAGTATATTTGTATACATCCACAATTTATAATATCCGAACAGATATCTGGAAACATATTCTCACGATTATGTTCTCAAAGTTTAATCTGAATACTTTGTTTGGATATGGATTCGATACATTAGGAGAAGTTTTTAAAGATAATAAATTTTTCTCGGGATTATTAATTGATCGAGCTCATAACTTTTTCTTCGATATACTTTTTCAAACAGGGGTTTTAGGACTGGGAATTACTTTAGGGATTTTATTAAAACCTGTTGTTGTTTTACGAGCTAAAATTAAAGATAGAAAATTTATGTTTTTCTTTTTTGCAATGTTCTTCTGGGTTTTGAGAAGTTTTGTTCATGAAAGTGGAATCGTTAATTTGGCTGATTTTCTAATTATTCTTGCAGGAACTTTAGCTCTTTGCAAATATACAAAAGTTGAAGCAGAGGTTGAATTAAATATTGATGTTAGTAAATTAGAGATTCCAAAAGAAGAAATCACCGAGACTCCTTCAGAAGAGCCGGCAATGTAAGTTACATTCTTTCTACAGTTTCAATTCCCAGCAGATTTAAACCATTCTTGATTACCTGAGCTGTTGCCTGAGATAAAGCTATTCGAAAATTTTTTGTTTTTTCATCTTCAGCATTTAAAATTCTATGTTTTTCATAGAAGGTGCTATAAGATTGAGAAAGATTAAATAAATAGGTACAAATAGTACTGGATTGATAATTTTGTGCTGAATACTCAATAATTTGACCAAACTGAGATATTAAATCTAGAACTTTTCCTTCTTCTTCGTTTGGAGTTATATCATTAAAATCAAAATTATTAGTTTTTCCAATTTTATTTGCTCGAACATAAGTATATTGAATATAAGGACTTGAATTACCTTTTAAATTTAGAATCTCTTCCCAATCAAAAACAATATCTTGTTTAGGATCCCTTTTTAAATCATTCCATTTTATTGCACCTACCCCTATTTTAACTGGCAATTCAGCCTCTTCTTCTTTGGATAGTTTTTCAGCTCTATTGATTGATTCATTTAGCACATCTTCAAGCCAAATAACATTTCCTTTTCTAGTAGACATTTTTCCTTCTTTAAATCTGTACAATCCATGCATTATTGCAATACGTTCTCCTTTTTTGTACCAACCTAGCATCTCTTCAGTTTTAAAAATTTGTTTCCAATAAAGACTCTGCTCTATTCCAGTTTCATTTATTACAGTCAAATTTGGGTATCCGTATCTCGAATTTTCTTTTCTATACTTATCTGTTGCCAAATCTCGAGTTGAGTAAAGTGTTGTCCCATTGCTTTTTAAAACCATCATTGGGGGGAGTTCTTCTTTAGGAAAGAACACCAGCATTGCACCTTCACTTTTATGATAATCTACTCTCTTTTGTTCATTTGCTTCTTCTAACTCTTTTATAACTGCAGGCATTTTGTCTTCAAAAAAAGATTCACCATAACCTTTACCTTCATTTTCTGTAAAAGAAACATTAAGTTTTTTATAAACTTTATCAAATTCAATAAATGATATATTTATACATTCCTGCCAAAGTTTTCTAGCTTTTTCATCTCCATCTTCTAGTTTTTTAAACCACTCTCGTCCTAATTCTTTAAGATCAGGATTTTCTTCGGAGTCTTGAGTAAATTTTATATATAAATCTACAAGCTGCTTTATTGGACGATCGGATTTTTTGATCTCTTCAATATCTATATTGTAATGTTCAAATGCAGCCAGATACTTACCGAATGAAGCTCCCCAATCACCTAAATGATTATCTCTAAAAACTTTATATCCTGAGAACTCTAAAATTTTTGCAATTGAATCACCAATAATAGTTGATCGCAAATGTCCAATAGTAAACGGTTTCGCAATATTTGGGGAACTAAATTCAACAATAACATTTTTTCCTTCTCCAATATTGTTTGCTCCGAATTTATCTGAAAGTGATATTACATTTTCAAGGATATTTAAATAAGCAGATTTTTTGATATAGAAATTAATAAATCCTGGATTTACAGCTTCAATTTTTTCTATAGATTCCAATTTGTTTTTATCAAGTTCAGTTACTAATTCTTGTGCAATTTGTAAGGGATTTTTCTTTAGAACTGCTGATAATTTCATAGATACATTAGAAGAAAAATCCCCATGTGATTCATCTTTTGGTCTTTCTATTTCAATTTCAACATCTTTAATACCTAGACTTTTTAAAGCTTCTGTTAAGTTATTTTGTAAATCAGATTTAATGTCATTCATAAGAAGAATTATACTACAGGCAAAACGAAGAGTCTCTAATATTACATTTCAATTGGGAAAGATGGATTCATATCATCACCATAGTTGTCATTGCTTTCTGATAAATAGATCATAAAATTCCAAATATCGATCATTGTGCCAAAAAATATTTCATATAATCTTGCATTATTCGATAAGTGTTTTAATACTTCTTTCTCGGGATTATCATCCTCACTCCAAAACTTATCAAAAATTACTTTTTTCCCGTCATTATTAGTAGTATTCATATCAAAATATATTAAATAATCATGTGCTAATGTTGAAATTTTATCAGTACCAAAAGTATTCCCTGTCCCAGATATAATTCTTCTTATTAGCTCAGGAATGAAAACACTCAAAAAATCATCATCCAAATCATCAATGATTTCTTCATTTGCACCATCTTCTTTTATATCCTCCCTCATCTGATCTACCCATATATCTATATTGTTAAATACATATACAGATAACATTTCAGTTAATTCATCTTCATCATAATCTTCTCTTATAAACTTCTTTTCTGTTTTCTTTTCTATCCAGTCTAATAAAAATGATTTTTCTCCAACTTTTTCCAAAACTAATTCATCACCATCGGCTGAAATTAAATCAGTATCAGTATTCATAAAAAAATCATCACTTTGCTCTGAAACATAACCTGCAATCAAGGTGATGTACCAGTCTATCTTAGCTTTTATTTTAGGAGGAATCTCCCCAGGATTATTTGATCCGTCAATATCTTTAATATAATATATCGGATCACCAACAGAATTTGATGACAATGAAAATTCAACAATAGTGTTATTAACTATTATTTGAAATATGAAATTCCCAAAAAATAAATCATTCTCGTTACCCAGTACTTTGTTCTCAATTTCATCCAGTACATCTATTAAAGATAAATCTGCTTCTCCCTTTCTTAAGTAATTATTTAACAAACTAGATGACATTACACTGCCCTTTTGGGAGATATCAAAATTAACTTCAATGTAGCTGAATGGTCTTGATTGCTCCTTAAGAATAATCTTAACTGTATCTACTTTTGGTAGTTCAAAATTTGTTAATTTATTTAACTTAATCATACGAATAAAAGTTGCTTTCAGATGATAACAAATTTATTCATATCGTAAAGCATCAATCGGATTTAATCTTGAAGCCCTGTACGCTGGATAAAAGCCGAATACTATACCTATTGTTGCTGAGACTGAAGTTGCTAATGCTATTGAACCTAACGATATAACAATTGGGATATTCCCAAAGTGCCCGACAATAAATGCTAAACTCAAGCCAAATATAATGCCAATCAGCCCTCCAATAACTGTTAGAACAACAGCTTCAATAACGAATTGCCAAAGAATAACCCTTTGTTTCGCTCCAACAGCTTTTCTTAAACCAATCTCTTTTGTCCTTTCAGTAACTGAAACCAGCATAATATTCATAATCCCAATACCACCAACTATTAATGAAATACTTGCAATGCTTGAAAGCAAGGTCGTAAAAATGCCTGTTACAGTTTCGGCTAATGTCGCAACGTCCTTTGAACTAAATATTGAATAGTTAGCCTCATCATTTTGGTGTAATTTAAAAAATTTTCTAAATTCTGTATCTATTTTTCCTGAAACTTGATCAATCTGGTTCTCATCTTTAACTTTAACTACAATCTGTGAAAGATTTTTATTTCCTAAAAGCAAACTCGTCGCTGTATTCAATGGGACTTCGATATTATTATCTAACTGCGCTCCTTTTGATTCTGCAACTCCAATTACCCTAAATACTTTCCCATCAATTTTGATATCTTTATCTATAGGATCACTTTCACCAAACAATTTTTGATATACACTAGGTCCTAAAATTGCAACTTTTGCTAAGGTTTGATTATCATTTTTTGTAATTTGCCTCCCCGAATTAATATTTACTCCTCTCACATCAAAAAAAGTTTCTTCAACACCTTCAACTGTATAGGATCCACCTTTTGATCGATAACTAACACTCATTGATTTCCCTGCCTCAGGTGAAATTGCTTCAATTTCACTAAAAGTTACTGGATTTTCTAACACCTTCAATACTTTATAATCTATTTTATTATTTACAAATCCTTCGAAACTAGATCTGCTAGTAAAACCACTGAAATTTGCCACAGGAACTATCGTTAAAGTGTTAGACCCTAAACCTTCTACCTGTTGTAAAATTGAACTTTGAGCACCTTGTCCTAGTGATAAAAGTGCAATCACAGCTGCTATTCCAATAATAATTCCAAGCATTGTTAAAAATGCTCTTACTTTATTTGAAAGTATTGAATTTATTGATATTTTAAGAATTTCATTTAATGACATGATTATTATTTAACTATTTCTCCATCTTTAATATGTATTATACGTTTTGCATATGCAGCAATATCATCTTCATGAGTAATTAAAATAATCGTATTTCCTTCATCGTTAATGCTTTTGAATATCTCCATAATCTCCATTGAGGTCTTAGTATCTAAATTCCCAGTAGGCTCATCAGCCATAATAATTGAAGGTGACATCATCAAAGCCCTAGCTATTGCAACTCTTTGTATTTGTCCACCGGAAAGCTCGTTTGGTTTATTTAACAGCTTATCTCTTAAACCTACTTTTTCAATAACTTCTAATAATTTTTTCTCTTTATCTGGAATAAATCCATATAAAGTTGGAAGAATAACATTATCACGAACATTTCTTCTTGGAAGAAGATTAAATTGTTGAAATACAAATCCAACATCTTTATTTCTAAAATCTGCAAGTTGATTTTGCGTATACTTACTTATATCTTTTCCGTAGATTAGATAATGTCCCGAAGTTGGTACATCCAATGCACCTAAAATATTCATTAAGGTAGTTTTTCCAGAACCTGAAGGCCCCATTATTGCTACAAATTCACCTTTATTTATTCTTAAATCAATGCCTTTAAGTGCCTTGAATTCATTTTCTTTGTCAATATTATAGCTTTTAGTAATATTTCTTAATTCAATCAACTCCTTTTCATCTATTCTTTTTTCGATTTTTCCCGGAAGTTCCATAATTCTATATATATTAATTACCGAAAATACCTAGCCCAGATTTAGCTACATACGATGGTTCAACAATTTCATCTCCTTGTTTCAAACCAGATTTTACTTCAACGTATTCATTTGTTTTTAATCCAACTGTTATTTCAACTTCAGATATATCGTATTGGGTTTTTTGATCATTTGTCCAAGTTAAAAGTTTTACATAATTTTTATTATCTTTTTCAATTAAATATGTTTCTGGAATTGCGAGAACATTATCGACCTCCGCTGTTGTTATATCTACATCAACAGACATTCCAAGCTTTATTCCACTAGGAAGTTTTGAAGGTGAGAGATCAACTTCATAATTTACAACACCACTTGAATCAATAGGTGAGGGTGAGACAAAAGTTATTTTTGCATCGTATAAGTCATCTAATGAAATAGCAGGAAAATTAATCTTAGCACTTTGCTTATTTTTAATATTCGGAATATCAGTTTCATTGATATATACGATTACCTTATATGAAGATAAATCTGCAATTTCAAAGCCGACTGATGAAGCATTGGCAATATCATTTTCTTTATATCCAATTTGGACAACAGTTCCTTTTATTGGAGATTTAATTTCAGTAGTCGTTGTACTTCCTAATTGATTTGTACTTTCAACTTCTGCCAAAACATCATCTTTTGAAACCTTGTCATTTACTGAAACTTTTATAGATGTTACCTTAGAAAGAGATGGAAGATAAACAAATCTTTCATCATTCGCATGTAAATTACCTTCCGCTGTTACAACATTTTGTACGTTTCTAACCTGAACAGTCTCAATATTTAATGACGGGTCTAGTATTGGTGTGTTTGATCTTCTAACTAGTATTATGACTAGTAATATTACGACGATGACTAAAATTATAATTATAGTTTTAAACCTACTAAGTTGATGTTTTAATGAAGCCATAAAAATTTTCATAAAATTTATCTATATCTATATACTAGACCTGGGGGAGTCGTGCGTCAATTTAAAAAGACTATCCATATTTGTGTATTTTGATTCCACATTCTAATGCCGTCTTGTATTCATCTCTTACACCAGTTGAAAGTTGCCATCGAGGAGTTAATATATTTTTAAGTTCTATCTGAATATTTCTGATCATACTCATTAAATAATTTCTTCAGCATATCTTGGGCTTCAGAATTTCTTATATAGTCAGATATACTATTCCTGGGAATCCATTTAAATTCATTCAGCTCTGATTTCTGAATATTAATTTCTGGTTTTACTTTGCTAATTTTTACTATATATTGAAAAAGTATTTGACCACGATAATATTTATGATCTTTCTTAAATCTTTGCTCTATTGCATCTACATCCCAGTCATATTTATAGTCATAATTGCTTTTATAAAGGATCTCGTATTCTGATTGATCTAAACCAATCTCTTCTTTAAGCTCACGTTCAACAGCCTGTTTTGAGTCTTCTCCAAGTTCAATTCCACCACCAGGGAACGCCCAATCTTCAGGTTCATAATTAATTTTATGAACTATTAATAAATTATTTTCAGAATCAAAGATTACAGCATGTGTGGATTCTCTATATGGAAGATCTTCTAAATTATATTTCATAAACTTTTTATGTTTTTATAATGCAGATTGGACTGCGGCTTGATCAGTGTATGGATATTCAGTTGTACCAAAAGCTAAAGACTTTTCATGACCTTTCCCTTCAGTAATAACAATATCGTTGGGTTTTACGAGTTTTATTGCAAATGCTATCGCATCCATTCTATTTTGAACTTCAGGATAATCAAAAGCAAAAATTGATTTAGAACTTATTGCGATAACTTGAACCGAAGAAGAATCTACTTGGGCGGAAGAGTCTATTCCATTTTCTTTAAGATAATCTAGATATTCTTCATGAGTTGCAAATCTTTTTACTAAAGTTCCACCAGACTCTTCCGCCCCCTCAATAATTTTAGAGTTAATTTCATATAAGCTTTCTGTTCGCGGGTCTTCGGCAGTTACAATAGTTATATCTGCCATATTCCCTGAAACTTTTCCCATATCAAAACGTTTTTGTCGATCCCGAAGACCCGCCGATCCAAATACACAAATAACCCTTGACTCTTCATCTTTAATCCTTCTTATTGATTCTAAAGATTTTTCTAACGAATCAGCATTATGTGCAAAATCTACAATCACAGTAAATGGATCGTTTTGCATTACTTGCATTCTTCCTTCAAGACCTTCAAAGTTTTTTATTGAGTTTGAAATTTCTTTATTAGAAATACCTAAAACCTGCGCCACAGCTGCTGCTGCTAAGAAATTCGAAAGATTGTATTTCCCAATCAAATTTAAATGAGAATTCTCGCTAAAAAAGCTGAAATCAATTCCGCTAAAACTTTCTTTTATATCAGAAATTGTTCCCTCAATTGAATATTCAACAAGTGAAAATCCATCACCTCTATTTCCAGTTGCTTCTATCTTATTTTTTATAAACTCATACGATCTTCTATCATCTTTGTTTATTATTAATGTTCCTGTATCTCTAAGCTTTTCTACTAATTTAAATTTTGCTCCTGCATAATTTTCCCATGTCTTGTGCCAGTCTAAATGATCATCTTTAATATTTGTAAATACAGAGAAGTCAAACTTCAGTAAACCCAGCCTACCTTGGTCCAATGCATGCGATGAAACTTCTAAAACTACATACTCTACACCTTGATCAACCATCATTTTTAAATATTTTTGTAGGGCAATCGGATCCGGAGTCGTCACATGGAATCCTGAATCAATATTCTTTTCTCCTGCTATAACGCCAACTGTCGAAATTAATCCGACCCGAAAACCTTGCTCTTTTAAAATATGATAAACCATTGCTGATGTAGTAGACTTTCCAGAAGTTCCAGTAACTCCAATTATCATCAAACTTGAAGATGGATTTCTATAAAGCAGTGAAGCTATAAGGGATCTAAGCACTCGATAATAATATTTTAAAACTCTCAATTTTACTTTTTAAGATTTAAGCTAGTTACAACTTCATGATGTACTTCTTCGATACTTTTTGAAGCATCTATTTTTAATAATATTCCTCTTTTTTCATACATCTCTATTATTTTATCGTTATCTTTATGAAAATCATACAGTCTAGCTTTAATTGCATCTGGATTATCATCTTCTCTTCGCTTTAAAGGTCCTCCACAAATATCGCAAGTATCAACTTGTTTTGGCGGATTGAAGATTAAATGATAATTCGAGCCGTCTTTTGGACAATAAAGTCTACCTGACATTCTTTTTATAGCTTCTTCATCTGAAAGTTCAAAATAAACTACTTTATCTAGAGACCTTTTTACATTTAATAAAGTACTATCTAAAAGTTCTACCTGAGATTCCCTTCTTACAGCTCCAGAAAGAATAATATTTTCTTTTTCATTATGAGATAAGTAAACTTGAAGTAAGCCAAAGACAAAATTATCTGCTAAAAAGCCTTCGTTCATTGATTGCCTGATAACTTTTTGTGCAGGATGGTCTCCTTCTGAAATATCTCGAATTAAATCTCCAGTTGAGATTCTTTCAAAAGCATTCTCTTTTACAAGAAATTCTGCTTGAGTGTCTTTTCCGCTTCCTGATGGTCCAATGAATAATAAAATCATAAGATTAATAATAAAATTTATTATGTTGTTAAACTCTCTCCTTGATATTGAATTGTATCAACTGGTTGAGTATTTATTGGCAAACTAGTACCATTCCCTGGAATAAAAATAGAAATTAAACAACAACAAAGACATAAAAAACAAAGAAAAAATAAAGCTACAAAAATTATTAAACCTTTCATTGTATAAAGATTATATTAAATGCATTGTATAACAAAGCAATATATGAGCCAATAAATATAATTAACGAAATATAGTAAAGTATGTTTCTTACTAACTCTTCAGTTTTAAATCTGTATCCTCCCAAAGAATGTTTTATTAATAATCCTAAAACAATACCTGTTAGAAGGCCTCCAATATGAGCCCAGTTGTTTATATTTGACCCTGGAATTAGACCTACTCCCAAAGCAATTATTATTATGGGCAGAAGATCTCTAGTTGAAATTGGTAAATCAATACTGTACCTGTTCCTTTTTAATGAACCTCCAACCAAAAGACCTATTAGTGCAAAAATTGCACCAGAAGCACCTAATGAATATAAATTTTGCCCCCAGAAATATGATGTAGCATAAGAAAGGATAGAACCTCCTAATGCCCCTAAAATATATGTCAGAAATAATACTTTATTATCATATAAATTCTCCACAACCTGACCAACTTTATATAATACATAAAAATTAAATCCAAAATGAAGGATCTCAATATGGAAAAATGCTGAGGTTATTAAAAGCCAAAGACTCCCAGAATAGACTTTTGTAGCATCCAGTCCTCCGAAGATATAAAAAAGATTTCCATCAAAACCAACCGTACTTTGAGCTACAAGTGCCAATAAAAATACTATTAAGTTTACTCCCAAAAGTAATGTAAAAAGACTTAGTTTTACTCTAAATTCAATTTTCATATAAAAAAGAAATCCAGCGAATTATAATAGATAATATTAATTTATAAAACAGGGATTTACAAATGTATTTATACCGCAAGTACTTCTGAGAGTATATTTTCTGCAAAAAGTTTATATAGCGAGTTTCTAGAAGAATGTGTCTCTTTCATGATATAAGGTGAATCTTCTTCACTCATCAATCTCCTCAGGGACGCACATTTTAATTTACAATCTATCTTATACCTTGGATTTGCTACAATCTCAATTTTAGCATTCTTAGAAATCAGGAAATATGCTAAACCTCTCTCTCTTTTCATTATAGAATAATCGGTTTGTATATGGGTTTTAGATCCAATTTTAGAAAATATTACAGGAACAACTCCTGTATTAACAAATGTATAATAAACACCAGTAGGAATAACTAGTTTCTCGCCTTTTCGTAAAGTTATAATATTTATAGCTTCTACATAAGTTTCAAATTCATAGGGATCTTCTTTTTCTTTATTTTTTTGAATTACAACTGTTAGATTACCATACAAAACCTCAATTACAGCATCACATTTATTTTCACAGTAGCTACTTGAAAAAATATGAGTTTTTATAAATTCAATTCCTAAAAGTCCGAATGGTAAATATATAATGTCATAAGAAACATCGTTTTCTTGGGGAACATTAGTATCATGAATATTTTTATAATACCAATAAACTTTTTCTGGGTATCTTAAATATTTATTTAAAAGTATCGGTTCGAGGTCTGAAAGTTGGATATAAGATTCATTGTCATAAACTATGTCTTCATTAGGAACAAATCTCTCATTTTCGAGATCGAACCTTAGAGGTAATCCATTAATTTCTGCAATGTCTATCATAAAGATTGTCTTAATTTTTATTAGCACAAACTTTTAAGTGCATTTAAAAGGGGCTTTCGATTTCATTATAAGAGCAAAATTTTTGATTTGTCAAATCTTAGAAGAGCTTGACAACAAATACCTTATCACACAGTAGTTATTAATATTTGACTATTTAGAATTTTTTAATTTTTCCCAGAGATCTTTTTCTTCTTTAGAAAGTTTTGTTGGAATATTGATTATTAATTTTACATATTGATCCCCATTTCCAGAACCTCTGAATTTTGGTCCACCTTTACCTTTAAGTCTTAAAACTTTTTCAGATTGAGTTCCGGCTGGAACCTTCATCAAAACATCACCATGGACTGTAGGGACCTTAATTTCACTACCTAAGACCGCGGTTACAACATCAATTTCTTGATCTATATAAATATCGTCACCACGTCTTTCAAGTTTTGCATGAGACCTTACCTCAATAGTTACAAACAAATCTCCATAATTCCCGCCACGTTCTCCGGCATTTCCTTTTTCTTTAAATCTTAATGTTACTCCATCTGGGATTCCAGCCGGAACTTTCATCTTAAATGTTTCTTTAGTTTGAATTATTCCAGATCCTTTACATTTCGGACATTTTTCTGAAATGATTTCACCTTGCCCATGACATGTAGGACATGTTGTTACCACCTGCATTCTTCCGAAGAAAGTGTTTTGAACTTGAGTTACCTGACCTCTTCCATTACATGTAGGACATGTCTTTTTCTTTCCATCTTTAGAACCTGTACCATTGCAGACATCACATTTTACAAATCTATCATAAGTAAAAGTCTTCTCTGCTCCAAATATAGCATCCATAAAATCAATCTGGAGAACAAATTCTAAATCTGAGCCTCGATTGTTTTCTGTTCTAGTTCTTGCGGAACTCCTGCCGCCAAGGCCTCCAAAGTCAAATCCACCAAAGCTACTACCAAATAAATTTCCTAAAATATCCTCGAAACCATTCAAATCACCTGAAGAAAAACCTTGCATGTTACCAAAATTTCCGAAACCTCCAGGAGTTCCGCCTCCAAAAGCTTGAGTCCCTGCAAATCCATATTGATCATAAGCTGATCTTTTTTGCTGGTCGGAAAGAATATCATAAGCTTCCTGAACTTCTTTAAACTTTGCTTCCGCATCTGCAGCTTTATTCCTGTCAGGGTGATATTCTTTTGCAAGTTTTCGGTATGCTTTTTTAATTTCATCTTTAGAAGAGCTTTTTGTAACTCCTAAGACTTCATAGTAATCTCTTTTTTCAGCCATTAATCTAAATCTATTTATAAAAATACTCTGGTATTTTACCACTTAGCAGGGTGGTTTAGAAAGTGATAATTAGAATTCTGACTTTTTTATGTTATAAATAAAGTATGGAAATAATGAAATTAATGACATCTACAATATTAACTTTGACTATTCTATCAGGATGTATAGGAGATAAAGCTCCACAACCAACTCCAACACTCGACCAAGAAGAACCAGCAAAAGCAACGATTGATGAAGCTATCCAATTCTGCTCAAATCGAGTTAAAAATGGCATACATGGAACAATTCCCTCGTTAGTTCAACTTGCCATAGCTATTGAATATGGAGCATTCAAACCGTCAGGTCAACAAATCTGGGTACAGAATGACGGCATACTTGATTCTGATGCGGAATATCTTTTAGTTGAACCTCAAGATGGCCAATATCTTATTCATGAACCCCAAGAAGGAGAAATCGGGACTATTGCATGTGCTTTTAGTGTGCCAAATGATTCTCCAGAGGCATAGATTGCAAGTTTCAGGGCTCAATGTTATCGTCAAATATAATAATTAGCCTTAAAAACTATGAATAGTACTCCAGATGGATCAAATTTATTTGAATTTTCAAAGCATTCTTTAGACAAGATGCTCGATCATATAGGACGTGAGTTTTTCGGGAAAGAGAATGGATATATTGAAGAGCCAAATTTAGTAAAAGTTCCAATTGAACACAATACATTTCCTTTAACAGCATTAGAAATAAGAGGAGAGGATCAATCTGGGAATATAATAACTTTACACTATTTTCTTTCTATGCCTGGATTTGTAAGAATGACTTCTAGAAATAATATTAATTTTGTTAACATTTACTCTCAAACTGAAACATATTTTCAAACAATATTGGGAACACTCTTAGAAGAAGGTATTGAAACCCCTGAATTTATACTTAATGAATTAAGTAGGAAATTTTTTAAAGGAGTTGAGCTAAGAAGTGATGATTTCTTTCTAACAATAGATGATTACTCTCAAGCCAAATTATTTATTAGAATCACTGATCCAGAAAGAATTTTCCTCCTAGGCGAAGCGCTTGAGAAACCTATACAGGGATATTCTCTAATTTATATCGTAGGTCAAGATTTTGTAACTATTAATACTTCTCCGACTGAAACAGAAACTAAACAAATATTAAATCCAAGAATGAAAGAGTTTTTTAAATTCTATGTGCCTGAAATAGCACATGGGTCTTGGGGTAAAACAAACATTCAATTTCGTTTTAGCTACGGCAACCATTAAATATCCGAAATTATATAGATAATCACTATACCATCTTAGTTTATTAATTTTACTATCTCCTCTACAATCTTTTCGCTCTCATCATAACTTCTTTTAGGGATGAATTCAGTTTCTCTAGGATTAAAATCCAAAAGCTCATCTACATATTTCTGAATCTTATCCCAATCATCTTCAATATATCTAATCTTAGGATCTCTTAATGCGTATTTAACATTGCCAGAATCATGTTCTCCAATATATCTAGTAAAAATAGCCCTTTTATCAAACAACTGAACTTCCATTACTGTTGTTGCACCTGGCTTTCCGATCAAGATATCACAAGCATTCAAATAATCATACATGTTATTTACAAAACCTAAGATTTTTATATTTTTCTGACCCTTATATTTATTTTCTAATTCAGTTTTAAAGCTATCTAATCTTCCGGCAACAACAATCAATTGTAAGTTTTTATTCTCAGCAAGCTTATCTATTGCCTTTTTTATAGCTTTTGTTCCTAATGCTCCACCTGTTATTAATATAATTGGTTTACTAGCTTTCAACTTCAGTTCGTCAACTACAATCTCTTTAGCCCTATAATTTTCTAGTTCAGGTTTTAGCGGAAATAATGGATATATTATTTTATTAATATTTACTCCATATTTTATTAAAGTGCTTACAGCATCAGAAGTTGGGCAAGTAATTAAATTTGCGGTTGGATCAGCCCAAGACCTATGAATTGTCATCAAGTCTGTAATAACTACTGCATATTTAAAATTAGCACCAAGGAGTTTCATTCTTTGAACTATTGAACAAGTTAATGGATATGCTGAAATTACAAGGTCAGGATTTTCGCTCTTAATTATTTTTTCTGCTGATGCGAAAATCCTGCCTAAGAAATAACTTTTATATATATCAAATCCTAGTCCTGTATTAGTAAATTTCCAAGTTAAATTACTAATGCTTTCATATGCTCTGTTCTGAGAAAGAAATTTATACGATATATCTGCACTATCAAAAGGCTCTATCTCTGATTCTTTAAAAATATCTATAGCTTTTACTTCGAAGTCGTCTTTATATTTATTATTAAACACTGAAGTTAAAGCTTCAGCTGCAGATTTATGACCATTTCCTATATCAGCAATTATTATTAATATCTTTTTTTTCATAACTTAATCCTTGTTTTTAAATTTTGAGCTTAACTTCGATAGACTGAATAGTGAAGCTGAAAGTAATATCATTGTTGAAGCAATTAAGATTGTCTTCTTATTTAAATTATATACTTTCTTTTTTCCTTTTTTATTTTCATCTTCAAATATTAAGGTTCTTAGCTTTTTTAAAAATCTTGTTTCGTGATTTTCCTCATTATGATTGTAGTAATCAATTACCGAACTATATGCATCTACAGTTAATTTTGCCATACTTTCTAATGTATAAATTTCTACTTCTTTTCGACTCTCCTTAGCAATTTTGGTATATTTTTCTTGTGTTGTATTCAAAAAATGTTCAATTTCTTTTGCAAATAACTTAGGTTTTGTATCGGATGGTAAAACATGGACTATTTCTGGTATCCAATCTAAAGTATTTTCTTCTTCTAATAACATAACAGGAGTCCCTGATGCTAACGCTTCAAGTACTGCTAGAGAAAACACTTCTGACCTAGAAGAATGTACATATAATAAAGAACCCTCTAGTACATCTTTAATATGCTCGTAGTCAACTTTTCCAACAATTTCGATATTAGTCAATTTATGTTTTTTTATATAGTCTTTAATTTTTTGAAAATAATCTTTCTCTGCTACCTCTCCAATAAGTTTTAAATTATAGTCATTTGATAAACTAGCCATTGTTTTTACCAAGAAAAGCTGATTTTTCCTTCTACAAATAGCTCCAATATTTACCAATACTTTTTTCTTAGACTTAATATTATTTATTTTTGACTTAAAATATTTAATAAAAGACCTGCCGTTTGGAACAACGAAGATATTTCCTTTATATTTCATCTTAATGAGATCTCTTTTAATAGAATTCGTTAAAGCAATTATTCCATTACAGTTGTTGATAAAATTACTTGCAACAAAATTAATAGTATATCTTGATAGAATTGTGACTGTTGCATTTCCATTTACAAATTCATTAAATTTTGAGGGAGTTTCGTGTGCAGTATATAAAAATGGAACTTTATTTAAAGTTGCCCATATTTGAACTATTAATCCTAAAAAACCATTTGTATGTGAGTGAATGATGTCTGGAGAAAAATCTTTTATATATTTATAAAAAATATCTAGATTATTTTTTGTTAAATTGATGAGTGGATTTTTAACTGATCCTGCACTTTGTAAAGAAATAAATTCGATTCCAGAGGCTTTATTAAAATATCTTTCTGTCTTTACTCCTGGGCTAATAATAACTACCTCATGGTTTAGTATTTTTAACTCTTTAGCTAACTCAAAAGTAATTCTTGATTCACCACCACCTTCATCAGCTGCTTTAAATTGTGAAATTATTGCTATCTTCATCAGTTCTTTAATATATGTAACTTTTTATTATACTTAATTCCCACTTTACTTTAAATCTAATGATATTCTCTTAATTTTTCATCAGCCATATCCTTCTTGTTAACTGATAGTTCATTCATAAAAAGAATATTAACATATTATTATCATATAAATTTTGACTAAAAGTATTGTTTTAAATATAATCCGAATTATCTAATAAAAATTATATGAGCAAAGAACCAATTAAAATTGAAACAGATTTAGGAAAAATTATCAAAGAAGACAGGAGTTGGTATGAAATTTATAATGAATTAAAAGACCGAATTAGATATCGAGATGGAAGAGTCCAGTGGATGCTTATTGCAAATATTCGAATGCAGAATCTTGAAAAAAAGATTTCTGAACTTTTAAGCAGTGATTCACTATCTACACTATACCCAACTCTTGAAACACTTATTCAAATTAATTTCCCAAGAACATTTAGTACTTATTCAAATCTTCCTGTAAGAATATTAGATTATATAGAAAATAATCTTGAAAGCTGTAGTGACAAGCTTTTAAAAGATGTTATTGTCGAAGCTGTAAAATATATTTATAAAGAAAGTTAATTATTACCTATTTTATCAATGCCCAATACTTTAGATTTATCTTTCTCACCTGATTTACTAGGAGCATTCTATGTTGCAATGAAAAACATTAATCCTAAGATTGATGATAAAGATACTTTCCTTTCAGAGAAAAGAGCTGTTTTAGCAAATATTGACCAGCCACTTAATGAAATCGTTGATTATGATCACGGTTATAACCCAAATCTTTTAAGCAGAATTCTTATTCTTGTACAATTAATTTCTAATCCATCAGAAAGTTTGCCCTTCCAATATGATAATGATTTTATTTTTGTGATAGAGGATTATATAAAAGCAAATGCTGAGATATTGAAAGATAGAACTTTGCGCGAAATAATGACAGACACTCTTATACAGGAAGATATAATGAAATTGTATAAAATAAGAAAACAGATGGAAAGCTCATTTGGTGATAATAACGAGATGGCTAATTCCGAAGAAATTTAGAGGTGTTTTTTCAAGGACAAAGAAAAATTTCTGAAGAATTTTCCCTAAAATCCCAAACCTTCTAACTGCTCCATCAAACCCTGGGAATATATGAGTATGATAAACAATCTTTCCGCCAGCTTCTTTTATTTTTTGTTTTAACACACCATTAGAATAATTTCGGACATGAGGTGCGAACTTTTTATAAATCGGGGCTGGCATCCAAGGCAGTAGTGGAATGTTACCCCAATAATATTTTCCATTAAGAAACATTCCGTGCTGTTCAAAAGGCCAGCCCCGATTTGGAGTAAAAATTATTAACTTTCCTTCTGGTTTTAAAACTCTTAATGATTCTTTTAAAGTTTGAACATCATCCTGCACATGTTCAAGAACTTCATTTTGAAAAACTATATCAAAAAAATTATCTTCAAATGCTAAATCTTCTCCTGGACATTGAACAATATTTTCTGAAGGGATTTCTCCTTTTGAAGTTTTTAAAGGTGTGGCTTTCAAAGACTGAACCTGCTCCCCATCATATTCACTTCCATAAATATTTTCCGGACTTGTAAATTCTGCAAACTTTGAAAGCCACACCCCTTCACCACAACCTAGATCAAGAATTTTTTTATCTTTAAAATCAACAAGTTTAGTTATCATGTCCAATCTACGTTGAAACCCAGGAGTAAAAGCTGTCCCAGGCTTTCCTAAATGTGCAAATTTTGTTTCTTGGTCTAAAACTTTCATAAACACTTTTGGATTTGATGAATTATTTTTAAATTTATCTTATTAGAAAAAGATAAATCATTGCCCCTAACGTAATGTTCACCAAAAGCATCATCTTTCCACTCAAGTCCTTCGAACTTTACTACTGAATCGTATCTTGGTCTAACATGCCAATGTATTTGTGGACTATAAGGTTTATTTTGATATCCACCATTCATCAAACATGTCCAATTAAACATAGTTGCATTAAAAGCTTTCTTAAGAGCATTTTCAAATTTTTTAACAACGTTACCAAAATCTTTCCACTCTTCTTCTTCTAACAAAGAAAGTTCTCCGCATTCTCTTTTTAGAACAACAACAGATCTACCAATGTAATATTGGCTTTCAATATTCAAGAATACTTTAAAGCATTTAGTCTCAATAATTAAAGTATTCATAATAATTTTTACTCAGGTGAAGTATTTTTTAAGCTTGCAATAAATGCATCAGCATCACTAACAAGAACTTCTCTAGGCTTGCTACCATTAGGAGGACCAACCACCCCGGCCTCTTCAAGTTCTTCAAGAAGTCTAGCTGCTCTATTAAATCCAATATTTAATCTTCTTTGCAAATAAGATGAGGAACCTTTTTGATTTTGAACAACTATTCTAATCGCTTGTTCAAGAAGATTATCCTCAGAAATACTACTTAAACCACCATTGCCGATAGCTTCCTCTCCAGGTTGCACCTGTTTCTCAATAATCTCATTTACATATTCAACCTCAGGAGCTTGTGATTTAATGAAATCAACAACCCTGATAACTTCCTGCTGGTCAACAAAAGACCCTTGCAACCTTATAGACTTAGGACTATCTGGAGCCTTGTACAATAAATCTCCATAACCAAGAAGGCTTTCTGCTCCAATTCTATCTAGAATAACTCTTGAATCTGTACTACTTGCTACACTCATAGCAACTCTGCCTGGAATATTAGCTTTAATAATACCCGTAATAACATTTACAGAAGGCCTTTGGGTAGCGAGAACTAAGTGAATACCTACTGCTCTAGCTTTTTGAGCTAATCTTACTATTGCAGTCTCAGTCTCTACTCTATTTGCAGTCATCATCATATCAGCCATTTCATCAATTACAATAACAATATATGGCATTGAAGCAAAACCTTTTTTTTGATTGTATCCTTCAATATTTCTTACCTGTTCTTTAGCAAGAACATTATATCTTTTCTGCATTTCGCCTACTGCCCATTTCAAAGCATTTAAAACATGATCCATGTCTGTAATAACAGGAGTTAATAAATGTGGAATTCCATTATAGTCTGAAAGTTCAACTTGCTTTGGATCAACTAAAATAAGCCTTACCTCATCAGGAGTTTTTTTAAGTAAAAGTGAAACAATAAAAGAGTTCGTCAAAACAGATTTTCCTGAGCCCGTTGCTCCAGCAATAAGCAAATGAGGCATCTTTTTTATATCAGTAATAACTGCAGATCCATCAATATTTTTACCTATAGGAGCAGGAAGTTCCATTTTAGAATCCATCATCTGTGGTGATTCCATCAATTCTTTTATCCTTACCATATCTCTTTTGCTTCTAGGAACTTCAATACCTAAATATGTTGTACCTGGAATGGAGTCGATTCGAACTGCTTTCGAATCGACTCCAAGTGCTAGTGCTACATTTGCACTTAAGTTTGAAATTTTTTCAACTTTTACACCTAGTGGAATATTTAACGCATATTGAATAACAGATGGCCCTACATAAGAATCTTCAACTTTGGCTTCAATTCCAAAGCTAGATAAAATTTGTTCTATAATTTGTCCGTTTTGAGTAATTGCAGGCTCTTTATTTGTACTTTTTTTATAAGGAATCAATAAGCTTAGTGGTGGAAGCTGCCAGTTTGAAAATCTTAATGCTGTCTGTGTTAAACCATCTTCTCCAATTGCACCTTCTTTGATAGAGATATTAGCGCCTTCTCCTCTTACTGGAAGATGCATTTTTTCTTCAGGTTTTTTATCCATTTTCAATAATTCCCTGTTTTGCTCTTCCAACATTTGCTTTTCTTTCAACAATTTATTGAAATCACCAAAATTTGTTGCTTTAGGTTCTTCTTCTCCTTGTTCAACATCAGAGTTTGATTTTATAAAATTAATAAGCCATCCTATAAACATTGCTATCTTGTCAATCAATTCACTTATTGACATTGATAATGCTAGTGGAACAAAAATTACAGTTAAGGAAAGTAGAATAAATTTAGTCGCAGGTTGAGTAGGTATAGTATCACCAAGTACTGTATTTACAATAAAATAACCTACCATTCCACCTAAAGTATCAGCGCTTCTAACTAATTCTCTTGGTGTTGAAGAGAGTGATGTTATTAAAGCTGGTATCAAAAAAATCAATCCACCTTGAAAAATTAAACTGCTTTTTTTTGTGAATGGTAATTCAACCCCTAAAAAAGACAATCCTAATGAAATTAAAAATAGAGCAGTTATTATTGTAGAATCTCCAAAAAGAGTTTTTGCCTGAGCAAATAAATTATTTGTATTTTCTGTCCCTGATACTAGAGATAATATAAAAAATATTCCAAGCAAAAAACTGATTAAACCGACTATTGTATGTGTTTCTTTACTATCGTAAGTTATATGTTTTTTTCTTCTTGCCATTATTAAATATTATAATTGTCATATTAAATATAGCTCAAACTCTTTACACTTGTTAATTTATGATTCGCTGATTGAGTACATTATATTTAAGGTTTCAGGATTTAGCAAATCAGTAGAGCTTTTATTGAGTAACTTGTGTATTTTGATCGTTTTGATTTGTATTAGTATTGTTACTAACAATAAATTTTGAATAATCCGGATCTTGCTTTAGATGATTCTCTAAAGCACTAGGAATTAATGTGTCATTGCTTATCTCTATAACAGTAATTTCTCCAGTTGACCTCGCACCAGATGAAATCTGATAAACTTCCCAGCCAGAAACAAGTAATAATATTAATACTCCAATAATAATTAAATAAACAAATAACTTATTCATATATAATAATTTTAAGTACTACTTTGCGTAGTAGAATAATAATAAAAATCTATACTTAAACTTAAATTAAAATCTCTTCCGTCTATAATCGTATTAACTTCATCTGCAGCTTTTTTTGAAATAACAACTGAAGTTATGTTCATTATTCTTCTTGAAGTTTCAACATCTTTAACAAATGATTCTAAATTTTCTAATGTACCATCACCTGTAATACTAGTTGTTAATATTTTAGAGTTACCTGTTGTTAGTGCATCTAGTTCATCCTGTTCTCCAGGTTGCGGATCTTGGAAACCAAACGAAACAATGTTTACACTATTTTTATCTGACAATTCTACGATTTTATCGACTATATCTTTTTGTGCAAATTTATCAGGGAACATGTCGTTTAGAAAATTTATGACATCTTTCTTGTCACTATTTTGTTGTACAAAGCTTTTTAATATATCTAATTTATTTTGAAGCTTAGTTATGATCGCATCTCTTTTTATATTTTCTTCATGCTGGTAACCTAAAGAACTAAGAGCCGGAATGATTCCTGCAAAAGCCATTAATAAAATGAAAAATACCGTAATAGCTGCGACTGCATAACTTTTCCTCTTTCCTGTTGAAAGAAGTTCCTCTACTTTTTTTTGGTAATTAATTTGTAACATATTTATTATTGAGTTGGTTGAACATCCTCAATCGGACTTCTTGTATAACTATTGATTGTTGCTTGTAATAAATATCTTCCTTTATTTGCTGTAACCTCTTCACCTTCTAGTGTTAGATCTCTAATATCGACAGAACTAAAAGTTTTTGAATTCTTCATTGAATCTTCTAACTTCTGTAATTGAGATAAGTCATCAAATCCTGTAATAGATATTGTTCCTTTTCCAGCCCTTACTGAAACATCTGAAGAAGGATTTTCTATATATGAAAAAACTTCGTTAATTACATTATTATATTCAGAAGAGCTATCCCACAAAACAATATAATCACCGGCTTTATTTTGTATTTGTCTAAACTCTGGCTCTAATTGCTGAGAGTAAAGAGTAAGCTCAGAATTTAATTGATCTATCTGTTTATCTTTATTTTTTGCTGTAGTATCTTCTATAACTTTAAAAACAAACGCAACTGCAATTATTATCTCAGTAATTAAAACCACAATTCTAGCTTTTCCTAAAATCCACTCATATATCTTATCCCATGCACTTGGTGGAGGTGTGACAGGTTTAAGCAAATTAAAAATCCTTTTATCGGCCATTTTTCAAGTATAATAAAACTAGACTTTTTTCATTCTATCATTTTATCAATCTGTGCAAAATGATTTACGAGTATTTAATTGATTTTGGCCCAAGAGTTTTAAAATTAAAAACAAATAAAGAGGTAAAGCAAAAACATTTAAAGAATATTCATTTTATTTTGGATGAATTTTTATCAGAATTAAATCATAATGTTAAAAATTCATCTGCAGAAAAATTTAACTCAGCACAAACAAATATACCAATCTATCTTAAAAAGGAGTTTATAGATTTTTTAGAATATAATATCGATTTTTACCAGTATTTTTCTAACATATTTAACCCAACAAATATCCAATCCGGTATTAATATTAGGAAGTATTACAAAGGGGATATAAAACACGGAAATATAATTAAACTTAAAAATTTTAAGCTAGATACAAGTTTTTTAAGAAGTGTGTATATTCTTGAATTATTAAAAAATTATTTATCAGAAGAAAAGATAAAGGATTATGAAATTAATCTGCCCAACATCATAGTTTCCAAAGGTGATCAATCTTGGGAATCTAGATTTAAAGATAGTGATTCGTTTTTTAATCAAAAATTTAATTTAAGAAACAAGAATGCTTTACTAATAAAAAGAAGTCCTGATCATAAGAAAAGAAATAAATTTGGAGCAGCAGATAATAAAATAAATGGAAAAGAATACATCATAATTGGTAAAGATTTAGGAATTTTGAAATCTTTAGAAGATTATGTTTCAAAACTAACTTATAAAACTGAGTTAATAAAAGCTTCTAAAAGATTTAAAGTAGATATAGTTTCTATAAATAATGATGAGGTAGGGGTTTTTAAAGGAATTTCTTAAGGAACCGGATCATACCCGCCTTTTGTAAAAGGATTACACCTTAAAATTCTTTTAAACCCAATAAAACTTCCTTTAAAAACCCCGTACTTATCAATAGCTTCATAAGTATATTGTGAGCATGTTGGTGTAAACCTGCAAACAGGCATTCCAACCCAAGACGCCCAAAAAGAGTGATCGAAAGAAAACAATTTCTGGTAAGTTTTTATTAAAAATTTTGCAATTGATTTAAACATAAATAATTATATAACAAACCAGTCTATAATAATAAGATTAATACAAAAAAATACTATAAGTTATCCACGTGGATAATTTTTTGTGTATAATAAAAAAATTCAGCACTAAAAAAATAGCTTTTGCAAATACTTATTTCATTTAAGTATATATTCTTTAACCATTACTTTAAACCTATGAAAATTAGAGATGAAAAACAGCTCTGGAAAACGACCCTAGCTCAAATAGAGATTAAACTGGACGCACCTGCTCAATTTAAAACATATTTTCAAGAAACTAGATTAGTTAAAATAGATGGTAATAAAGCAATAATCGGAGTACCTAATCCCTTCATTTCTGATTGGATAAAAAATAGATACGAAAAAATGATTAAAGACACAATTAGTTATGTTTATGGAGATGTTTTAAATCCAGTTTTTGAAGTTACTCATGAACAAAAAGAAGATGAAGCTGAAAATGAACCAAAAAATATATCATCCTCACCTTTACTTGATGTTGAGAATGGATTTATGGGTAATGTAATTGAAGCTGTTACTAAATCCGGATTAAATCCTAAATATACAATGTCAAATTATATTGTAGGAAATGCAAATAAAATTGCACATGCTGCAGCTTTAGCAATTATTGAAAGACCTGGTCAATCATACAATCCTTTATTTATTCATGGGAAAACCGGTGTTGGGAAAACACACTTGGCACAAGCAATTGGTAGATCAATTTTAGAAAGGAATCCTAGTAAAAAAATAATTTATACACCATCTGAAGGATTTTTGAATGAGATGGTAAAAGGAATTAAAACAGGGCAAATGGAGAAATTTAGAGCTAAATATAGACCAACGGATATGCTTATTATTGATGATATGCAACTTATTTCAAAATGGGTTCACACTCAAGAAGAATTCTTCAATACTTTCAATGAACTTTATAATGCTGGTAAACAAATTATTTTAATTGCCGATAGAAGACCTGAGGATATTCAAAATATGGAAAGTAGATTAAGAACTAGAATGCAAGGCGGGATGGTAGTTGATATTTCAAATCCGGATTATGAAACTCGCCTTGCAATCTTATACAGAAAATCTGAAAACTCCGGCTATAATTTAAAAATGCCAATTTTAGAGTACTTGGCTAGAAATATTTCGGATAATGTAAGAGAGCTTGAAGGGGCACTTCAAAAAGTAGCTTTATTTAATCAAATGAAACCGAATGGAGATTTAACATTAGAAGAAGTTGCACATACAATTGGAAAAGATTCGCAAACAAAAAGATCCCAGATTAAAGTGCCTCAAGTTATTAGAGAAGTTGCTAAATCATTTGGCGTTACTGTAAAAGATTTAAAAGGTCCGAGAAGAACAAAGGAGTTGGCTTTGGCAAGACAAGTTGCAATGTATATCTTAAGAGAAGAATTTAGTTATAAACTTGAAGAAGTCGCAAAATATTTAAAAAGGACTGATCATACAACTGTGCTTCATGCACTTGATAAGATTAAAAGCAAAATGATGATTCAGGATGGATTTAATTCTCAAGTTGCACAAGTAATAACAAATATTCAAGATAATGCCGCTGTAACGGAGGATGTAGAATAAATTTAATGGATAAAATTGATGATATTCAAAACAATTTTAACCGTCCTTTTATTCTAAAAAGGATATTATCTCTTTATTTAATTTTAAGTATTTTATCTGGAATAGCTTCGTCAGGCGTAGATTTTCGAAAATCTTTTAAACTGCCGACAACTCAATATACCCTTTTTAATATACTTTATAGAGAAATAAATTTATCTAGGAGCGAGATGAATTCAGATTTAACAATTTCTGATATTCATTTTGAGTATTATTTTGGAAATAATCTAGCTGTTTTTAAATTTGACGAAAATGGATCATTAATTATTGAACAAACAGATACAGAAGGAGTTTTTTTCGAGCCAGCTATTATTAATGTTACTACTTTAAACCAAATTCATGAGCTTATAGATAAGAATAATACTAATATACATGGCTTTAAGGTCGTAGAATATTCAGCCAGATTTACTCCAGCTGTAAAAAAATTTTTTGTTGATAACTACAAAATAGGAGTCAATGAAGAAAATATTGAGCAAGTTAAGTTTATTTTTACAGAAGAACTTGATCTTGATGGAACTTTAAAACTTGCACACATTGATATATATATTCGATACAGAAAAGACGGTTTGAATACAGATTCCTATAATATTTATCTATATGATTATAGAATTAATAATGATTTATCTTTATTATCTATTCTACCTCCAGAATTACTAGAAAAAACACCATATTATAGTAGTTTAGAAAATTAATAAGTTTAAGATTCCACATCTTGCTTTTTATCTTCAATAAAAATGAACTCAATATCTTTTAATTTTAGTTCTAAATATTCAGCCACTCGTGAAATATGAACCATTTTATTTTCTGGTAATGTAAGATACTTACTAGTATTTGTAGAAATATTATAAAGATAATATATGTCAGGCAAATTTTCAGAATCAAATTGTATATCATATATTTCACCTCTAAATGTCCAAGTTAAATCTACAATTCTTTTAATAAAATCATATAAAATTATATCCATGAAATATGGAGTATAGTCTCGAGATTTCAAAATATTAAAACCTAGTATTTCATCATTCTTCAATATTGCTAAAATTTTCGGTAATGTTTTTGTTTTTTCGAATAATTCACTTTCAGTTATTGCAGAAGTATCATCAAGAAAGTTATTCAATAAAATTCCTAAACATTCTCTATACTCTTTTTCTAAAAGTTCTTGTGGTGAATCATTTGGAAATGTAATCATTAACAACTTAATTCTATTTTCAATTAATTTTATTATGTAATAAGCTTGGAAATACTCTTCAGAATCCATTGCTTTTTTATAAATTTCTTGTATCCATTCATAGTGTAGAAAATTAAATCCAAATGTTTCATCTAGTAATTTAACAGCTTCATAAAATTCTTTTTCTTTAACTAAAAAATTTAATAATTCAAGAAATAGATTTATAAAATCCTTATCCTTTTTAAGATAGGAACTCATGTCTCTAAAAACACCTTTAAATTTATATAAAAAAGAATTTAAGTCATCAACTCTATGAATATCTAATTGTGGAGAGTGATAATGAGAAGAAAAAAAGTAAAAAAAATATTTATTACTCATTAAATTAGAAAGTTTCTGTGCAATTTCTCCAATAGTTTTATTTTCTGAATTTTCAACTTCTTTTAATTTTAAATTGTCTATAGGATTAAACATGTATGGATTATAGAATATTAATATAATTCTTGTACAGTAATATTATTCAGTTTTCCACACGCTAAAAATCTTAACAAAATAGGATACTAGAAAACTTTCCCAAAAGTTCTACAAAAACTCATCACAATAAAAATTGGATATAATCAAATACTTAATTAACGATCAACGAAAATGCTTAATTTTTAATCCACATCACTTATTCACACCTCAAAATCATTGAAAATGTAAGTTCTATAAGCTATTATTAAAACATATACACATATCAACAGACACTATAACTAAAAATAACTACTTATTAAAAATTATATTTAGATATGAAAATCAAACTAAACAGAGATAACCTTTCAAAGTCATTACAATATACAAGTAGAGCTGTTAGTTTAAAACCAAATATACCAGTACTTTCAAACGTTCTTTTAGATGTTAATAAGAATGGTTTAAAACTATCAGCAACAAACTTAGATATGGGGATAAATGTGTGGATACCTGGAGTAGTTGAACAAGAAGGAAGCGTTACTGTATCAGCAAAATACATTGCAGATTTTGTTGCAGCAGCAGTAGGAGATAACGTTGAACTAAGTTTGAATGATAATGTAGTAGATGTTGTAACAGAAAACTCAAAAGCTAATTTTACTACTATCCCGGCAACCGAATTCCCTGTTTTACCAGAAGTTTCAGAAACTCCACTGTTTGTAATTTCAGCAAAGGAATTTTTAGCATCAATGGATAAAGTAATTTTTGCTTCATCAACAGATTTATCAGCTGGAAAAATACAGCAAAGTGGAATTTTATTTGAATATGATAAAGAAAAAAGTGAGATCAATTTTATTGGTTTAGATGGTTTTAGACTTTCAAAGCGTAGTGCAAAAGTAAAAGATGTTAATGAATATCCAACAGAACAAGTTATTGTTCCGGCAAGATATTTAAGCGAATTGGTTAAAATTATTCAAGATTATGTTGATGTTGATAGTATTGAAGTTTATTTAGGTCAAAGTAAATCCCAAGTTATTTTTAAATTTGAAGAGATAGAATTCAGCATAAGATTATTAGAGGGACCTTATCCTGATTATAAAAGGATAATGCCTGATTCTTTCAGCTATTCATTTGAGGTCAAAAAGTCAGATTTGGAATCTGCGATTAGGATCATTAATACTTTTGCTAGAAGTAATTTAGGATACAAAACACTTTTTGACCTCAACCTAGAAAACGCAACTGTTATGTTGCAATCTGTAGTAGCTGAAGTTGGTGAAAATCAAACTTTAATTCCAGTGACTTCTGTAAATGGAGAAAGTGATTTGAATGCTTCTTACAATTTACGATATATATCTGATGTTGTCAGTCATATAAAAGGAGACACCATAATCTTTGAAACTAAAGGTCCATTGGCAGCTTCAGTTTTTAAAGATAAAGATGATTCAAAATTTGTTCACCTTCTAATGCCTCTAAGAAGAGATGCTTAATAATAAATGTTGGATGATATAATCCGATAATTAAATATTAAGTAGAAATGATGGATAAATTCAAAAAAACGGAATCATCAATCCTTCGTCCATTTGAATATTTATACTTCACAGCTATTATAATTTTTTCACTTCTAAAATATCCAAATGATATATCTATTTATGGGATTAATAGTAGTATAAATAATTTAAACCAATGGATTTATAGTGATATGCAAAATGTTTTCTATATAGATAATCCTGAACTAAGGGAATCTCAAGTTTATATAGCAAGTGGGAAAATTAGAACTATTATTGAAACTTTGAAAGATCTTAAAACTTATAACTTATCTAATGATTTAGAGGTTGAGATTAATAAAGTTCTTGAACAATACGCATTAATAAAAGATGATTTGGAAAAAGTTGTTGATGCGTATATTAGTGAGGCTCAAAACACTCCATTATATAATTCACAATATAGACCCAGTTTTACAAAAGAGGAAATGGATACACTAGTTGATAACATTTGGTATTTAATTGCAAAGGTAAAAATGTCAGAAGAAGTGAGAGGTCAATCTTTATCTGATGATTTAATTAAAAATACTGGAATAATTCTGTTTATGATAGGTATATCTTGGGGATTTATAAATTTTGCAAAATCAAGACAATTGAAAAATTTATTAGATGATGAATAAAATTTTTGATTAATTCTGCTATGGTGTAAAATCTTTCTATACTTATTTTTAAAATTTTGATTTCTGTGCTACTAAAATTTGAAAAATATAGTGAAGATAAAAAACAAATATGGGAAAAAATAAATTTAGAAGCAGAAAATTCTTCATTTCTTTCTTCAATTAATTGGATCGATTTTCAAAAATCATTAGGAAAAGAAATTGATCAATATTTTATTATCCTTGAAGTTGGCGACAGAGAATATGAAATAGGAATTTTATATATAGAAATTTACAGAAGGAAATTTATAAAATATGCTTATGTTCCATATGGACCAGTTATAGTTGGTGATCCTATGAATGAACAAGAATTTGCAGATTTTTTTACACAGTTAAAAAACTTTATGCAGGATTATATATTCCAAAATTTCCTTACTCTTTTCAGATTTGATCCACTGCTCCCTAAAAAATATAGTGAAAATTTAAAGAATTTAGGCTTTAAAACATCCCTCGCCCCTGCTCAAGCTAAAGATGTCTGGGAGTTAGATTTAGATCAAAATGAGGATGAGTTGCGCTCGAAAATGAGCGATTCGACCAGATATAATATAAATCGGTCATCAAGAAGTGAACTAGAATTAGTAAAAGCTACTACAATTGAAGAAGTTAAAGCCTTTTCAGATTTGATGAATGAAACTACTCAAAGAAAAGGTTTTGGAAACTATGATTTTGAATATTTCAAAAAGCAGTTTGATGCATTGAATCCTAAAGGAATGACGGATATATTCTTAGCAAGATATAGAGCCAAATATATTAGCGGAGCTTTGATTAATTACTATAATGAAACAGCTTATTATACTCATGGAGCTTCTACATCTGATAGAACTATGTCAAAGCTCCGCTCTCCATATTTTTTACAGTGGGAGATAATGAAATATGCTAAAGAAAAAGGTTTCAGAAAATATAATATGTGGGGAATTCTGCCTAAATCTTTACCTGAAAACAAGAAGGCAAAAAATCCTATGAATGGGGTTTCTGAATTCAAGAGAAGTTTTGGTGGAAAGGAAATTAATTATGTTGGTCCAATGGAAATTTATAATGATAATTTAAGATATTTACTACATAGAGCTATAGATTTCTGGAGTTATAGAAAGGATAGATATTAATATGCATTTTTTACAATCAAAATACTGGAAGGAATGTAAAAGGAGTCTTGGAAATCAAGTTTATGATGTAGGAGGTTACTTTTTTCAAACAACTACTCTACCATTGATAGGTAAAACAGTTGGATATATGCCACGTCCGGATTTAACAAAGATAAATTGGGAAGAGCTGCATAGAAAAGCTAAAGAAGCTAAGTGTGTTTATGTAACAATTGACCCAGAAAATTTAATTTCTGAAAATGCAACTCTTCCCTCTCAATATCAATTTAAATCAGGAATTCCAGTTCATCTTCAAGAAAATACAGCTATTAATTTAACAATAAGTGATGAAGAATTATTAGCCTCTATGAAGCAAAAGCATAGATACAACTTAAATTTAGCACACAAAAAAGGAGTTGAAGTTAAAATATCAGACTCTGAAGATGCTTTTGCTGAATTCCTAAAACTTTATGAAGCAACTGTTATTCGTCAAGGTTACCATGGACGAAGCAAAGAATATATAACTACAGTATGGAATTCTTTAAAATCGGATAAAATTGTAACAATCGCTACAGCATATTTTCAAGGAAAACCACTAGCCTCCTGGTTATTATTTTTATATGAAGAAGTAATTTATTATCCATATGGAGGTTCAAGTGATGAATTTAAAAATGTTATGGCTCCATATGCATTAGTTTGGGAAATTATCCAATGGGGAAAACAAAATGGATTTAAAAGTTTAGATTTATGGGGAATTAAATCAGTTGGTAAATCAGAAAGTGGAGAGATAATTTATGATGGATTTTCAAGATTTAAAGTTGGCTTTGGAGGGAGAGTTATTAATTATGCAGAAACAGTCGATTTTATCATTGAACCTTTTTGGTATAAACTCTTTCAAATTGCTGCTAGAGCTAGACAAGTCTTAATTTTTAGATAATTAAGATGATAGATATGTACTTTGAAGCTATCGGAAATTTTATAACCTCAACACATTTAAAGAATATTTACGAAGAAACTCCTGAAGTTTATAGAATACTGGTTCGATGTTACTATCAATCAGAGGAAGTTAGAGCCCGTATTATAAATAGTTTTTCTGAAGAACTAAAATCTAGATTGGAAAGATTAGGAGTAATAGTTTTGAATAATGGCATTTACGAATTAACTGAAGGTGCTTTACAGAGTATAAAAATTAATCAAAGGGAATCTTAGTTTAAAATTTATGGATAATTATCGTGAAAAAAGTATATTGGCAATTTTTGAATCTTTAGAAGATGAATTTCCAGATGTTTATAAGTTGGTAATAAGAGCTTCAAGACGGCTACCAGAATCACCTGTTCATATAGAAAAAGAATTAGGAGAGAAATTAGTTTCTTTTGGTTTTCTCCAAGAAAAGCTTGGTATTTTTATACTTACAACTAAAGCAAGGAATTTAGTACAAGCGGCTTTAAATGAAACACAGATATCTCTTGAGGCTGATATATTAATGTTGAATGCAAATAATAAAGATCTCTATTCAAAACTTGAAGCTATTGCTCTAAGTCCAAAAAGTATTCAAATAACTGATGATGAAATAAAAGAATTAATTGAAGCTGGGGTTTTACTAGACGATGGTACAGTACATTATCTTGCATATAAAGCAATAATTGGAATTGCAAAACAAAGAGTTCAATCCGAAATTTAATATAATCCTTTATTCAATAAAAATACATTTAAAGTAATTTTTGTTCCTCCTCCAGCTTTTTTATATTCTTCAGCTAAGTCTTTCCCAATCCACCTGTAATGCCACCTTTCGGTGGTATATCCTGTAATTGACTCTTTTCCTTCAGGGTATGATTGTGCAAACCCATATTTATAAGCATTTTCCGCAAGCCAGTTCCAGATTGTTTCGTTTGTTGAACAATATCCATCAGAAATTTCACATCCTGCTCCATTTAAATCTAACGCTGTTCCAAGCTGGTGCTCTGAGTACCCAGGAAGAGCTGAATAAGTATTAGCAATAGCTTCTGCCTCAGACAAAGAATAACCAGCAGCAAGTTCAGTGTTTACCCAGCCTTGATATGTCGCAACTTGAGTATTGTAAGAACGATAGCCTGAAGTTACATAAATATATATTCCATCTGCTTTTGCTGCGTTGTATAAATCTTTAAAGTCGTTATATGCTTGTGTATTAATATATTGTCCTCCCGGAGCGAAATCAATCAATTGAGTTTTGGGAGTATAGTCAGATCTTAAAGCATGCCATTTATCAGCTGGATAATAAGTACAATCAGTACAAGTTCCGGTAATTACCCCATTAACTTTAACGAATTGCTTTTTACATAAGTTACTTACAAAATCATTTAAGTCATTAATTTGAATGTCACCGGTATTGATAGAAAAACTCAAATCTTCTGAAAAATCTTTAAAACAGTTTTCTAAGTGAATATTTATCGTTCCAATAATTAATTTGTTATCTTTTAATTCAGTTTCTTTAAAGTTCTTTTCAACAAAATTTATTGAATTAACTGAAATATTTTCAAGAACCTCGTGGTTTTCAAGTTTTTTAAAACTCTCTTTTGTTAAGCCATCATATGTGTTTGTATTGCCAACATCAGTTATAAGTTTATTAAAATAACTATTAACTTCTGTCTTTGCTGTTTTTAAATCTTTTGTACCAGTAACATTCTTTTTTGAAATAGGATCAATAGTACTCTCTTTTAAATTTAAATATTTGCTTTCAAGAGTATTTTTATCAGGAGAGAATCTTACTAGATCATAATTATATACATAGTATCCAAGAACTCCAGGTGATACATAAGTAATTTTCTGAGGAAGGTTTGTATCGTCAATATTCTCTTCATCAAATTGAATTGGAACTTTGCTGTCTCGATTATCTTTAGCTACTGCGGGGACTGAATTGTTTGTCTTTTGTTCATTCCTTAAGAAATCAAACAATTCAGTCCCGTTTTTAAAAGTCTGATTTTCAAAATTTAATGAAGATAAAAAATTTTGACTAGTCGAAATATCATAGAAATTTTTTAAATTATCATCAGTCGGGTTATACCATGCCAAATATGCCCTAAATGATTGTTCAAATCCAACAGTATTAAACTTTAGAAAAAGCAATAAACTAACAAAAAAAGAAAGCACAAAAACAATAATTAGTATTATTTTTACCTTTGGCATTTAGAATTTTATTAAATATATTTCAAATCCCAAGCGGGAAGGTAACCTTCTACTCCACCCCCTAAGTCAATTTTTGCCCAAAGGGTATCTTCATTTAGATCTAGAAGGAAATATCTTTCTCCTGCAGTAACTTTTCTTAAAACAGGGGCTGAATCATAAGGTTTGCTTCTTACATTTACATAATCATAGCTTGTTTTTATCTCAATAATTTGTTTATTAGTTTTTTTTAACTTAATTTTTAACTCAATATTTTTGTTACTTTTTATAGTAGTTCCACCTGCAGTTTTCAAAATAAAGTTTTCTGAATAATCTCCGGTTGCCAGTGGAGCTTTGACTTTAAAATCAAACCCTTTTTCTTCACCTGGGAGAAGAGATATACCATCTGACATTATTCCAGTTTGAGTTTGGCTGAGCCATGTATTATTTATATAGAAGTTGCTGGAAATTCCATTATCTTTTGTTAAAAGTATTTCAGAATTAGCACCACTATAAAATCCATTCTTACCAGTATTTTTTATTTTAATCGAGACTGTAGCTTCATCACCAGGTGTTATTTCGTTTGTTGGTAATGTAACCTGAGTTATTTCAACGCTATATTTTTTTGTAATTGGAGAATACTTATTTTTAATATTATTTACAATTTTATTAATACCTATACTCCACTCACTCCCAACTTTAGCTTTTTGAATTGTTATTGTATTGCTTGAACTATCTTTAATAAAATTTATTCCACTTGCTGATATATTTTCAGGATTTATAGAATCTTGATTAGCTATATTTAGCAGCAGATTTGATAATGGTTGTTCTGAGGCGGGCGCTATAGCGCCCGCCTCATCTGTACTTAAATATCCAACTACAACTGCATTATCGCCAATTCCTTCTATGTTAATTTTTTTCTCATCACCTGAGCTGTTACCTTTAAAAACTCCACCATCTTCTGTAATTAAATAATGAAAAGGAATGTTTTGAAATCCTAATTTATCGATAGTGTAATAATAAATACCTCTAACCCATTTATCTGTGTTTACTTCTGTTCCATTATTAATAAAAACAGGAGTAACAATAATCTGTGTGGGATCTCCAAAACCAGTAGTATCTTTTACTGTGATAGAAGTGTCAATATTAAGAGTGGATAAGCTTTGAATATCATCAGCACTTACAAAACCTGAGCCTAATATTAAAATAACTTGTAAAAAGATAAAGCTTATTAATATTTTTTTTCGCATATTAATTTTGTACATAAAGACATTTTACATTAAAGATGATGATTAAAAAATCAAAATTTATAGTGTTGAAAGAAATAAAGTTAAACCTAATTTTTCATCAATATCACCCTTTTTAATGGCAAGATCCAAATCGAAGAGTTTTTTTATAAAATTTTTTATTTCATTGAAAGTAAAGTATCTGCTTTTTGTTAAAGTTTTTTTCAAAACGTATGGATTTATCCCTAAAATACTAGTTTGTAAGTTCATCTCTTTAGCATAAATAACTTGTGATAAAAGTTTAAATTCTCTTAATAGCATAGCGAGTATAAGTTGAGATACATCTTCATAAAAAACCAGTTTTTCAAATTCTTCTAAAGACTTTTTCTTATTTCTCTGCCCTACAGCATCAAGAAACCCCCACATGTCACCTTTTATATTAAAACCTAAAAGCATTTTTAAATCACCGCCAGATAAAATGGTTTGTTTTTTGGATTTTAAGTAAAGTTTTATCTTTTCCAATTCATTTAGTATTATCCATTTATCATTATCCAGGTGTTCAGAAATATACTCTAATTGATTACTTGATAATCTTATTCCTGCAATTTTAAATTGATCATTTATCCAATAGTTAAACTCTCTCTCTCTTGGTAGATCGGAAATAAATAATGAAGCATTGTTCTTTAGTGCTTTTGCTATTCTTAATTTGCTGTCTAGTTTATTATCATGCCAGATAACAATATCGAAGTTATCTAATGATTTGAAATTATCTGTTAAATACTCAGAAATTTTTTTATTATTCAACAATCTTTTAGCAAAAATCACTGAACCTTGATTAAACATGTCTATTCCTTCTATCTGCTCTAGAAAATTATTGACTTCATTTATTTCATCAACTTCTATAGTTTTAACTTCAGAGTTTTTTAATTTCGAAAGTTTTTCAGCCTCTGTCTTTGCTTTTATATAACTATCGTAAGTATCGTTTCCAACAAATGCTTTTATCATATTAAAATATTTTCACATCTACATTTACACTCAAATATACCCTATCTTTTAGAAAACTAACTTCATCAATTCTTAGATTATCATTCAATTTAAAATTTTCGAATTGTTTTTTTACCAAGTCTTGATTTAGAAAAATTGCTAATAAATTATTTATTGCAGGATACATTACGCTAGGAAATTTTACTGCAGGTGTACCTAATCTTGTAATAACTAAGTTATTTTTATCAAAGACTTGAATGTCTGCTTCTCCGAAAATAGGCTTCTCTCCTTGATCTAATTTCCAATAGGCTTTCAAAACTCCATCTTCTGATTTAAATACCAAATCGTTAAATTGAGGCAACTTTTCTTGTAAAAGATAAGTTAATTGATCATTTGAAATATATACATCATTTTCACCTACGGTTTTAATTTGTGAAATAATCTCACTCTCTATTGTAGTAGAAAGTTGTTTTTGATAATTTGGATATACAAAACCATTGTTTAAAATATCAACAGCTGGATTCCATAACGTGACTGGTTTATTAATAATTACATATAAAGTTAAAAAACAGCATCCTAAAAAAAGAAGCATAATAATACACCCTAACCCTCTAATACCAATTGATGTACAGCCAAGATTTTCTCCCATATTTTAAGATGTAATCGTTATTAAAATGTATAATATTGCTAGTTTTAAATAAACCTTTTATCGCAATTAAGTATATCATTTCATATAACAGATAATGAAAAATGCTTTGATTTTTACAATTTTAGGAGGATTCTTTACCTTAATATTAATATATATTCTAAAAGAATTTTCGCCATTCGATGCGAATAAAATTAACGAACTTATTACTTCTAATGCCATAAATCCCGGAGATTGGGATAAGCTAAATGAAGTTATTAGAGGAATAGTTGATAAAGGTTTGATATTTCAGTATTTAACGAACGTTACATACCTTGCATTTGGAGTATTTCTTGCAGCAATCTTAAGTTTTTGCACGGCCCTTCATTTGTTTTTAGATAAGTTGTTTTTTAAAAGTTATTATGATGCACCATCTCTTTATAATTCAATAAGAAGGGCCGTGCTTATAACAGCTGTAATAGGCCTAGTAATCTATATGAGATTATCAGTAATTGAATCTTCTGTAATCATTCTTGTACCAGTTTCGGCATTGATTATTGAAATAATATTCATATCAACAATAAATCCTTTCATAAGACATAGAATGAAAAAGATTAATGAAAAAGTTGAAAATGATAAAATAAATTCATGACAGGAAGAACTCACGATTTAGCAGCATTAACAACACTAACATTTGTTATTGCAACTCAACCTTTACCGACAGTAAGTGTTGCTACGGTTTTTACTGCAATTGGTGCTTCTATGATTGGTGGAATTGCTCCGGATTTGGATCAGCCGACAGGAAAACTATGGAGAAAGTTACCAGCAGGTACTTTAATAGGGAAGATTCTCCATCCATTTTTTGGAGCTCATAGATCTATTTCGCATTCTATTTTAGGATTAGCAATTTTTGGCATCTTGGCACAGTTTATTTTAGAATATATGCGAACATTCTTATTGGTGGACATAAATATAGTTTGGAATGCTTTTATGTTTGGTTTAATTTCGCATTTAGTCTTAGATACTTTTACTAAAGAAGGTGTACCTTGGCTGTTTCCAATCCCATATAGGTTCGGAATTCCCCCATTAAAAAGCTTAAGAATAACTACTGGAAAACTAGTTGAAACTTCTTTTGTTTTTCCTCTTCTCTTATTCTCAAATCTTTATCTTATCTATACAAATTACGGTAAATTTCTGGATTTTATTAAAAATTATATAATCAGATAAATATTTCATAATTTTTGTATTGCAGTACATTGTTTTAAGGTTTTTTGCTTTGATAATATCCAAAGCATGAAATCAATAAAAAATGCAAAGATTTTAATAATAGATGATGATATTAAATTAGTTTTTCTGCTTAAGAAATTCTTAAATCTTAAAAACTTCAAAGTTGATGTTAGATATTCAGCTCTTGATACTCTAAGAATTCTTGATAGAGAAAAATTCGACTTAATAATCATTGATATGGATCTTGATAAGGGAACTGGCCTATCTTTACTTCAACGAATAAGAAATATAGGAATAGAAACTCCAACAATTATGACAGCAGAAAATTATAGTTTAGAATATGAAATTGAAAGTTATGAGTGTGGAACAAATCTTTTCCATAAAAAGCCAATTGAGTTAAAACTTCTCGAAGCTCAAATTAAAGCCCTAACAAGAAATATAGTCTTTAATGAAGTATTTGAAGTTGGAGATTTCAAAGTTGATATGTGTTCAAAAGTTGTATTTAGAAAAGACTTGCAGATAGATCTTACGAAATTAGAATTCAATTTACTTTTGTTATTTTTAAAATCGAATGGAAGACTTTATTCAAGGGATGAGATTTTAAGTAAAGTTTTTTATAACAACAGTGATGTTTCTTATGGTGCAGTTGATACTTTGATTAGCAGGTTAAGAAAGAAATTAGGTGAATCTAGTGAGAGTTATTTTATAGAAACTGTTTTTAAGAGCGGTTATAGATTAAATAGTTTGTACTTCCAAAAAGGATTCAATTAGTTATTTTGAATATCTTCATATTTTCAGGAATTTTTAAGTCATTTTCTCCCGAAACAAAAACTGCAGTTGCCCATGAATCTGAAGTAATTCCATCAGGAGCTTGAACAAAAACTGTCCGATAATAATTTTGAGGAACTCCAGTCGCTGGGTTTATAAGATGGTGGAACTGTTTCACTCTTCTAGACCATGATCCAGAGCATGCGAGGGCTTCATTATTAAGCTCGATATATCCGATTAATTCTTCAATTTCTCCTGCTCTATCTTTCATTCCAACCTTCCATAATTCACCCTTCTCATTAGTGCCAGATGCTCTAACATCTCCACCAGCATCAATAAGAAAATTATCTGAAACTTGTTTTAATTTTTCAAAAGCACAATCTATTGCATATCCTTTACCTACTCCACCTAAGTCAATTTTTTGGACCTTTGCCAATTTTACTTCGCTACTCTTTTTCTTCAATTCAACATCTTTCCATGACTTTCTTGTTTTACTGATTTTTTCAACTAATTTATCAAGTTCTGGATTATTAAGTTTTGAGAAGTCATAGTTTTTATCATAGCCATAGACTTCAAGAAAATCTATTACTGTTGGGTCGAATGCACCGCGAGTTTTTTTGGCAAGTTTAAGCATATATTCTATGAGCCAAAAAAACTCGCTTGAAACTTTGACCCATTTACCACTATTTCTATTTAAATTTGAAAGTTCAGAGTTTTCATCAAACCTTGTATATTGTTTTACAATTCTGTCAAATTCACCAAAAGCCGCTTCAATTGAATCTAGGGTTTTTACAGTTGTTACATCACCTTTAACAACTTTAAAGGTGATTGTTGTATTCATGAATTTTTTATCTCTGGTTATTAAGTTCATAAAAATTTTTAATCTTTACAAAATTTTAACACTATAGTGGTAATTTAAATTTAGGTCAAACTGAAGTTACGACTCAAAAACTTCACTATGATATACTTTTTATAGTTTACTTTTTAAGGAAATACTATATGTTCGAGTTACCTCAATTACCATACTCATTTGACGCGCTAGAGCCATATATTGATGCTAAAACTATGGAGATTCATCATGATTTGCACCATGGAGGATATGTTAAAAAACTCAATGCTGCATTGGAAGGACATGAAGAATTGCAGTCAAAAACTATCGAAGAGCTTTTAGTGGATTTAGATTCGGTTCCCGAAGATATAAGAACTGCTGTTAGGAATAATGGTGGCGGACATTACAATCATTCATTATTCTGGCAGATTTTAAGCAAAGATGGTTCAAAAGAACCGATTGGAAGAGTTGCCGAAGAGATTAATAAAGTTTGGGGTGACTTCAATAGTTTTAAAGAGGAATTTGTAAAACAAGCATCTACTCTTTTTGGGAGTGGATGGGTAATGATAGGTGCTGATAATGAAGGAAATTTTCATTTACACCAACTTCCTAATCAGGATAGTACTTTGCTACATGATCATAAATCTGTTATGGGACTTGATGTTTGGGAACATGCTTATTATTTGAAATATCAAAATAGAAGACCGGAATATATTGATGCTTTCTGGAATGTTATTAACTGGGATATGGTTGAAGAACTATATAATAAATAAAGTTCATTTATTACATTTAAATATATGGATAGGGCTGATCAGATTCAGTTAATAAAAGATTTTCTAAAATCACATGATCTTTGTGTTGTTTCAACAGTGAATGGTGACCAACCGACTTCTGCTGTTTTAGCATTTTCTGAGACTGATGATTTAAAGATAATATTTGGAACTTCAGATAAGACTCGAAAATATTCTTATCTTATGAAAAATCCAAAAGTATCATTTGTTTTAGGTTGGGATTTTAATGAATTTATAACAATTCAATTTGAAGGTGAAGCACATGTAGTTCAAGGAGATGATGTTGAAAGAATTAAAAATATTCATATTACAAAAAATCCAGGATCGAAAGTTTATGCTGATTTACCAGATGAAAGATGGTTTGTGATAGATCCAAAATGGATAAGGTATTCTGATTTGAAGTCAAAACCAGAGGTCGTATTTGATTTGACTTTTTAAGAGTGAAAATAATATATCTTCCAGGTAGCTCAATTAAAAATAAAGAAGAAGGTCAAATGATTACTTCTTCACTTTATAACTCCGGCTGTAATGTCTATTTTCATCAATGGAATCATTGGAAAAATGAAAGTGAACCGATTGGTTGGGATGCTGAAGCTGAAAAAGTTAAATCACATATTGATTCAAATGACGAGCTAATTTTGATAGGTAAGTCAATTGGGACTTATGTGGTTGTAAAGCTGATTTCTGAGTATAAAGATAAAATAAAAAAGATAATTCTTCTTGGCATTCCTGTAAATGGTTTCAATAAAGAAGAGCAAAATGAATATTATCAGAATCTAAAGTCTATATCAGCTCCAATTACAGTAATTCAAAACTCCAAAGATCCTTATGGATCAATTGATCTTCTAAAATCATTTTTGAAAGATATTAGCTATACTTTAATTGAAAAAGATAGGAGTGATCATGTCTATAAGTATCCAGATGATATTTTAGAACTCATTAATGGATAAACTTTTTTATAAAAAATATAAAGGAATAAGACTTCCCACGATTCCTAAAATTCAACCTTCAGAAATTCAAATCGAAAGAGAATCTTTAGCTATAAGAAATTTCTTTTCCAGATTAGACATTTTTGTTAGAGATGGCTATATAGAATACGATAATCCGACTGAAGACGGGGAGTTAAAAACTTTTCATTTAACTGAAAGAGGAAAACAAAAAATTAAAAATATAGAAATGGAATTAAATATTCATGGTGGTGATTATTATTTTTCAACTGATTTTGAAATACAGTGCTGCGAAGAGATGATATTCAGAATTTCCCAGAGATTAAGCCTTTTTAATATAGATTATAATTTTTTAGGTATAGATAATAGGTTTATGATAGATGCATTTGAACAGATGATTGCTTTATTTTGTAATACGGGAAATTACTTGAATCTTTTACCTTCCAAAGAAGAGCCTACAGCTACTTTAGATGATTTATTGGGGCAGTAAATGCTATAATACACCCATGCATAAAGACTTTTTAACACTAGGAATAGATACATCTTGTGATGAAACATCGGCTTCAGTTGTCCGAGGTTTTACTGTACTTTCAAATGTCCAGCCATCTCAAATGGAATTTCATAAAAAATATGGAGGTGTTGTGCCTAATCTTGCAAGATTAGCACATGCAGAAAGAATAGATAATGTTGTTATTGAAGCTTTGAAAAGAGCCGGTTTAGAAATGAAGGATATTGATGCTGTTGCAGTAACTATTGGTCCAGGATTGGCAATAGCTTTAGAAATTGGAGTTAAAAAGGCGAAAGCTTTGAGTGTTGAATATAATAAACCACTTATTTTAATAAATCACATGGAAGGACATCTTCTTTCAGCTTTCGCCGAGAGAAAATCAGAATTAAAAGAGTTAGATTTTGAAACCAAAGTTAATGATCAGCAATTTCCAACATTAGGTTTTTTAGTTTCTGGAAGCCATACTGAATTAATTCTTGTAAAAAACTGGGGTGAATATGAAAAACTAGGGGAAACTTTAGACGATTCATGTGGAGAAGCTTATGATAAATGCGGAAGGATTTTAGGACTTGGATATCCTGCAGGTCCGATTATTACTGAATTTGCAAAAAGACAAAGAAAAAATATGAAAATTGAAATTGTTAAAGATAATCTAAGTACTTCAGTAAAGTGTACAAATAAAAATACAAAAGCAGAATATATGTTGCCGATAGCGATGATTAGATCTGGTGACTTAAACTTCAGTTATTCAGGAGTAAAAACAGCATTTAAGCAATTAGTAGAGAAATTGTTAAACAAAACTATAAGCCACAAAGAAGAAATCGAAGGATTGTATTCTGATAAATCAAAAGGCGGATTAACAAAAGAACAAATTATGGATTTGTGTGTAGTATTTGAAGCCGCCGCCCTTGAACAGCTTAAGTTCAAGCTTCGAAAAGCAATTCAGAAATACCAACCTAAAGAACTTTGGCTTGGCGGCGGCGTTATAGCTAGTTCAAGATTGAGATCTGAATTTAGGGTAATTTGTAAAGAAAATAATATTAAAATGCGATTCCCATATTCAAAGAAATTGACTGGAGATAATGCAGCTATGATTGCAGTTGCTGCGAATGTTAAGCTTTCAAAAATTTCAGAAATAAAACATAATCCTTCAGAAAATATTTATTTAAAAGATTTTGATCAAATCGATCGAGACCCAACGCTAAGTTTTTAAAATGGAGAAAATAAACTTAAGTACGGCAAATAAAATCGGATCAGGTTATTTTAGTAGTGTTTATGAATATACTATTCCCAGAAATGGTAGAACAGTTGCAATGAGAATTGTTAATCGTGCTAATGGTGAAAATAATCTTGCTTATACACTAGAGCACCCAAATATTCTTACGGTACTAGATGTTTTTCAAGCTAAAATAAAAGGTAGGCTTAGAAATAAAGTAAAGACAGTTGAATTTTATCCATTGATGGAGTCTAACCTTCAAAAAATAGTTATTGACCCTGAAAGAATGTTTTTTATTTTAAGTCAGGTAATTGAAGGAATTAGATATTTGCATAGTAATCACATGGCACATAGAGATTTAAAACCAGAAAATGTGTTAGTTCATAATTTAACACATCCTTTAAATCAATGGATTGTAAAGATAACAGATTTAAATATTTCTGTTGATCAAGCCGTTGGTTATTATTTATATGAAGATTACAGAGGAATCTTAAGTTTGTTATGGTACTGTCTTGAAGGATGCTATTTACATTATCCTGGAAAAAGATTTACGATGCCAGAGTTATACGAAGATGGATATTCATTTTATGATTATTGTTTATTCAAGAATTATTTAAGCGATGAACTTATAAAAAAATAATAGATTATTATTGGGATTTCAATTTAAATTCGGATAAGTTGAGCTCATTAATTGAGGAAATCAGGTGCTATTTATTAAATATAGAGAGTTAAAATTGTCAGAACTTTGTAAGAAATCTTTCATAAAATTGCTTCATGTTGGCAAAATTATATACCGCTACTCTCTTAGGTCTAGACTGTAAAATTGTAGAAGTTGAAGTTGATTATCGAAAAGGTACAAACTTCTTCTCTATTGTAGGCCTTGCAGATAAGTCAATACAAGAAGCTAAAGATAGAATCCCTTCGGCGATTAAAAATTCTGGCGGGAGCTTTATACCTATGCAGATTATAATGAATTTAGCTCCCGCCGAATTAATAAAAACAGGTCCTAGTTATGACCTTCCATTAGCTATTGGATATTTAATTGCTTCGGAACAGATAAAAATTGATACAGAAAAGAAACTTTTTATTGGTGAATTAGCTTTGGATGGAAGGCTTAGGCCTGTTCATGGAATTTTACCTATTGTTGATCATATAAAAAATCTTGGTTTCGAAGAAGTGTATATACCATTTGAGAATGCTGATGAAGCAAGTCTTGTTGATGGAATAAAAATTTATCCAGTCGAAACTCTTAGTGAATTAATTGCTCATTTCAGCGGAATTATTAGAATAAAACCAAAAGTAAAAGATCTTGATTCTAATGTTATTGAAAATTACGAATATGACTTTGCACAAGTTAAAGGTCAAGAACATGCCAAAAGAGCCATGGAAATTGCTGCAGCAGGTGGTCATAATATTTTGCTTTCTGGAGTTCCAGGTTCTGGAAAAACTTTACTTTCTAAATGTCTTCCTTCAATTCTACCTGATATGACATTGGAAGAATCACTTGAAGTTACAAGAATATATAGTGTTGCGGGAATGACTTTAAAAGATTCTCCATTGGTTTTGCGGCGACCTTTCAGGTCGCCGCATCATACTTCTTCTCAAGTAGCTCTTGTGGGCGGGGGAGCAATCCCCCGCCCTGGAGAAATATCTTTAGCTCATCGAGGTATTTTATTTTTAGATGAATTTCCAGAGTTTACTTCTCAATCTTTAGAAGCTTTAAGACAGCCTTTAGAAGATAAAGTTGTAACAATTTCTAGAGCCTCTGCTTCTTTAACTTTTCCGGCAAGCTTTACTTTAGTTGCAGCAATGAACCCATGCAAATGTGGTTACAGAGGTGACCCAATAAGGCATTGTACTTGTACTCAAGGTGAAGTTATCAAATATCAAAAAAGAATTTCAGGACCAATTTTGGATAGAATAGATCTTTTAATAAATGTACCAAAAGTTGAAAATAATAAGTTATTTGAAAATAAGGAATCTGAATGTTCTGAGAAAATTAAAGTTAGAGTTAAAAAAGCCAAAGAGATTCAATTAAGAAGGTTTGAAAATGAAAATATCTTTTCTAATTCAGAAATTAAGCAAAAAGATATTTTCAAATATATAGAATTAGATTTATCTTCTCGGCAATTGTTAGATATGGCTGTAAGGAAAATGAATTTATCAGCAAGATCATATTTTAGAATTCTTCGGGTTGCCCGAACAATTGCCGACTTAGAAGGTTTAAAAAAAGTTGAAGAAAAACATATTGCTGAAGCTTTGAGCTATAGAGTTGACATCGTCAACTAATTATTTGAAACTAAATTATTATATCTTTTTTATTTTTCTAATATGATTGAAAAACTAGAAAAGGATAAGAATTTACCAGTTGGACTAGAAATTAATTTAGAAATTCCTGGAATTACAAATACCTTGAAGTTTACAACAACAGAAGAAGGACATGATCTTGAAGATACAATATTGCATATTTTAAATATTCAATCTGTAGATCAAAAAATACTAGGAATGACTTTTTCTGAACTTACTGATGCAATTTATAAAGCCGTTGGTTCAGTAAATCTGACAGATAAAGAAATAGGACAATATGATTTTGCTAAAAGAAAAGACGGAAATATATATTATGCTCGATTTATTGCTATGGTTTTAAGTAGATATAATACCGAAGATAAACATTAATCAGATATTAATCAGTAACACTTTAGTACTAAAACCCATTCCCCCTGTACTTTTATTTTTTTGAGTTCAATAATCACCTCTTTAATATTTCCTCTCCAGACTTTCTGAAATTTTTTTGTCAGATCATTGCAAGCAGCAATCTCTGCATCTGGATAAACTTCAGAAATTATTTCAAGAGTTTTTATAACTCTAAAAGGAGACTCATAAATTATTATTGTGTTTTGCGGGTTTTGAGGTAAAAGTTTCTGGATTTTAGATTTGGTTCTAGGTAAAAACCCTAAGAATGTGAATCTATCAGTTGGTAGTCCTGAAATCGCAAGAGCTGTTTCAATTGCAGTAGCTCCAGGAATCACATCAACCTCAAAACCCGCTTTCAAAACTTCATCTACCAATTTATATCCAGGATCTGAAATTGTAGGCATCCCTGCATCTGTGATTAAACCTAATTTCTTTTCTTCTTTTAATAATTCTAATATTTGAGGTAAAACTTTATTATGATTCTGCTCTCTATATGAAATTAGTTCAGGTCGATGATTAGTATCAAGACCTAATCCGCTGATAATCTCTGAAAATCTTTCAGAAAGAATGTTTCTTAACTTAATGTAGCTTCTTGTATCTTCCGCTAAGATAATTTCAAATGAAAATAAAGTTTTTAACTGTCTTATAGAAATATCTTCAATATTGCCCAAAGGTGTTCCAATTAATGTCAGCATAAAATCCAGATAACAGAATCTTTCGATAAATAAATATTATTGCCGTCAATTTTAACATCATTAACCTTTAAAAGTACCTTGGAATAATCAAAATTTAATTCAAGTATTTCATCGCTTAAATTCATAATGCAGTGTAGCTCTTTCTTATCCTGTAATTCATATTTCAAATGAATAGAATTATCCAATGTGTTTTCAACTATAGGATCTAGTGTATACATTTCAGGAAATTTTAATCTTAGGTTAAAAATATCAGAAATAGCTTTCTGTAATTTAATATTTTTTTCCATGTTCAAATCACCACTTTCAATTACTCCTCGATTTATATCTCTTGAATCAACAATAATTTTCCCAATAGTTTCTTCTTTCCTTTTCTGAAGCTTTTTCAAGTTTTCAATATCATTCTTTTTCCCAATTTCGTCACCATAAATTAAGGCAGGACATCCCGGGAGTGAACAAAGTAAAGCATAAGCTGAGATTAATCTTTTATCACCCAAGAATGAAGCTGTTCTCCCAGAAATTCCATACCCTTTTTTAAAATCCATTCCTTTAGGTGTTAATTCTTTTAAGATTATTTTTCTAGCATTTTCATCTGCATATTCAAGACTAAGTTCATCATGATTTCTTAAAAGAGTTACCCATTGTGCGTCTTCTGGAAGAGTAAAAGTCTTTTTTAACTGAAGGTATTCTTTTAGTTTACCGAAATTCCTAGTTATTAATACTTCCCATAAAACATTCATCATTTTAAAATCATAGGCAAGTTTTGATTCTGAATTTTTATTATCCCCAAAATAATGCATTACTTTTTCAATTGGCTGATAAGATTCAGATAAAAATACTGCATCAGGATTAATTCCTGTAATAATAATATTTAGGGCTTGAATAATTTTATGAGCACTTGGAGAGCTTTCAAAAATTTCAAGTTTAAAGTTCTTTCCAATAAACGGTATGGCATCCAACCTAAAGCTTACACCTTTCTTTGCCCAATAAATTAAAATTTTTGAAAGCTCTATAAATACTTTTGGATTACTCCAATTTAAATCAATCTGTTCAGGATAAAATGTATGAAAATAATAATAGCCATCATCTCCTTTATAAAAGTTAGGCAGTGAACTTGAAAGTTCAGGAAATATTAATCTAATGTCTATAATTCTTTTTCCTAACTTATATTTTACAAAATGACCACTTGTGTCTTGGCTCTTTCCTAATAAAGTCGGTTTTTCTTTGAAAGCATAGAAGAATTCCCGATAATCTTCATTTCCTTTAACTGCTTGTTGAAACCAGGTATGCTGATACGAAACATGATTTAAAATCATATCCATAAAAACTTTAATTTTCAGTTTTTTCGCTTCTCTTAAAAATTCATCAAAATCTTCTTCACTACCAAGGTCACTTCTTATTTTTTCATAATTTCTTACATCAAATCCAGCGTCTACCAAAGGAGAATCTAGGAATGGGAGAACATGTATACCTGTAAATCCTGAAGACTTAATTCTTTTTAATTGATCTTTTAATGTAGAAAAATTCCTTTTTCTATCTTTTTGAAAACTGTCGGGATATGTAACGTAAAGATTGAAATGCTTATACCAGTCAGTATTGTTTTTATCTTCATCGGGAAGTCGCTCTAATATTCCATATAGTTCGCTAAAATCATAATCTCCATACAATTCATTTAAATGTGATTTTAGTTTCTTTAGCCTTTTCACAAATTAATTATACTCTACTTCGATTCCAACATCATCGATTGAAGGGAATTCTTTTCTGACTTCTGTTCTGAATAAGTCTGGAAGTTTAGTACTATTCATCCCATAACCTGCTCCTTCTGAAGTTCTGCATAAATCATCAATATATTGATCAATTAATTCCACAACGGGTTCGCCAATTCTATTAAATTCTTCTCGATATTTATTATTATCTTTTTCGTATTTATCATGAATTTCTTTAAATTCAGTAAAAACTTCAGGATTTTTCTCAACCATTTCTTTGAATAATTTTTTGTATCTACTCATATTTAAATCTTACAATAAATAAAATCTTTCCATTTTTCGTACCAATCATCAATTTTAGTTTTTGTTAAATCAACTCTTGTATCTTTAATATCATTTAGTTTCTGAACGAAATTTATCATCTCATCTTTCTCTAAATATTTTAAATTATATTTATTCAAGAAGGCGAAAATTTTCTGCTCGAAAATTTTCGCTTCATCTTCATCTTTTGCTAAAAGTTCAACCTCCATTAAACATTCTTTGTTATGATGATATTCATCAATTGTAATAACAAAATCTTCAAAATGATATTCCTTCCTAGTTATATAAGTTATGACAAAATATTTAAATCCTAATATTAAAAGAATTGAAAATAATTCTTTGATACTCTCTTTTGTGAATTCAACCTCATATTCTTGTCTCCCAGAGTCGGAATGCCAGCTTCCATACTTTACAGTTAGTTTAGCAGAATCTTTTGTTGTCCTAACTCTTAAATCAATTGGATTATCAGGATTTGGAGTAAAATCTGCATAATCAATGTAAATCATTGTAAATCTTTTAAATTCTTTAACTTTATATTTGCTCAAATTAAGTTTTTTAACGAAAGATTCTGCTTCATTTTTAGATAGCAAAACTCTTTTTTCGACTTCTATCATTTTTGGTAATTTTATTTAATTATTTGTAAGTTCATCAATAAGTTTAACATAGTTAGGGAATACCGACTCCCATGTGAAGTTTTTAGCGAATACGAGATTGTACTCTCTCATCGATTGTCTAAGTTTATAATCAGAAAGAAGTTCAAATAATATTTTAGAAAGTGCTCCAATATCTCCAAAGTTATAAATAAACCCATTCAAACCTTCTTTGATTATTAAATATGCAGCTTCATTTTGATAAGTTGTAACAAGTGCGTTTCCTTTTGCCATAGCTTCTAATAAAGTAATTCCGGTTGCTTCCCACTTGCTTGGAAGAATATTAATTTGAGACTCTTCATAAAAAATCCTATCTCTTTCTTCATCAGTTGGTGCAAATACAAATTCAATATGATCTTCTAATTGTAAGTTTGCTACTAATTCCTTTAATTTTGCAGTATAGCTTCCTGGTCTTCCCATAATCCTAAACTCGAATTCAGGAAGTTTATTTAATTTATTCTTATATTCATCTGTGGTTAGAATATTGTGGATGGAGTTAACTACATCCTGAATTCCTTTATAGTACTCCATTCTATTCATATATGTAATTACCACCTTTTCTTCCTTAGTATGTTCAACAAGAGTTTTTTCAAGATAATTTTCATCGATTCCATTTGGAATCAATCTTACTTTATCACTTTTAATATTATAGTCTTTAACCATCCAGGTTTTCTGCTTTGGATTAACTTGAATAAATACATCAAAAAGCCAATCTAAGAATAATTTTAGTACTGAGGTATAAGTTTTTCTGGCAAATCCCCTAAAACCTTTTCTGTCACCTAACGCCATAAACTTGCCTTGTGGTGTTGCAAGGAATTTTGTTTTCCTTGAGAAGATTTTCTTAAAAATCAAACAAAATTCCCTCCAAATAAATCCGATTCCAGAAACGTGGATTATATCAAAATGATTTTCTAGAAGATAAAAGAAAAGCTCTGGATAAAATCCTGCATATAAAGCCTCGTTAAGGGCATGATGTCTTATAATTTTCATACCATCAAGCATTTCTTCCTTTGGAAGAACTTCATTTCGGTATTTTACATCAGTAGTAATTACAGTGACATCATGCCCTTCCTTTGCCATTCTAGAAGCTAGTGCATAAATATTCTGCTCTGCTCCACCTTTGAACGGATAAAATCTTGGAATGATATATGCGATTTTTAGCTTATTTTTCGAATCTTGTTCTTCTTCTATCGTTTGTGGTTCCATAAATTTAGTTATTAGATGAGGTAATTATACAAAGAATGTTGTCAAATAGGAATCTACATCCTATAATCAGCTAATTTTGTTGCAGGAGTGGTTGAAAATCCGAAATTAGTTGGAGATGTAGTTGATGGAAGATATTCTTTTGAATTTTTGGATCCCGAGGCCAATAGTTAATTATATAAAACTCTTTTCTAAAGTTTCACTAGATTCATCATCAATATCGTTATTTAAATTAGCTTGCATGATTTCTAAATTTTTATAAACTTCAGCATAGTGGGCCAAAAATTCTTCAAATGTTGCTTTATAACTTTCTTCCATGGCTATTATATTTTTAAAGATACTGTATATCTTATTCATACAAACACTACAATTTTCAAGAGTTTGAGCTCTAGTATGAAGTTTTTCAAAAGGATCAGAGTTAGAGTTGCTTATTATGTAATTACAAAGATCTACAGATCGTCCTATATAGACTAAAGTGAGTTTTGGATTTTTTAATAATTCTTCTTGCGAAACTTTATCTTTAAAAATCTTCTCAATTTGGTATTTTAAGGATCTTGATGCATCATAAACTAATCCTTGATGAATGAAATATCCTATACCTTGGAATTGATAAGAGTCTGGTTCTCCAACATTTTCTCTTATCTCTTCTTCTGTAAATCCCTCCTCGGTTTTAATTTGATCCATATATTATTTAGTAAGAATTTATACTGGATTATATCCCCTAAATATATTATGAATCAATGGTCACTTTTACTGAGCATATTTCGGAAATAATCATATACGATTTTGACATTTGCTGGTTCGTTTCGTTCGCCTCTTTTTCCTTCTGGTGAAAGATAAGGGGAGTCGGTTTCAAAAAATATTCCTTTCGAATAAAAATATTTCGGAGTAATTTCTTCAGGGGCTTGGGGGATTTGGCCTAAAATCTTTCTATATACTGCCCTTAAAGGTTCTGAATTCTTAAAAGTAATAATTCCGTTAACCCCCAAGCCCCACCCAGATTCTAAAATCTTTACAGCAGTATCATAATCTCCAGTATAAGAATGAAATATTCCTTTTACCTTTGGAGAATTTTTTACAATAATTAAACATAATTTTTCACAACCTCGGGAATGGATAGAAACCGGTAATCTAAATTCTTCAGCTATCTCTAAATGATCTATAAACAATCTTTTTTGTAGCACTGCACTCTTTTCAAAATCTTCAACATTTAATTTATCAATATGGTAATAATCCATGCCTGTTTCACCAATTCCTTTTACTATTTTATAATTATTAGAAATGAGTTTTCTTAGGGATTCTTTTTGCTCTTCAAACCATAAATCGCCTATATCGAAGCCAATAAACATTTCCGAGCCGGGTTCAAAAACTTCTGGGTCAATACCAACGAAAGGAGCGACGGATGAATCCGTCGCTCCTTTCTCAACTGCTTTTATTGAACTTTTTAAATCAACTCCTATATCGAAAATTTTCTCTACTCCATTATCTTTTGCCCTCTTAATAACTTCATCTAAATTATTCTCATAATTCCCAGTGTTTAAATGAGCGTGAGAATCAAAAAGAAAGTCAAAGTTTTTAAAATGTTCAAAAATTGTCATACAAAGGATTGTAAAGCTAAAATATATATAACAGTTAAGCTCTTTTCTTTATTCGTAAAGTCTGTTAAAATTATAACCGACTTAATAATCATTTAATAGTTTATGGCAAATACAAGTTCAGCAAAAAAAGCAATAAGAGTTACACAACGAAGAAGTGTTATTAATCTACGAAGAAAAAGAGACTATAAAGAGGCTAGAAAAGAAGTTTTAAAGGCAGTTGCCGCTGGAAACAAGAAAGAAGCTACAAGTCTTCTTCCTTCTGCACAAAAAGCAATTGATAAAGCATTAAAAACAAAAGTATTACATAAGAATACTGCTGCTAGATACAAATCTAGTTTGGCACATGCTGTTTCAAGCTTATAATCACTTAATTCTAAAGTAGAAAATAAATGTCTAAGTCGCTTGTAAAGTTAGTAGATAACTCACTTTTACCAGCAGCAATAATGGTAATAGGCAAATTCGCTGGAATTATTTTTGCTATACAGCTTTTCAATATCCCAATATCAATAAAAGAATATACAAATAATATTTTCTCCTATGGAACAGCTTTGAACTTTGAAGATGTGTCAACAATAACTTCATATTCAGACCTAATAATGTTTTCTTTAGTAGCATTATTCTTTTCCGCAACAATAATTAGAGCAGTATATTTACATAATACTCATATAAAACCGACTCTTGTTGTAAGACTCGCTAATAGAAATTTATTAAGTTTAGTTCAAAATTCATACGAAATTTATCATTCTACTTCAATTTGGCTTTTGTTTACCTGGATCGCAAATGCTGTAATTTTAGTTAATGCTGCCACTGGTAAAACCTATGGTTGGATTGCTATTGCAGCAAGTATAACATCGGTACTTCTTACTGTGATTTTACTACAAGATGTTTATAGGGAGGTTGAAAATATAAAGCATAATCCTGGTCAATATAATTGGAAATAATCTTATTAAAAATAAATATTTATGGGTCTAGCAACACAGAATAATTTGGATTTAAATCAGGAATATATTTCTTTTTACAAGAATTCACTTAAAAAAGCTTTAGATTTTTTTGAACAATTTATTTCAAGTAATCCTGACATATTAACAGTTGTAAAATTTTTCCATAAAGCTTTTTCTTCTTATGAAGATGGTAATAACCCACTTCATGAATTCTTATATGTCTATTTCAAACAAATCGTTGAGATAGAAGATTTGAAGGCAAATAATAAATACCATACTCTCTCACATCTTTTTGGTGCCTTAGGAATAGAAATGGGAAATGATGATCAAGCTGGAACAATAAGGGCAGAAAATGAAATAATGAAATCTTTACAAGATACCAGAGAAATAATTGAAAATGGATTAAGAAGAAATGGTAATCATAAATTAGTTTTAGAATTAAGTTATAGTGAGAAATTCGAGATTTTAGATAAGATAATAGAATTTTTGTCTAAATATTTCGTAGAACTTGAAGGATAAATCTTCTTTTTAAATTGTGCTTACTTAAATTTGTTTATATAATCCAGTAGATTTATTATCCAGTTATTATGACCAAAGAAGAAATAAAAACACTTTTAAATCCAATTAAAATTGTAAAAATTATAGAGATTAACAAGCATCCTAATGCTGATAGACTTATTATTACAAAAGTTGATACTGGTTCAGGTGAAAGAGATGTTATAACAGGTGCACCAAATGTTGAGGTTGGACAATTGGTTCCATTTTTAGATCAAGGTAATATAATTCCTGGTTATAAAATTATGAAGGGAGAGGAAATAGTATTAAATCCAAAGAATTTAAGAGGGATTGAATCGACATGTATGATTTTAGCTGAAGATGAAATAGGTTTGAGTTCAGATCATGATGGAATAATGATTTTAGAAGGTGATGATTCTTTAATTGGAAAATCTTTGTTAGATGTTTTAGCAGAAGAACAGATTAATAAATTGATGAGAAATGCTGGAATAGTAGATATGACACCAGAACTTCAAGAAAGAATAGATTTAATAAAATCAATTGCAAAAGATGGGGGCGAAATTATAGGAGAGGATGAGTTGCCGGGAATTTTGACGAGTGGCGACCCACTTTACACTTATGATGGCTTTGAACCTTCAGGACAAATGCATATAGCACAAGGAATAATAAGGGCAATCAATACTAATAAAATGATCAAAGCCGGCTTCACATTCCGAATGTGGGTCGCCGACTGGTTTGGATATTTGAATAATAAAATGGGTGGAGATCTAGAAAAAATCAAGAAGGTTGGTGAATATTTTATTGAAATTTGGAGAGCTAGTGGAATGGATTTAGATCATACAGAGTTTTTATGGACTTCTGATTTTACAGTTAAGCCAGAGTACTGGGAAACAGTAATGAAAGTTGCCAAGTCTGCAACTTTGAAAAGAGTTTTAAGGACTACAGAGATAATGGGGAGAAGCGAATCTGATGATTTGACAGCTGCACAGATAATTTACCCATGCATGCAAGTTACTGATATTTTTAAAGTGATGAAATGTCAGGTTACACAACTTGGATTAGATCAGAAAAAAGTTAATGTTTTAGCAAGAGAGATCGGACCTGAATTAGGATTCTGGAAGCCTGTAATTGTTAGTCAGGGGATGCTACAAGGGTTACAGAAACCAGTTGATAAGTTAACATATATTATTCCTGAAGAAAAAATGAAACCTGATTATGAAGAGGTCTTAGAAAATATTCATATTACAATAGAAACAGTGGGTGATGACACCTCTGTTCAAATAAAACCATTAGATTCTGTAGATAACAGAATAGTACATTTAGTTAAAGGTCAAAAGGTTAAATATTTTAATACTGATATGACTTTAGAGGACAACGGATCCCTTTTGCTTGGAATTACGACTTCAGAGCGACAAATCTCTATGAAAATGTCTAAGTCAAAACCCGAGACTGCAATCTTTATGACAGATACAAAAGAAGATATTAATAGTAAGATAATCAAAGCTTACTGTCCAGAAGGTGAAGTCGAAGAAAATCCTATCTTGGCATACTGCAAACAGATAATTTTTGAAGCGCATCACTTAAAAGGGTTTGAAGACTTTCTGAAAGATGGATTTCAAGTACAAAGAGATCTACAATTTGGAGGGGATGTAACTTACAAAACTTACGAAGAATTAGAAACTGCTTTTTCTGAAAAATCACTCTTCCCTCTTGATCTGAAGAATGCTGTTATCGAATATTTAGACCAACTTTTACAGCCAGTCAGAAGACATTTTGAAACAGATGATAAAGCAAAAGACTTACTAAAAGAAGTTCAAAGTTTTCAGGTAACAAGGTAATATTGTTGAAGAGATTAAAATCCAAGTTTTTCTTTAACCAAAATAACTTTTATCCTGCCTGGTATTTTTTCCTTCTCGATTATTGCCCATTTCCCAATGGAACTTCCAGTTCCATAAGCTTTTAATGCTCTTTCGTTTTCCTTTGGTAGAACATACTCCCTTATTCTTCTCATTGAAGTTTCAAAATCTTTTGAAACTTTATTTATACCAACAACAAGAACTAAATGTTTTGCAGCAAATGGAAATGCCCCTGTTCTGGTTCCAGTTTGATCTACTGCGAACAGAACCCCCTCTTCACTTATAGCATTTGCACTCGCTAAAAAATAATCTGCAAGTAAAGACTGTCTTCTAAGATCTACACCTTTTGCCACATCCTTTTCCTTTAAAATTGGAATATGTAAATTAGTCCATTTATCTGGATTGTTTTTTAAATAATCTATAAACCCTATTTCTTGTAGAGTCGTTGATGATCCATTCATAACACTAGATCCGTCTGAAATTATGCTAAGTAGTTTTTGTAATGCTTCTACTCTGTTATTTACTACATCTACTTCAAAATTTCTTTTACGCATTTCATCAGCAGTTTTTTCTATTATTTCATCATTTGGCAATCGATCCCAATTCTCATCCATAATTTATTAGTTAAAAAGTAATCTTGTAATCTTAATAATCAAAATCTGACCAAGAAGCAATAATCATTCTGTTATTTGTATTCAAATTATCTACCTCATTAAATTCTTCTTTTGTAAGTTCCCACTCAGTACATTTAAAATTATCTTCAATATGTTCTCTTGAGGTTGCTTTAGGAATTGCAACTAGTCCTTTTTGTATTAGCCAATTTAAAATCACTTGAGACTCGCTTCTGTTATGGGCTTTGGCAATTTTCTGTATTTCTGGGAGCTTTAAATCCGCACCTTGTGCAATTGGCGAATACGCTGTTAATTGGATATTATGTTGATCACAAAAATCTTTTAGTTCTTTCTGGTTTAATGATGGATGGAATTCAACTTGATTTAGAGGAATTTCTACTCCTCTTGCAATAATATCTTCAAGATGATGAATCGTAAAATTAGACACCCCCCACTCTTTTATATACCCATTACTTTTAAGTTCAAATAACGACTCTAAAGTTTCCATAATTGGGACAGACCTAATGGGCCAATGTATTAAAAATAAATCAAGATAATCTACACCAAGTTCGTCTAATATTCTTTTCCCTGATTCATATGCTTCATTTTTATGAAGATGTGTTTTCCACAGCTTAGAAGTTAAAAAAATTTCTTCTCTTTTTACTGTGCTTTCTTTTAAAGCTTTCATAATTTTAGTTTGATTACCGTATGATTCTGCAGTGTCAATGTGGCGATATCCTATTTCTAAAGCAGTCTTCACAGCTTCTGTACAAGTTTTACCTGTGATTTGCCATGTTCCAAATCCTAACGCAGGAATAGATAATCTATCATTCAATTTGTATTCTTTCATTATTCATGACTAAAAACTAATTTTTATGTAAACCTCATATTTACTATATAAAATTAATCGCATATACACAAATTTGTTACGTAACTAATTTATTAAATGTTTCACGCAACATAATATTAAATTTCTCGACAAGTAGTTTAATTAATCTTTATATAAATAATAATTTCCTATAAAATTTATATATTATTTCTTAGTTTCTTTTATTATGCAGATAAATTTTGTTGCAGCAGTTCTAGTCGCCATTTCAAGCATGGTTATTGGTTTTATTTGGTATTCAAAAATATTGTTTGCTAACATGTGGATGAAAGAAACAGGTATAAATATGGAAGAAATGAATAAAGGTCCTGGAATAGGGTACTTGTTTACTGCATTAACAGCTTTAGTTATGGGGGTAGTTTTTTCATTTTTGGTTCATTATACTGGAACATTGACAGCTGCAGATGGATTATTCTTAGGAGCTTTAATGTGGGCAGGATTTATTGCTCCAGCTTTTGTTGCAAATTATATGTTTGCAGGAAAATCATTTAGACTTTTGGCAATTGATGCAGGCTATTTTTTGTTTTCTAGCATGGTTGCTGGTGTGATTGTAAGTTTAGTTAGATAGTTTTGAATTTATAAAAAGAGTAGTCGATGTAAAAATTTATTCATTCAATCTATAGATTAATTTTGTTTATGTCAGTGTAAGAATTTGATTCACTTTCTGATATTATGTTTAATACTATAGTTAAATAAATACAATGAAACGTTTGAGAAGTATTGCAAAAGTTATGGAATTAAATAAAGTTATCTGGCTTTTGACATGTTCAGATATTTTTTCTTGGGGATTATATTCAGCTGTAGTTTCGTTAGTTGGAATTTATCTTTCTAACAAATTAAGGATGAATGCGATTGAGGTTGTTGGAGTTGGAATTGGAATTTACTATTTTGTAAGAGCATCATCTTCAGTTCCAATAGGTTTGATTACTGATAAAATAAAAAGGGATAGGGATGATATTATCCTTCTTACAATAGGAAATATGTTAATGGGTATTACATTTTTATTCTATCCGATAATACTTTCAGCTGGAGTATTTTATGTTTTACAAGCTATATTTGGATTAGGAGCAGCTTTAAATTTAGTAACTTGGAGAAAGCTTTTTGCCAGAAATTTAGATGATCAAAAAGAGGGATTCTCTTATGCTTTATATGATACTGTCTTAAGTATAGCTATTGCTATATTCAGCTTATTTGCAGGACTAATTTCAAATATTAATCAAGATTATTTTGATGGTGTAATGATGTTTATTGGAATAGTAATTATGTTGAGTAGTATTGCCCCGGCATTAATTTTTGACGTAAACAACAGAAAAACAAAATGATTATTTAAATCACTTCGTTTTGTAAAAGCAGTAAAAGTTAAAATGCAATAAATTCATTCCATCTCTACAAAACTTTGCAAGACACTTTTCTCATATGTTCTTTTAATCAACCACGGCAATGCATCGACTTGCAGTTCTGGAATTCTTTTCTTATTCATTTGCTTGTCGATAACAAATAAATTCGAACTATAAAAGCTCTAATTACATACTAAAAAAAATATGTAAATGATGTATTTGAAAATTGTAAAATTTATGAAAAGGAATACACTGAATGAGTATAACTATTCATGTTAATTAATATTCTTGGTATATATATTTTTAAGAGTCAGGTCTTTAAAAAGTAATTTTTACTTCAAACTGATAAGTTTTTTGGAATGGTTTTTAAAAGTAAGTGATGTTAAAGTAATAATACTTAATTTGAATAAACACCAATGAAGATTATTTTGTTTGCAGGCGGAACTGGGAAAAGGTTTTGGCCTATCAGCAGGAGAAAATCTCCCAAGCAATTCTTACCTATAGTAAATGATAAGCCACTTTTAAGACTGAGATATGAAATACTAAAAAAAGGATTTAAAGACGAAGATATTTTCGTAAGTACTGGAATTCGTTATAAAAAGGAAGTAACAGATATTTTGCCAGAACTTCCTATAAAGAATTTCATTTTTGAACCAGAAATGAGAGATACTGGACCTGCTGTTAGTTTAGCTGTTGCTTATGTTGATAATATTTCTCCAGATGAACCAATTTCAATCCAATGGTCCGATCATTTGATAAAAAAACCTAAAGTATTTATTGAATCATTGAATGAGGCAGAGCGTGTAATAAATCAAGAAAAGAAAGTCGCGCTTATTGTTGTCCCAGCAAGATTCCCTTCCCCACATAGAGGATATGTAAAATTTGGAAAAAAGATTAAGTTTGTTTCAAAAAATTTAAGTAATTATGAGTTTAAGAAATTTGTTGAGAAACCTAATAAAGAAAAAGCCCTAAGGTACATTCAGAATGGACATTATGGTTGGAATCCAGGATATTGGAATTTAACATCAAAGATGTACTTTAAAATATTAAAACAGTCTCGACCTGATTTTTTTGAAACAATTGAATACATTAAGAAGAATAATTTCAAAACAAGATCGATGGAAAAATTCAAAACTTTAGAGAAAATATCAGCGGACTATATATTTGCAGAACATTTAAAACCTAAAGATGCAAAAATTCTATTAACCGATATGGGCTGGAGTGATGTTGGTGAATGGATTGCATTTAAAGAAGCACTTCAAGAATCAGAAGAATCAAATTTAGTTAAAGGGGAGGCTTTTGATATGGATTCAAAAGATACTTTGATTTATAACACTCAGGATAATAAATTAATTGCTACTATAGGACTGAATGGGATGGTAATTGTTAATACTCCAGATGTTTTAGCAGTATTTCATAAGGATGATAATGCTAAGATCAAGGAACTAATAAAAAGAATGGAAGAAAAAGGTTTAGAAAACTATTTGTAAATAGAAGAGGCGGTTTTGAAAAAACCGCCTCTTTTCACTTTTTTTATAACTTATGGATTCCCTCTGTTAAGGGCTTTTGCAATCCATAACAATATTACAGCTCCTAAAATCGATACGAGAATACTGACAAGATTAAAATCATTAAATCCAGTGCTAAATTGTAGTCCTCCACCTTGAATTAAAATAATAATTGCACCACCAACTATTGAACCAATCATTCCTACAACTATATTAGATAGCATCCCCATTTGTTTATCTGTATTAACTATCATGCTAGCAATCCATCCGGCAATTCCACCTACAATTATCCACACTATTAATTCCATAGACTATAAGATAATAAATAAAATATGATTTATTATTAAAATATTAAGAAAATACTATAAGCTATAAGTTATGGAATTGTAAAAAGTTTGTAATGAATTACGTGAACTATAAAGGAATTGTGAATACTTTCAGTAAGAAATTTCACCAGTTTCTAAATATCTTATAGCACTTACCAAATTAGATCTTCTATTCTCCAAATCATTAGTTTCCTCTGAAAGATCATAATCAATATCATTTAATTCAATTTGGGTTTCTGTAGAACTTAGCTCAGATTTTAAATCTTCTAAAGTTTTTTCTCCAATGAAGTCACAAATATACATTTCTAGAACTTCATGTAAACTCAAACCAGTGAAAACTGCTAAAGCTGGGAGTGTTAAAGAGTAGCCGTACATTGCTCTAATATCTTGATATTTTTTGGCAAGTACCCTGATTGGATAAGTAGATGTTTCAGCATATTCTGCTGCTTTTATAAGATCTCTTTTCTCAGGTGCTAAATAGTCCATTAAAATACTATAATAATTACTGGTGTGATTATAAAGCCCATTTATATAAACCGTCAATTAAGGAAGATAAAACAACTTGTTACCAAGTGGTGTACATTAAACTTTTGTGGTCATAGTTATTTTTAGGAACTTCTTGCCAGATCTTTTCAGTTATAAATGGGATAAATGGGTGAAGCATTTTTATAAACTCTTTAAGTGTATATAAAAGTGTACTTTGAACTTCCATTCTTTCAGATTGATTTAATAAGTGTACTTTGCTTTCTTCTATATATTTATCACAGAAAGTATGCCAGAATTCCTGATAAAGTGTTTCTGTCGCATATCCAAATTCATAATTTTCTATATTTTCAGTAATTTTAATTTTTAGATCAGCAATATATTGTAAAAGTTCATTGCTCCACTTACTAATAGACTCATCTCCCTCAAATTCTTTTAAGTTTTCTGTATTCATTAAGACAAATTTTGAAGCGTTCCAAAGTTTGTTATTAAATTGTTTAAAGTTTTTTAACTTGTCATCAGAAATTACATAAGATCCACCTGCTGAATTTTGATAGAAATATGCCATTCTTAATGAGTCTGTTCCAAATATATCTTTTACTCTATCAATATCAACTATATTACCTCGAGATTTGCTCATCTTTTGTCCGTCTTTTCCGAGAACTAATCCTGTTAAGAATAAGTTTTTAAATGGAATATTTTTATGTTTGAAGTAAGTAAACATCATCATTCTTGAATCCCAATTTTCTAAAATATCTGAAGCTGAAACTAAAACATTTGTAGGGAAGAATGTATCCATTAAGTTGTATTTTGATAATATTGCATAAACCCACTGTCCTGATGAAAACCATGTGTCTAAAACGTTATCATCTTGGTGCCATATTGAGTTTGTAAGTTCAGATGAGTAGGGAGCAAGAATACTATCTAATATTTTGGAATCAGATGTTCCTTTCTCTTCACAATAATGCCCCTTACCTTGTTCTAGGATGCCTTCAGCTTTATCTCCTAAAAGTAATATAAATTTTTCAAAATCCTCTTTTGATGCTAATGGATCATCATCTGAATATATTACTGTAATTTTTTCAACTAAATTGCTTAATTTGTTATAGTCTTTAATACTAGTAATTAGATACAGGTATTTTGAATCTTTCCCATCTTTTCTACCCTCTAATCTGGCACCGGGAGCTAAAAGTATAAGATGTTTTAACTTGAGTTTATTATCCAAAATGTACCTAATAATGGCTCTACACCCGAGTGAATGGGCTAAAACTATATCTTTTTGGTTAAATTCTATTTTCTTTAGAGCCTCTATATAATCATTGGTACTCGGGCTGTCTATATTGTTAACTCTAATTTCTAAGGTGTTTTTAAATTTAGTTTTTATTGTAGGATAAAGTTCTTTGTGTGCATAACCATGCTTACCTGGGATTAAAATTAAGTTGATACTATTTATATCAGGAGAGAGTTTTTGAACTCTTAGGTGGTCTGGATTTGAATAGTCTAACTCTTCTTTCTTACCATTAATTTCAATAAATTCTTTGACCTGTCCATTTTCATCAATTTCTTCGGAAATCTGGCCAGCATACCAAACAGGAAGTCTATATCCCCACCACAATGATCTCGAAATTGCCCAATCTCTTAAATTCTCCATCCAGTGATTGAATTTTTGAACCATATTCTCGGGATGAATCTTAACTTCTCCATTTTGAACCATTTTCATTGCAGCTTCTTTAATATTGTGGTCTTCTTTGTCGTATTTCAAATACCATTGTGAAGAAATTACTGGTTCAACAATAGCTTTCGTTCTTTCGGATATTAATATATTTTGTTTGATTTTTTCTTCTTTTACATAATTCCCAGCTTGTTTTAAATCTTCAATTATTTCAGGTAGTGCTTCTTTGTACTTTCTTCCTTTATATTTTGCAGGAACAGCTCCTGTTAGTTTAAGATCTTGTCCTATAACATTTCGATAGCTAATCTTGTTATCCGGATTTTGGCTATTCCACTCCATCATAATTTGGTAATCATCTTGTGCATGAGCTGGAGTAATTTTTAAGGCTCCTGTGCCAAAATCCGTTAAAACTCTAAAACTGGTAATTATTGGTATTTCAATATCGGTTAGTGGAATTCTTACTTTTTTACCAATTAAATTTTTATATCTTTTATCATCTGGATTAAAAGCAACTGCAGTATCGCCAAACATAGTTTCTGGTCTTGTTGTTGCTACTGTAATAAATTCAGAACTATCAACTATCGGATATTTTATATAATACAAAGTTCCTTCTCGTTCTTCTCTTTCACATTGATTGTCCGCTATAACGCTTCTTGCTTTTGGGTCCCAGTTAACAATTCTAACTCCTTTATAAATCATTCCTGCTTTATACATTTCAACAAAAGTATCTAAAACAGTTTCGACTATATCAGGATCAAGTGTAAAAGTATTTCTATCGAAATCTGCAGAAAGCCCAATTTCTCTTTCATCTTTTAAAGCTATATCCATATTCTTTTCGAAAAACTCCATCATTTCGTTATAGAAGTCTTCTCTCTTCATATCGAATTTATATCTACCCTGTTTTTCTAAAACTTCTCTAACAAAAACTCCTTCACCTTCAAGCCCAGCATGATCTTTTCCTGGAAGTACCAAAACTTTTTTACCATTCATTCTTGCATATCTTGCCATTGCATCTTGGTATGCATAACCAGAGATATTGCCGATGTGCGGACGCGCGTAAGCATTAGGTGGAGGGCAAATTAAAGCCCATGGCTTACGCGCGTCCGCTTTCATCTCTTCTGTAGTTTCGACCTTATCTGTTTTTGGATTATATTCTGGTTTATAAAATTTGTTATCCAGCCAGAATTTAAGCATTTCTGCTTCTGATTCTTTTGGATTGTAAGGACCCTGTGGTAAAGCCATTTTAAATCGTATTAATATTTATATAATATCTGAATTAAGAGGACTCTGAAAGAGCGTTACCACCTCTATTTCCTGAAGGAGCTCCAGGACTCTTGTCATAAGCTTTAACGGGCTTGTCCCGGGAAGATCTACTTTAATATAATTTCTTCTTCCAGCTTGCTCGGTGACGTTAATCCGAACTGTTAATGCATTTAATGAATTATACAATAAAATTCTGTTACATTCCATTTGCTATAATAGATTATGAAGAAAATTACTAATTCAGAAAAATATATAAATAGAATTTTAAACAGACCTTTACAAAAGATTTGGTGGTCGATAGGAACACATTTGTGGGTTGATTTAGGAGATTTTAGAGTAAAAAGGACATATGAAGTTCATGGCAAGAAGAGAACCTATAGTCTTTATGAATTTATAATTCACTTAACTCGGTACTGGAAAATTCTAGAAAAAAAAAGAACGATTCTGGATATAAAGACTTCTAATGATCAAGAAATTTCAGATACTTTGGAAGAACTATCAACTAGAAAATTGAACTTGATAGATATTTCATTAGAAGAAAGTGGTGGTTATTTCAAATTTAATAATGATATAGAAATAACTTTTGAGAAATCTCAAGAAAATACTGAAGAATTTGAATTTCAATTTTATGATTTGAGAAAATCATTAGAACTAAGAAATAATAAATGGTTTTTGGTGGATTATGATGAGGTTGTGTAATCTAGAATTAAAACATGTTGTGTCAATTATTTTATCCGTAAATATTCATAAAAGAATTTTATATCAGTTAGAGCTTTGTAAAATTTTATTGGGAAAGCATCAAGTAATTCATGCATATTTTTCGAATTCTCTGCTGCAGTTAAAAACTGTTCCATTCGTTCATAATTTATCTGTCCTGAGCTAGTTATAAATTGTCCCCATATAGCCATTCCTCTATTTCCAACTTTAAGTTCTTCTAAATGTTGAGTAAATTCTAAAGGGAAAAAACTTTTAAAGGAATCATATGCCAATAACCATGTGCCACATTCAACACTCTGTGCTTCAGGGTATTTTGATTTTATCTCTTTGAACATACTTGTTAATTCTTCTACTCGAGTGTTTTTGTTGCTATCTGATAATGGACTTTCATGATTAGCAAAATTATTTCTAAAGTGAATCGAGACAGTTTTTTCACTTTCATCATAATTATATGAAAAACAACTTCTGGGTTTAGAATACTCATTCGATTTTTGAAAATCATCTAAATACATTGAGTATGCTATTTCTGCTGGATCAACTCCAGAATGTATTCTATTTAAAAATTCTATCCATTTGGGGTTATCTTCGTTATAATCCCAGTCGAGGATACCAATGCGTTTATAAAAAGAAGTATATTTTAAAAGTGCTTCTTCAAAAGAAATGTTTATCAAATCAGAAATTTTTTTTGCAAAAATAATTTGGATAACAAAGAGTTCTTTTGGCTGAGGAAGTTCTTTTATACTATTTTTCTGTTTAAAATTATCAGGGGACATAAAAGGGTAATAATCTATAACACAAAGTAATTTGGTTGATTATATCATTTATGATTTAAGACTGGAGTTTCTTCTTTAACTCTTCATTCTCTTTTATTAAAGCTTCGATAGCTTTGTAGGTTAGTTCGTTGAATTTCTGCTGCTTCATGGCGGGTTTTTCCATGACATTGATTACTGTGTTTATTATCTTGTTTTGCAGCATACTTTTCAGCCTCCCTAAAAAACCCGCCCGATTTCGACTCCTGAAGTCATAAATAGAGCTTAAAGTATCTTTAGAGTTCTTTAGTCCTGGAAGTATAAATTCGTTCAGAATCTGCTCATTATCCATATCTTCTTTATCGAAGTTAGGATCTTCATTTTTTAAAATCTCTTCTGCATTTTTTACGATTTCTTCCGAAGTTGGTGGCATAAATTTTTTTTAAAATATTATTTCATTGCAGCTTCTACAGCTTCATCTAAAACTACGAGTCGGTCAATTTTATCACCTTTTACTTCATACCAGTTATTTTTATCGGTATTAACGATGTCAAATATAAAATCATCTTGAGTTAAACACTGGAAAAGTGTACTACTTATTTTTTCTTCTGAAGTTTTAGTTGTTACAGAATTTAATTTATTGTTATTAAGGTCTAGATTGTAAAAGTCAACTTCACTACTAGTTAATGTATAAGTTTTAAACTTATCAATTTCTTCAGAGCACATAATATTTACTGAACTTAATTTAATATTACCCGAATTTATTGTTAGTTCTGTTGCTTCAGAATCTCCTAATCCCCAATCATAGAATTTGTTGGTATCTGTTATCAGTAACAATGTTTCTGAGTCTGCATTATAATGAATTTCTTTAATCTTTAAAGTTTGATCACTGCCTTTAATATTAATCTGATCTAAAGTAAAAAGTAATTTCCCTTCTACAGAAAGAATTGAAAATATATTTGAAGGACTTTTTAGTATTACTGTAGATTTGTTGGGACTTAAGGAAACTATTACAGCATCAATCTGGTAAATTTTCAAAATCTCATTTACTGATGAGTACTTATAACTATGTAACCAACCACCCTCGGTAAATAATAACTGGTCATCATTTACCCATTGATAACTTGAAACACCATTACTATCAAAAGTTGTAATTTGTCTCCAATCTTGAGTTTTAATATTGTAAACAAATAGATTATAGACTCCTTTTTTAGTTTCTCCCAAGGCTGATACATAAGATCCATCCTTAGACCATTGAACTTCTTTCCAGTTTTTTGAATCAATGCTGATTAATAGTTCTTCGCCTAAAAGTGTCTTTATTTTTATATTGTCATCCTTATTTATAAGTGCATATTCATAATCTTTAACTATAGGTTTACCATCTGGACCTACAGCATTAGGATAAGAGACATAAGAAGTTGGAGGATTTTCAACAGTTGACTGATTCGAGTTGATTTGCAAAAGAAGCAGAATAGTCACGACTAAAGCGCAAAGAACTACTACAATTACAAATATGATTAAAATTATCTTCTTATTATTCATACTTATTAATATTATATTTTAGACAAGTTTATTGCAATCTTACTTGAGAGGAAGTTCAAATCCTAAAAAGATTTTATTAATATCATTTAAATAGTCTGTAAAACTTGCAGAAGTTACTCCAAGTGAATCTTCATCAACATTAGGGATAATTCCTTTTGAATATAAATTCATATTATTACAGATGAAAGTCGTTCTTATTGCAGTTGATGTAAATGAAAAAACAATAAATTTACTCAAATTGTACACATCTTTTGTACTATTACAAATATCATAAGGTGTATTGTTGTCACGATTTATTTTAATTTCAGCAGAGGGGATTTTATCAAGATAACCTTCAATATCAGAATCTTTTGCTTGCTTAGAATCACCGATTAAATAAATATAAAGATAGTTAATTTTTCTATCTTGATAAGCATTCTGTGCTAAATCTAAAAGATATTTTAAATTATCCTTATTATTATCAGAGATTAAAACTGCTGTAGAAAGTTCTTCAGGAATATTATCAACAGAATTTATTAATTTTTTTTGATAACCGCTTGTAACAATTAAAACCAGAAAAAAAGGTAATACCAAGAAGATAACTATTAATGTAAATGATATCTTTAAAAAAGTACTTAAAGTAAAGTATTTTTGCCTAAAGATATATAGTTGAGTTTTTAATTGTCTTGTGCTGAATCTCATTTAGAATAAATTCGATAAATATTCTCATTATTTTCCCTGCCGTCTGCTTCAAAATTATACTTTAGATTTAAAGAAGATTGTTTCTCAAGTTCTTTTATTTCATCTTCGGTTGTGAAATGACAGAATCTTACTGCATTGGTATTGCCAAATGGGAGTGAGTAATCTTGATCGCTATATTTATCAATATGCTTGTTTGCAGAAAGCATTTTATATTGATATCTATCTAGTTTCCCAAATTGCCAGTAAGTAACAGCTAAATATCCATTTGATGATAAAAGAGATTTTGATTTTTTTAAAAGCTCTAATCTTGAGTTAAAAGATGACATGTGATGCATTAATCCAAATATGACTATTAAATCAAAATCTCCGTCAAGTTCTGATTCCCAAGGATCTTTTTCGAGGTTGAATCTTAAAAATTTGAAATTAGAATTTCTAAAAGAATTGATATCTTTGTTAACTCCTTGATACTTTTCGGTAAGATCACTGTCAGCAAGAGATCTTAATTTTGAAAGTTGATTTCGGGCGATTGAGATTAACCCGGCAGATTTATCAATCCCTGTATAATTAACTGAGATTTCATTTTCTAAAAGATATTTCGCAAATCTGCCATTTCCACAACCAAGATCTAAGATTTTAAGCGGGCTGGGCAACTTTTGCAGATTTAGCTTTTCAGCCATAACTGCCCAGCCCGCCCATGGTAACTTTCGTGTGTTAGAAAACTCTTTTGCATATTTAGAATACAAGTTCATATATGTATTTTATCAGTTTTATGTTTAAGTCTGCATGTTAAAATTAGCGGATGAAGAATTATGACTTTAAACCTGAAAAATATAGAATTGAGCTAAAGGGAATTTTGGATGAAACCTTGTCTTTAGATACTTTCTCAAAACATGCTTTAGATAAAATTCTGAAGAAATATCCAAAAGATAAAAACCAAATCTTTAGCAGAGATCAGTTAATTCGCGGATTTGAGTTTTTAGCTGGGGAAGATAAGTATAATGAAAATTTAAGATCTCAAATTGAAGAACTTAAATCTCAAATCCGCATGAAGCCAACGCGAACAATTTCGGGAGTTACAACAGTAACTGTACTTACAAAGCCATTTGCATGCCCTGGGAACTGCATATTTTGCCCTAATGATGTAAGAATGCCTAAAAGCTATATCGCAACTGAACCAGGTGCTCAGAGAGCTTTAATGTACAGATTTAATCCGTATATTCAAGTCTACAATCGCTTAAAAGCGCTAGATAATATTGGGCATCCGACTGAGAAAATAGAATTGCTAATTCTTGGTGGTACTTGGGTATATTATCCAAAAAAGTATCAAGTCTGGTTTATTAAAGAATGTTTTAGGGCAATGAATGAGTTTCATACAAAAAATTCTAAAGAAAATGATCAGGATTTATCACAGGTAGATATAACAAAGGACTTGGAAAATGATTTTAATGATGAGCTTCGAAAAAAAACTGGAGATAAACCATATAACCAGCTTCTTCAAACCCCTGAGTTCAAAGAATATATTTCAAAATTTATCTCTGAGGATGATTTATCCAAAATTTCTTTAGATGAACTTTGGGAACAATTAGTTTCAGAACAAAATATAAATTCTAATGGAAAAAGCCGTTGTGTTGGGCTCGTCTTGGAGACTCGCCCTGATACAATCACCGAGAAAGAGGTTTATGATCTTCGAAAGCTCGGTGCTACAAAGATTCAGATAGGAATTCAGACTCTGGATGACAATATTAGCGATTTAAATAAGCGTGGTGAGCACCGAGCTGAGACTTCTAAAGCTTTTCAACTCTTGAGAGCAGGTGGTTTTAAAATCCATGCACATATAATGCCGAACCTTTATGGTGCAACTCCTAAGATTGATCTTCAAGTCTATAAAGAATTATTTGAATCGGAGAGTTATAAGCCAGATGAATTAAAAATTTATCCTACTTCGGTAATAAAAAACACTGAGCTTTATAATTTATTTCTGGAAGGAAAATATCAACCATATTCTGCAGACGATCTTATAAATTTAATAGCAGACTGTATGGAGAATACTCCAGAATATTGTAGATTAACAAGAATTATTCGAGATATTCCTTCTCAAGAAATTGAAGGTGGAAATAAAACTACAAATCTTCGGGAAGTTGCTGAATATAAACTTAAAGATGAAGGCAGGAAAAATCCAAATATTAGGAACAGAGAGATCAAAGGGAGAAAAGTAACGATTGATGATTTAAAGCTTGATATTATTGAATATAGAACAGAATTAACGACTGAATATTTCTTGCAGTATATTGCTTTAGATAGATCAATAGCAGGTTTTTTACGACTTTCTGTTCCTGATTCAAATGAGAATCCAATAACTTCTGAGCTAAGTGGCTGCGCTGTTATACGGGAAGTTCATGTTTATGGTCCAAGTTTAGAACTTAAAAAAGATTCAGCTGGTGAAGCGCAGCACCTTGGTTTAGGGACAAAATTAATTGAGAAAGCGAAAGAAATTTCGAAGGAAAAAGGTTTTGAGAAACTCGCAGTTATTTCTAGCATTGGAACAAGAGAATATTATGATAAGAGAGGGTTTAAATTAGATAATCTTTACCAGATTACAAGTCTATAAAATTTATCTACGATATGTATTGAAATCAAAATTTTCTACCTTTACTAGTGTTAATTTGAATTAGTTATTTATACTCGTCTCTAACTTAGGATGACATGGCGCAATAATATTAGCGGATAGTGTATTCTCTGCTAGGAGGTTTGTGATTCACATGATATAATTCACAAAACTTTAATTACAGCTTGAGAATAGTTAAACTATATTATAAAACAATAAATGAATGATGATAATAATTTAAATAATATTTATCTAGAAGACGATGATGAAGAAAGTCAGGATCTAGTTCTGACTGGAAGGGAGGAAGATTTTATAACTTCGGCATATGAATTTATTCTTGAAATAAAAACAAAGACGGGAACTTTGCAAGGTTCAGAAGAACATATTTGGGGATGGGTAGATAGTTGGTATAAATTTATGCTAAGGTTAGAAGAAGAAGGTGATGAACCTTTTGATTATGAAAAAGTAAAAAGTATTATCGAAGATTATATGAATGGTCTAGAAAGTTTGACACCCCCATGCTGATATAGATATTGTAACTTAGTAATATTTTAATGTAGTATAGGAGGGAGTACGAGTTCTGCAGACTTAACTATTATTTTCCCATATAGCATTAAAAATTTTTCTTGCTTTATCAGCCCGATCTTTGTCCTTAATAGTAAGTGCTATTATATTAGGATCAGATAAGAATACTGTTATGGTTGATTGTTCTATCATCAAAGAAAAATCAAAGACAACCTTCTCTTTAATTAACCTTGTTTCTCTATAAAATTTGTCATCTTCACTTTTGAAGTTTAGACCTTGATCACAATAATTTATTAAAAATTTTGCGTATTTCATCATACCCATTCTTCTTGGAACATGGTAAGTATTTGCTTCTTGCTCAGAATAAACCTTTCTCCAGTTATGTATATTTTGAATATAAAAGACTTCATTTGATGGAATTTGTAAACTTGAGTCACATTCTTTGATAAAGAAATCTTTACCTTTTACATAGGAAAACTCAAAGAATTTAGTATTAATAATGTTATTTAAGGAAGTATCATTATTTATTTTTTGATTTAGAAATCTATTTGGTATATATTTTTCTACCTCATTATAACCAAGTCCTAATAATTCAGTTTTTTCTGAAAAATTCAAAGATAAAATGTCAGCTATTTTTAGTAAAGTTTCTTTTGTAGGATTTGTTAAATTATTCTCAATTCTACTAATACTACCAGATGATGCCCCTATTTCTATCTCTAGTTCTAATTGGCTTATTTTTGTACGTAACCTAAAATTTCTAACTTTTTCCCCAATACTTAGGCCATTCATTGAATAGGTGATAATAAATTTGTTGAATTATACAATAATAAACATATTTGTAAATAAATTAGTAATTCGAAGTTACTGTTAAATGATGAGGTTTTAATTTTAAGTCTGATTTTTTAGCTTTATTCCAAAGTAAGTTATCAATGTCTATTGCATTAATATAATTCCTTCTTTGTTGTAACTCTTGCTTTATTAATTCAACAGCCCATACAGAATTAGCCCTTATTTCAACCTCCATTTCTGAACCCGCAGGAATTAAATCTTTTTTATCGATAATATTTGTTAATTCTTCGGAATAGTTAAGGATCTTTAATACTCGTAGTATTTGAGGGAGTCTATAATCAGCTAAAGCGGTCAAATAATCAATTTTGATAATTTGATAATCCTTTAAATTGCAATAATAAATATACGCGACTAGAGCCTGAACTCTTTTGTTAAAGGTAATGCTTTTACCCTTATAATTACTCTCATCACTGAAATTAGGGAAATTATCTAATATATCTTTTATTAATGTTGGGGCTTCAAGTTTATGATTATATAAAAATTTATAGAAATATCCACCAAAATTTTCATTTAATATAACTGCTGCTTCACGAAGATTCTCCGTCCTCTTATCAATTAATTGAAGATTTTTTGCTCCGAATAAAGCTTCAGTTAAAACACGTCTGTCACTAAGTTGAAACAATACATCCGAAGTTTTGTAGTTAAGTCTTTTTGAGTAAAAAAGCTTCAAAGCTTTTAACATTGCTTCACTTCTACGATAGGTTTTATTTTTGATTGTGAATTCCCAACTTTCAAGAAGATTCCAAAAACAAAAATTTAATAATGAAAACATAAATAGGAACTCTAAAGTGTTTTTTGTATTTTTAAATTTATACTCAAGTATTGAGTTATCAGTCTTAAATTCTAGATTACAGTTAGAGAAGTTATCAATTTCTGCAAAATTAATATTTACATATTTTGAATTATTTACTACAAAAGGTATGTTTTCCAAGATTCCCATTAAAAAGATATAATTAGATTATATTGAATAATTAAGCTATGTTATAATCCTGAGATTATAAAATCAATATGATAAATGATGCAATTATAAAAAATAATGATATTCAAGCTCTGGATATTTTTGATAGATTAGAGGTAGGATTTTCTGATGGGCAACTGGAATATTTTTTTGATTATTTAAATTTGCCTAAGGATAGTTTAGTTTTAGATCCTTTTGCTGGATATGGAACTTTGGGCTTCTGGGCTGGTTTACATGGTTATCGAAGTGTGTCAGTTGAAAAAGATTTTAACAAAAGGCCTTATATACTTCGTAATCTCATGAGGCTATTAAAAGAAAGTAATGAAGACTTTAGAAAACCAGAATTTATTTTTGATGATAGTAGAAAAGTTGACTTAAGAATGATGAAATTTGATGCTATTGTTACTTCTCCTCCATTTACTATTCAACCCGATAACACAGATTCTGAGTTTGATTTTAATTCAATCGAATCATACGAAAGTTATGTACTAAAACTAGTTAATATTTTCGAGAGGTTAGGTTCAAACTTAAAGTATGGAGCAAAAATAATAGTTGAGATTGGAGATGATTACTTTAATAACCAGCCGGTAGAAATAAAAGATATGTTCAAAAGAGGTATGGAAATGTGCGGGTTCTCATTTTTAGAGGAAATCTCAAATCCACATCATACAATTTCTTCTTACTTTGTTTTCCAATATGGGTTTGAAGCCTAGTTTGTAAAGGAAATCTATAGTATAATTATGAAGTAAAATTCATAATATGCGTAAGCTTAAAAAAATAGAAACACTAAATTTCCCAACTACTTATGGAGACTTTAATTTAATTGGATTTGAGACCAACTATCCTTCACAACCAGAAATGCATTATGCCTTAGTTATTTATACAAATGAACTTCCAAATATACCATTGGTTAGAGTTCACTCAGAATGTATTTTGAGCGAAGTTTTTCATTCTACTCACTGTGATTGTGCAGATCAATTAGATATGGCATTAAAAAATATTCAACGAGATGGTGGTATTCTTATTTATTTAAATCAGGAAGGTAGAGGTCATGGTCTCATTAAAAAGCTTACCGAATTAAAGATGCAAGAAGATGGTCTAGATACTGTTGAAGCTAGTGAAAAATTAGAATTAGAGGTAGATCAGAGGGAGTATGATGTTGTATCAGATATATTAAAGTATATGCAGATATCTGAGATTAAATTGATGACTAACAATCCAAGAAAGGTGAAATCTTTAGAAAAAAATGGAATTGTTATTAAAGAAAGAGTTCCTTTGGAAACTCTTCCAAATCCATATAATAAAAAGTACCTTACCACAAAGAAAAATCGTTTAGGTCATATGTTTACAAAGTATATCTGATTTAGGCAAGTTGGTTATCTGGAATAATCTTCCAAACAAAATCAAATAATGCTTTCATGTTTTCATAATAATCCATATTACTGATTACCATTCCTGTTGCTTTAGATTCTTTTCTTAGAGTAATAACTCCAATCTTTCCATCAAATATCAAAATGTCCAAAGCTTTAATAGCTAAGGTTGTTGGTGAAAATTTATATTGATAGTTAGGATTTTTAGAAAATTGAGATATATATTCTCTTGCAGTTTGTGTATCTTCAACAATCTCTTTCAATATAAGATACTTATTTTTTTCTTGAGCCTCTAAAAACAATTCGGCATTGTCTGGTAATACTTTAATTACCTCTTCCATGTTTACATAAGATCTTACTTCTTTTGATTTCAAAGCCTCAGTATAAATAAGTTTTACACCACCAATACCCTCATAATATTTTACATCTATCTTACTATTCTCTTTCGCTTTTGGCACTGCATCATAAATACCTTTAACAATATCAGGAAGGTTATCTTCTAGTTTTTTCATCTCCCATCTCTTCTGCTCCATTAAAAACTCAAGCTTTTTTGGATCTTCTGCTACCACCATTCTTCTCTCTCCATAGTTAGTTTGACTAACAAGTCCTTTCTTAATAAGCTCTTCGACAGTGTTGTGTGTTGTTGATCTTTTGATACCCGTTTCTCGCGACAGATTCATAATAGTATTGGGACCTGTTTTTAGTAATGATAGATATATGGTAATTTCCTTATCGGTTAATCCGAAATCTAAAAGGAAGTTCTTTATTGGTTTCTCAACTTTAGTTGCCATTTTAGTAAATTAATAAGTATATATGTCAAAAAATATTGGAATTTTAACGATTATATCATTGAATTCTTTAAAATTACAATACTAGATAAAGCAACTTAAGGAAGGCTCTATGTTAGTCTCTGCTGACTGTGGGCATTCTCCAACAGGCAGCGAGATTATTGTACAGGAATATTTGGAAAAAAGGAAGGGGGATTTTCGAAGAAAATCCCCCTTTTATCATCTTTTATAAACACTTAGCTATTAGTCTTTTTTAGTTAACAAAGTTAATCATCAAAATAGCTAAAAATCAATACTTACTAAATATTAAGCGAACTGAGCAAAGGCTCTATTAGCATCAGCCATTTTATGCACATCTTCCTTTTTCTTAATTGCTGAACCCTCTTTATTATATGCATTTACCAATTCTTGAGCCATATTTACGTATAATGGTGTGGTTTTTCTTGTTGATTTTGCACCTTCAATTATCCATTTCATTGCTAAAGCGGTTTGTCTGCTGTCTGAAACAGGAACAGGAACTTGAAAGTTAGCTCCGCCAACTCTTCTTGATCTGACTTCGATCTTTGGTTTTACATTATCTATTGCTTTTTCGAAAGCTTCGACTCCTTTTGTCTTAGTTTTATCTTGAAGCTCTTTAATTGCTGTATAAACAATTTTTTGTGCTGTTGTTTTTTTACCATCTTGCATTACATAATTAATGAATTTTGAAACTAACTCACTATTATAAATTTCGTCAGGTTTTATTTTTCTAACAGGTGCTTGTTTACCTCTCATTTATATAAAATAATAATTAATAAATTTTTTTAATATTGAACTTAGAATTAAGAATTTCTTCACCCCTTTAGTGGAAAGAGATTACTCTCCTTAATCTTAGATTTGTAATTTATTTAGCTACCTTTTTAACTGCCTTTCTTCCATATCTACTTCTTGCTTGCCTTCTTGCATCTACAGGAGCAGTATCATATACACCTCTAACGATTGTATACCTAACTCCTGGAAGATCAGGTTTTCTTCCTGCTCTTACCAAAACTACTGAGTGTTCTTGCAAATTATGCCCTTCTCCAGGGATATATGCAGTAACTACTTGTCTATTTGACAATCTTACTCTAGCAATTTTTCTTAACGCTGAGTTTGGTTTTCTTGGTGTCATTGTCTTTACTGAAATGCAAACCCCTCTTTTTAAAGGATTATCCTTTTTAAAGTATCTGTTTTTAACGGCATTATAATTAAAATGCAATGCCTTAAACTTTGTTTTTTCTGAAAAAAGTAAACCCTTAAATCTTGTGACACCTTTTTTAGGTTTTCTTCCTTTTCTTACTAGTTGTGATGTTCGAGCCATTTAAATATTTTACTAATTAATTAAATATTGCTTAAATAGGGAGGTTTCTTCGAAACCTCCCTAAAATCATTAAACTAAGAATTCATCATTCCCTTTTCCTGGTTCATCAATAGTCATCTTATCTTCTGCCTCCATTTCCTCTTCCTCATCAACTATCATACCTAATTTCTTTTTTAACTCATTTCCTAATGGAACAGGTCTGCCGATTATAACATTTTCTTTCAATCCTCTCAAATGATCAACCTTTCCAATCAAGGCTGCATCAGTCAAAACTCTAACTTGCTGTTCAAACGAAGCAGCTGATAAGAAGCTTTCTGTTCGTATTGCTGAGTTTGTTATTCCTAATAATACTCTATCGTATTTAATTTCTTTATTTCCCTGCTCCTTTAATTTCTTATTTTCTTCTCCAATATCAAGGATATCAACATAGTCTCCCGGTAAGAATGTTTCGCTCCCAAAGTTATCAACGATTAATCCATATCTGCTCATTTGTCTTGCAATAATTTCCAAATGTCTATCATCAGCTTCTAATCCTTGAATTCCATAAACATCTTGTACCCCTGCAACAATATACTTTTGAGCAAAATACATATCTTTTAACCTTGCTAGTTCTTTAGGATCTACAGAACCGAATGTTAATTGATCTCCTCTTTTAACTTCATCTCCATCCTTTACCATTAAGTTTGCTAATTGATCTGTTTCTTTTTCAACTTCTACATCTTTCTTACCTTTTAAAGTGATTGTATTACCTTCAACTTCTACTGTTCCTGAGAATTCTGCATTTAATTCTTTCTTATTAGCTACAGCCAAGACGTCTCCTGCTTTGACTTTAGCATTGTTCTTCACAGTGATATTCTTTTCATTCTTAACTTCATATTTTTTTGTAACTTCTTTCAAAGCAGAAATTCTTACTATAACTTTCTTCTTATCTTCGATAATTTTTACTTTTCCATCGAAGTCAGCTAATAATGCTAGTGCTTTTGGTGTTCTTGCTTCTAAAAGTTCTTCAACTCTTGGCAAACCTTGTGTAACGTCTGCTTTTGCAGCTCTAGCGTCTGATTTACTCTTTAAAGTAAGCTGAGTTGTAGGTTCTCCTAAAGCTTGAGATGCAATAGTTCCTACTGCTTCTCCAATATCAACAAGTTTTCCAGTACTATTATCAAATCCATAACATTTTTGACACATTCCATGTGCTATCTTGCAGGCTAATGGACTTCTTACTTTAATACCTTGAATTTCTTCAATTGCATTAATTTTTTCAGCAACCTCCAATGTTATAGGTTCATTTTTCTTTACAATAATTTCCCCTGTCTTTGGATCTGAAATATCTTCTGCAGTATATCTACCTCTAATTCTGTTCTTAAAGCTTTGTAATCTTTTTGCAGATCTTTCTACAATTATACCTTCATCTGTACCGCAATCCTCTGCATTTGTAATTACATCTTGTGCAACATCATGAAGTCTTCTTGTTAAATATCCTGAATCAGCAGTTCTTAAAGCAACATCTGCGAATGATTTTCTTGCTCCTTTTGCAGCAACAAAATATTCAAAATTTGTGAATCCTTTTTCAAAGTTACTTTTTAATGGAAGATCTACAATATTTCCAGATGGATCTGTAACATATCCTGAAACTCCTGAAATCTTTTTTACCCATGAACTTACTGAAACAGCTCCAGAATTTTGAAGATCCATTAAATTTACAGATTTTACTTTAGCTAATTCCCAAACATCTTCCTGCATCTTGTCTGCGTCTTTTTGCCATACATCTCTTTTAATCCATCTTAATTCATTCTCAGTAATTAAACCGTCATTGTATTCATTAATCAATTCATCTTCTTTTTTACTGTATTCTTTTAATCTTTCATCAATAATCTTTTCTCCACCGAATTTGAATTCTTGCATTGAAACAGAGAATCCTAGTCTTCCAGCATATTTAAATCCTAATAATTTAATATGATCGAGAACTTCGATTGCCTTGTCTCTACCATATTTGTTAAACAAATCAGCTGATAATACTGATATATCTCCTTTGTTTAGGGTTGTATTTACATAAGGATAATCTTCAGGCATAATTTGATTAAACAATGCTCTCCCAGCTGAAGTCTCAATTATCTCTCCATTTAGAAGTAATCTCGCTTTTTGATCAAATCTAATTTGTCTCAAATGGTAAGATGCCATCAAATCTTCAACAGATGAATATATATTAATTTTATCTTCAGGGTAATCTCTTACTAAAGTTAAAAAGTAAATTCCCATTGCCATATCTTTTGACACATTGAATAATGGGGTCCCATCTCTTAAAGATAAAAGATTCTCTTTTGCAAACATTCTTAATTTTACTTCTTCAACAGCTTTTTCTGATAATGGTAAATGAACTGCCATTTGGTCTCCATCAAAGTCAGCATTGAATCCAGCACATGTCATTGGATGTAATCTAATTGAGTTACCTTCAATTAAAACTGGATAGAAAGCTAAAATTGACTGCCTATGTAAAGTAGGAGCTCTATTCAATAAGACTGGTCTGTTTTTACTTACTTCTTCTAAAATATCCCAAACTTCATCTGGTTTTGATTCAAATACTAACTTAGCTTTTGCTGGATTTGCAGCTAATCCTCTGGCAATTAATTCTCTAATAATGAATGGTTTGAATAATTCTAAGGCCAAATTCTTTGGTAATCCGCATTGGTCGAAGTTTAATTCTGGTCCTGGAACAATGACCGCAGATCCCGAATAATCAACCCGCTTTCCTAGTAAGTTCTGTCTAAATCTACCTTGCTTACCTCTTAACATGTCCGATAATGATTTGAATGGTAATCCTCTTGAGTTTAACGAAGGTGAACCTGGTTTATGATTATTATCTAATAATGAATCAACAGATTCTTGAAGCATTCTTTTTTCATTTCTTAAAATGATTTCTGGTGCTCCAAGTGAAATAAGTCTCTTCAATCTGTTATTTCTATTTATTACTCTTCTATAAAGATCATTTAAATCATAAGTTGCAAATCTACCTCCTGGAAGTTGGACAATAGGTCTTATATCTGGAGGAATAACAGGCAAAATATCTAAAACTATCCATGCTGGACTTACACCTGATTTTTGTAAACCCTTAAGTATTCTTAATCTTTGAACAATTCGAGATTTTTTAATCTGAGATCTTGTAGATTTCTGCTCTTCTTCTAAGTGATTAATCTCCACTGTGATATCTAATTTCTCTAAAAGCTCTTTTATTGCTTCTGCTCCCATTCCTGCAGTAAAGAAATAGAAACTATAGCTCTCTAAAAGCTGATAATCTTCCTCAGATAGTGTAAAGCCTGATTTTATATCAGAAATTAAGCTCTTTAAATCAACAAATTTTTTATCAATGTTATCTTGTCTTTGTTTGAATGCAGATCTGATTCTTGCTACTTCAGTTTTTTCATTATTTCTTAATCTTTCTAACTGAAGTTCCAATTTATTCTTATCTTTTGTAGCTTTCTTTGCTTCTGTTGCCTCTTCTTCAAATTTGGTCTTAACCTCAGCAATTTTGTCATCTAATTCTTTTGCTAACTCATCCATTTCATTTTGTTTATATTCTTTCAAGCTCTCTAAAGCTTTAGTTCTTTCTTCTTCTTCAACATTTGTAACAACATATCTTGCATAATAAATTACTGTTTCTAATTTCTTCTGAGGGATATCAAGAATTAAAGCTAATCTATTAGGAACTCCATTTGAGAACCATACATGAGAAACTGGAGAAGCTAGCTTAATGTGACCCATTCTATCTCTTCTTACTCTTTTGTGTGTAATTTCAACTCCACATCTGTCACAAATAATACCTTTGTATCTAATCTTTTTGTATTTACCACAGTAACATTCAAAGTCCTTAGTAGGACCGAATATCTCTTCAGCCATTAATCCCCCTGGTTCAGGCTTGAAAGTTCTATAGTTGATTGTCTCTGCTTTTGTTACCTCTCCATGAGACCAGTTCATAATATCTTGAGGAGAAGCGATTGTGATCTTTACTGCATTAAAATCCTTAAGCATAGTTTTAATTGGTTAAAAATATTAATAATTTGCGGCGAGTCATTCTGACTCGCCGCATAAAATCTAAATTAAAATGTTGTATCCATTACATCTGGTGCATCTTGTGCTCCAACTGAATCAACAATCTCCTCTAATGCCATTTCGCTTCTCTCTTCATCATATTCGGCATTAATCTTATCTAACTTGATAGCCAATCCTGCTAATTCCTTATCCAAAACGTTAAATGATTCTGGAACATTTGGTGCTGTGATCTTGTTTCCTGAAATTATTGCTTTATAAGCTGCTGCTCTTCCAACAACATCATCAGATTTGATAGTAAGCATTTCATGCAATACATTTGGCACTGCATGTGCTTCAAGTGCCCAAACTTCCATTTCTCCAAATCTTCTCCCTCCTCGTTGTGCTTTACCTCTTAATGGTTGTTGTGTAACTAAAGTGTATGGACCGGTTGATCTTGCATGCACTTTGTGGTCAGCCAAATGGTCTAGCTTAAAGAAGTATTTCATTCCAACTGTGACTTTCTGGTTATATTTTTCCCCTGTTCTACCATCATATAAATCAACTTTTTCTTCATAATCTATTCCATTCTTCTTAGCTAAGTCCATTAATGGTTTAAGTGAATATTCAGAGAATGGTTGAATCTCTACTTTTATTCCTAATTTCTTTGCTAATTCTCCGATATGTGTCTCAATTAACTGTCCTAAGTTCATTCTTCTAACCATTGACGATGGTCCTAGTATTACATCTACTGGTTTGCCATCTGAGGTATGTGGCATATCTTCTTCAGGTACAATCTTTGTTACAACTCCCTTATCCCCATGATATCCAGTTAATTTATCTCCTATTGATATCTTATGTGTTTTTGCAACCCACACTTTAACTTGTTTTAATACTCCTGCATTTAATTTTGCTCCATTTATTCTGTCTAAAATCTGTACTCCTATAACTACTCCATGATCTCCATGAGGAAGTCTTAATGAGTTATCTCTAACATCTCTTGCATATTCTCCGAAGATTGCTCTTAAAAGTTTTTCTTCTGCAGTTAGCTCTGTTTCTCCTTTTGGAGCAATTATTCCTACCAAAATATCATTTGATTGAACACTTGCACCAATTCTTACAATTCCATCCTCGTCCAGATTTCTTAATGCCCATTCTCCAACACCAGGAATATCTCTTGTAACTAATTCATTTCCTAGTTTCGTTTCTCTGACTTCTTGAACATATTCTTGAATATGAACTGAAGTTAACATGTCATCTTTTACTAATCTTTGTGAGATAACAATCCCATCTTCATAATTATATCCATCATAAACTACATAAGCTGTTCTTAAATTTATTCCTAAAGCAAGCTCTCCATTTCTTGTACATGGTCCATCAACTAAAACATCACCTTTCTTAAATGATTCTCCCGGCATCACAAGTGGTCTTTGAGAGAATGATGTATTTTGGTTTGTTCTTACAAAGTTTTCTACAGGATAAATAGTTTTTTCTTTCTGGCCAGCGTATTGAACTACAACTTGATTTGCATCTGAACTTAAAGTTTTTCCATTTTCTTCTGCATAAATTGTTCTTCCAGATGCTCTTGCTGCTTCAGATTCAAAACCTGTTCCTACTATTGGAGCTTCGTTCTTTACTAGTGGAATTGACTGGTTTTGAGTTTTTGCACCGATCAAAGTTCTGTTTGGGTCATCATTTCCTGCAAAAGGAATTAATGCTAATCCCATTCCTGCAATCTGAGCAGGACTTACATCAACAAGATCAACTTGATCAATATTTACTTTTGTGTAATTTTGACCATCTCTAACATAAGTCTTTTCCTCGGTAATATTTCCGTTTTCAGCAGCTTGTATAGAAGCGCTTGCTACTTTATGTAATATTTCATTATCAGCATCAAGGTAAATTACTTCATCTTTCTTAATAAATGGATCAATAGCAAAAGTTGATATTCCTGCTTTTTGGATTGCATCAATTGATTTTTCGGTTAATACTTCTCCCTTTTTAACCAATGTTTTCTTACCGCTTTTAATGTCTTCAGCTACTACTCTTCCGATAAAATCTTTTTTCTTACTGTCTGAGTCAAATTTATTTACTACCTTGTAGTAGGGAGCTTCTAAGAAACCAAATTCATTTATCTTTGCATAAATTGAAAGCTGGTTAACCATACCAATTGAAGGACCCTCTGGTGTAGTAACAGGACATAATCTTGAATAGTGTGAGTTATGTACATCTCTTACTGAGAAAGTTGCTCTTTCCTTTGTTAAACCTCTTGGTCCTCCAGCAGAAATTTTTCTTTTAGCTTCTAATTCAGATAAAGGATTTTCTTGATCCATAAATCTCATTAATGCAGAGCTTCCAAAGAATTGATTAACTGCTGAGATAATTGGTCTTGTGTTTACTAACATTGCAGGAGTTACTTTTTCATCTGTTGAATAGGTACTCATTTTGTCTCTAATATTTTTTTCCATTATTAAGACTCCAACTCTAATCTTTTCTCCAACTAACTCATTTACTCCTCTGATTCTTCTATTACTTAAACTATCAATATCATCTGGAAGTCTTGTACCATGGTTCAACTCTAATAAAGCTCTAATAACTTCTACTATATCTCTTTTCTTTAAAATATAGTCTGTTAACTTTATATCTTCATCAATTTTCAATTTTTTATTTAATTTATATCTTCCTATTTTTCCTAAATAGAACCTTCTTTTATTAAAGAAAATATTATCAATTAATGCTTGTGCATTCTCAATTGTTACAGTGTCTTCTGGTCTTAGTTTTCTATAAATATCAATTAAAGCTTCTTCAGTATTCTTTGTAGGATCTTTTCTTAATGTTGCATCTATGTAACTCATTTCTCCTTGATCAGCAGCACCTAAAGCTTTTTTGATTTCAGAATCTGAGCTGTATCCAAGTGCTCTTAAAAGTGTTGTTAATAAAATTCTTGGTCTTTTTTGTAGAAGTTTAATGCTCATTACACCATATTTGTTTATTTCAAACTCATACCAATTTCCTCTATGAGGCATTAATTTTACTGAATACAATCTTTTCTTTGTACTTGAACTTTTGCTTTCGGAGAATAAAACACCTTCTGATCGAAGAATTTGGAAGACTACAACTCTTTCATTACCATTAACCATAAATGAAGCTCTATCACTCATTAATGGCATATCGCATAAATAAATCTTCTGCTTCTTGATTTCTCCTGTTTTCTTATTAACTAGTCTGATAGTTACATGAACTGGGGCATCATAAGTTTGACCTAAAAGCTGTGCGTCTCTAAAACTTATTTTGGCATCTCCCCATGCTACATCTTCAAAGGTAATTTCCCATGAATTACCAGTATAATCTTCAATTGGTGAAATTTCATCAAATAATTCTTCGAAACCATTTTCCATGAATTCTCTGAAGAACGATTTTTGAGCTTCAAGATAGTCCATGTCCAAATGTGGAATCGGATTTTTGCTAAGGGTGATTCTCTTTGTTAGACTTGCCATATATTTAATAATGTATTTAATTAAATTATAAATAGAAAAAGGGCGCAAACTTACCTTAGTGTTCACACCCTATAAATTTTATATTTTTTGGATTTTAAAGAGATTAATAGTGAATTTGTTCAAAATAATTCTACTGAAAAAAGACGTGCTAGATTTATAGCATATTTAATAAGGAATGTCCATAGTTGGAAACAGATTTTTTACTAAAAAAGAATGTTTTTGACAAAAATGGCTTATAAAGGGAAAAATAGCTCAATTTTGAGCTATTTTTCCCTTTTAATTATTAAAGATTTGAAATATTGGTTGAATATTTACCAGAATTTACTATTGTGCTTGTTTCTTGATTATACAAAACAATTAATTGTTCTTGTGGAAATAAAGCAACAATGTCATTATTCCTAGCTATGCTATAAAAATCAGGGTTTGCAGTTTGTAAACTTTTTACATCAGTAATTATTGATATTTGAGGTGTTTCAGTAGAATCTGATGAGATTAGATTCTGTTTTTTAGCTTTATCTACAATATCACTTACTAATTTCTCTTGAGTATGTGTTACTAAATCATTAGGATTATCACCATTATAAATTACTTCTCCAGTACCTCTTCTATAAATTATCATTTTATCTGAATATCCTAGAACATAATCTCCGTTCTGTGCATCTTTATAGACCTGTGCTTGAGCAGCGTTCGCACTTCTTAGTTGATCTGCATTAGTAATTGTGGCAATTACTGGACTCTCGGCAGTGTTGACTGCTGTTTTTGCTGCAACTTCATTTATAATCTGCTGATTTTGATATTGCTGAACTAATGCAACTGGATTCAGAATTAAAACAATGATGATGATCTGTAAAATAGCAACAATAATTAAAACACTTTTGGTATTCCAGATTCTTTTTAAGAAAGACTTCCTTCCTTTTTTAGCCTGATTTGGAGGCATCACTTGTTGCTGAGAAAAATTATGTTGAGAATTTTGATTCTGCTGTAATGGACTTTGTGGATTCATACAAAAATTACTAAATATTAATATGTAAGTATTAGCATATATTAAAGATGAGATTAATTCAACCTTAGAATCCTAAATTCATTTTAAATTCATATAATTTATGGAGTACCTGATGTTGGACCAAAAAATACAGATGCACCGTTGTAAACTTGCTTGATTTGATCTGCAGACAGTGCATAATTGTAGATTCTAAAGTCATCAATTTGCCCTGAAAATAAACCAATTGTATCTTTTCCAATATTCATGTAATCTTTACTTGTGACAGTATTAAACCAACTATTTGATTGTGTCCCAATCGTAGTTTGTAATAAACCATCGATATATACTTTTATAGTACTTGTATTGTCATTAACAACTGCAAAATTATGCCAAGAAGTATCATCATATGTTTTTGTTGAATAAATGTCTAAAACATTACTATTTGCTTCTCTAGCTAAAACTCTGAAAAATTGGTTTGATGCAACATTAATCTCGAGAGTAAAACGATCGTTTGTTGAAGATTCTCCTAAACTGAAAATAATATCTCTATTACTTGTATTCGCTCTCTTAAACCACCCTGTAATTGTACCAGTCGAAAGACTGCTAAAACTACTAAGAGAAGCTGTCATACTCACATAATCATCTATCCCATCAAAGCTTAAACTAGAATTGAATTTACCATTCAAACCGTTATACCAAGCAGTTCCAGAAGTAGTACAATTTCCTACAGAATCAATATGGCCTGTCCCAGCTCCAGTTCCGATTGTTATTGCTCCATTATTTCCATTGCCTGAAGCATCATAAGCGGTTGATCCTTGACATTCATCAAGCCACCACCACCCCACTGGAGCGCCGCGATTGTAATCATATGCTAGTTGGGCTTGAGTACGAGCATAATCGTAAACTTTTACATCATCTAAGGTTCCTATAAAGTTCTGACTGTTATCGCTATTTGAACCAAGATTAGATAAAGTAAAAGTACCTGTTTGAGCAGTATCAGAAAAAAGTCTATTTGCCGTGCCACCATCTAGATATAAATCTACTTTGTCACTAGCATTACGGGTAATGGAAACGAAATGCCATTTACCGTCGGTTTTCCCATTAATAGTACTATCAGTACTGCTAATTATACGCACAAAAAATGTACTGCTTGAGATACCTATTTTGGGACCACCTCCTGAAGTACCACTATCTTCTCCAAGGGATATTTTTACAGATGTTGTGTCATTTGTCTTATACCAATACTGCATTGTAAAAGCACCTGCGAGTGAGTAATCAGGTACATTAATATCCTGTCCATCAGCAAAAGTTAAACTGGATCCATACTTGCCTGGAGTCCAAACAGGTGTTCCAACAAAACTTCCATTGCTATTATTTCCTGAAATATCATAAGCAGTAGTTCCTGTGTTGCTGTCAAGGTTCCAATATCTGGTAGGAGAATTACCTGCGCCGTCTGAAAGCAAACTTGCTTCAGACGGCGCACCGACTCCAAAGTTTTCACTATATCCTGAATTCAGGTCAATTTGAGCCTGTTCTGCTGTAATAGCTGTATTATATATTTTAAGATCATCATATTTAGCTGGCAATGCTGTAAATACACTAAAATCTGCATCTCCTAACTTTAAGTTTGAAGTGCTTCCGGAAGTCATAGATGTTGGAATAGTTCCAATGTAACCACCATTTACTTTTCTTCCATTACTATAGATTGTTATCCTATTCGTCGCATTTTGTGTCCCATCATATATAATTTGTAGTTTGGTCCAAACACCATTAGATAGATTCAAATCTGTTGTATAGAAATAATTAGACCCATTATCACTTAATGAAGAAGCAATGAATACAACAATCTCACTTCCAGGGCTGTTTGTTCGTACAAGAAAATTAGAAGTAGTTGAAGTATCTCCCCACTTCCCGATTATTTCAGAATTTGCAGTAATAGCTGGATTGATCCACATACTAATGCTCATTTGAGTTAATCCATCAGTAAGTGAAATATCTCCTGGAGTGACGTAATCAGTAGCAGAGTCTATATCTAAGCATCCGTTAACTTTGCAACTTGATCCAGAATTCCATGTTCCTCCATAATTAAATGCATTATCAGTACTTCCCAAAAATCCATTGTTATGCACATCTCGGTTCATATCTTCAATTATTTGAGCTGGTGTACGAGCATAATTATAAAATTTTGAATCGTCAAGAATACCATCGAATCCACTCCCAATAATAGTACTTGTAGTTGGGGTGCCTGGATTTGTTGTTCCAATGCTGTCAAGAATTCCATTTTTATAAAGAGTCCATGTGGTACCACTTCGAGTAAGTGCAATATGTGTCCAGACTTTAGGAGTAAGTACCAAAGTGCTGCTTGTAACATCAAATGCTAAACCTCCAAGTATTACTGTTACTTTATTTCCTGCTGATCCTGATCCGTTATTCAACTTAAGACCATATCCGTTTGATCCAGAGTTCCCATTATAGTAGAAAGTAGAATTCCCAGTTGGGCCGTTCGTCCAATATACCCATGTCTCCATTGTAATATTTGTAGTAGCACTAGATACAACTGATGATGTTGTTACATTTTGATTAAGTGCTGCAGTAAAATTTAAGGCTGATTCATAAACTCCTTTAATCCAAGACGGACTATTAGTAAGTGTTCCATTATGACCACCGCTCCCGGAATCTGTTGCTATAGTTCCTGTATTTTCATCAAATCTCCAGTAAGCAACTGGATTAGAGCTTGCTGCGGTGTTCCCATTCCCTTCATCAAAGTTGTAGTAAATAGCTTGAGAGGCTATGGGCGAGCCACCTACAGGATGCCCTCCATTCATATCTTCAACTACCTGTCCAGATGTTCGAGCATAATTGTAAAATTTAAAATCATCAATTAATCCATTCCAGAATCTATTGCCAGAAGAACTCCATGAACCTATTTTTAATGCTAAAGAATTTGCAGAAATTGCTTGATTAGTTCCTGTACAACTTCCAGTTGAAACTCCGTTTATATAATATTTGGCAACAGCTCCACTTTTAACTATTTCTAAATGCTGCCATACTCCTCCTGTTAAACTAAAGTATGTTGTTAAGCAATTCCAACCGCCGGATCCAGTACTATCCCAACCAAAATAATATTGATTATTTGTTGTGTTATTTTGCTCGATAAGGAATCCTCCGTTCCCATGTTTACTTATAATATCTGCAGATGCATTTTGTGTTGCATTTGGTTTTATCCATGTGCTTAATGTCATGTCTCCGGTTATATCTAGAGTCGAAGAATCAGAGATATTTACATAGTTATCTGTACCATTGAATTCACCTGCAGTTCCAACTTTTCCTGTACTCCATTGTGAGCCTAATGTTCCATTCCAAGTTCCTTTATTATTATTTCCACTACTGTCATTAATCGATGATCCTGTATTCTCATCGAATTTTAGATACTCTATTGGTCCAGGCGCCCAGTTATATAAACTTGTAATTTCAGCTTGAGTAAATGCTCTATTGTATACTCTCACATCATCAAACATTCCTTGAACATAAAGATTATTACCACCATCTTCTGCAGGTCTCCCAATCCTGAATGGTAAGGTTGTATTAGTAATTGTTCCAACATAATTAGTACTACTTACAAGTGATCCATTTTTGTAAAGTTTGATAGTCTTACCATCATAGGTACCTACCCAAAAAGTTAGTTCCCCATTAGCTGGTTTTGTTGTAGTTGCAATATGGGTATTACCATTGACCCAGAAACCAAATTGATCGTTGCTTGTTGCAAATTCATACCCTTTCTCGAAGGAAGCCCCTCCTCCTTTCCCAAGAACTGCCTGAAAATCAACAAGTGTCTGGTCTGGTCTAAACCACATAGCGACTGTAATTGCATTAGCAGGATCCAATAAATCATTATCAGCTACTTCAACATAGTCATTAACTCCATCAAAATATCCAGCATTGCCAAACTTACCTACTGCACCTCCAGTAGGTCCACTACCATTAGGACATGATTTACCATTAAATCCATTACCAGAAGAATCGATTACAGAGGTAGTAGAGCAATTATTATTCCAAGATGATTCATCCATCTTCCAATACCCTACTAAATCATTACTTAAATAAGTTTGATTTTGTTTTCCAAGCAACTCTGCAGCTGAATTGTAATCACTTTTTATTTGATCATCTGTTCTCGCATAAGGATAAATTTTTAATTCATCTAGTTTACCGCTAAATTCATATCCAGCTGCTAAATATTTGCCTATGTACATTGAACCAGAGCTAAATCCTGCTAAGGAACCTACATATTGTGCACTAGTATTACGAAGGATTCCATCTACATAAATTCTTATATAATTACCATCATATGTAGCGGTAACATAGTACCAATGATTTATTTTAGGAATAAAATTAGAATTTAGAGCTCGTTGAGTTCCCCCAATATCAAATGAGACAAAAGGAGTTGCTAAACCATTTGTTACAAGTGCAAGGTATGATGCTCCATCTGAAGAAGAAAAAATCATTCTAAAGTTAGATGGTAATGATAAAGTTCTTGTATTAATCCATGATGAAATTGTAATTTTACTAGTTGTTTGTAAGTTAGGATAAAGAGATACATAGTTACTAGTACCATTAAAGCTTAAACATTTTCTTACAACACATTGATCTTCAGTCTGCCAAGTAGCACCGTAGTTAAATCCATAAGCACTTTTTCCTGCTGTACCATTAGAATGGACATCTCTATTCATGTCTTCAATAACCTGATTGGCACTTCTGGCGTAATTATAAATTTTCACATCATCAATTGACCCTGAAAACAATTCATTTATACCGTGCCAACCACTTATTTGAATAGTATCTGTAGTTGTAGCAGGGGTATATGGTGTAGTAGTTGATAAGACATTAACCCCATTTACATATAAATTAATATTAGTACCATCATTTGTTGCAGCAACAAACTGCCATGTATTTAGTTTTATAACTCCAGTTTTAATATATTCACGGTAAGCTGTCCCGTCATGAAAATAGTATTCAAGATTTGTTCCGTTATTAATTCGCAGTGAATAAGGAGAAGTGGTATTTCTTTTAGATATTACATTTTGAAATGAAGCAGTTGATGTAGGGTAAATCCAGGCAGATAAAGTTATTGGAGCTCTAATATTTAAAGAGGTGGAATTATTTATTGTTATATAATTACTACTACCATTAAAATTTACACTAGAATTATATATTCCACTTACCCATGTTGGACTGCCAGTTAATGTTCCAGTATTACCATTCCCACTCAAATCAGTAGCTGTTATGTTAGTATTTTCATCTAGGTTCCAATATGCAACAGGACCATTTCCTGTAGAACTATCTCCATACCCTTCATCGAGACCCCAATTTGCAACTGGACCAGGGCCAATTTCTTCAGAGTTAAAAGAAACTGAACTAGGATTAACTGTGCCAACAGGTGATGTTGCAATTGTGCATACCAATCCTCCACAACTGGTATTATTGAAATCAGCAAGTATTTGTGTTGAATTTCTACTTGTTCGATAAACTTTAACATCATCAAGTGCTCCATTTAAAGGATATGAAGCATCTCCACCAAGGTAAAAAGTCTTTGAGCCTGTTGTCCAATTAGCTGCAAGGTTTTGACTAGATACAAAAGAACCGTCTTTATAGTAACTTACACTTGTACCATTATAACTTAAGGCATAATGGTGCCACGCTCCATCATAGGAGATGGCACTATTAAAAGTTACAGTATTACCGGAAAATACCCCAAAGTACAAAGCTGTACCAATATTTGGGACATTTAATCCTCCAGATGCAATAGCATTAATAAGACGGCTGGTGTGAGAAGTAGGTGAGTTCAACCAAAATTCTACAGTAACTTGTGTATTTGCCGGGAAGTCTAAATCACTTCCTGCTCCATATGTAGCAGTTGCCCCTTGCCCTGAACCGTTTTTACTTAAAGCTGTCCCGAACTTACCGGTTGTAAAGGTTCCAGTATTTATTGTTGCTGTAAATGCATTTTTTGAAGAATCAGCAACACTGATACCACTTCCATCATTAAAAGTCCAATAAGCTGCTAATCCAACTACATTATCAAAATAGCCTGATTCTGATCCAGCTGATGCCGCTGGATTTCCATAGTACATATATATTTGATAAGTAGTTGTATTTTTAGGAATTAAGTCCGCCATTACCCAAATTTTTGTAGCTGTTGTGTTACATCCAGAATCTATATAATATTGCAGAAGCCGTCCCGAAACACTTGTAAAACGTAAATCTTGACACGAAGATTGAAGTTTTTCAGTTGATATAAGTACAGATGTATTAACTGTAAAATACATTTGTAAATTCGAGATATCACTACTAGATGATGTTATTGTAATATCAAGTCTTTGTCTGTATTGCCAATTTTCATTAAACCATGCTGCTTGTACAGGTGTTGATAAAAGTGTAGTTATAACTGAGGCAATGGGTAAAAAGAATAGTAAAATTAATAAAATACTTAAAAATTGATGACGTCTGTTTTTAAAAGCCCAGGTTTTTATATTAAAAATGCAATTATAAAATTTATTCTTCAGAGGAGAGAATCTTTTTATGTAAAAAGACGAATTAGAAATCTTTTTTCTTATTTTAATTATGTTCTTTGTTATTTTTTTCAAATTTTTACTCATTTCTAATATTCAATATATTATTACTATAAGCCGAAATATGCTGCTCCATTGTTATAAAGTTGTTGAATTTGATTTGATGATAAAGCATAATTATAGATTCTTATATCATCCATTGGTCCACTAACCCAATTTGTAGTTGGAAAACCTAGTGAATCTCTAACTCCAATATAGACATTATTTGTATTACTATATAAAGAAAAATCAAGCCCTGTTGTATCTCCACTATAAATACTTGTTCCTAGCTGCTGCTTTACCCCGTTTAAATAGATTTTAACTCCATCTGGACCATTTGTATTTGCATTAGCTGTCACTACTATTTGAGTCCATTGTGTTACTTGTCCATCATTAAATATTGCATTTGCCGTTTCTGCATTCACAGAATTTGTTTCATTACCATATTGTAAACGAAGTTTCCCATTAGATTCTAGAATTAAGTTCACTAAAGATCCTGAAGATTTACTTGTACCAATAAAAGTTGACCCAGGAGAACTAGGGTGTCCATCTGTTGGTTTTACCCACATAGATAATGAATAACTTGATTGAAAAGTCTTTTCAAAAGAATTCCCTGTATTAATATAGTCACCATTTCCATCAAAAAATAAACTTGATCCATATTTTCCACTGGCACCTGAGCCCCAAGCACTGGTTGACGTTGTACAATCTCCAATCCCATTAGTATTACCCCCGGTTGCAGTGATTGTAATAGTTCCGTTGTAATTATTACCAGTGGAGTCATGAGCAGTAGACCCCTGGCATTCATTTAGCTTCCACCAAGCAAAAGGAGCACCGCGATTGTAGTCATACTCCACTTGAGATTGAGTACGTGCATAATCATACATTTTAATATCGTCTTGCTGCCCAGCCCACCACCTAGCACTTCCTCCACTGTAGCTTCCTAAGGTGAAGGAGTCTGGGTTAGTAGCAACAGTACCGCTCGTTGCTGTACATCTGTTTACTGCGGTACCATTAATGTAAATAATAATAGCTGTTCCAGATTTTGTAATTTCTAAATTCTGCCAGGTTCCTGCGGTTAGAGAAAAATAAGTAGTTGCGCATTCTAAAGAAGACCCATTCCCATACCAGAAATAGTATTGATTAGTAGTTGTGTTGTTTTGCTCTATCCCATACCCAGTGTTGGCTGTGGTTGATTTTCTCAGGATAGTGGCATATGCATTAGCCTGAGATGAGCTAGGTTTTACCCACATGCTGATTGTAAGTGTATTAGTTAGGCCCAGATAGTTTCCAAAGCTTATATAATTATTAGACCCATTAAACTTGAGTGACGAACCGTATTTGCCTTGCTGCCAGATTGAAGTCGTTGTACCGCTGACTGATCCAGCATGGCCATTCCCACTAGTGTCTGCCACTACTGTGCCACTATTTTCATCCATTTTCCATTCGCCCACCGGTGGATTTCCAGCTCCATCATCTAACAGAGCAGCTTCACTACTTCCAGAACTTCCAAAGTTTTCAGATGCACCATTATTCATATCAATCTTAACCTGATCTGAAGTTAAGGCTACATTGTAAATTTTTACTTCATCATAATAGCCATACTGTGTAGCAAAAGCACTTCTCCCTAGTCTTAGAGGTGCTGTACTAGTTCGCAATGCAGTAGGGATAGTTCCAGTGGCTGTACAAGTTACAAGATTCCCATTCTTGTAAACTTTGATTCTGTTATTAGTATCTTGAGAACCATCATAAACTACAGCAATATGTGCCCAAGTTGATAATGCTAGTATTCCAGTAGGAGTTGTACAATAATTACTGACATCTGTTGCTCCATTAGAAATCCCAACTCTTAGAGCAGAACCATTTGAATGATCAGTATAGATAAAAAACCCATTATCTGATGCATCTCTTTTTGCTAAGATAGCATCATCAGGGAATAGAAATGTTTGAGGTTTAATCCATAAAGAGGCAGTCATAGTAGTTAATCCATCAAAGAATGTAGATCCTGTCTTTTCTATATAATCATTAGCACCGGTAAATTGGTAGCACCCATTAACTTTACAAGAATCATGATTTCGCCAACCTCCACCACTGATAGTCCCATTAAAACTAGAGCCTAAATTACCAGAATTGTTTGCAGTCCCACCTTGCATATCATCTATCTTCCAGTGTATTGCCGGAGATTCTAAAGGAGACCCACCAATAGGATGTCCTCCATTCATGTCTTCAATAATTTGAGATGAAGTTCTAGCATAGTTATAAATATAAAGATTATCCAAAGTTCCTTTAAATAAGCTTTCACCAATATCACCCCCCCAATCCTGACCATAGCTCGAGCCATGCATTTTCCCAATATAAAATTCATTATTAGTGTTTTCTATGGTTATGCTTGTAGTTGCGCTACCTTGTAAAGTACCATTGACATATAATCTTATAGTTGATTTATTGTATGTAGCTGCAATGTGATACCAGGTATTTGCATTCCATGAAGAAGTAGTAGATGTAACTGTTTTTACATTTGTTGTCCCTATTTGTCCAAAATTATAAATAGGAATATTCCCACTATCACAAGTACTATTTCCACAAAGATAACTTGCATTAGTCGAAAAATATAAATTCCCATTATAATTTATAAAGTAACTGATACTCCTCCCTATCTCTATTCCATTTCCTACAAGACTCCAAGAAGATCCATCCCATGCAGCTAAATCATTCGCTGAAGTAACACTACTACAAGCCGCATCATTACATATCCCTGTAAAAGTTCCAGACACATATAATTTACCATTGTAGACCCCCAACGTATCAACCCTTCCGAAAGGATTATATAGCCCATAGGATACTGCAGTCCAAGAAGATCCATTCCATTTTGCTATAAAATTAGTATTTGTATTCCCACTGTTGCATGCAGTATTACCACAAATAGCTGTAAAATTCCCTCCGGTATATAATGTCCCATTGTATATTTCAAAAGAATTAGGATTTGCATTCATTCCAAACCCAAATGTACTAAAAGTGGATCCATCCCACCTTGCTACATAATTAGTGGTAACATTTCCACTGTTGCATGCTGTGTTGCCACAGATACTGCTAAAAGCTCCGCCTAGTATTAATTTCCCGTCATATATACTAACCGTATAGACTGGATTATTCATTCCATATCCTACAGTACTAAACGAGGATCCATTCCATTTTGTTATAGAATTAGTGGTAACATTCCCACTGTTACATGCAGTATTGCCACAGATAACTGTAAAATTTCCTCCTAGATATAATTCTCCATTATATGTTACAAATGTACGGACTGAACTATTGAAACCATAACTCACGGTACTAAATGAAGATCCATTCCATTTTGCAATTCGATTCGTAGTAATATTTCCACTGTCACAAGTTGCATTACCACAAATAGATGAAAAAGCCCCTCCTAAATATAGTTCTCCATTGTACACTTGAATGGAATAGACTGTAGAACTCACGCCATATCCGACAGCAGTCCAAGAAGATCCATTCCATTTTGCAATATGATGAGCAGTGATATTTCCGCTATCACAAGTTGCATTACCACAAATTGCATTAAACGATCCTGCAACATATAAAGCTCCATTAAAATAAGCCATAGTACCAACAATACCATCAAATCCATATATTGCTCCTAAATTCCAGTCTGTAGTAGCTAGTAAACTATCTGCAGTTGAATCATTTAGATCGAAATGAGCTTTCCCATCAGCATTATCAAGATAAAGGTTGTAATCTACAGAATCAACAATTGTTTGTTTTTGAGTGCTGCTGGTACTCATGCCACTAACCAATTTTATCCATCCATCTATTGTTATTTGTGAGTTAAGAGAAAGAGAACTGCTATCAGGTGTATCAATATAATCATTGACTCCGTCAAAAGATACTCCACTTCCATATTTACCTGCATTCCAAGTAGCACCATTTGTTAATGTCCCATTATTATTGAACCCACTAGTATCATGGGCAGTGGTGCCGGTATTTTCGTCTAAATTATAGTTAAGTACAGGTCCAGGGGCCCAGTTATATAAAGATAGAACATCAGAAGAAGAAAGAGCTCTTTTATAGATTCTTAAATCATCAAATGAGCCCGCATAGTAATTCTGTGGTGATCCATTACTATTGCGGGCTCCAAAGTAAAAATTATTAGAATTAGTATAGGTACTGAACGTAATACCAGAAGTATCGCCAGTTGCAGCACCATCTAAAGTAGCAGATTGTCCATTAACATAAATCTTAAGACCTCCAATACCATTAATGTTAGCATCTGCAACAATAGCAATATGAGTCCAAGAACTTTGAGGACCATCAGAAAATACAGCTGAAGCAGTTTGAGCGACTGTCCCAATTGAATTATTTTGATACTGATAAGCAAGCGTTCCATCAGTATTTAGGAATATTTTAACAATATTGTTTGTTGCTGGATTAGTACCAGCAAGGATTTGAGTGGCCGCAGGGTGACCATCAGTAGGTTTTGTCCAGAAAGCAAATGTATAGCTATCCTGGAAGGTTGATTCATATGAAGTACCAGTATCAACATAGTCATTAGAGCCATCAAACAAACCACCATTACCAAACTTACCAGCTGCAGCACCAGTAGGTCCGCTAGCATTGGGACAAGCCTTGCCGTTATTACTATTTCCTGAAGAATCTAGAACAATATTAGTAGAGCAATCTGGAGTACCCCAGGTGTTTTCATCCATCTTCCAATAACCAACTAATCCGTTTGAAAGATAGGCTTGAGTTTGATCTCCAAGAACTTCTGCACCACCATTATAATCAACTTTGACTTGATCAGCTGATCTTGCATATGGATAAATTTTTACTTCATCTAGTTTTCCACTGAATTCATATCCCGGAGCAATGTATTTGCCTATATACATAGCTCCTGAAGTGAACCCATTTAATGTACCTGTATATTGAGCACTAGTATTCCTAAGAATACCGTCGACATAAATTCTAATAAAGTTACCGTCATAAGTAGCGGTAACGTAATACCAGTGATTTAACAAAGGGGTAAAATTGGAATTTAGTGCGTGTTGAGTACCTCCTATATCAAATGAAACAAAAGGACTTGCCCCAGTATAAGCAAGAGCAAGATAAGATGATCCGGATGATGATGAAAAAAGCATTCTGAATGAATTTGGAAATGTTGCTGTATTCGTATTAAACCAAGCAGAAATAGTAATCTGACTGATAGTTTGTAAGTTAGGGGTAAGAGAAACATAATTACTACTTCCATTAAAAAGCAGACATTTTCCTATAACACACTGATCTTCGGTTTCCCAAGTAGGGTCATTTGCATCAGAACCTGATGTAGACCCGAGTTGTCCATTGTTAGAGTTTGATGTCTTATCATATGCAACTTGACCTTGCCCCTCATCAAAACTCCAATCAGCAGTTGGATTAGGAGTGATTTCTTCTGAGCCTAGAGTAAGATTAGGATCTGTAGTTGAAAATTTTCTTGCTATAACAAAATCAATAGTTGTATCTGTTGTATCTGCGAGTGCCTGCAGTTGAACCTGCAAAATATCCCAAAAATAAATATGGTGAAAAATTTGCAGTATCTGAATATGAATTTGTTTGTGAACGATTTTGATAATATCTTAGGTTTGAAGTTGTATGAGAAAATCCAGAAAAATAATATGTGTTTGCTGTTGGTGTAAACTGAGTTATATTGTTTACAATATTATACGTTGCTGATGTCCCATCAGCTGCAAATGCCTGTTGATCAATACCTACTCCAGCATTTGTCATCAACATAGAAAGTTTATTGGAGCCAGCATTACCACCTTGAATGCTATTTGCATTTGAAATCATTATACCTGAATATGAAGTTTGTGTAGTCGCCCATTTAGCTCTCATTTCGAACATTTCATTTTGATTTGATGAAACTATAGTATTATTCGAATATACAGATCCAGTTGTTATTGTTAAAGCCCCAGATGATATTGAATATGCCCCAGTTGCAGTCCATTTATTAGAATTTAAGGTTGATGATGAAAAATCATCAAAGAAATCAAAAGTGTCATTCCCATTTTGTGTTGAGGTTGCTAGCGGATTCCCATAGTAAAGATAGATATATTTAACATTATTAGCACCACTTGAAGGAATACTGTCAATTTTAGTCCATATGGTTTGACTGCTATTTGCATTACAGGCTACATTTGATGTCTCGATCCAATACGGAAGAATTTTACCTTGATTGTCAGTAATTCTAATATCTCCACAGTCTGATCTTAATTTCCCAGTTGAATAAAGTGAAGCGGTATCAATTGAAAATTTAACCTGAAAATTTGTAAGTGTTGTACCAGAACTATTAACTATATCTATTCTTTTTCTAAAACTCCAATTTGCATTAAACCAGTCTGCTTGAACAGGTTTAGTAAATAAAAACATTAAAATGGAAGCTATAGGTAAAAGAATCATTAAAATGAATATCGTACCCAAAAATTGATGTTTTCTATTCTTTAATCCCCAACTTTTTATTATTTTAAATCTCTGATCTAATTGCTTTAATATGTAAATAAGCCTTCCTTTAAAACTTTTTAGGAGTTTATTTTTTTCTATTACTTTTTTAATCTTATTAAATTTATCTTTTAGCATAAGTGACTTATCCTTAGTTGCTTGAATATGAAACAGGTAAATCTATTGTTGTTCCAACTGCTATCCAGCTAAACTCAATATCTGAATTTGTAGAATAACTTATTTCAATATCAAATCCCGATTTACTAATATTTGTAACTGCATAATTTGTTCCACTCGGTAATATATTATTTGGGGAAACGCTAACAATAGGAGTTTGGTTATATGCAGAGTTAAATTTAACTGAAACTTTTGTAGCTCCAGATTTTATTGTTACTTTCCCAGCTCCATTTTTCCCAAGGCTGATTTTATCCTTTACATTTACATTATTGTTAAAATCAGCCTGCCCATAAAACTGAGTATCTCCAATCACAATTACTGATTGTGCAATAAGCTGTTCATTTATAGTGATTTTTTTAACTTTAAAACTTGGAATTATTGTATTGTTTAAATAACTTAGAATATTTTCCTGCGTTAAAATATGAGCAGCACTTCCATTTGTTGAAATGCCTAAAACAGACTGCATTGCAGTAATTTCTTCCTGCTGATCTTGGATTGCTTTAGTTAATATTGGAATAAATCCAATAGAATTTAACTCCATGTTTCCAGAAGCTGAATCAACTGTAACTAAATTAGGTAAAATTGAATTAACATCTTGTGCAATAAACCCTAAACTTTTATAAGGATTATCTTGATTTCTCCAGTTGAATGAGACAGGTCTAAGTTGCATTACCGTATCGATTCCATAATTAATATCAGCTATATCTTGTTTTAATTTAACATCAGAAGAACAAGAAATAGTTCCACCAGTAGCTAGAGTACAACCAGTAGTATTAGCGCTATTAAATCTAGCGATTACTCCTGTCCCACTTGCTAGAACATCAAGTTTATATGAAGGTGTTGTACCAATTCCTACATTCCCTGTAGTGTAGACCGTTGCTGTATCAAGAACAATCATCCCACTGTTAAAAGTGCTCAAAGTTAAATTTGATGAGTTGAATACTTCACCAGCTTGTAAATTTAAATTAGAGTCAGACTTCACAAATGATGCAGTTGTATTAGTCAAAACTAAGTCATAAGCAAATGTGGCATCACCAGGAGCATTAAATTGAACAGGAATGGTGGAAGTGACCTGAGTCTGAGAAACAGAGAATAAAGAACTACCACCATCTTTAACATTGAATAAGTTACCTAAAACACTTCCACCAGCAGTGTCAATAGTAAATAAATCACCAGTAGCAGTACTACCAGAAGTAGGATTCCAGAAAATTTTAGCTAAAGAACCAGAGAAGGAAGCAGCAGTTGATGTAACATAAAGACCATTACCACTACTAAGAGAATTAGCAGTATATGAAAATGCATTACCAGATGTCGCAGTAGAAGTAGATGAAATACCAGCTGTACCAGAGTTAAAGACTAAACCGGTAGCACCAGTAGAGTTACCAACAGTAATAGTTTTAGCATTAGAAGATGTCCCAATATTAATAGCTCCTGTTGAGCCTGAATCTAAGTTTAATATTCCAGTAGTTCCTGATGTTATATTTAAGTCAGTTCCAGCACCGGAAGATATTGTTCCAGTTCCCGCAAACCCTAAACTAGTTGCAGTTGTTGTTATTGTATCAATGCTAGCTACTCCAGTTAAGTCTCCAGTCGTATTTACATTTAATCCGCCGTTAGAAGTAATATCAAATGTTCCAGATCCATTACCTATTGATGTGTTAGAAGTACCTGAAGCATTAATATTTGCATCACCTCCTGTTACAGTAATTCCATTTGAGCCAGTTAGTAACCCAGCTGATGTTATTGTCCCAGAACCTGATGTAGTTATGTTATCTCCAACATTTACAGGTGATAATGTTGTTACTGATCTACTCCAATAGTTACTTGTAATATTGGTCCCGCTTACTGTACCGGAACATATTAAATTACCTGTAGAGTTCTCAATTGTACAGCCAGTGGAGCCGGAACCTCCGGCGATATTAACGTCAATGCTCCCATCAGATTGAATATCCAAACCTGTTGAAGAAGCCGAAATGGTTCCGGCCCCAGCAAAAGTTAATGCAGAGGAAGTTGTAGTAATTGTATTAATACTAGCAACACCTGTTAAGGCACCTCCACTTGTTACATTTAAGCCACCATTAGATGTTAATGTGAGTGTTCCTGATGAATTGCCAATATCCAAATCTGAGGTATCTGTTGAATTTATACTTACTACACCTGTAAGAGCTCCCCCTGTACTTACATTTAATCCTCCATTTGAGGTTAAAGAAAAAGTTCCAGTAGCATTACCTATTGCTAAACTTGTTGCATCGGTAGTATTTATTCCAGTTGCACCCATTAGCACCCCACCGCTAGTGACATTTAGACCACCATTAGATGTTAAAGAGAATGTTCCAGTGGAATTTCCTAAAGCTAAGTTACCAGTTCCATTAGCAATAGTTACAATTCCAGACCCGCTTCCAATTGTAGTTGTTCCTGTGCCTGATGCATTGATCGAAGTTGTCCCCAAAATTGTTAACCCAGAATTTCCAGTTATTAAACCATCTGATGTAATAGTGCCTGAACTTGAGGTGTAAATATTCCCAGCTGTAGTTATATCATCTCCTGCAGTAGCTGGAGATAATGTTGTAACCACTCTGCTCCAATAATTTGTAGTATTCGATCCACTTATTGTTCCGGAACAAGTTAGATTTCCTGTAGAATTTTCGATTGTACAACCTGTAGAACCGCTACCTCCACCCAATAATATATCTCCAGTTGAAGTCGCTCCAATTCCGATCGTTCCGCTCCCATTTGCGTTAATTGTTATTCCGGTATTTCCTGTAGATGGGGAAATATTTGGATTAGAACCCGAGAAAGTTAATGCTGTAGACGTTAAAGTATTCCCATTATATGTACCAGCAGTAATATTTCCCCCAGTTGTAACATTTAATCCACCATTTGATGTTAAAGAGAATGTTCCTGAGCTATTACCTAAATTTAAATTACCAGTTCCATCTGCAATTGTAACTGTTCCCGATCCACTTCCGATTGTTGTAGTCCCAATTCCAGAAGCATTAATCGAAGTTGTCCCTAAAACTGTTAACCCAGAATTTCCTGTTAATAACCCTGTTGATGTAATAGTACCTGAACCTGAAGTCGAAATATCACCTGATGTGGTAAAGTTATCTCCTGCAGTTGCTGGAGATAATGTTGTCCCGGTTCTACTTAAATATCCTATAGCTCCTGTAGTTGGAGCAGTTGTTGTTAAATTTTTTAATCCATCTGTATAGACTGCAGAACTTGCAGATAAGCCTGAAAGCAAGACTCCGGCAAACGTTGGTGTGGCGGAACTGTCAATATCCTGAGGTGTAGAAAGTGTAATAGTCCCTGAATTATTATCAATATTAACTTGATTTGTCGTTCCATTCAAAGTTATACCACCAGTAAAAGTATTGAAAGCAGTAACACCAGCGTTATTCAAAGTGACAGTTCCGCCACTTCCTAAAGTAATACTTCCACCACCTCCTAATCCCGATCCAGCACTAACAGTTATTGAAGTATTCCCTTGAACAGCATTACCAGCAGATGATCCATAAAGAACAGATAAAGCAGAGCCTCCTCCTCCTGTTAGACCAGTCCCAGCTACGCTTGAATTTAGTTGAGTACCAGTAATACCACCATCAGCAACTTTAAGTCCATTCGAAGTGACATCTAATGTTGAACCAGATAATGTAATTGCATTAGCATCAATGTAACCTGTTGCTAATGTTAATGAGATTGCTGAGCTTCCAGTTGTTAAAACACCTGTTAAAGTTACAGCTCCGGCCACATCAAGTTTTACAGTAGGAGATACCCCGATACCAACTTTCCCATCACTTAATATAGTAATAGCTGGTGTATTATTTGTAATAATTGATAATGTATTTGAATCTGTAGTTCCTAAAGTAGCTGTTGTTCCAAATGCATCTCCACTTTGATGAAAGCATGTAGCACATGAGCCTCCGCCACTAGCCAATAAGTCAACATTTGATGATCCATTATAAAAATAAAGATTTGTTCCATTCCACCATAAATCTCCTGATGTTGGACTAGAAACATTTACCCCTGAAGAGTTTGCTAAATTTAATGAGGATCTTGTTGTAGTGGCTGGTCCTAAATTTAGTATTCCCGAAGTCCCGGCTGATGAGCCAATTGTTAAATAGCTATTTGCTATATTCCAATTAAGATTAGCACTGCTCCCAAATGATCCTGAGCTATAAAATTGTATATATCCATCGCTTCCAGATGGACTGCCCCCTCCGCCACCTGAAGTTAAAGAATTCCAAGAGCTTCCATTATATCCTTCAAAATCTGATCCGTTCCATCTTAACATTCCAGCCACCCCTGTTGTTGTGTTTCCTATTTTTAATCCACCTGAAAAACTTCCTGTCCCATTTACATCTAATAAATAATTAGGTGTGGTTGTTCCAATTCCTACATTTCCACCACTATAAGAAATTGAAGATGATGTACCTGGCTTCCATTTAAATAATCCATCGATATTTTCTATTACTTTTTGCAAAGTATTTCCTGTTATATTTTGAAGTCCTTCAGTATAAACCCCAATAATATTTGCACCTGAATTTTCTGAAGATGAGTTGTTCCTGAGGGAAGCGTTAGCACCGAAATATATATCTGTTGTTCCTGTCAAATTAATAGAATTGCTTGTTGGCGAGAATAAGAAAGAACTATTTCCAGTTCCTAGTGATAAACTACCTGCTGAACCTATATTAAACTGGCTAGTACTATTGAAATTTAAATTTAATAGCGTTCCCGAGTCTCCGTATATATTAAGATTATATGCAGTTTCATCTTTAGCTATATCTACAGATGAGAGAGTGTTTGCCCTATATGACCATGCTACTGCTGTTATAGCTTTTCTTGGACTAAAACTTTCTTCATAATTTCCACCGCAAGATCCAGAACCATCTCCTGCTATTCCATTAGCATTTAAACAAACTTGAAGGTACAAAGAATCATTAGCAAACAAGGAATCAGGAAAAGGATTTATAGATCCTAAATCTACACTAACTTGACCTCTCCTTACTTCGACACTTGACCAATTTTCGCTCCAAAGTGATGAACCCCCAGTAGATTGATTAAAGATTATAAATCCAAAATTATAAATTCCATCAGATAGTGGAGTACCATCTTGGTCAACTATTCCAGATTTAAATTCAATTGTACTTCTTGTTGATGCATCTAAACTTAAAGTAGGTAAAATAAACCCAAAGACTAAGAAAGCTAAAATTATTATTTTAGTAATTTTGTTCAATTTCAATATCTGTTAATTAATAACCAACTTTTCTTATAAAGATATAGTTGATATTCCAAAAAAAATGGTTTACGATTTATTCTAGACTGAAACGCTGTCTATATCAATATTTAAGTCACTTTTTATGGTTAAAAAAAATAAAAATATTTTGTTAATTCTAATAGTGCTCATTTTCTTAACTGTAATGGGTTTCTTGGTATATCAATATGTGATCTTAAAAAATCAAGTAGATTTACAATCTCAACAATCAACAAAAGAAAGTATTATTTCTAATCTTACTGACTTAATAATATTACCCGATGAGTCTAATCCTAAAATTGCTACTATTAGTAATATTGACCAGTTAAAAAACGAAGACCCGGAATTTTATAAAAATGCTGTTAATGGTGATACTCTAATTATTTTTACTTCTGAGGCAATTATTTATAGAGCATCTGTAAATAAGATTGTAAATGTAGCCCAAATCTCTCAAAGTAATTCAAATTCTACTCCTTAATTAAGTGGGTATGAAGCTGGTGTACTTTGAGTTATTCCAACTGTAATCCAATTAAATTCAATATCGCTTGTCTCTGGATTACTCAATTCGATTGTAAATCCATTGTTTGAAATATTTTTAACTTTATAGATTACAGATGAATTTACGGCGGTTACAGTTACAATAGGTGCTTCTTGATATGATGATGAGAACATTACCTTAACATTACTTTCCCCTGCTTTTATAGTTGCTTTCCCTGCAGTATCGCTTCCAACACTAACCTTACCAATAAACGTAGTATCACCTACGACTACAACAGATTTAGCAATAAGCTGTTCATTTATAGTGATTTTTTTAACTTTAAAATTAGGAATTGTTGTATTGTTTAAATAACTTAGAATATTTTCCTGCGTTAAAATATGAGCTGCACTCCCGTTTGTTGAAATACCTAAAACTGACTGCATTGCAGTAATCTCTTCCTGCTGATCTTGGATTGCTTTAGTTAATATTGGAATAAATCCGATAGAATTTAACTCCATGTTCCCAGAAGCTGAATCAACTGTTACTAAATTAGGTAAAATTGAATTAACATCTTGTGCAATAAACCCTAAACTTTTATAAGGATTATCTTGATTTCTCCAGTTGAATGAGACAGGTCTAAGCTGCATTACAGTGCCGATTCCATAATTAATATCAGCAATATCTTGTTTTAATTTAACATCAGAAGAACAAGAAATAGTTCCACCAGTAGCTAGAGTACAACCAGTAGTATTAGCGCTATTAAATCTAGCGATTACTCCTGTCCCACTTGCCAGAACATCAAGCTTGTAAGAAGGAGAGACTCCGATGCCTACATTCCCATTAGCATAAACAGTAGCAGAATCAAGAACGATCATCCCGCTATTAAATGTACTTAAAGTTAAATTTGATGATGCAAAAGATGCTCCAGCCTGTAAATTTAAATTAGAGTTTGACTTTACAAATGATGCTACAGGATTTGTTAAAACAATATCATACGCAATTGCAACATCACCAGGAGCATTAAATTGAACAGGAATGGTGGAAGTGACCTGAGTCTGAGAAACAGAGAATAAAGAACTACCACCATCTTTAACATTGAATAAGTTACCTAAAACACTTCCACCAGCAGTGTCAATAGTAAATAAATCACCAGTAGCAGTACTACCAGAAGTAGGATTCCAGAAAATTTTAGCTAAAGAACCAGAGAAGGAAGCAGCGGTTGATGTAACATAAAGACCATTACCACTACTAAGAGAATTAGCAGTATATGAAAATGCATTACCAGATGTCGCAGTAGAAGTAGATGAAATACCAGCTGTACCAGAGTTAAAGACTAAACCAGTAGCACCAGTAGTGTTACCAACAGTAATAGTTTTAGCATTAGAAGATGTCCCAATATTAATAGCTCCTGTTGAAGCAGAATCAATATTAAGAGCACCAGATGAGTTAGCAATAGAATGAGCAGCACCACCTAAGTTAACGATATTACCAGAAGAATCTATTTGAAATTCAGATGAAGAGCCAACCGAGAAAAGTGAAGTAGGATTATTATTACCAACACCAACATTACCGGTAGAATCTTGTATATATAATTTATTAGTTCCATTAGTTATAACTGAGACATCATTAGAATCTGTTGTACCAAGAACACCAGTTGCACCAAAAGCATTTCCTCCCTGTTCAAAGCAGCTACCTCCACAACCACCTCCAGCTAAGAGATCAGTATTTGAGCCACCATCATTAAAGTAAAGGTTAGTTCCATTCCACCATAAATCTCCACTATTAGCAGAAGAAGGATCTGTGCCTGCACTGCTTACTAATCTTAAACTAGCTTGTGATGTGGTGCTTGGAGCTAAATTTAAATATGCTGTCGCAGTAGTTGTTCCAAAACTGCTTTTATTTCCAAAATAGTTTAAGCCTGCAGTATCAGCTTGATAAATACCCCAGTTATTTGTAATAGCTCCAGTTGTGGCTGGTGTGTCGATATAAAGACCATATCCAGTTGTAATTGCCCCAGTTGCGTTATTATTCCTCACTTGTCCATACAATGCATATGCAGTACCAATTGTACCAGTGCCTGATTTTATAGTTACAGCTGAAATTCCATACATTGATGTTATAGAACCACTTGAAGAATTTGTTGGTGCTGCACTTAACCCATAGATTGAACCAATCGAACCCCCAACAGTATTATTAGGTCCACTATATAGACCATATAAATATGAAATTGTTCCTGTTGATCCGTTATAGGGGCTAAAATTGCCTCCATAAAGAAAACTTAACGTATTACCGGAGGCAGCAGTATAACTTGGATTTGAATATACTCCATAATAAGAACCTGAATTTGCAGTAGATTGTGAACCATTAACATGCAGTCCGTAAGTACTACCCGATGCAGCAGTACTATCTGTTTTAATTTGTAATTTCCCATCCGGTGCTGTAGCTAATCCAATTCCTACATTTCCGGCTGCCGTGAATTGTGCGTATGTGTTACCACCACTTTGGATATTAAATCCACCAGTAGAAGTTAAATTTACAATACCATCACCAGAACCATTATTTAGAAGAGTAAAACTATTTGTAGATGATCCAAAATCTATAATAGTTGAATTATCTAATGTCATTGTATCTTTAAACTCAGTGAAATCTAAACTGTTTGCAGGAACTGTCCCAGCAACATCAGAGTAGTATGAATATGGAACACTAGTAAATAACGGTCTATCTGCCGGGGCAGCGGGGAAGGATTCGGAATAACTATTGTCATTATCTACATCAACATCGATTTGAATATATAGATCCCCGCTGCCCCAAGTAATTCCACTTCCACTGCATGGAGTAGTGGGATTGTCCCAGCTTCCACAAATTGAGTTCAAGTTCAAATTAAATATTCCTCCAGTATCCCCGATTTCAACATTTGTATGAGTTTCTTGCCATAGTAGAGTATCGCTTCCAGTATTTCCATCATAAATACTAACTCTAAATTTGCAAGCATCCGGACCTCCATTATTTATGCAAGCTACACTTGACGAAGTTACATTAGTCCCGTCGTTTTTATCTACAATTTTACCTTGGATAGAAATTGTACTATTTGAAGCTGCGAATACATGCTGAATTCTTTGATTGAGTAAAATAAATATACAAAAAAGAATGCTAAATATAGCAATGAAAAATTCTCTTCTGTTTATTGAGTTAACTTTGTGCACGATATTTAATTAGTATATATCAAAAGCAGTCGTGCAAAGTTAAATAAAAAGGTTAATAGTTCAATAATACAGCTTATAGGAATAGATACCTGGTGTCAATAATTTATTGCTTAAGAAAGTTTGACTTTGTAGTCTTCTAACAATTAGAATGAACGTTATATGAATAAAATAAATACTCTAAAAATTCTTATATTTTTTTTTCTAATCACAACATTATTTTCAAGTGTTATTTTTGCAGAAGATTTAGATTCAAATAATTTAAAAATTAAAGATTTTACTTTTTCTACAACTGGAGAAAATTCAGTTGATGGAACAAATTTAAAAAGCTTGATCTCAGGAGATGAAATATTAAATGATGTAAGATTTAGTTCAAATAATTATACACTTGGAACAGGAGTTACAAACACATGGAAAGCAAACGTTCCGAAAGTAAAATGTTTTGAAACTATATCCTCAGGGTCTAGTGCTTGTGATAATCCTGCTGTTACAGCTGGAATGGTTGAAGTTTGTGGACAAGGGGGATGTTTTAACAAAGCTAGGTTTGAGATAGATCCACAGGATAACCCCAGTGACACTTTATATAGTGTAAGAATTTCTACTGATCCATCATGGAGCACCTGGCAATATATTGATGGTTCAACATTTTTGATAGAAAATGCTGCAAGTCATGATATTAATGATTATTTAACTGAATCTTCGTGGGAAACTCCAACATTTAATATTTTAGGATTAAATCCAAATACAACTTATTATTTGAAGTTAACAGCTTTGCATGGTGATTTTACTGAAACTGAACCTAGTACTGATGCAAATACAACAACTTCTTATCCAATGATAACTTTTGATATTGATATTGCAAATACTTCTGGAGCGGCGGTCGAAACAGGCGGACCATATGCTGTTGATCTTGGGACGATTACTTATCCGAATGTTTCGACCGCCGCCAACCTAATCTGGATGGATGTAGGAACAAATATGACTCAAGGAGTTCAGGTGTTTGGAGAAAGTTTGAATGGAGGTCTTTTTAGTGCTTCTTCTAGTAATACAATCCCCTCTATAGATGTTGATTTAGATTCTGCTAAAGGATTTGGAATACAAGAATATTCAACAACACAAACTTATTTAGGTCCACTTCAAGCGACTAGTAGTTTTAGTCAGAGTGGAAACATCGTAGGTGGTATTTCGGATGTTTTTCCTGGGACTGAAATATTAAATTCTTCAAGTTCACCGGTTTATGAGGGAAGAATTAGTTATTATGTGAAAGCTAAAGCTGACGAAACTACTATAAGTGCAGGGGATTATACAGATACTTTAACTTTTCTTGTTGCTGGTAGCATTTAACGATTAATTCTTCTTTTTCTTAATCTGATTATTATGAATACTGCAGCAACAATTAACAATATTGCTGCAATAATATGATAAATTGGTAAAATAAAAAAGTTAGACTCCATCACAACAGGTTGTTCTGCTGGATCAGTATAAACTTCAAGTTGAATTTTATAATTTCCAAATTTAGGAATAATTGAAAAAGTATTCTCTGCTCCATCCCAGTTTATATTCTCGCTTAAAACCTGTCCTGGTAAAACTGTTTTAAAATCATCATTTATTCGAGGTAAGTTTTCTAAAAGTTGGCCATTATTATCATAAATTTTTATTATTCCTGAAGGTTTTACAAAGTTTTTACTTAAATTATTTATTCCAAAACTAAGATTAAGATTTAAATTTGTAACAATATTATTGGCGTTCCTGAAATCTGTAATTTTAATAAAATCCTGTGCTGGTTCAGTCTGTTCTTTTATATTTACAAGTATTGGTACCGCTACTTTATAATTAACTCCAATATCTGCTTGCTTTTTACTCTCTTCATTTTGTAATAGAATTAAAGGGTAGTAATCTTTGATATCTGCATTTTTAGGTAGTTTAATTTCAAAATTGAAGTTTTTAGTTTGATGAGAACTAACCTGTATTTTATCATTGCTTAAAATAATCCAATCAGCAGGTGTAAACTGTGCATAATCGATAAGATTTAAATTCCCTTGAGCTATTGAATCTATAGAAACATTCTTTTTATCAAGTGTAAATACTATCGACTTATCCGTGTCATTAGTAATTGCTCCGGTCAGCTTTAAAGTATCCCCCTTACTGAGCTCTAACTCATAAATTGATGGTAGAAATGTGATACCTTGAGCCATTATTATTGATTAAAATTTGTAAATATTTGCTGTTTGTTTTTTCTTCTTTTAATTCTTCTCCCTCTTATCAGTAAGAATATTATTACAATTATTATACCAACTAAAAGTAATATTAATTTCCAAGGAATTATCCAGAATGTAATTATTCTATTCTCAAATTCTTTACCTTGCAGCCCATCCCAAACAACATTAAGCTGAGCATAATACTGCCCTATTCTAAAGTCACTAAGCTGATTAAAATTTACTTGTAGTCTATTATTATCATCTAATGTTAAGAAACCACCATCCCAAGTGTTTTGAAATTCTCTGAAAGTGCCTGCAAAACCTGTTTGTCCTGTTGGATTGAAAGGAATAGTAGCAATAACATTTGAAAAAGAATTGTCTCTTGAAATAAAGATTTCACCAGTTGGTACAACATTTACATTCCCAATATTTTGAAGTACAGTTTTAAATTCAACTGGAGGATACTCATACAAAAAGTTTGTAGTAGTAAATGCATCAGATGTACTGTCAAAAGTGGCAATAGCGAATTTCCTTATTTCATCCTCTTTCCCAATGTAATTTACACTCAATGGTATAGCGACTTCAGTCACTAATCCAACTTTACCACCTTGTTCTTGTGGTTTTTTGGTAGTAACAACAATTTCAAAATAATAACCATGAGTAGGAAAATTTAATGGGACATCAAAATGTGCTGAAAACTGGTTGGACTCTCCTCTCTTTAAAAAAAAAGAACTTGGGGTTATTGTAAGCCATCCATTTTTTACAAAAGTAGATTCATTATTACCATCTTGATTTTCTACTGAAGTAAACTGACCATTATCATCAACTGTAATGTCCCTTGTCGTTATAAAAAATTCATTATCCTGGGTTTTCTGGTTTGTTACGTTAAATAATTGGTTATAGCTTGTTCCTTCTTGCAAATTTTTACTGAATGTTGGTGGTGAAACAATAACTCCAGTTTCCTGAGCCCTTACTTTTTGTATAATTATAAAAGAGATTATTACAAAGATTAAGATTATAAAGAAGTTTTTTTTCATACAAAACTAAGAATCAAAATTTACCTATAATTATGAAATTTACAAGTCAGCTTTGCAAGTAAATGTTAAGGTATCAGTATAATCTGAAGCAGCTGGGGCTTGCTCTGAAGCAGTTGCATTTACATTAAATTCAATTACTCCATTAGATAGTGCTCCTGATGAAGATGCAACAGACTGGCCATACGCCGCAGTAGTTAAAGGACCTGCTGCATCTGTAGCTGTTAAACCTGTGAAGTTGGAATCTGCAGCTATTGAACCTGTACTTGTTGAAGAAACACCACTATAGTAAATACCAAAACACGGTGTTGCTCCTGTGCAATCTAAAACTGTTGGAGATAGAGTCCCTTCTGCAGTAGGTCCTGTTAAAGTATAAGACCCTGAGCTTGAATTTAAACCTCCATTTGTACTGGTGTAATAAAGTGTTGCACCACCGACAGAATTAGTTCCAAGACCTAATCTAATATCTTCTGAAGAAGTTTTTACAGTACCATATTGTAAAACTCCAAGATCAACTGCATTATCGCTAAAACCATTTGTAGTACCCACATCACATCTTACAAAAGGTGCAACTGAAGCGGTTATAACAACTGAGTCATCATCTATTATAGGTAAGGACATTACTCCAGAATCAACTGTTGCACTTGATTGTAATGTATCGACTGCCACTGTATAATTCCCAATACTTGCGGGATTATCAATCCCTGCAGTTATTATAAAACAATAAACTTGTCCAACAGTAAGATCTCCGGATGCAAATGTTACAACTTGTGAAGAAACACCTGTTGCAGTTGTTCCGATACTAGGCCATGCATTTGCACAATCAGTATCCCAAGAGGAGACTGCTGTTGTTGAAACTGAAATATTACCTGGTGTTCCATCAACTGTGTATCCAGTTCCAAAAGTAACTTGAACTTCATCTTCTGTCGCAGTTGTCACAGGTTGAGCTTTTATAAGAAAGTTAACATCAGTAATACTAGCTTCTACTCTTGAAGGTCTAACTGAAAAGTTCCCAAATGTAGCTGCATCTACCCTACTGTTTAAAAAGAAGGATAAAGGAAAACTTATAATTAATACTAGCGCTAATAAAACACTAGTCGCTTTTGACTTTCGATTAAATATACTCATATTTTTGTAAATACTTACTGAGTACAATTTAATCAAAAAAAATGACTAAGTCAACATATTAAATATTGTGAAACTCTTCTATAAATCTGTTTTGAAGCCAATCTTTCGATTATTTTTTTCTGAATCTTCATTATTCATTCCTTGTATTATTTCCATAATAATTCTGAACTGTTCATCATATTGAAGAAATTTTAGATCCGCGCGCTTTTCGAGCTCAGATAATTTTTTGGTAATAACATTATTTCTGCCAATTGATTTCCTAACTTCAACAAAAGCGCGCATAATAGAGATATTAATTTGGATAGCTCGTGTACTTCGAAGAACACTAGATAGCATCGCAACTCCCTGCTCTGTAAATGCAAAAGGAGGTGTCTTTATAAATTTAAATTTTTTGAGCAAGTCACTGTTTGTGACTTGCTCAGTCCACTCTTCCCTAGTTAGCTCAAACATAAAATCTTCTGGGAATCTATCCAAATTTCTTCGAACCTGCTGTTTTAGAGCTCTGTTCTCAACTCCATACAATGATGCAAGATCAAAATCCAACATTACCTTCATCCCTCTGATGTAATATATAGCTTCGGTTATATTTTCAAGTTCAATTGTATTATTACTCATTTTTAAATTTACATAAGATTTTTAGAGCATATCACAAATTGTGATTTGCATTGAAATTTTAAATTAAGTATACCAAGAAGTTCTTATTATATTCTTTCTTAAACTTCTATTTTGCTATAATGCTTCGTTATGAAAACAATCAGTTTAGAAGACCCAAAAAATATAGAAGAAAGTGTAAAGTGTTTAAATAATGGGAAATTAGTAATATTTCCTTCGGAAACTTGTTATGGGGTTGCAGTTGATGCAACAAATCATACTGCAGTTACTAAATTATTAGAGTATAAGAAGCGCCCGGAAGGAAGGGCAATTCCTATTGCAGTTTTGAATAAAGAAATGGCAGAAGAATATGTTGAGCTTAACTCAGTTGCTCAAAATTTATACAAGAAATTCCTTCCGGGCGCTGTCACAATAGTTTCAAATTCTAAAAATAAAGTTGATTCAAGACTCGAGTCTGAATCTCACACATTAGGAGTAAGAATTCCAAATTTTAAATTTTTGTTAGATTTAATTTCTAGGTTTGGTAAGCCTATTACAGTGACATCAGCAAATTTGACTGGAAAAAAAACTCCATATACTGTTAATGACATTTTGAATAATATTTCTGAAAAGCAGAGGGATTTAATTGATCTAGTTATAGATGCTGGAGAACTTCCACATAATCCTCCTACAACTGTGATAGATACAACATCTGAAGATTTAAAAGTTCATAGAGAAGGAAGAATTGATCCAACAAAGGTCACGGAATTTGAAACTTACGTTTCAAATTCCGTAGAAGAAACTATTTCGCAAGGAGAAATTTTTATAAAAAATAAACTTCCAGAACTAACTTCTTCCCCTATTTTAATTCTATTGAATGGAGAGCTTGGAGCTGGGAAAACCCAATTTACAAAAGGGACTGCCAAGGGTTTAGGAATAGATCGTGTAATAAAATCTCCAACTTACAACTATGTTAATGAATATAAATTTGGTGAAAATCATAAACTTTTTCATATGGATGCCTGGAGGATTCAAACAAAAGAAGACCTTGACCTTTTAAGATTTGAAGAATGGGTAAAACCTGGGAATATTATTGCTGTAGAATGGCCGAGTGTGGTTATGAATCTTGATGAAAAATTCTTCGAAAAAATCCAATACTACTATGCAGACTTCATTATTAAAGATAAACAAGCTAGGGAGATTCGAGTGTACAAAATTCTGAAAGCTTAGGCTATAATCGACTCTATAAATTAGTAGTTAAAAGATATGAAAGTTTTAATTATCGAAGACGAATACGATAAAGCTGAATTTATGTCAGCGACTTTAAAAGCATTAGGTATTCAAGTAGAAATATTAGGAAATGATAAGTTAGGAAGTAGAATGACTCTTAATAGTTATTTACCTGAGGAAGAATTAATCGAAAGACTACAACATATCTCTTGGGAAGAATTTGATCTATTTCTTTTAGATGATATTTTAGGTACAGAATTTGATGGTAGAAAATTAATGAGAATCTTAAATGAAAATTTAGGAATAAATATCTTCCCAAAAACAATAGGAACAGGTGATTACCCGAAATCACAAATCCCATATTTAGGGGTAAATAGAAATGTTTATAAAATTGAAGTTGAACGTCATCCACTGGTAGTTTTATTGAAAGCCTTCAAGAAAGGCTTAATTTCTCATTTGAATCCAAAAGAATTAAAAGATATATTCGAAAAGGCATATATTCTACAAAATTGGTTTAGAATAGGTGGAGAAATTACTGCAGAAGGAGAATTGTTTTCAGATTTATTAAATGATAAAGATAAGGATTTCTTTGGCAGTCAATATGTAGGCAGAATTGAAAAAGCATGGAATTATATGCTCCAAAAAGGGATAATAGATCAAGATGGAAAGTTAATTCTTAACTGTGAAGATGAAGAATTAGCACTCCAAGTTCGATAAAATTATTTAACTTTATAAATTTTATAATGAAATATACTGCAGAAGATTTAGATAAAGTATTTAAAGCTTACGATATTCGTGGTTTGACTGAAACGCAATTAGACGATGAATTTTATTATAATCTTGGGAAAGCCTTTGTAACTTTTCTAAAAGCAAAAAATATTGCAGTTGGATTTGACATAAGAAATGAAAGTATAAGATATTCTAAACAATTTATTAAAGGAGCAACTGAATGTGGTTGTAATGTCTTTAGAATAGGAGAGATTGCAACGGAAATGCTCTACTTTGCTGTTGGGTCTGATACCAAGTTAGATGGAGGTGTTTCAATTACAGCTTCGCATAATCCGGCTGGATGGAATGGATGTAAAATGGTTGGAAAAGATGCAACAGCAATTAGTGAAGTCTCGGGATTAAAAGAGATTGAAAATATTATGATCTCCGGAGAATATATGAATAGTTCTGAGATTGGAAAGGTTGAAGATAAAGATATTTATCCTTCTTTTAAGGAAAAGATACTTTCAAATTTGGAAGGAATTGGAGTTAATCCAATGAAAATTGTTGTGGATGCGGGAAACGGCATCGGAGGGAAGGTATTTGATTATGTATTTGAAGATTTAAATTTAGATTTAACAAAATTATACTTTGAACCCGATGGCCGTTTCCCGCATCACTCACCAGATCCAGTGAAGGAAGAAAATGTTAAAGACTTGAAAGCTAAAGTTTTAGAATTAAAAGCAGATCTAGGAATAGCAATTGATGGTGATGCAGATAGAGTCTTCTTTATAGACTCCAGAGGAAGACATCCTGAAGGAACTTTTACAGCAGCGATTTTTGCAAAACATTTTGTTAAAAAAAATAAAGGAGCAAAAATCATCCATGATGTAAGAGTTATCTGGCCAATAGTTAAAGAAGTTGAAAAGCTAGGAGGAGCTCCTATTGCTTGTAGGGCTGGGCATTCTTTTTTTAAAGAAAAGATGAGAGAAGAAGATGCAGTATTTGGTGCTGAATTTACCTCACACTTCTATTATAAAAATTATTATTATGCAGATAGCGGAATGACTTCAATTGCCATAATGTTCAAGCTTTTATCACAAGGTATGAATTTTGAAAAAGAGTTAGATTATTTATATGCAAATTATCATAATTCAGGTGAGGTAAATTACAAATCTGATAATCAGGAAAAAGTAATAGAAACAATAAGATCTGAATACTCTGATGGTAAACTATCTGAGATAGATGGAATTAGTATTGAATATCCTGATTGGAGATTTAATTTAAGATCTTCAAGTACTGAAAATGTTTTAAGGCTGAATGTTGAAGCTTTAAGTGAAGAATTACTAAAAGAAAAATTTCTGATTCTTGAAAAACATATAAATGGTATAAGGCAGAATAAGCCTTCCAATCCAGCTTTATTATAGTAATAATTAAACTTATCAAAACTTGACCTTGCACTTTTACAATAGATAGAAGGCACACTTTCAGCACGAAAATGTGTATTTTTGGTGCTTTCTATGTATTGTAAATAAAAGGAGTATCCAAAAGTAAACTACCTTAATTATCTTTAGTTATAAATTTTCTTACAAAGTTCTATCAATATAAATATATTATCTGTCCTACTAGTCTCTATTTCCCTAACCTGCTATAATCTTGATTATGAAAAGAAATTTAATCGCTAACTCTGCTCTATTCTTCTGGGCTTAACGCCCTTCTTTTCTATACCCTCTTTATTCTTTTTTACTTTTACATTAATATTTATTAACTATTATTAAAATTTTTATGTCTGAAACAAATAATTTAACAAAAAAGCGAATCTTAACAGGTGATAGACCGACTGGGAAGTTACATCTCGGCCACTACATTGGATCACTTAAAAATAGAGTAAAACTTCAACATGAATATGAAACTTATATTATGTTAGCCGATGTTCAAGCACTAACGGATAACTATGATAATGTTCAAAAGATCAGAAATAATATTTTAGAGGTTGCCATGGACTACCTTTCTGTTGGCATTGATCCTTCAGTAACTACTATTTTTGTACAATCGATGATTCCACAAATTCCAGAGTTAAATATGTATTTTATGAATCTTGTTACATTAGAAGAAGTTCTAAGAAATCCTACAGTTAAGGATGAAGTTAAACAAAAACAGGCTCGATTTAACGGAAATCCTCCATTTGGATTCATAGGATATCCAGTGAGTCAAGCAGCAGATATTTTAATTTTAAGAGCTGAGGCAGTTCCCGTAGGAGATGATCAACGTCCAATGATTGAATTAACAAATAAAATAGGAAAGGCTTTTAACAAAACATATAAGACTGATCTTTTTAAAGATGTCGAAGGTATTTATTCTAAAGTCGGAAGACTAGTTGGAATTGATGGAAATGCCAAAATGAGCAAAAGCCTCGGGAATGCAATATATTTAAGTGATGATGAGAATGAAGTTAGGCAGAAAATAAAAAAGATGTATACTGATCCAAATAGAGTTAAAGCTACTGATCCAGGGAAAGTAGAAGGTAATCCGGTCTTTATTTATCACGATTCTTTCAATCCAAATAAAGAAGAAGTTGCTGATCTGAAGAAAAGATACAAAGAAGGGAAAGTTGGAGATGTTGAAGTAAAAGATAAACTAGAAAAAGCACTTAATAACTTTCTTGATCCAATTCGTGAAAAAAGATCCTATTATGAAAAAAATAAAAATGATGTAATTGAACTTCTTCGTGCTGGAAATGAAAAGGTAAAAGAAGAAGCAGAAAAAACAATGTATTTAGTTAGAGAGGCGATGGGAATAGATTATTTCTAATATATGAATCAAATACTACTAAAAATAATAAAAACGCTAGCATATATTTTTGTTTTTACTACAATATCTTTTACTGTTGTTTATCTTCTAAATAAAAGCTCTTTAGATTTAGCGCAATCAGAAGTAAAAGTAGTAACTGCAGATAATTATGCTTCAGTAAAAGATTCAATTGCGGAAAATAGTGTTATTCAAATCACTGGAACTCCAGATCTGTTAAAACAAGTATCAGAAGAAGCTAAAGATAGTATTAGTACAGAGGGGATTCAATTTTATTACACAGCACTAAAAGAATATGGGGATAATATCGTTGTTAAAGTAAAACCAGGAAAATTGAATCCCCTCTCCCAGACCTTTACAGGGCAGGCAGTTAATCTTTCTAGATATACACAAGGTGAAAAAATTATTTCAGGTTTAAATGCTCAAATTAATCTTGATTCATCTTTAAATGCTGATGCTGCAAAAGAAATTCAAGATGCTTCAAAAAGCATTGTTGAAGAAGATTCAAAAGGAAATTTTGGAGACTCAACTTTGCTTATTCTAGATGAAGATGTACCAAATTTAAGACAAGTTACATTAGGAATTGCTTTGTGGACTTCTGTACTTTCTCTTTTCTTAATAACTCTATTTAGAAAGAAAGTTTTCCAAATGAAGTAATTATTTCTTTGCTATTTCAATAAGTTTTTTCAAACCATTCACTCTTGTAATTGAAGTTTTTAAATAGTTCTTATTGTTTTCGTTATTTTTATATCGCTCTTTTAAGTTTGGATCTTCAATCTTTTCGATTTCTTTTTCTACTTCTTCATCACTTGGAGTGAGATTCTCACTAACAGCTAGGTTTATTAATAAAAGATCAGATTTAAGATTATTCAAGGCTTCTTCTTTCCAAGTTTTTCTAAGATCATCTAAGCTAGTATTTTGAGTTTTTAGATACATATTTTGGTCCAGTTTTAATTCTCTCAATCTTTCTTTAAAATGCTCTTCTTTATGTTCTGCCTCATGTTCAACAAGCTCTTCTGGAATACCGAAATCAGCTATCTTAATTGCTTCTTCGACAACATGTGAGGCAAATTCATTATCAGCTTCTTCAGTCTTTATCCTGTTTAATGTTTCTTCAACATTTTTTTTCATTTCTTCATAAGTTTTAGCATCTTCATATCCAATCTCTTTGACCAACTCATCAGTAACTTCAATATCCTCATCTTGCTTAGATTCTTTATCTTTCTCACTTTCTTTGGTTTTTGAAGTCTTTTTTACTTTTTTAATACTCTTTTCCCATTTCTCTTTTGGAAGAGATGACTTAATAATATTCTTTATTACCACATCAACTTCTCCTTCAGCTATTTTTGGTTCATTATATTTAACTTTAATTTTCTTAAAGTCTTCAGCTTTGATATCTGGTTGATTAAAAAACTCAAATGTAAAAATAACATCTTTATCTTTATCAAGATTTTTTAAATCGTAATTAAATGAAGAAAGTGGGTTTAAATTCTCTTTTTCAACAACTTCTATTGCAGCTTTTGGAAGAATTTTATTGACTGTATCAAGATAAGCTTTATAACCGACCTCTTTTTCTACAGCTTCTTTTGGTGCTTTACCTGGCCTAAAACCGGCAATTTTGACTGTTTTTGCCAAGTCATTTAAGGTTTTTTCTCTTTCACTTTCAAATTCTTTATAATCAACTTTTACTTCAAATTTATATCTGTTTTTCTCGTTTTCTAATTTCTTATATGTCATTAAGCTTTAAATTAATAAGTATCGTCATAATCTGGATTATCTAAGTCATAATCCTCCTCATCTAAAAATGAATCAACATCATTTGTATTATACTCTTCTTCTTCAACCCACTCTGCTTCTTCATCATCATTTGAAGTACTATTTAAATTTTTTGCAGCTTTTTTAAACTCTTCATCCTCATCATCATAATCTGCGTCTGAAGCTTTAATATCTCCCATTGTATAAGATTCATCTTCATGATTTCCTTCTGAATCATCTTCGCTTATAACGATATCTTTGAGAGGTTCCAAAACAGCTGTGTCGATAACTGCGGTATCTTTCAAATCCGTATTCAATTTTTTGTTTCTTTTCTTTGATTTTGCCATCTTATTTAAGAATAAAATCTTAAAATTTAAAATACTAGACCGCACAATAACCTACTAAAATAACTTTGTCAATATCTTTTTGCAAGATTTAATTGAAATTTTACCAATTATTTATAGAATCTCAAGAAGCTTTTGTGCAGCAGAGTTCCAGTTATATCTACTATTAGTTATAAAATTTGACTTATTCCTCTCTTTCAATTCATTAAATCCCTTTTTAATAAGATCCTTTTTTACTAGATTACAGAAAATTGCATTTTCACCCAATACTTCATGAAAGACTGGAATATCAGAAGCCAAAATAGGTAATCCACGAATCATCCCTTCCTGTGTCGATAAGCCTATACCTTCATAAAAACTAAGCATAACTACGCCTTTTGATAAATCATAAATTGCTCCCAAATCTTCTTCCGGAACATAACCAAGAAAATGTATGTTCCCATATGCGTCGACACTTTTTGCTGTTTCAAATATCTTTTGATAAAACCATCCTTTTTTCCCGACAATTACATAATGATAATCGGAATTCTCTTTAAAAAACTCATTAAATCCTAAAATCATATTTATATGATTTTTCCTTGGTTCAAGTGTACTAACAGAAAGAAAATAGTTCTCGGGAAGTGTATATTTAGCTTTAGTATTATTTTGTTCTAATTCACTGCTTTCTTTAAAGACCCATTCATGAACTCCGTACCCACCGACATAAACTTTATCTTTTGTCTCTGGACTATATTCGACTATCTCATTTTTTATAGTCTCAGTAGTTGTAAAGATAACCTTTGCTCTTTTTAAACAAGAATTCAGTTGAAGTCTGTACATTAGACTACCTTTCAAAGTAAAAAATCCAGGATATTTAACTGGAGCGAGGTCGTGAATAACTTGAACAGTTTTGTTGTAAAAAATTGCAAAAGAAAAATTTGATGTGGAGAAAAACACATCAAATTTTTCTTTATTGAGTCTTTTTATTACTTGTAATATCCATGCAAATCCTGCTCTATTTGCCTTAATCTCAACTATATGGAAGTTTTCTTTTAACTCTAGATCTAAAAAATTTTCAGAATTATTTGTGAACACAAAATATTCATTTTTCGAATCTACTTGTTCTAAAGCTTTAATCATACTGAAGGTATAGTACCCTACTCCAGCCTTATTGTTAGTCACAGTCGAGCCATCAATCCCTATTTTCATATTATATTTATCGATAACTAAGAAGTATTATAGCTTACCTTAAGAGGAGGAGCCAGAGGCTCCTCCTCTTGAGTAACCTCTTTACCTAATCTTTGCTAAAATTAAACCGCTATGCTTAAGAATATTGAAATAACAAATTACAGAAATATTATAAATTTTAAAGATTCGATTTCAGAAACTTCAAATCTTATAATTGCTCCAAACTCTACAGGTAAGACAAATTTCCTTGAATCAATATATTATTCAGCATTAGGGAATTCATTTAAACCTGTTCAGCATATAGGCGAATTTATTGGTCCAGGAAAAGAATTTTCCCGAGTCCAAACAACTTGGGATAATGATCAACTTGAACTTGTTGTCTCGCAAGTTAAAAATACTTTCTTTAGAAAATTCTCTATTGATCAGAAAAAAATCCCAATAAGTAAAGTTATTGGAAGATACCCTGTTCTAATATTCGCTCCAAATTCGGTTGATCTTGTATGTGGTGAACCAAGTATTCGCCGTAATGATCTTGATAATTATCTTAGTATGATTGATAAAATTTATAAACAGCAAATCGAAAGATACTACAAAGTATTAAAAAATAGGAATGCATTAATTAAACAAATAAGGGAAGGACGCTCAAATAAAAACGAGTTGGACTATTGGACTACTGAACTTATTAGCACTGCGAAGATAATATATTTAAAAAGGCGGGATTTCTTTGATTCAATCGCTTTAGCAATAAAATCAACAGTTGAGCAAATAGAAATATTTTTAAAAGATAATTACTATTGGGAGTTGGAATTGAATTATATTCCTAATATTGATGTTGCAACTGAAGATTTTGAAAATGCACTCAGCATAAAGTTTAATGAAGGTATATCTAAAGAAATAGCAGCTGGGAAAACCTTATATGGAATACATAAAGATGACTATAGATTACTCCATTCGGGGAAAGATCTTCGCTTTTTTGGTTCACGAGGCCAGCAGAGACTGGCTACATTTTTAATAAAGGTTTCCCAGCTGACTTATTACTACTCTAAGTTTAATGCTTATCCAATTTTTTTAATTGATGACTTAATGTCTGAGCTTGATAATATCAATAGAAAAAAGATAGCTAAGTATCTAGCTTCAGAAAAATTTCAATTTATATTAACTTCTGCTGAAAAAATGGAAGTTCCAGATGAACTTTATAATACTTCAAAAATTCTTTTACTCACTTCCGAATAGAATATTAAAATCTTGGATTGTCGCAACATCTTTTAGCGCAATGAAGACATCTAAAATCTCATCCTGATTAATCTCTTCAGTTAATGAGAACTTTTTAATTTCGGCTGGACTTACATCAACTTTGTAAGCTGATTTTTTAGCTGCAACAATACCATCAACTGGACTATTTATATGAATCATATAAGAACTTCCACATTTCGTACATCCAAGCCTGCAAACAACTTTTTCATTGTCTTGGCTGACAATTTCTAAATCTGATTTATCATGTTTCATTCCACATCTGTCACAATAATTAGGAAGTAATCCTGGAATCTGTTGTAAGATTTGGTTTATATTTATATTTTTTGGCATGTTTTAATTTTAAAAATAAAATTAACTTAGCAACTAAATTATATTCCTGCTAACCCTATAATTCAAGTAGGAAGAGCATTTGAAATTAATATTAGTCTTGAATATCATTATCAGCTTAGTAATAATAAAATTGTAAATTTTAACTAATCTGGTAACTCTACTGTTCGTCAATTAGATCTTCTCTAGAGCCTATTAACATTACCAAGTCCTGAACTAAAAGGTCATTAATGAACTGGTCTTTTCGTCTTTTTCTGACCTGAAATTCATTTGAAGTAAGTACTGTATAGTGTATTTCTTTATTTATTGCATCTTCTTCTTTTTTTATTATACTTTCCAAAGCTTTCATGTCTATTGTTCCAATTAACACCAAATCTACTATATGAACGCCATGATTATGATTCTTTGTAAATGCACCGGTTAAAAAGGCAAACTCTAAATCTCCAATTTTATTTCTATTCTCAATTATTTTTCCACCCAAACCATAAGATTTATGAAACAATCCCATTAATTCTGGAATAAATGAATGCTTTAAATTTGTAACAAAATATTTTCTATTCCCTTTGTTCTCAGCTGTAATTAGATTCATCTCTTCAAGTCTTGAAAGTTCTCTTCTTACTGCATTAATTTCTTCATTGAATTCCCTCACAGCACCTCTTAAGTGAATTGGTGTATTTGTATTGGTCAAAAAGTATCTTAATGCTTTAATTCTTACTTTTGATATAAATAAATGTTCTAAAGATTGTATTTCTATACTCATTTTTCATCTTCTTAAAAATAGGATTCATAAAGTAGAGCTTAGAGCATTTTTGGCATTTCTTCAAGTAGAATATACAGATAATATAAGCAGATAAGAAGATATTTTGAAAAGGGCTCCGATAAATCGGAGCCCTTTATTAAACAATCTGTTCAGTAAACTTCTACAATCCTGCTGCTTTTTTTACATCACTCCAAACATCTTGTAGTAATTTTTTATCATTTTTCATTAATTCCCTTATACTATCTTTTCCTTGTCCAAGATTTTCACCATTTCTTCTATACCATGCTCCTGCTTTTTCAATAACATTGTATTTAACAGCTGCATCGATTAAGCTTGATATCTTATCTATTCCCTCTCCGTATCTAATTTCGAATTCTGCTTCTTTGAAAGGAGGTGCAACTTTGTTTTTAACAACTTTGACTCTAACAAGATTCCCAATAACTTCTTCACCTTTAGTAATTTTTTCTCTTGGTCTAATATCCATTCTTATTGATGCATAAAACTTTAATGCATTTCCTCCGGTAGTTGTTTCAGGATTACCGAACATTACTCCAATTTTCATTCTTAACTGGTTTAAGAAAATTACTACAGTATTAGTTTTATTAGCAATTCCAGTAATTTTTCTTAAAGCTTGGCTCATTAGTCTAGCTTGTAATCCCATATGTGAATCTCCCATCTCACCATCAATTTCTGCTTTAGGAGTTAATGCTGCTACTGAATCAACTACAATCACATCGACAGCACCTGATCTTAATAATGTTTCTAATATTTCAAGAGCTTGCTCACCATAATCTGGTTGAGAAACTAAAAGATTTTCTGTGTTTATACCAATCTTTTTTGCATACCCTGGGTCAAATGCATGCTCAGCATCAATTAAAGCTGCTACTCCCCCATTCTTTTGTGATTCAGCCATAATATGCATTGCTAAAGTTGTTTTCCCTGAAGATTCTGGTCCATAAATTTCAATAATCCTTCCCTTTGGAACACCACCAACACCTAAAGCTATATCTAATCCTATTGCTCCAGTAGAAATTGAGTCCATTTTTTTTACTTTTTCATCGGCTAATGTCATGATGGAACCTTCTCCAAATTGTTTAGTAATTTGCTGTAAAGCCATTTTTATTGCTTCATTTTTACCCTTGTTCTCAGTTTCAACAGTTTGAGTATTTTCTTTTTTTGCATCTGAAGTTTTTGCCATAAAATAATCGTAATAAGTATTTATAAATATTATAAAATTTTTCTTACAATCTCCTTACAAATTGTACTAAATTATATTCTAGGTATACCTGAATAAACTAATTACTCGATATTTGGGAAACTATCTCAAATTGATTTTAACATCAAATCCAAAGTTAATTTTTTGAAGAAATTCATAAGCTATATTTAAAGTACGCTTTGAATTTGCAGGTATAGTCAATTTAACTTCATTAACTCCAGTTTCAGGAGAATATAAAACTAAAGTGTCAATATCATCATAAACTTTAATCTTTAAATCATTTTGAACAGAGCCTATTAGTTCGGTATTGAAAATAACTGTTTTTGGTTGACTATTTGGATTATAAATTTCTACAAATTTAAAAACTGATGCTCCATTTCCTCCAATAATATGTGATGAATATAAATATGAAGAATCTTCCATAGAAACAAGATTATTTTGATAATCTGCAGAATTATTTTCTAGGTTATTTATAAACACTGGTTCTTGATTTTTGTTAGTTACTATTCCAGCAACATTTTGTTGTGGTTGAGCTTCTGTAGAAATTTGAGGATTTAGAGCTACAATGCTGAAAGTACTTATCCCAACAACTGCAATTAGAGCTACTAATGCTATTGAACCTTCTAGAATATCGTAGATTTTTTGGATCACTTTATTAGGGAATAATAATTTACTTAAGTTTATACTATACTGTGAATAGAATCTTGTAAAGAGAAGAAATGTGAATTCTTGATTAAAAAAATTTAATTCATTAAAATCAACAGAATGAAACCATACCGATTAATAACTACACCAAACAGAGGAAGAGAACTTTTCAGCATTGTAGATAATCAAAAGTATGCAAGATATCCTGTTTCCACCCCTACCGTGAAAATTGGTGATAGTTTGGATCAATTTATTGAAAACTATGGTAAACAAGCTTTTCAAGAAGGTGATATTTTTTGTATTTCAGCTAAAGTTGTAAGTATCTGTGATAATTATGTAATTCATGAATCTAAAGTTAAACCAGGACTTTTAGCAAAATTTATTGTTAAATTTGTTACAAAATGGCCTGATGACATTGGATATTCTCATCCAAGAAAAATGCAGGTAGCGATTAATATTGCAGGTTATCCAAGAATATTTGTTGCATTGATTGGTGGAACAATTTTGAAGATTTTAGGGCGGCCTGGATACTTTTATAAAATTGCAGGGCATAATATTAATGCCATTGACGGCTTCAACCCAGTTTCCAGGCCGCCCATGAATGAATATGCGGTTTTACCTCCTCCAAATGGTGATGAAATCTCAGATCATATTGAAGAAAAATTTGGAATGCCGACTGTAATTTTGGATGGAAATAATATTGATAATAATGTTTTGGGAATGAGCAAATCTGTAAAGTCACTCTACTCTGCACAGAAATTTTCTGAGATTGTAAAGGGAAATCCTCAAGGACAGGAAGATGATGGGAATGTAACACCAATAATAATAGTTCGGGAAATAAATAAATAGTTTTGTATTTTGGTAGAATAATTTAATGAAAAAATTTCTAATAATCACAGTCTTAATAGTTTCAGCAACTTTTCTCTCTTTTAGAGTTTTCGCACAAACAGATGCTTCAACCGATCCTTTTCAATCCGATCAAGCACCGGTAATTCAAGATGTAGAAGGATTAAGAGCCGATTTTAATCAGGAAACTCAAGATCCAGAAAGCAAGCAAGTTACTTTTGAAATGATTCTTAAATCTGGAATAGATGCTGATAGGGTAAAAATTACATGGACTCTTCAAGGATCAAGTAAATTTGTAAATGATACAGATGCAACAAAAGATATTACCATTCAGTCAGGCAAAACTTATTCAATACCAATAACGATATTACCAACAGGTTATGGAGTGACTGAACTGAGAGGACAAGCTGAAGCTTTCAAGGCAGATGGTTCATATTTAGTTCTAGTCAGAAAAAATTTTGCTTCAAATGCATCCCAAGAAGTTTTGCCTTTAACAGCTGAATATAACCAAGCTAAAACCTTGTCCATCGTCAAGACAGTGGTAATTGTTGCTATAATTTTTGTAATTCTTGCAATTGGAGCATTCCTTGGTTTTAAGAAATTTGCAAAATGGTTAAATAGAAATGATGTAAGATAAGGATAGTTTATTAATTATTTTTAAAAGTTAGTAAATTTTTAATTGTATTGTGTTATAGAGATGGTTGGATTCTAAACTCTGTTTTTTCAAAGCTGTTAAATTGGAGTTTAAAATCTAAAAAAAGATATTATGAAATGGGTATGGCCTGAACAGCAGGATACTCCTCTGCTCGACTGGGTATATAAGTCCAGAAATATTACTGATAAAGAAAAATTCCTGAATCCTACATTCGAAAATATTCACGATCCTTTCCTTTTACATGATATGGATAAAGCAGTCGAAGCAATTTCCAAAGCTGTAAAAGATGGAAAAAAAATTATAATCCATGGAGATTATGATGTTGATGGAATAACTTCAACTTCAATAATGTGGCTATTCCTGAAAAATGAACTTGGAGCTGATGTTCTTCCATATATTCCAAGCAGATTTACAGAAGGTTATGGATTTTCTAATGAATCTTTAGATAATATTCTTAAACTTGGTGGAGAATTTGTAATCTCAGTAGATTGTGGGATAAAAGATATTAAACTAGTTAATGAATATTCAGATAAACTTGATTTTGTTATAACTGATCACCATTCTGCTCAGGAATTTGAAAATAAAAAAATTGAAGGAAGTAAAAAGGCCGGAAAATATTTAATCTCAAATAAAGCACTAGCAGTTGTTCACCCTATGTTAAATAAATATCCTTTCAAGGAAATCTGTGGTGCTGGGGTTTCTTGGAAAGTCTGTTGTGCGTTAAATGAACATTTAAAACTTGGAGTAGATATGACTGAATATATCGACCTTGCTGCTTTAGGGACTATTTGCGATATTATGCCATTGATAGATGAAAATCGATCAATAGTAAAACTAGGTTTAGAAAAAATACAAGAAAGAAAAAGAGCAGGTCTTAATGAATTATTAAAAATTACCAAAATTGAACCTTCTAATCTTAAGTCCTTCCATGTTGGATACATACTTGGACCGCGCTTAAATGCTTCTGGAAGGCTTGAAGATGCTATGGATGGAGTTAGGCTGCTCACCACATCCTCTACTCCTTTTGCTAGACAGTTAGCACAGAAATTGGATATTTTAAATTCTGAGAGACGTGGGTTAACAATAAAATATCTTGAAGAAGCTGAAAATTTAATTAAAACAGATTTGAATAATAAGTTTTTATTTATTATTGGAGAGGATTGGCCTGAAGGAATTCTTGGATTAATAGCCGGTAAATTAACTCAGAAATACAGAAGACCTGTGATCGTTGGTTCAGAAAAAAATGGGAAAGTTAAAGCTTCTGCAAGGAGTATTGAGTCGTTTCATATTGCGAATGCCCTTAAGGAGTCTTCAAAATATTTAACAGCTTTTGGAGGGCATTCGCAAGCTGCGGGGCTTTCATTTGAACGCGAAAATTTCGAAAAGCTTTATAAGACTCTACTTCAAAAAGCAGAAAAAGTAATAACTGAATCAGACATGGAAGAAATTTTCACCATCGATGCAATTGCTTCAATTGGTGATTTAAGTGAAGAAACAATTAATAATCTTTCGATATTAGAACCATTTGGGGAAGGTAATAAACAACCAACAATTGGGATTAAAAATATTGCGATTAAGAATTATATTTTTATGGGAAAAGATAAATCTCATATTAAATTAATTTTTCCTAATGAGTATGGTGAAAAAATTGAGGCTGTTGGTTTTGGAGCAGCTGATAAATTTACAAAAGAAATTCTTGAAACAAATGCTATCTACTCTACTCCTCTTGATTTAGCTGGACATCTTGAACTGAATCAGTGGAATGGAAACAAAACTGTAACTTTAAAACTGGAAGATTTTAAAGTAACTTCTATCTAGTTTAATAAAGCTGCTACAAGTGGCCTATATCCTGGTAGGGTTTTTAAATAATCTTTATACTTTTCTGATTTTATTAAAATAAGATCTTCCATTTCAGTATCATTTCGTTCTCTAAATCTTTTCATTAGTTCGATGGAATCAATATTCAATATCGATTTATAGAAAAACAAAATATTTGTTGTTGTACTAAATATTATTCCCAATCCCTCAATCTGTTTTATCATATCGCTTCTTAAATTTATTTCTTCTTGTATCTCTTTTATTGTGTTCTTTTTAAAATCTTTAATATCATTTACTATAAACTCATCCTCTTGTAGTCCTCCACCAATAAAATCTATATTGGTAAGATGCATGGTTTTCCCTCTCTTCCCCATCACAAATTGTCTATCGGATGTCATGATGACGGATCCAGTTGCAATTGCATTTATGTATTCGTTTTTGTCCATTATATTTTCTTTAGATAATATTGAAAATGCTCTGGTCCTTGAGTACTTTATGGTAGATAATTGGATTACATTACTTTTTATAAATTCTTCAGGGTTTTCAATTCTATACTGATCTCCATCCCAGGGATTTAGTCCTTTCTCCTCGGCATTTACTAAGAATAATTTCCATAATTCTGCAACCTTAGATTCAAATTCGGGTCTAAACTTATGTTTATTATTAACATGTTCTATATAGATATTATTTTTGGTAAGTCTCCTCTATACAGTATTTTTGATTCAATCATGTTTAATTATATACTAAATAAAAAAATAGAGACCCATTTGATTGGGCCTCTACTCTCTTTAGGTCCCGATAATATCGGGCGTCTTTTTATCAGATGCTTATCTTGCAACAGCTTCTCTGAAGTGTTTTCCAGGTCTGAACCTTGGAACATCCTTTGCAGGAACCTTTACTGGAGCTCCAGTCTTAGGATTTCTTTTTGTGCTAGCTTTTCGTCTTACTGAAACAAAAGTTCCAAAGTTAGTCAATGTGACTGCTTGTCCCTTTTGTACAGTTGCAACTACAGCCTCTACCATTGCATCTAAAACACTGGAAACATCTTTTTTTGTCATTCCAGTCTTGTTTGCAATGTATGCAACCAAATCTGCTTTATTCATAGTTTATGAATAAATAAATAAAATAGAAAATACTAATACAGCATTGCTAATTAGTATTTTCTTGAGTTTAGGATTAATTAATTGCCATGTCAATATCTTCTTTTTTAAGATTACACTGCTCTGTTAGGGTTTTAGAGCTGTTTCCAATGATTTGTAACACTTTTAGCTTGTACTTTGATTATTAAATAAATCAATAAAAAGACTAGCAGGTAATGTGATACGAATTATTATAAATATTAGGAACAAAATTTGAAAATACTTTCAAGTATATTATAGATACATCGATACACTATTAATAATAGATATAATTTTCTGGATAACTATATTGGTTAAAGAAATTTAGGTATACCTTTCACATGAAAGTTAGCTAACTTATTTACTAATTGATTTTTTTAAAGCTAAAAAAACAAGTAGAGCACATTTTTGTCTAGAGGGGGTTAATTCAAATCCAATATAGTTTTTAATATAGTCTTCATTACTCATTTTTAAAATTTCTGGAATACTTATACTTTTAAACTCTTCAGTTAAAATAGAAGCCGAAGCAATAGCGATAGAGCATCCTTCACCTTCAAATGCTAAATTTGTAATTCTATCTGAAACCATTTGTACATAAAGCTTTATCTCATCTCCGCATGAAATATTTTTTGATTCATAAACATATGAAAAATCCCAATTAGGATGACCAAAATTTCTAGGATTTTTATAGTGATCTAAAATATTTTCTTGGAGTTCATTCATGTAGTTATTATACCTCAACGATGTTGAAGAGAGAAGTGAAGACTATTAAGGATTATCACTTTTATTAAGTTCAGAAATTTCATCTGGTGTGACTGGATTTTCTACCAATTTCACATATTCAAAATATTTTAAAATTGTTTCATGTAAAATTGGTATACTTGTGTTATTTAGATGAAATTTCTGAACTATTTCATCTTCTAATTTACTTTGCTCATAATTATTTTGGACATTATTTGTTAAAAATTCAATAATAGAATTTAACTCAGGATAATTAATATTTATGTCCCTCATATAATCTACAATTGATTGAATAAACGCTTTTTTTGAAGAGTATTTATTAATTAGATAAAAAAAGATGATTAATAAAGGCCAAATTAGTAAGCTGGAGATCCCATAACTTAACTTTAAAGTAATTGTTAACAAAATAAATAAGATTGAAGAAGCTATAAGTATTGTAGACATGAGATATCCAAAAATATTTATCCTTGTTTTGAAGTATTGTTTAACCTCAGGGATTTTTATATATCTAGCTTTTGGAAGTTCTTCTCTAGCAAAGACTATATAAACCGAAGAGAGTAAAAAGATGAAAAATACTACTGGATCAGCAAACCCAACTGTATTAAAAAAGATGTAGAATAACAATGTGATAAGATATAAAACGGAATAATTATAAATCCTGTTCACATTGATATTTTAATATTTAAATAGAGTAGATTATGATTGAAATTTCACCATCAATACTAACAAATAGTATAGAAGAATTTAAAAGATTTGTAAAAGCTTATGAAATCTTTGATTCAGTTGATATTGATATAATAAGAAAACCGTTCTTACCTAATGAAACAGCTGATTTAGCTGATACAATAAGCTTTCTAAAGAATTCGAAGATTAAATCTTTAGGATTTCATTTTATGGTTGATTCACCCGAAGAATACTTAGAATTACTAAAAAAGAATGGATTTAAAAATCGAACTATAAGAATTTATCTCCAACAAGAATCAGATATCAAATTCTTGAATAACTATGACTGGCCATCAAATTGGAGAAGAGGGGTAAGCATAAAATTAGAAACAAAACTTAAAAATATTGATTTTTATAACAAATTTAACGAAGTTCAATTTATGAGTATTGATATTGGAGGACAAGGAAGACCTTTCCAAGAATCAGTTTTAGATAAAATAGAAGAAATTAAAGAAATCGGATACAATGGCATAATAAGCCTTGATGGTGGAATTAACTTGAAAACAGCGAATATAGTCAAGCAATGGGACATTCAACGTGTGAGTCCAGGCTCATATTTCGCAAAGGCAGAGGATATAGAACTTGCTAGGATGAAGTTAGAATTAGCTTTAAATATAAAAACATCAGAATAAATTTTAATAAAGGAATATGCCCGTAATTACAAAACTTCCAATTAGGCCAAAAGAAGTACAAGAACCAACGTTAAAAAGTGGTCGAATCATAAATAGGATAACCTTTTTCGGCGATTCAGCAATACCTGAAGATGATCCAATTTACAAGTCAGTTTTTGATGCAGCAAAATTACTTGCAGAAAATGAATATGTAATAGTTAATGGAGGTGGACCTGGTATTATGAAAGCGGCTACAGATGGAGCAGAGAGCGTTAATGGGGAAACATCTGTAGTTTACTGGCAGCCGCAGATGGCTTCATTTTTCGAAGGAAAGAATTTGGCTAATATTGCAGATGAATCTGAAACCTCTTCAAATTATGTAGTTAGAACCTTTGGGTTGATAGAGAAAGGTGATGTTTACGTTGTCTGTAAAGGCGGAACAGGTACGATTTCAGAGTTCGGCTTAGTTTGGTGTCTTGCCAAATTATATTACGGTTGCCATAAACCAGTAATTTTATATGGAGCATTCTGGGATGACTTGATAGAAAGCTTTCAAAGAGATATGAATATTGACGAAACTGAATTGGGTGTGTTGTATCAGGCGACAAGTCCTGAACAGATTTTGAATATAATTCAAGAACATGAACTGAAAATTCAAAAGTGTTCTGACAGAAATTATAATGGCGACGAGCTTGCCTTCATTTTGAGGCCAAGATCGCAAATGATTGCTAAAGAATACAATAGAGTAGCCAATAATTATCACTCAGAACATGCAGGCAAGCTCGTCGCTCAAGATCAGCTTGAAGAGTTTATTAGCATGATTAATCCACCAGCAATGGTACTTGATATTGGTTGTGGTCCGGGTTTTGATCTGAAATATTTATCTGAAAAATTTACAGCAACAGGAATCGATCTATCTTCAAAATTTGTAGATATTGCAAAGTTTGAAAATCCTAATAGCCAGGTAATATTAGCCGATATTGTTGATTATGATTTGCCAAAAGATAAATATAAAGGAATTTGGGCTAGAGATTCCATTCATCATGTATCTCATGAGCATTTAGACTTAGTATTTAAAAAAATTGCTGATGCATTAGTTGAAGGTGGTGTATTTTATGTAATTGTTCGCGAAGGAGAAGGAGAAATAATTGAAAAGGAAAAAAAGAATTATTCTTCTATTGAAAGGTTTTATCACTTATTTACAGCACAAGAACTTGAAGAACGTGCATTGCGTGCAGGGTTAAAATTAGTAAAAATTGATCATACAAAAAGAAGTCACAGATGGTTGATTGGAGTTTTTAAAAAATAGCGCATGTATTGAATATTCCTTTATAGTAAAGTATAATGATTGGTATGGAACGAAATAAATTTACAAAATTAAATTTAAATCATTACAGCCCTCAGTAAGAGGGTTTATTTCCACGAATATCAAATTTTGGAAGCCCTCTTATTGAGGGCTTTTTTGTATTTATTTTTTATGTATAATCAATTTAATTATTAGCAATAAAATTATGAACTTATCAAATCAACCACCAAAAGGAACTTCTGATTGGATGCCTGAAGAGTATAGGGTTAGAAAATATATTTTTGATACTTGGCGAAAAGTGTGTGAAATCTTTGGATATAAAGAATATCTGACTCCGATAGTTGAAAGTGCTGAGGTTTATAGGGCGAAATCAGGGGAAGATATTGGAGGAAAGGAGTTAATGTCATTTTTAGATAAAGCAGGGCGAGAATTGGCGATAAGGCCCGAAATGACACCTTCTGTGACTCGAATGGTGACCAAAATTTATGAAAGTCAGCCAAAACCTTTGAGGTTATTTTCTATTGCCAATTTTTTTAGGAACGAAAAGCCTCAGCGAGGCAGAAATCGTGAGTTTTGGCAGCTAAACGCTGATATTTTCGGTTCAGATTCATTAAATGCTGATATTGAAATACTTCAGTTAGCCTTAGAGATTATGGTGTCATTTCGGGCCCAGAAAGGTTCTTTCACTATGTTTATTAATAATAGAAAGCTAATTGATTTTGTTTTAAATGATATTGCTAAAGTGAGTCTTGAACAAAAAGCTGAAATTGTAAGAGTTTTAGATAAATTTGAAAAACTTGGGGTAGAGGAGTTTGAAAGAAGGTTGGTAGTTTTAGGTTTACAAGATAATCAAGTTAAGAGTTTATTGAACTTTATGCAAAGTAAGAGTGAGGAAGAACTATTAAAGAATTTTTCTGAAATTTCTGAAAATCAAGGTTTCATTGAAATTAAAACAACACTTACTAAATTAGGAAGTCTTGGATATTCAGAATGGGTAAAGTTTCAGCCTAATATAATTCGAGGTTTTGATTATTATGATGGAATGGTTTTTGAGGTATTTGACAATAATCCTGAAAATTCGAGAGCTATGTTTGGAGGAGGAAGGTATAACGGATTAGCAAAATTGTTTGGAAGTCAGAGTTTTCCTGCGACAGGCTTTGCTCCAGGTGATGAAACTACAAAGTTATTTTTGGAGGGCTGGAATTTAATACCTGAAAGCCTATCGCAAAATGACACATTTTATTTTCCTGTAATTGATGAAGGTTTAGAAACAGAATCTGAATTGTTAGCTCAAAAGCTAAGGCAAGAAGGAAAAGAAATAATACAAAGTTTAGATGTCCAAAAGATTGGTAAAGCTTTAGATTACGCAAATAAGACTGGAATTTCTAAAGTTATAATCTTTGGAAGTGATGAAAAGAGCAGAGGAGTCTATAAAATTAAAGAAATGCAAAGTGGTGAAGAACTGGAAATTAATTTAATATAATAAAAAATCACTCCTCAAGAGTGATTTTTCAGCACATCATCCGTTTTGGTAGATGCTAGCTCTGTCAATATTTAGATAATATCATAATCATTAATTTTGTCAATATTAAGCTGGAGATGAGGGGAATTGAACCCTTATGATGTGCTTTGACAGAGCAGTCATCCACTTGGTATCCCCAGGTGGATATATTTTAGTAAAAACTTCTTACAATATTCTTACATATTTGGATCCACCTATTAATCAGTCTCAACAAATCTAAATCGTTCATATCTTTTCCCAGAGTTATCTAAATTTGTAAAGAAATCGGTAGATTCTTGCGCTTCTTTTTTAGGATACTGAGATGAATGTGCAGCAATAGATTTAGTTCTTAAATCTGTATACTTTGTCATTTCTATACTTATAGTATCTTCATGATTGTAATAATCAACTAATAGGAATTTTGTACAAATGTGAGAATGAACATCTTTATCAGAAAAGTGTTCTGGAAAGAATAATATATCTCTACTGTAAGGATAAGCTGCATCAATTGCAGATAATCCTGTGTTTAAATGATCTCGGTGATTGATCCAGCTATTTTCACTATCAAATTTGATAATTTTATCTTCTGGATTATGTGTAATAATTAAATCGGGTTTGAATTTTCTAATATAATAAGCAAGTCTCTCAATTGTTTTAAGGCTGTTTTCGACTTCTCCATCTTTAAAATTTAAATATATATTATTTTCAGATTTTAACCCTAAAACTTTCATTGCATTATTGTCCTCATTTAATCTTTGTTTAGTAAGCTCTATCGTAGATATTTGTTCTTGTCTTGACCCTTTATTTCCTAAATTCATTTTTATTGACATAACTTCTTTATTATCGGCGATTAATCTTGATACAGTTCCCCCACAATATATTTCAAGATCATCTGGATGTGCCATGACAATAAGAACTCTATTTATATTTTTAAATATTTTGTTATATGAATCAGTAATTTTCATAGGTTTAAATCTAAAAAATAGTTATTCTGCAACGATTCATGGACATGCTTGACGATATTATAATCCTAAGGTAGTATGATTATATATCTGTTGTCCTTTTGGTGGACAGATGAGCTAATATACAACACTTTTTTAGAATATATAAATGAAAGATATTGAAACTTTAATAAAATTTTTATCTAGTTTAGGTCTTACACTTTCGATCAATCAAAGATCTATCTAACACTTGTTGAAAATGGAGGGCAAACTATACTACAAATCTCAAGAAGTGCAAAAATTAGCAGAACAAATGTATATAGATATGTTGAAGATTTAAAAAAAAGAGGATTAGTTGAAGAAGTACTAAAAGAAAACAAAAAACTAATTTTTGCAGTTGGAGCAGATAAACTAGATTTATTAATTAAAGAAGAAGAATCTAAAGTTGATTTCCTAAAAAAAATTATGCCGGAAATATCAAAGTATCTTTCGGCGACAACATCAATTTCTCAGCCTGGGACCAAGGTCTTGCTATATCAAGGATCAGAGGGTATCAAACAGATGGCTTGGAACACATTAAAAGCGTATAGAGAGTGTGTCGGATACAGTTTTAGGTATTTTCCTGAAATTGTTGGTGAAGAGTTTGCAAAAAAGTGGCAGGATGAATTTTCTATAAGGCATTTGAGATTTAGAGACTTAGTTAGTGATACATATCTTGCTAGTGTAAAAGAGTATGAAAAGAAAATTTCTTACAATGAATACAATTTTAAGACCAGATATATACCTCCAAATATTTTAGATATAACTCATCAAGTAGATATTTATAATGATGTTGTCGCCTATTATGGATGGTATAATGAAGAACCTTATGGGGTGGAGGTTTACAATACTCAAATCTCAAAAATGCAGAAACAAATTTTTGAAATAATTTGGAATGTAGCAGAGGAAATGTCGCCAGTTATTGACAATAAAGTGCCTCCTGCTAAATATAATGTTGAAATAAAATAGATAGCCGACGTGGCGGAACTGGAATACGCGCACGCTTCAGGAGCGTGTAAGCTTGCTTGTGCAGGTTCGACTCCTGTCGTCGGCAATAAAGATATCAACATTTGATCTGTTCGGAGTAAACAAATACTTACTCCTGTTGGGCTTATAGCTTATCTGGCAGAGCATTCGATTCGCATTCGAAAGAGGCCGGTTCGACCCCGGCTAAGTCCAATCTCCTCATATATCTACAGATTCCCGTTTTAGTATCTTGCATTTCTTCCGTTCTCGAGGTAAATTTATTGTATAAAATATTATTTTAAATTTGATATGAATGAGCCAAGAAGGTTATACAGATCTGAAAGAGATAGAGTAATTGCCGGAGTATGTGGTGGTTTAGGTGAATATTTTGACGTTGATCCAGTATTAATAAGACTTATTTTCATTGTAATCTTTCTCTTCGGAGGTAGTGGAATAGTTGCGTATATCATAATGTGGGTATTAATTCCTACAGAATCTAGTATAAAAGAAAACCTCAGTTCAGAGGAGTATATTCGAAAGAATTCTGATGAACTTAAAGATAAAGCTGAAACATTTGCTAAAGATATTTCTCATTCTGTTGATCATGAGAATGGAAGAATTATTATAGGAGTATTTATAGCTTTAATAGGGGTATGTTTTTTATCAACTAATTTTGGTTTTTTCCCTTTATTTGATATATGGAAATTATGGCCATTAGTTTTAGTAGTCATCGGTTTTATATTAATTTTTAAATTTAAAAGATGAGTAATACAAATGGTGATGGCAGCCAGGAAAACAGCCAGACTGAGGCAAAGTCTCCAGACTCAGTAGAAAATAAAAAAAGTTGGAGGGATGAAAGACGAGAAGAGAGACGAAGAAGGCGTGAAGAAAGACATGAATGGAGGCATGAGCATAATCCTTATGGATCAATAGTATGGGCGATTATTCTAATTATGGTTGGTGTAGTATTCCTTCTAAATAATTTAGGAATACTTCCATGGGACATTTGGACTAATGTTTGGAGATTCTGGCCATTGTTCTTAGTTCTTATTGGATTGCAGATTATTTTAGGCAGGTCAAGAATATCTGCATTATTGATTGGATTGGTAACACTTTTATTATGTGGAAGCGTTATTTTCTTTTCAGCCTTGATTTCGGTTAACGGAACGAGTCCAAGCTGGAATTTAAATTGGGATTGGTTAAATAATTTGGAGAATTCTTTGAATATTAATTTAAATTCAAATGCATTGACTAAAGATGATGTGATAACAGAAGATGATTATCAGAATATTCAGAGTAGAGATGTTTCTGTAACAATTGGCAGTGGTTCTTTTTCATTAAATGACAGTAGTTCAGTCAATTATTTTGAAGCTAACAGCATCTATTTTCAGAACTATGGAGTCCCAGTTTTAGAAAGCTCAGCTAATAATTCAAAGTTAAATATTAACTTTTCTACAAAAGATAATACTAACTTTAATATATTCACTATCGGAAAAAAACAATATGATTTAACAATAGGAAAACCAGAAATTCCAAGTGATGTTACTGTTGATGTAGCATCTGGTTCAGGTGAAGTAAATTTAGATAGTGCTATGGTAAATAATTTGGAGAGTAATGTTTCATCAGGATCATTAAAAGTAGTTTTAGGAGAGGATTCATTACCATCTGGAGATTTTACGTTGAAGTTAAGTTCTGGAAGTATGCAGGTTGAATTACCTAGCACTGTTGGTGTTGAAGTTGATTATACAGTTAGCAGTGGAAGTCTTATAGTTAGAGGAAATTCATTGAATAGGAATGGAATTTTCAAAAGTGACAATTTTGATACAGCCTCGAAGACTGTAAAAGTTGTTGTTACAATAAGTTCTGGAAGCATGGCAATAAACTAATTGGAATATAGATATTTGAAAGGGCGGTCCCGATTCTCGGGACTGCCCTTTTTGTATAAATTTGTATTCTAAAACAAAGACTTTTTAATAAAATTATTGTACAATTCGGTAAATTTATTACCCAATAGTATGAACCAAACAGATATAAAACCTGAAGAGGGAGATATTAATACAGATAAAATGACAAGAAAAGATATTAAATTAATCAGTTTTTTTAAGAAAAGAAAATATTTATTCGTTATTATTTTTCTAATATTAATATTATTAGGAGGACTAGTTATAATAAATGAATTAACTCCTAAATATACCTCTATTACAAATGAAAATAATAGTGATGTTGTTTCTTATAATAGTAAACTCATAAGTGATGAAGTGTTATCAAGATTTTCTACTTTATCTTATCCTGTCTCCTATGCAAAAATAAATATTTTGAGTTTGGGAAACAAATTATATGTCAGAAAGATACAATTTACTGATAGCTGTAGAATAGATTTTATTCAAGATGATCAGATTGTAAAGTCTTATGATAATTACTACATTTCGAAAGCAAACAATCAAACTACAAGAAGTGCATTTGGTGAATCATTAATTAGTGATTTTGATTCTGGTTATTTTGATTCTTTATTCTTAAGTTTCCCAAATAATTTGTGTAATCAAAAAGAATTCAATCCTGACTATACAGATGAAATAAGTTATCCTGAGATTACTTTCTCTGGAGCTGATAAAGCAAAAATGGCTTTAGGATTTGGAGGCACTGGTGTAGAGTATTCGCTTGAGAACTATCCAATTGGAGTTTATATATTTGTAGTCAAAGGGCAAGATTTATATTTATTTATGAGAGATATAAAAGCAAAAGATATCTTATCTAGTGAAGATGATGCTGTGGTTAAGCAGTGTATAAGTAATCCAGTTAATGATGCTGAAAGTTGTACAAGAAAAACAATAAATTCTTCCAATTATGCAATGAACCAAGCACTAAAAATTGTTGATGATATAAAAGAGACTTTTAAAGATATTGAACTTTAGTATCTTAAATCATCTAAAATAACTTACAGGATATATTTTTAAATTTTCAGATTTAACTTTTAGATTCGAAACAAATTCATCGCAATATTTTACATCTTGTTCATTATTCACAGAACAATAAATTATTGTTGTGGCATCGATTCCTTGCCCATTGGTACCTTTAATTGTTATATGTGCTTCTCCACAAAATTGATCTTTAGTTACTTGTGCGCATTGAGCATCACCAGTTTTTGTATCAGTATAAAAGTAATATTTTTTACCGGAAAGTCCATAAATACTAAATTCTTCTTTAGCAAAATCCACTGATTTATTTTCTACTCTTGATAATTCAGAAATATTAAGATGGTTAGGAATACTTTGTTCACTTATCATGGCATTATATATACCACCGAAAGATTCAGCTTTAAGATAGATTATTATATTAATATTTTCACTTGAAATCACAACTCCTTGATTTCCTATTTGAGCGAGTTCTATCGGATTCTGATTAAGCTCGGATTGAAAGGTAAAATCTTCAGTTTCACCTTTTAAAGGACTCGCTACGGTTGTTTGATTTAATGTGAATTCTATGTCTTTATTATCTATTTCTCTAAAACTTAAACCTGAATTTTCGTTTGAAGGATAAGAAACAGTGGTCTGAGAATTAAAATCTGTTTGATCATTATTACTAATTTGCTTATTTTTAACGAGTAAGTAAATTATAATAAAAACAGAAATTAATAGAACTATAGCTATTGTAATTAATATAATATATTTCTTTTTCATATTTTTATTTTAATATTTATTGAATAAAAAAACGACTATTGGGATAGATTTTTACATTAGGATAAATCTTAATTGAATTATTTGCTGAACAATTCAAATTTGAAATATCTTGATTACTTATTGTTACCTCTGATCCGCCACAACCATGTGTAACATGATATCCCCAAGGTGCCACATTGGATTTACGAACATCTAGTTCTACACCGAAGTAATCAGATGGATCCAGGGTATTACTTGCATCTCCACCACTAGCACTTGAAGCCACGGTGACATGAACATGAACAGCGCTAGCATAATCTTGATAACCTAAAATTGAGATAGTATTTACACTGTTATTTACCGAAACTTTTCTGTTCCTTATATGCCAGTATTTTGTATAAAGACTATTGCTATGCTTAATGATTATTCCTAAACTGTCCACATATACTACTGAACCTTGGTAAGCTGGATAGACCGGATTGCTACTTCCCACTACATCATTATTCCAACCTCCATCTGCATTTGACCATATATCTATTCCAGTATGATATGTGCCATTAATACCTTCTTGTCCATTAGTATTTTGGTAATATCTCCACCCTAAATAACCATCTGAAGGCCAAGTAAAAGTTTCCGCCTTTACCACAATAGGGAATAGTAATGCGACACTAAAAATAATTAATAAGCTAAGTTTTTTCATTTTAAATGTTTGTAATAAATTTAGAATTATTTTTGTGGTACTCTTTAATCCAATTCTTATCTACTTTAGAAATATCCAGAACATTTAACTCTGAATCTTTATATTTACTTTCTGATTGAAAGTTATCAATAATATTTTGATATAAAGTAGCTTTATAATCATGTGTCATATTTAAAGAATCAGATTGATCATAATCTGTGAAATATCCTATTGTAATAATCCATGCACGGTTACCTTTTTGTAGTAATGTATATACTCTAAAATAATTTTCTCCATCATCCGCAAAAGGATTGTATCCAATCTGAGCTATATCAAAATCATTCTGTTGAAATGTCTTTTGATTATTCTTTTCAATTATTCCTACATAACTAACTATATAAGACTCAAGTGTTTCTAATGCAGTAGACTTTTTAAAAGTTTTAATAGGAATTATTTCAATATTTACTAAATCTTCTTCAGTATTAATTTCTTCATTATTTGATATGGATGTAATATTATTTATTGACTCATTCCCAATCTTTCTATTGTATCTATTTGTACTTAATGAATTAGGATATTTAAAATCAAAACCTAGCTCAGTATCACTTTTCCCGTCCCATATTGATTTTTGCAAAAGTTCCTTTTTTGATAAGTTTTTAATAATAGGATAACTGGAGGGATTCTTCTCAGCTAGTACAGGATTAAGTTGGTAATCTTGTAAGAGAATTATAGATAGAGCAAATCCAGTTATTACTAATATTACTTTTAAAACTTTAGATATTTTAAGATTTCTCATATTAAGTAAATAAAATAAATTAATTTAATAATGCTCTTAATTCACCATTTTCTTTTTCCAAAGCATCTACTCGTTTATTCATTTGAATAATGTAAAGTGTTAGTTCTTCAATCTTCTCCATCTGTAATTTCTGCATTTCACCAAGTTTTAATCCATCATTCTCAATTGAAGATACATCAGGAATATCAGGAAGATGTTTGTTTTGAGAAATATAAGTATCAAGATCAGAAAGATTCATTAAATTGTAATTATTATCAAAGACATAATCTGCCCAATCACTTTGAACAGTTACCTGTTTAGTAATTATTCCTTTATCGTTTATCTCTAAATCTTTTTTCCCATTATCGGTATAGAAAATGTATCTATCATTGGTATTAAACAGGAAAGCACCTGGTCGACCTAAAATACTTAGAGCTCTTCCATCATCTTTCTTGAATGTTGCAATTTGATATGCACCTACATCATTATTGTAGTAATTAGATGCAGTTACACTTGCTTGACTACTAGATGTTGATCCAGGTCTTAACAAAATATCACCATACTCCCTAAGTTCTAGTATATTTTCTGTCCTTCTGAATAATATTCTATGATTATCATCAGCACTCCTTATTTGTCCGTTATCTTGGAAAAAGACTTCAGTATTAGGGTTCATTGTAATGCTTGATGTTGCAGCACTTACTAATTGGGTACTAGCGAGTATTATGAATGTACTCACTAAGAATATTGCGATAATTTGACTTCTCATATGTAATTAATAATAAATAATAATTACAATATAAAAGTCACTTCTTACAAAGTTCTTACAAAAAAGAGTAAAAAATAGTTTTATACTACTTTCTAGAATTGTATAAATTTAAGAAAACATTATAGAGATCCTTTGAAGATTTCTCCCAGGCATCTTTCTTTATTACTAATCCTGAGAGCAACTGTTTTAATTCTTCCAGTGTATTAAAGCGCAGAGTAGTATATTTAGGTACAAAACCAACATTATTGCTTATTACTGGTACTCCCATTGCCAATGCTTCTACGAGAGGTAGAGGACCTCCTTCATTTTCACTATAAATTAGTAGATAATCAATTGATTTATAGAATTCGGGTAATTCTTTCCAATCATATTTACCTTCAGTTGCTTTTATTTTTATTCCTTCAATCGAATGTAAATCTTCCATCCAATTTATTCTTTTACGTCCAGTTTTGCTTGTTCTTCCAACCCATCCGATTACAATATCACCTTTCATGAATTGTGGGTCAGGAGGTATTAAATTAACTGTACTCTTTTCACGAGGTAAATCATCTAGCAATCTTTCATTCATAGCAATACACCAATCAACCTCATTGGCTACTTCTTCGAAATGTTTACCACGTACAAAAGCGTTATTTCTCATAAACTCTTTTTCTTTATCGGAAAGACCTTCATATGCCTTATCTTCATATACTCTTTCTTTATGAGTGAAGTAACCTACGTCTATTGTTCCACTTTTTTGCTGAAATATATCATAATTTATATAAAAATTTATATCAGCAGTCTTATCTACCTCAGTATTTACAACACAACCAGGAATATATTTAGCATAGCTTTCTGCAATCCATCTTAATACCCAGCCAGGAGCTTTCTCAGTAACAATGTTGATTTTCATTATTTTAGAAATTTACTAGTAAATTTAAGAATAACAGATTTTTGAAATTTATATTTTTTTAGCTCAGCTTCAAGTTCTTTATATTTTTCTCTGTAATTTTCTCTAGTTATTATTTTATACATTTCAAAACATTCAAACAGAGTATTCTGATTATTATCAGTGTTTACATAAACGAATTGTCTTTGTGAGTTTGAAGGGTTGAAGGCTACTACAAATTTATTCTTTTTTAAAATATCATGGATAATTGGGATTTCATGCTCTTCTAGTAAGATAATTTTAATCTTTTTTAATAATTTTGTTGGAAATCTATTAATAATTTCTGCTTCAAAACCTTCTAAATCAAGCTTTAATATAAAAACTGGCTCATTTAACTTTTCAATAAAATTATATAAATTTATTACATCCACTTCGATAGATTTTTTCCCAATTATATGTCTTGCTCCTTGAGGGATAACTGTCCAGCTCCCGTTTCTAGCAGAATCTTTAGGTTGGTATAATTTCATAGTTGAATCTTTATATCCAACTGCTTTGTTATAAATAATAATATTTTTCCTTTTTTCAGCGTTCTCTTTTAGGTATTTAAAACTATCAGGATTCGGTTCGAATGCATGAATTTTATATTTTGGAAAATAGTAGCTTGCTAATAACGAGAAAACTCCAATATGAGCACCACAATCTATTATATTTAAGTTTTTCTCTTTAGCTAACTTTTGTAAATGATCTAATCTGAAAATATTTCTTCCAACAATATCAGGAATAATAACAAGATCATCATCTGTATATTCTCTGTATTTAATTATTTTTTTTATATTTTTCCGGATTTCTTTATGATTTGGACTCATATATATTGATTAAAATTGAATTAATAAGCATTTTACTTTAAATTGTTTAATAATAAAAATTTAATAAAACTATGGTATATTTATAACTCAAATTTACTTATTATTAAGAGGGAATTATACTTTGAGTGATATAATAATGTGAATTTTAAGACAAAAATATGAACAATGAAGAAATAACTGTTTATGAACCTAACCAAAGATTAAAGACAGGTTTATTTAAAACATGGGGCGTAATGATTAAAAACATATTTAGATCTCGAGAATTAATTTATCAATTATTCCGTAGAGATTTTTTAATGCAATATAAAAAATCATTTATAGGAATGGGATGGATTCTTATTTCTCCAATAGTCGGCATTGCATCTTGGGTTGTTCTGAATTCTACAGGTATTCTAAATCCAGGAGATACAGGTATACCATATCCAGCATATGTTCTTTTAAGTTCATCAATTTGGGGGCTTTTTATGGGATTTTACGCATCTGCTCAAGGGACCTTAGATGCCGGAGCAGGTTTTATATCCCAAGTTAAATACCCACATGAGGCGTTGTTGGCAAAACAGACAGCACAACAAATAGCCGGATTCTTAATTAATTTTGCCCTTAATATTATAGTATTACTTATATATGGAATTTTCCCTGATTGGAAGATAATTTTATTTCCTCTAGCATCTTTACCATTATTTTTTATTGGTTCAGGGCTAGGGTTAATAATGAGTGTAGTGAATGTAGTTGCATCAGATGTAAATAAAACATTTAGCGTTCTATTAGGTTTGGTAATTTATATAACACCAGTTATATATTCGCCGAATGTCCAAAGCAATTTACTTCAAGCTCTTATACAGATTAATCCATTAACTTATCTTGTAGGTGGAGCAAGAGATTTGATTATTTATGGAAGAATTGATTATTTTGATAGGTATATTTTCTTTGCTGTAATATCATTTATTTTTTTCCTATTTGCCTGGCGATTATTTTATGTCTCCGAAGATGAAGTTATTGAAAGGATGATTTAGTTTTAAATTCAATTTTATGGATGAAGATACAGTAATAAAAGTAGAAGGGGTATATAAAAATTTTTGTAGAAGTTTAAAGAGAAGTTTAGCATATGGGACAATGGACATGCTAAAAAACTTTGTTGGTTTACCTGCAGATCAAACAATTTTAAGGAAAGGTGAATTTTGGGCACTTGAAAATATAAGTTTTGAGTTAAAAAGGAAAGAGATTTTAGGGGTAATAGGGCTAAACGGGTCGGGTAAATCTACATTATTGAGAATCCTTTCGGGAATCTTCCCACCAGATAACGGTAAAATTACTCTTAAAGGTGATGTTGGTCCATTAATTGCAGTTGGGGCTGGTTTCCATCCATATATGACAGGTAGGGAAAATATATATTTAAATGGAACTATTTTGGGGATGACTAAAAAAGAGTTAGATGATAAATTTGATGATATTGTAAAATTTGCTGAGATAGGTGAGTTCCTAGATGCTCCTGTTGCTACTTATTCTTCTGGAATGAAAGTAAGATTAGGATTTGCAATTGCAGTGCATAGAGTACCAGAAATTTTACTTGTAGATGAAGTTCTTTCAGTTGGAGATATTGATTTCCGAAAAAAATGTATGGATAGGATGAATGAAATAAAAAATCAAAGTTCGATAATCTTTATTTCTCATAATATGGGACAAATAGAGCGAATTTGCGATAAATGTATGTTCATGGATAAAGGTAAGGTTGTTTATTATGGGAATACTGTTGAATGTATAAGAAAATATAATGAGATGGTTTTATTAAGAAAAGTAAATGACAGGAATCATCTAACTATCTATGGTTCAACCGGAGATATTAATAATGTTAAAGTTGACTTCAAAAATAATGATAAAAAAATAACTAATGAGTTTGTTAATGGAGAAGATATTACCTTTCATTTCCGTTTTAACTCAAAAGAGGACTTTAAAAATCCAGTAGTAGGATTCATCATTTTAGATGGAGACAATGGAACAATTAGCTCAATTAAATCAGTCAAGGAACTCGCAAGTAATACTTATAACATAAAAAAAGGAGAAAATGAGTTTACTGTTAAAGTTAAAAGTAACCCCTTGCTACCTGGACGTTATAAAATTGCTTTTAGGTGGATGACTGATATCAATACTCTTTTGATTGATGCAGGTGGAAAAGAATTTATTATAAAGCCAACAAATGAGCTTGTTAATCTTGAAGGTAAGATAAAAATGAATACAGAATGGTCTTTTTAAGTTAGAAAATTATGGATAAAAAGTTTACAGTTTGTTTTATAACACCTCGAGCTAAAAAGAATGGAGGAGCTGAGGAGTCGTTAATAACAATAATCAAATTTCTAAAGAAAAAAGATATTGACATAAAATTGATTATGTTTGAAGAAAATGGGACTCTTCTTGATGAACTCAAAAAACTTGAAGTAGAGTTTGAATATATACCTGCTGAACTTTGGATTGACTTGCCATGGCAAACATACGATAAAGATAAGTTTAAAAGAATATTCGAACAATCCATTGAAGTTGCTAACCAACTAAGAGAATGGAAGGTAGATCTGGTGTATACAAATACTTCAGTTACCAATATTGGAGCTTTGGCTGCTACAGTTCTTAATATTCCACATATTTGGCATATTAGAGAGTCAATAAAAGATCATCCATCATACAAAATCCCAATACTGTTTGAATCACTATCTGCATATATCAATTCTAGTAGTAATGCTGTTATTTATATATCTAAATATTTAAAGGACCAATATACACAAAATTATAAAAATCCAAATTCAAGTGTAATTTACAATAGGGTTGAAGTTGATGTTCAAGATTTGAAACCGGTAGATAAAGGTATAAAAACAGATGTAATAATTCCATTTTATAAAGATGAAAGTATTTTACAATGCTTAGATAGCGTAAAGAAACATAAGTCTGAAAGTTTAAATAAGGTTTATGTAATTGATGATAGAGGACCTGATCTTGAATTAGCTGAGAAGGTAAAGGAGTTTGTAAAGGCGAACTCTTCACTTTTTGAATATCTTCAAAATGATGAGAATAAAGGTTTTGTTTACACGTGTAATCGAGGAATGAAGTTGAACAATAATGATGTTGTTTTACTCAATTCGGATACAATAGTTACTCAAAACTGGCTAGAAAAAATAAAGACAAATATTTACCAAAGTGAAGAGTTCGCCACATCTACTGCATTATCAAATGCAGCAAGTTATTACAGCATTCCTGATCAATTTAATAAGGAATATGATAATGATCCCGAATTAATGAATAAAATTGTCGAAGAATTTAGTCCTTACAAATATATTCAGACTCATGCATCTCATGGATTTTGCATGTATATAAAACGATCAACTATTGAAAAAGTTGGATATTTTGATGAAGAATCTTTTGGGAAAGGTTACGGAGAAGAAGTTGATTTTTCAATGAGAGCTTTGAATAATGGAATGAAAAATATTGTTTCAACTAATACATATATTCATCATTGGGAAGGGCGTTCTTTTGGGAATGAGGAACGAGCAGGTAAAACTAAAAAGGAAATTATTAAAGAAAAATCTAAAATAATTTTAGAAAGATATCCGAATATTCATAAATTAGAAGAAGAATTTCATAAAAGAAATCAATTAGCTGATATTAAAAATATTGTTAAATATTTTAAAAATCACCCTGAAGTTGTTGATGCTGAAAAAGTCGTGATGATTGGATCAGTAGAGGAGAATAAAGGTCAATTAGATGGAATTAAGCTTCTAGATCAACTACATAAAGAAGGCGGATCTCAGCATTTGATAATTGTTGGCCCTTATGATGAATCTCCTTACTTTAAATCGCTTCAAGAATATATTAAAAATGCCAAATTAGAAAGATTCGTTCATTTTATAGGATTTATAAATATGCCCTGGGAGATATTACGATCAGCCCAGTGTGTAATTAATGCTTCTAGAAGTGAGGGGTTTGGAAGATCTGCTTTAGAAGTCATGTTGTTAAAAACACCTTTAATTAGTACTAGAGTAGGGGGTTTAGCCGAGTTTGTCTTGGACACAACAGCATTTATTTATGAAGCTGAAAATATTGATCAGCTTTATCAGGGATATAAAAAAGCAATACAACCAAAAACAAGAAATAAGATTGTTGAAGCTGCTTATATTAGAGCTTTTAATTTACAAAGTAACAGCAACTATGAAGGTAAAATATTTAGAATAATCGATGGTTTACGCGAGCAAATAAATCAAAATGCTGGTTTTTCATCTTTCTTCTCACCATGGCTTTATACAAATGCTTTTGATAGAAGTATTTTAAGATATATGGAAAAGAAAATTAAAGGGAGAATAAAAAATTCAGCTATGTATAGATTTTACAAGAGATTAAGAGAAAAAGCTGCAATAGGTACTAGAATACGTAGGGTATTAGGTAAGCAAAATTAACATCACCTTCCTTCTCGAGTTATCCAATTCCATCTAGGAAAGGGAATAGGTTTAAGTGCTACAAAAATATCTATTTGGCCATATATTGTATGTCCAAACTCTATTTTTTTCTTCTTAGGAAGAGTTTCTGAATTATACTCAAGTGTATCAATAGGTGAATCATATGGGATCACATATTTATCTTCGCTTGATGTGATTGGTTTTCTAAAATTGAAACAATATTGTTTAAGTCCCAATCTATCAAAAGTTTGACAGTAATCGGTTAACTTTATTAATGAAGTATGGTCAGTCCAATCATACCATGTTATTTTTAAACCTAGATTCTCTAAATAATCAATATCTTCAAAAGAAGGATGTCTTATAAAGATAAAATCGCTTGCCAGTGTAGAAGCTTTTTTAATCATTTTCATCGAGAAGTCTATTCCTCCTAAATGTTCTAAAACATCCATAAAACTTACAAACTTAAATTTATAATCCACATTAATATCAAATATGTCTCCATAAATTGCTGAGTATCCTAAATCTTTTGCCTTTTTGACTCTATGTTCTCTTATATCAATTCCAATTCCATCTTTAACATTGAAGTGTTTTTTACAATATTCAATTGAGCCACCATCACCACATCCTAAGTCTAGGAAATCATATTTCTTTAAATCATAACCTTCATACATCTTTTTTGAATTTAGAATTGACATAGTTTTTAAACCAACTTAAATAATTTAAAATTTCGCTAGTAAATCTAACTCTTACCTCTTTTGCTCTAAATGAATCACTTTTAATATTATGTTGTTGTACCTCAAAATATTTATTTTTCCAAACACTACCACTCATTTTATAAAATTGTAAATTCTTCTTCCACAAAACATACGCGAAACTAATCTGATCTCTTATTGTATATTTTTTAATTTGTTCCCACCATAATTCATTAAATTCAATTATTTCCTTAGACATATGTCTTCGAATAAGTGTACCTGTTTCAATAAGTCCAACATCTTGGAATCCTTCTTTTATATAATCTTCATATTGTTTTATTAACATATAGGGGTTATCCTTTTTCCTTTCAAGACATGAATTTAATTCTTCAAGTAAAGTTTTTCTGTCCCTATGTTCGAAAGCTGCAAAGTTAAAATCTTTTAGTACTTCGATTACTAACCTATTTAACTTATCACTTTTAATTATTATGCTTGCATCAATCCAAATAGAATATTCGTATTCGGGAAAAAATCTATGAGGGAGGAGTTTAAACATTCTAGCAGCTTTACGATTATCTTGAGAATTTACTTTAAAATGTCTTACTTGAGTTCTTTTTAACTTTAATTTCTTATTATCTGTAAATAAGACAAAATCGCATCCAGGAATATCAAATTCGACTTCTTTATACATATCTATATCCCCAAACAGTGCAGAATATACAACTATCTTGTTATTTCCTATAGAACCTTTAATTTCTTTCTGAAAGTTTCGCTCCTTATAATTTAGTACTTTAACAAGATCATTATCATAAATATTTTTATATATTATTTCAAATTTTAGATTTGTTTTCCAAGCGGCATAGGGGAAACTTAACTGATCACGCTTACTATATTTTATGATTTCTTCCCACCATTTTTTTTCAAATAAGATAATATCTTGTTCATGATGTCTTCTGAAAATAAAACCGCCATTTACTAAAACTATTTGATCTTTATATCCTTCTTGTTTGTATCGATCCATCTGTTTATTTATTATTTCTGGTGCATCCTTCTTCCATTCTATACATATATTTGCTTCATCATAAATTGAATTTCTTTCAGGATGTTTAAAGACTGCCAGGTTTTTATCCTTTAATAATTCGAGGGCAATATCAAATATATTAGGTGCTAATACGTAAGTCCTAGCATCAATCCAAAAAGAGTATTCATAATCCGGAAAAAGCTCATTTGGGAAGACTTTAAAATATTTTGCAGATCTATTACTATCGTTGGGAAATATAGCTTTCCTATAAATTACTTTGAAGACCTTTGATGAGATGTCCTTCCTATCTGTAAAACAGAAAAAATCACAATTATCAGGAACAATAGGAGGTTCTATTAAGTTATCTGTGTTTCCATAAATTGCAGTATAGATAGCGAGTCTATTTTTCATTTGATAATTTTAGCAAAGTAAATGTTTATTGTCTTCCTATTGCAGTATACAATATTCCTTCTTTCTTAATTGCATCAAAATCAAGGCAACTTCTTGTATCTAAAACAGATTTAACCTTCATTTTTTTTAGATATTTCGGAGTTAATTTGTTAATAAACTCTTTATGAGCGGTTGCAATAATAATTGCTGAGCAATTTTTTATTGCTTCATCTAATGTCTTAACATTTGACCTATCAAGTACAAATGGCTCATAAACATTTAAATCTGCTCCTAGTTTTGTAAGTTTTCTCTCTAAAACTAGAGAAGGGCTTTCCCTCAAATCACCAACTTCAGGTTTATAACTTAAACCTAATAATGCAATTTTTGTTCCTTTTATAGGGAGTTCAAGTTCATTAAGCAGCAAAGTCAGTTTTGAGATTGTATAATCCGGCATGCTGTTATTAATATTTCTAGCTTCTTTTAAAAGTCTGTGATTAAAACCTGACTTTGCTGCACGCTTAATCAAATAGTAAGGATCTACGGCAATACAGTGTCCTCCAACTCCTGGTCCTGGCCAGTGAGGCATAAAGCTGAATTTGGATGACGCTGCTTGAATAGTCTCAATTAAATCCACCCCCATAGCATCGAAGGATTTTGCAAGTTCATTAACAAATGCAATATTTATGTCTCTAAATGAGTTTTCTACAATTTTTGATGCTTCTGCAACCTTAAGGTTTGAAACAACTTTTAACTCTGCTTCAATAAATTCTTTATATAAATCATAAATTCTTTGACTAGCTTCTACTCTTGAACCTCCAATATTTCTTGGAAGATTAGTAACATTCCATTTTTTATCTCCTGGATTTATTCTTTCTGGAACATGAACAATATCGTATTCTTCTCCAAATTTAAGATTTGTTACTTCTGCAATCGAAGGAGCTACAATTTCCTCACAAGTACCGGGATTAACTGTAGATTCAAGAACTAATATACTTCCTTTCTTTAAATATTTTGCTGCTGTTTTTGATGAATTTATTACTGGTTCATAGTCTGGGTCAAAGTCGCTATTTACTGGAGTAGGAACGCATATTATGAAAACATCAGAATCTTTCATCTGATCGGAGTCTGTTGTTACATTTAACTTTGCTTTGCTGTTTTTAAATTCATTTTCTGCTTGCTCGTCAATAATAGGACAGATGCCTTTATTTATTTTATCTATTCTGCCTTTTGAAATATCAAAGCCGATTACATCATGTTTAGTTCTATTCGCCATAGCAAGTAAAAGCGGAAAGCCTACATAACCCAAACCAATAATAGAAACTTTCATAATTAAAGAATGAAATATAAAATAATTAATACCCTATGCTACAAGTATTAAGATGATATCTAGCTAGATGTGTAGTTAGTGCATTATTCCAAGAACAAAGATATTCATTGTCGCATAAAATTTTATCACTAAAGTAGTAGGAATAAGAAATAGTTTCATTGAAACAATCTTTTAAGTTAAACTCAGACTCTTTTACCAATTTTTTATCTTGTTCATTGAAATTTATCGCATAAATTGTCTTATCTTGGTTAGCATTAACGATATCCTTTATTTTTTCAGTAGTAAGTGGTTTATTATCACTAAAGTATCTGAGCTCATCTCCATATATCCAAGCCACAGAAGCTATTCTAATATTTGCGGTATTCCTATCCCTTAGTAAAAAAATTGATGGATGATTAATTTCTGAAGCATATAATTCCATTTGCCTATTGACACTTTCATTTTGTTTATATCGAAAAGCTGGCAAACTAAATTGAGTAAATAGATACAGAATCATTAATAAAAAAATTAAAACAGTAAACACTTTAAATTTACTTTTAATTAATACACTAATTAGATATGAAGTTAAAATTACTATTAGTGGGATTGCAAATAGTAAATACCTTCTTCCCCACCAGTATAGTGGAGAAGAGTGCTGAGAATAATACAGAGTAAAACAAGTTACTAATATAAATGGAAATATTGCTAGCAATAGTTTTGTTTTGGCTTTAAATATTAATAAAATACTTCCAATCACAGCACTAACTGCAAATGGTATCGAAGTAAAATACGTTAGTCTCAAAATATTTACCTGATCATAAGTCTTTGCAAGATTTTCCGGATTTTGGAGTGCTGATATTAGTCTAATTAATAGTATGACTCCAATACTTAGTAATAATAGAAAAAAAATTTTTCTAAAATTTATCTTCAGAAAATCTACTGCTTTCAAAAGTACTTTAGAATTAAAGTTAATAAATGAGATAACAAAGCAAAATAATACAAAAATTAATATTATTAATGCAGTTGGTGAAATAATGGGATGCCTAGTAATAGGATGGGATGAATAATTCAAAGATATAAAATTGTAGAATAGAACCACTACAATTAAAGGAATAGATGTAAATCGGAAAAGGGAATCTTTAACATTTTTCAAATAATAGAAACTTATTATTAAACTTAAAGGAATAATAATTAATATTGAATCAAGTTTAGTTAATAGCATCATCGAAGTTGCAATAAAGCTTAAATAGACAACCACCTTAGATTTTTTTTCAATACCAATGTAAAGAAACAGCATTGAAACAAAGAAAAAAAACTGACCAAGATTCTCTGACATAAACTCCTTAGAATAAAGGATTTGAAGGGGCATTAGCATAAATATCAATAGCGCAATAATGGCAATATTTTGTTTAAATATTTTTTTTAATAAAGCATAAAAAGCTAACAATGTTGAGAACGCAATAACTAGTTGTATTGCCAATTCTCCAAATGATTTACTAATTGTCAATCCATCAGCTAATAAAATGGGGTATGCTGGTAAATACTGCGGATTATAATAACCGTCACTTAAGCATTCGAATCCTTTTAAACATTCAAAATCGTTAGTACTATAGTTCATTGGAGAACGAAAACTCTCACTATTTATGAAATTGTTAGATATTGAGACATAATTCCCGGCATCCATACCAGCAGTTTCCCACTCAGACATCTTGAGCCCAGTTGGTATTAAAAATAATGTTATGCCAATTAATACTAATAAATCAATCTTGGAAATTTCAAAATTTTTTAAAGTTAACTGTGGTCTGACTTTATAAGTGACAAATATACTACATATAGAAATTAAGACGATAAGGATAGTTAAATTGTTTAGATTGAATAATCCAGTAATTAGCAAACCAAAGGATAATAGAATTATATATGTGAAAAAAAAGAAAATCGAAAATATTATTAAATTTATAATATTTAATTTTGATAACTTTTTTAACAGAAATATCGAAGATAGACCCGCTAAATAAAAGGTAAATATCAATAAAAGTACTTTTAAGATAATTTCCATTTTGAGTATTCTTAAGTTAACTCTTATAATAGCATCTTCATTGTTATAGGGGAAATTCGAAAGTATAATGTCTACATTTATTCTTGATATAAAAGAAATGACAAGATTTATTAACGGTTTAAAAGATTTCAAATTTGAAAAAATCTTTATAACAATAATAATAGGTATCTTCTTCTTATATATTTTTGTAAGAGCAAAAAATATGTCAATCACCTATGATGAAGCATATACATACAAAAATTTCATTAACACGTCCTGGTTGAATATTTTTACTTATTATGCAGGATCCCCTACAAATAATCACTTAATAAATTCGATTTTATCTAAAATAAGTATAGATTTACTTGGTAATAGTGAATTATCCATAAGATTGCCTAATGTACTCTCATTTATACCATTTGGTTACTCACTCTTTTATTTTTTTAGAAAATATACGAACTTTGTAATCTCAGTTTTAGGAATGCTCTTGATCATATTAAATCCATTTATTTTAGATTTTTTTTCGCTTTCAAGAGGATATGGGCTAGCATTGTCTTTTTTTTCTATTTCATTATTATTCTTTATTAAATTATGGGACTCAACAGGAAATAAGAAAGGTTTTATATCATTATTTGCATGCTTCTCATTGCTATCAATTTTATCAAATCTAGTATTTGCGAATTTAGTGTTACCTTTATATTTAACTTTGTTTATAAAATCGTTTATAAATCTCCAAGGAACACTAAAAGTGAAATTAAAGAGTTGGTTTAAGTTTAATTTTTTATCTTTAATTTACTTTGTTGTATCAATGGGATTATTTGGATTAATTTCAATTTACTTAAAATTAAAAGATCAATTGTATTATGGTGGAACAAATAATTTTATTTCAGATTCTATTCAATCTGTAATTAAAGCATCATTATATTCTAATTGGGATGAGAGTATAGTAGGTTTTTTATTAGTATTAATATTAGTTCTAGTTCTGATAGGTTTTGTTCTTTTTCTGTTCAAAAAATCTAACTTTATTTTAAATATTGGTATATTTTTATTAGGATTTAGTGCTTTAAGTACTACTTTGCAATTTTATCTGCTAGGTAATAGATATCTTATTGATAGAACTGCACTATTTCTTATATTACTATTTAATTTCATAATTGTAGGGATATTAATTTCGTTAGTAGGAATGGCAAATAGGCGAGATATTAAATATTTTGTATACGTGTTTTTTGTATTTTATTTTGTTCTAAACCTATTGAACTTTACAAAATCACTCAATCTAGAGTATACATATTCTTTTAAATCTGATTCAATATCAAAAGAAGTCGCTAATAAAATTACAGATTTATATGTTGGGCAAAAGGTCTATATTTCATCTTCTCTTTCCTCTGCAACTGGTTACTACTTAAAAAATATCGTAAGTAAAGAAAATCAAAAAATATATGATAAAAGTGAACGATTTTTAACTAAGGGTATTTATTATCTTTTGGGAAGGGATTACTCAAATTTAGATTTGAGTAAAAATACGATTATATACAAGAATGAAGATTTCAAAGTTATATTGTTTCAGTCAAATTAGTAGTTAAATATTTTCACTTAGTACATATTCCAAGTAGATCTAAAGATTGATTAACTTCTTCTCCTTTTGTATATATATCATCAATATTAAATTTCCTATTTGTTATGGATCCTAATTTTTTGTTATCTTTTCGTACGAAGTTAAGAATTTGGATTTTAAGCATTTCTGGAATAAACCTACGAAGATTCAAAGGGTCCATTGTAGCTAACTTTTGATTTTTAATAATCCTATTAAGTTCGATCTCATGAATATCCTTCTTCCCAAAGACACCTAATATTTCAACACTATCAAAATGTTTGAGTAAAATATCTTTTAACTCATTAGGGTAATATTCTCTTATATGATATTTATTCCATGGTTTTTGACCAGGTTTAAGCCTGTTTGTTTTATTAGGTGTAGTAAGTATAAAAATCCCACCATTTTTCAAGACTCTGTACACTTCTGAAATATATAATTCATCATGAGGTATATGCTCAATTACTTGAAAGGAGACGGCAAAGTCAAAAGTATTATCTTCAAAAGGAATAATTTTACCTCCATATTTTTGAAAATCAATATTAGCATTCTCATGTATTTTTTTAGCATGTTGTATAGTATCCTCATCAACATCTAGTCCAACAATTTTTGAGACTTTATCTGAGAGTATATCGGTACCATAGCCTTCACCACATCCAATATCTATTCCATAATCTGTGGTTTTTACCTTTCCTGAGGCAAAATTATAGGCAAAAACATGTCTTAGGTAAATTAAATAATCTTCTGTTGATTTATATTCAGAAGGTATAACTCTCTCCCCAGTTTTAAGAAGTTTCATAATTATTTCGCTTAAAATAATTTAATAATTTAGTTATTACAAAAAGTAATACAAGTGTTAAATATAATATTCCTCTATCTACTAAAGCTACTTGTAAAACTTGACTATTAGTAATCCCAATTGTACTTGAAAAGATTATAAATATCGACTCTCTTATTCCGATAGAACCTGGAGTTATACTTACTAATAAAGAAATCCCTGATAAGCATGTATATAAAAATAGATTAATAAGATTTAAGTCAATATTAATTACTTTAAATTCTAAAAATGAAACCACTAATGTTAGAAGAGTATTTAGTAACGTTAGAGTTATTAATAAAAATAATAGTTTCCGGCTATTTTTAATAGAATTAAAACCATATGATATATCAGATAATATTTTAAGAAATCTATCAATTAAGTTATGTCTTCCTGATAAGCGCTCTTTTAACCTTAGTTTATTAGTCTTTATTTTGTTTTGGATTAAATATATTGAAAAAATAAGTATTAATGAAAAGAAAACATATAATGTTATCGAGAAAACACCTGTTTCTATTTGTATCATTACTAAAGAAAATAAAGCTATAACTGATAGTATTAGAAATGTAATAATATAATTCCCAGAAAGTATTGAAACGAAATATGAATAATGTAACTTAAAGTTTTTTTTAAGATATATTGCCCTAATACCAGCACCTCCTCTCATAGGTATAAAGTAATTTCCAAGAAATGTGATTATAGCTAAATAGAAACTTTCAAAGTGACCAATAAGGACGTTAAATTCTTTCAAGATATATTTATAAAGAAAGCCATTGATGAAAATGATCAAAATATCTAATAAAGCTATTCCAATTGTATTAGAAGGAGGAATATTTTTAATAAAACTGAAGGAATCCAAGTTTTTAAAAAAGTATACAAGAAATAATACTAAGAAGAAAATTGTGATTAAAGCACCAATATATCTTTTCATATGTTTATCTAAGATTATTAATAATAATTTCTAATCTATTTGAAATCTTTTCGTCTGAAGCATACTTCTGAAAAGACTCATTCCCATTGTGACCAATTTTTACAAGTTTGTTTTTATTATTAAAAGCCCATCTGATTTTTTCGGCTAACGCTTCTGGGTCGTTCATTCTAGTTACTAGTATATCTTTATCTGGAGTGAATATTTCCCTTATTGCTGGGGAATCTCCAGTTAGTATGGGCTTACCGATTGATGCTGGCTCGAATATTTTATTAGGAATTACTCTTTTAGCTTTATTAGTATCACCAAAAATTCCTAGTATAAGATCCGTAGTAGAGATCCATTTATCAAGTTCTATAAAAGATACCCAACCTATAAACTCCACATTTTTAAGTTCGTATTTAGCTGCTAACTCATGTGCTTTTGGATATTCCTGCCCTTGTCCAACCATTGTTATTTTAATATTTAAATCTTTAATAAGTTTTGCTGCTTCAATAATTATGGTAGTCCCCTGAAGTGGAATATATGAACCTGTAAATACAATATGAAAAGTGTCTTGTTTTTTAAAATTATATGAACTGTTCACTAGTCTTGATCCCACAAAAACACTCTTAACTTTGCCTGGGGGCGTTTTAAAAGTTGTTTCAATATATTTAGCATGTTCATTAGTATCCATTAATATTATATCTGAGCCATTAATACAAATTTTATCTAACCATTTAACTAGCCTACCTTTAATAGAATTAGGCTTTAATAATTTTTTATCAAAACATAATGTGTCATAAAGTGATACATATAAATCTGTCACTACTTTTTTTCTCCAAAATGGACGAACAAATGGAAATAATAATTGAGCGGAGAAGCCAATGAATAGAATGTCATATTTTCTATAGTTTTTTATTAAAGTGAAATAATAATTGATTAGAACTTTGAAAATTCTTAGTAGATATCTTAATTTGGCTTCTCCACCAGTAGTAACAGAATCTTCTAGACAAATGACTTTTAAATCACAAAAACTTTTAAGTGCATTTATCATTTTCTCATTGCGAGTATATGATCTTTCTCTAGAAGCAATATATAAAATTGATAAATTCATATTATTCTTTAAATTCAACTAAATTATTCATAAATTAGCTATAATACTATCGGATTTTATATAATTAATCACGTAATTGATAGTATTATTTAGTTTATAATTATCGCTTATGAGTAGTAATAAATGGTTTCCTCCCCCTCGTTATATTTTTAGAAAATTTAATTTGATATATGAAGTAAAAAAATTACATGGTATAAAAACTTTTCTCGATGCAGGTTGTGGAGCGGGTGATATAGCTTGTTCGTTGATTAAATTAGGATTAACAGGAGAAGGAATTGACTTTTCTGAAAAGGCAATTGAAGTTGCAAATCAAAGGAAAAAAGAATTATTAATTCAAGATAATAAAATTGAATTTAATGTTGGGGATATCAAAAAATTAAAAAAGAAATATGATCTTGTACTTTCTTTAGAAGTATTAGAGCATATTAAAGATCATGAAGCTGCATTTAAGGAATTGGTGGACCATTCCACTAAATATATTATTATTTCTGTTCCAGCGAAAAAAAAACTATATAGTTATAGTGATAAATTAGTTGGGCATTATAGAAGATATGATATGGAAGATATAATTAAGCTTCTCAATTCTCGAAATATTGAAATAATAAAAATAATATCTTATGGCTATCCATTTACAAATATTTTAAGATACTTCAGAGAGAATAGATCAAAAAAGCTTTTAGAAACAAAAAGAAACAAAAAAAAAGAAGTGTTGAGCAAAGATAGTGGACTAAATATGATTGGAATTAAAAGTATATTTAAGAATATTTTAAATGAACATACATTAGTTCCTTTCATTTGGATCTCTAGATTATTTAATAATTTTAACCTTGCTGAGGGATATCTTGTGATTGGAATGATTAAGGGAACTTAATTATAATATTGAATAAAAATGAAATTAATAATTCAAATCCCTTGTTTTAATGAAGAAGAAACCTTACACTTGGTATTTAAAAACATGCCGAGGGAAATTGAAGGCATAGATGAAATTGAATATCAGATTATCGATGATGGATCAACGGATAAGACTATTAAAATTGCCAAGAAGTTAGGAGTAAAGTACATCGTTCGATATAGAGGGGAAAATAGAAGGTGGTTGGGTAGAGCCTTTAAATTAGGTATGGATAACGCTCTAAAGAATGGAGCAGATATACTTGTAAATACTGATGGTGATAATCAATATCCATCTGAGAGAATCAAGGATTTAGTAAAACCAATTCTTGAAGGTAAAGCAGAAATCGTTATAGGTGATAGACAAACTTCAAAGATAAAAGAATTTTCTATCTTGAAAAAGATTCTTCAATATTTTGGGACTAAAGTTACACAAATGGCATCAGGTAGTAAAGTAAAGGATGCAGTAAGCGGTTTTAGAGCATATTCGAGAGAAGCAATGCTTAAAATTAATGTTGTGACTAATTATACCTATACGGTGGATACCGTTGTTCAAGCTAGTAAAAAAGGATTAGACATTGCATGGATACCAATTGATGTGAATCCAAAGACTAGACAATCTAGACTAATTAAAAACTTATTTACTAAAGTTAAGAAATCTGGATTTAATGTTTTGAGAATGTTTGCAATTTATGAACCCTTTAAAACATTTTTATACTTGTCTTTAGTTTTCTTTATAGTAGCAGTATTTGCAATAGGTAGATTCCTATATTTCTTTTCATTGGGTCAAGGTGATGGTCATGTTCAGTCAATTATATTAGGTGCCGTATCATTCGTTGTTGGAGTTCAGCTTGTTTCTCTTGGTATTATTGCTGAGTTGATTTCTGTAAATCGTAGACTTTTAGAAGATACTCTAGAAAGGCAAAAGGAGTTGCAATATAGCAAAAAATAAATAGAATATAACTATGCTGAATACAATTAAAAATAAAATATTTAGTAAACAAGATAGAACAGTAAAAATATTTTTTGCGTTCCTTGCACTCCTTTTAATAATTAAATATTTCCTAATTACAAATACTGGTGACTTTTTGAATACATATAAATTTATGTCTTCAGATTCATATGATTGGATTGCGAATGGCTTACAACTTTTTCTTAATAACTCAATCACTTTTAGAAATCCTGGATTACCATTAATCATTAAACTGCTTAATGGTCTAAATTTATTATTTCTCTTACCGTTAATTAATCAGTTTATATTCTTTTTAATATTGTTATTTATATATAAGATTTGTAGACTTTTTAGTACCAGGTTTATATCATTACTATTAGTAGCTCTGTTATTTTTTAACTATGGGTTTAATTTAGGAGCAAATGATATTCTTGCAGATTACTATGCAATCGGATTTATTACGATTTCACTTTACTATCTTTTAGTAAAAAAATACAAACTTGCTTTTTTATGGTTAGGAGTTTCAGTACTTTTTCAAAACTTTGCATACTTTCTTTTACCAATCTGGCTAGTAGCTTACTTATATAAGAACAGAGAGTACTTAAGAAGTTTTAGGACTATAAAGAATAAAATTAATACAGTAATACTTTTATTTGTACCTTTAATAATTTTTTTCCTAGCCGTTTTACCTTGGCATTTGTATAAATTTCTAGTTACTGGGAACTTTCTTTATAGTAAAGTAGAGCAGTTTGGTCTGTTAGTACCTAATTTAGATTCAATATTCTTCTATGGGTTAGTTGCAGTCAGTTTGTTTAGTTTCCTAATTTTAGTTTTGATTGTTTATATTATATGGAATTTAAAGAAAGTCTTCCAAAATAAGCTACTTCTGTTTTTTATTGCAGGACTTACTGTGAACTTCATATTTTGGGTAATTTTTTATAATTGGAATGATCGAAGGTTTATGTTGTATTTTATTCCTTGGATTATTCCTATTTTCGCTTGGTTCTTTAATGAAATTAAAGTTCATCTAAATTATAAATTGATATTTATATTAATAGCTTTCTATCCGACTTTTCTTCCTCTTAGTAACTCATTGGTTAAAAGGGAATTACCAGTAGTACATAATTATTATTTGGAGATCGATTATTTCTCTCAGGAAAATAAAATTGAAACTTATATAAAAAGTAGACCAGAGTTTGTTAATTTAATTATGGATATTAATCCAATATTTTATAACTATTTTAAAAACTCCGAGGAGTTTAAATATGATACTAGTCGATACACATATTATGCAGAGTATGTTGATTTAAACTATTCTAAGGAGAATAATTCCATTTGTATTGATAAGAATAAAGATTTGTATATGTATGTAATCAGATCTATTGTTTTAATTAAAAATAATGTGGATATTGATAAATTACATCTTATTAAAAGTGAAAATTGCAAAACTCCATCATCAAACCTCGTATAACAAAGTTTTTCAGTAGTACTACTTTATTTATCTTTGGGAATAATTTATTAAAATTGAAAGAAGTTAAAGATTATAAGTAATAATTTCTCTTAGGGCTTTCATTCCATCTTTTACAGCATTCATCTTTTTCCCTTCAGCAATGGATCTTGGGTAGTAGCTGATTGGCACAATTCCAAATTTTAAATGTTTACCATTTAGTTTATATTTAGAAAGCTTTGCAGTGATTTCAGGTTCAAGACCAAAAGTACTTTTAGAAACGATCCCTTCTGCAATTTCTCTTATTACATTACCTTTTATTAATTTATAGCAAACTTCCATATCAGGAATCCATACTTTAATCCTAGGAAAAGTGAAAAGATTAGAAAATGCTGAAAGAGACTTATTACCAATATAATTTTGCCAGTAAATAACTTCATTTTTTTTACCGAAGCGATTACCATAAACAACATCTAGATCATTTTCTAATGCCAGATTTAACAAATCTAAAATCTCTTTAGGTTCATATTCTAAATCTGCATCTTGAATAACAACATAGTCTCCAGTTGTTTTTAATAATCCATTCCTTACAGTTTGGGATTTCCCCATATTATGAGGATTATTTAGTGGTACAACTTCAGTGTTCTCTTGGGCGAGTTTTTGAATTATCTCCCAAGTTGAATCTTTTGAACCATCATTAACAATAATAATTTCTTTCTCAAAGTTCTGAGGCAAAGTTAATTCAAAAACTCGCTTTACCAGCTCTTCTAAAGTCTTTTCCTCATTATATGCAGGAATAACAATACTCAGCTTCATAAAAATATTCTAAATAATTAAATGCAAAACATTTTACTGTGAAGAAAAATAAAAGTATAGTTTTATAATTACTTAACATTTTTAAAAACAAAGTATTTATAAAGCACATAACTTGTAATGGTTTGCATTCCAACAACTAAAATTTTTGAAATTGGAACAATTACTCCGAAATTTAAAATTATTCCGAAAATAATAGAGTTGAATACGACAAGATTGAAAAGCTGAACCAAAATGTACTTACTCATTTCTTTAAAAGCTTTATCTTTGTTTCGCTCTTTAAAAGCCCATTGTCTTTGAGCAAAGAATCCAAAAACTATTGCAACTGTAGCTGAAATTACGTTAGGAATGAAAACTACTTCAAATAGTGTGAGCTGAAAATTTAGAATATAAACTTCAAAGGTTAAAATCCCAAAGTCGAGAAGGAATGCGATTCCGCCAACGACAAAAAATTTCTGGAACTCTTTTGATAAAACAATATTTTTAATTTTCTGAACCATAATTCTTGTATTAATGCGTTTTAATTTTACTGTTAAGCTTTTGAAAAGTATAGCAGTTTCAAATATAATTCATGCAATATGGATTTTTCTAAAATAGATAAAAAGAAATTATTAATTCTTATCCTTTGTTTTATTTTTATTATTAAGATAGTAACTGCGATTAGTTTTAATAATTCTGATTGGGAGCCTGACAGTTTTATGCATTTTCTGGAGTTGAGAACTGTTTTTAGCAATTTCCCGAATAATTTAATTCTTGGTCTTGGAGTGTGGACAAAGCCATTATATGCCTATACATTTGGATTACTCGTTCAACTTTTTAATATAAAAGATATTTTATTTGTACAAATTTTTAATATTTGTATATCTTTATTGATCAGTTTTATTGTTTATAAAATAGTTCTAAAACTTTTTGGAAATTTTAAAGTTGCTTTACTTTCGATTATATTTTCTTCATTTGGCTTAACCTTATTTATTTCATCTACTTCAGCTTTGACAGACCAGCTTTTCAGTCTAATGCTGGTACTTTCTGCATATTTTGCTTTGAATAAAAAGTATTTGTTAGGAAGTCTGTTTGTTGGATTATCAGTTCTTGGAAGAATAGAGGGACTTTATTTTGTAGTAATTTATGATTTATGGATGTTATTTGAGCAGAGAAATCTTTCTCCAAAGATTTCTCTGCAATGGCTAACAAGTGTTATTCCAGTATTCATTTGGAATTTATTAGGTTTCTTGAACACAGGTTTAATTCTTTACATCTTTCAAGCCGGATATCCTGCTGAACGAGGAGTCTATGGTTATGGAAGTATTTTGTCTTATCCAAAACAGTTTGCTCTAGGTGAATTTATTATCGGATCGCTTTTTATCTTAGGAACTATATATTTCTTGCGGAAGAAGCCGGAGAACAGATTCTACTACAGATTTCTAATGTATATCTGGGTTCTGTTCTCCGGCTTCTTAATAATTGAAGCAATTTTATGGAAGTTTGGCATGTTAGGTTCAGCCGGTCTTATGAGATATTTTGTCGGTGTTTTACCCTTTATGATAATTGTTTCAAGTTACGGAGTAATATGGATGGTTTCAAAAACGAATTTTCGGAATTTACTTTTGATTTCTTTATTTGCAGCTCAAATTATATTTTTGTATTTGCATTTAGGTGGAGTTATATTTCAAAAAAGCTGGGTTGAGGATAATTCTGATTTTAAAATAGCCGGTGAGTGGATTAATCAGAATGTTCCTACAGATGAATTTTTATATGCTGATAGACCTGAAACAATTTACTATTCAGAAAGAAATTTAGATAGTGCGATGTTGAGTTTTGAACCTCAATGGAGCAGAGGTGATAAAGGAATTTATGTTTGGAGCAAAGACTGGGGAGAATCGCTTTATAATTTATACCCTGAAGATTTTAAAAATTCAAATGTGCCTTATAAGATTGATGAAAGAGTATATTTAATACAAATAGATTAGGTCTAAGCAATTTTGTGTTAGAATTTTTTATAATTGTTTTTCTCTTTTTTATGAATTCTCAATTATTTCTAACTTCTACTATAGATAAAGGAATTGACGCCCAGCGAACTCATTTAGATGATTATGCTGAATTGGTAGTTTCTAAATTTCGTGAGCTTGAAATTTCGGGAGATATGGGTGGATTTATTGCTTCAACTGTAAGAGCTGTGGCAGGAGACGCTGATCCTTGGGAAATGCTATACAGTCAGGATGAAGATTCTTTAGGATATAAAATTGGATTAGCCTTCTATCTAATGAATCGGGCTCCGAATCTTCTCCTAAAGCATAGCTTTAGCTTGTATGATCTAGATGACCCAGAAGCTGCTAAAAAATTGACCACTTTACTTGAAGATATTGGAGGGCGAGATGTTAAATTGTCTCAAGCTGAAGTTTCTCAATTGTATTCAAAATTAGGAGAAAAAATGATTTTTCTTGCTTATAATTCAATAGGGGTAGGTGAAATTATTTAACTAATTTTCATAACCTTCAGTTAATATTCTAATGAGATTATTACTTTGAATGTTGTTTATTCTTCTTTCTTTTAAGAGCAAAAATATATGCCTTGCATTAATAATTTGTGCTATAAGTTCATCACTAGCAATTTCACCTTCTGGGAGTTTGGATTGAATGATTTGTCGAACGCATTCAATGTTCGGTTTATCAGGATCAGTTTGAGCTAGTCCTATTCTTGAAATATCAAAAAAGGTAAGATAATTTGACCAAGTTAACAAAAAGTCTATTGCTTCTTTATTTAAATCGAGAGTTGAGATTTTTAATGTATTAAGTAATTCTTTTATACCTCTTAAGTCTGAAAAATTACCATGTCTTAAGATTTCTACTATTTTATTCACAACTCCTTTTTTAACTAAATCTAACTGGCCATCAGACAGTTCTATCTTCTGTAATTCTTCAAGTATTAAATCGAAAGCAACTGCACCATCTTCAAACAATGTTCGTAACCTTCCTTCTGGAAGCATTTCAGGATCTAAATTGTTTTGATTTCCGTCTGGTAAAAAATTCATAAGTGGAGAATACTATAGCTAAATCTTATTTGTAAATAGCTCTTGTTCTGAAAATTTCTTTATTAGGTTTTCTTGAATTTTTGTAATCCCCTAAGAAATTTTCAACTAGATTTTTCTTCTCAGCAACTGCATACTTCTGATACTCATTAAATAGGCTTATCCATTGTTCCAAACCTAGTTCAGATGGTTTCTTTTTAACATTATATTTCTGAGAAATAATTGCCAACTGCCTAAATGAAAATATCTTTCTTAAAGAAGACCTAAGCCAAAATTTAGAATTAAGAAAACAAAAAGTGATAAATGCTAAATAATTTTCTCTTTCTTTAAATTCAATCAAAGGAAATTCTCTTTTTGATATCTTTAATAAAACTGGAAGTACACTAGGTCTTGGCTTGAAATCTTCAGGTCTAAAATATTTAATAATTTTAAATTTAAACCATGGTTTGTATTTCAAAGAAATAAGATTATTCTCAATGAATCTTAGTGCTGCTTCTTTCTGCATAATTAACAATGTCAATTCCGGTGGATTTTCATAATTCAAAATTCTATTTATGATTCTGGTTGTTAGCGCAAAGGGAATGTTACCAATAACTTTATAGCTTCTGTTTGGAAGCTGAAAATCTAAAAAATCTTTTTTAACTATTTCAATGTTTTTATCTTGGTAAATTTTTTTTAGATTTTCAGCCAGTTCTTCATCTTTTTCTACTGCTATTACCTTTGCGCCAGTAGAAACAATAAATTCAGTTAATGCTCCTTGTCCAGGACCGATTTCTATTACTAATTCTTCATTAGAAATACCAGCTAGACCTACAATTTCTTCTGAAAGTTGCTCAGATTTAATAAAGTTTTGTGAGAATTTTATGTTGTATGGCTGATTACTCATTCGACGTTTGAACATTGTAATGTTTATAAAATATAAAAAATAGAAGATTTAAAATCTTCTGCTTAAATTTTTTATAACATTATTGTTGTCATCGAATTTTTGAAAGAATTAGTACAAAAGGATTATAGCAGATTTACCAAGGTTGAGTAATTATTTTAGAATTTTTGATTTATAACTTTCCAAAACTGATTTCAAGCCTTCAAAAGCTAAATCTTCATCTTTGATTTCGTTGATATTATAAAATTCAAAACCTGCAACATCATCTAAAGTTTCAAACTTAATCGATTCATCAATTGGATAAATATAAACATTACATGCAAGGTGATGGTTAACGTTTTGAAAAAGATACCTTACACAAAATGAAGTCAGATATTCAAGTTTAGATTTATCGATCTCATAATTTAATTCTTCTTTAATTTCCCTCTGAAGCCCTTCTTCAAATGTTTCTTCTAATCCTAAAAATCCACCAGCTACATCTAGTTTCCCTTTTGAAGGATCCACAGCTCTTTTGACAAGCATTATTCTGTGGTGATCATTTTCTGAATAAAAGATCAGACCTGTGCAAGGTGCTGCGTTCATATAAAAATTGTAGCCACAGTTATTGCATTTTAATGCTTCTTTTGTTTTATTTTCATATTTTGTCCCACAGTGAGGACAATATGAATAAAATTCTTCAGGATTCATAAAATATTAAAATAATTTAAGATTGAGTAATTTTCATTAGTCCTTCGAGCCTGAAGTCAATATATTTGCCGATCATGGCGAGCTTGGCTTTAAAATCATAATGTCTTAGTGCGATTAAAAGCCAAGCTCGCGCTTTCTGCTTTTCAGCACTAAACAACTTGTTTTTATCAGTTGACTGCATATAGCTATGAAATAGAGTGGTCTTTGGAGTATAAACAACTTTCCATCCTTTTTTATGAGCCCTGATAAACATTTCAACTTCGTCAAGATACATTTTTATCATATCCCAATACAAACCGATATCATTTAGCATCTTAGCTTTATACAATATACAAGCTCCGCTCACTCCAAAAACTTCTTCAACTTTTTCAAACTGGCCATGATCTTCTTCTTTAAAACCTCTATCATAAGCTTGTCCGAAGCCGTCAAATATCAAACCAGCGGAATTTAATAAACCTTCACTTTCATTCTTAAAAAATTTAATCTTTGGACCTGCAGCTCCATAGTTCTCATTAGAATCCACTGCATTTTTTAATTCTTCAATTAAATTATCTTCAGCTCTTGTATCAGGATTCAAAGCAAGTATATATTCAGGTTGGAAATTTTCGAAAGCATATTTAATCCCAAAATTATTGCTTCCAGTCAAATAATAATTTTTCTCCCTTTCAATCAACACAACTTCCGAAAATTTCTTTACAATTTCGCAAGTTTGATCATCCGAATTATTATCAACAACAATAATTTTGAAATTTTTATATGTTTGATTTTGAAGACTCGAGAGACATTCTTCAATGTCCTTTTCGTTATTCCATGTGACAATTACAACACATACCAAAGAATTATTCATAATTTACTACTGGTATCTAATATGATTTCATAATATCATATAGTCATGTCGGAATTCATACAATTAATACCAATTGTTCAAGCGCAAAGTCTAGACGGAGTAGCACAGCCTACTTTTGGAACTATTGAAATTAGTGGAGGTGGAGGAGTTACTTCAAGTGTATTAATTTCATCAGATAAAACATCAGTAAAAATTGGAGATACTTTTACTGTAAAAGTACAGGTAAAAACAAACAGTTTAACAATTGGAGAATATAAGATTGTTATCGACTATGACAAGTCAAAACTTTCAGTTATTGATCAAGATACAACAACTGCAGGTACACAAATAAAGCTTTTAGATGATGTTTTCACTTTAGAAGATATTGAAAAAGATAATAATGTAAGTTCAGAGGGAAGAATTACATTGGATGCAAAAACACAGAGTGGAAATGCTTTCCAAGTGAATAAAGATGTAGCAGAAATTACTTTTCAGGCACAATCTGAAGGTTCTCCACAAATAAAAGTAGTACAAGGAACTGATGGAACACAGTTGATAAGATCAAATGGCTCATCTTTAACTTTTACAACTAATGAAGTAACGGTACAGACAAATACTACATCCTCAACTTCTAGTGGTGGAACCCCAATAACAGGCGGAGATAGTGGTAGCTCAAGCTCTGGGTCTAGTGGAAGTACTACAGGCAGTAGCAGTACTGCAGGTGGAACTGTAACAATTCCAAATACTGCAATTTCAAATGAGGCTGCATCATTAACAGGAATTACTTTAGGAGTAATTTTGATCATCACAGGTGTAATTATTGCAAAAAACAAGCAGTTTTTTAAAGAAAAGACAAAAAATCACTTCAATTGAGCTAAAATCATCACCAAATACCCTAATAACAATTGATTAAACGCTTAGTATTTGTTAAAATTCTTAGCTAAAAATATGTCAGGTAAAAAAAATAAAGAGAAGGAACCAAAAAATGATAGTTACGTAGAATTTGAAGGAGTTGTTGTTTCAGCTTTACCTGAATTAATATATGTAGCAGAAATAGAGTTTAAAGGAATAAAACATCAAGTAAAATGCCACGTTTCTGGTAAAATGAGAACTAATTTCATTCAACTAGAAAAAGGCGATAAAGTAAGACTAAAAATCTCACTTTATGATATTGATAAAGGTATAATTACCAGAAGATTAACAAGCAGACGTAATCCCCAACAGGAAGTTGTTCAAGCAGCATGATTGTTTATACTTATTTACTATAGGGATAAAATTTGCTATATTTGCAAGCTTAATTAAAGATTCAATTAAATATGAAAGTAAGAGCTAGCGTAAAAAAAAGATGCAAAGATTGTTACTTTGTAAAGAGAAATAAAAAAGTTGTAAGCCGCGGTAAAGTGGTTTTTAAGCCTACACTTTATGTATATTGCAAATCAAACCCTAGACATAAACAAAGACAGGGTTAATTTTATTAATTATTTAGCTTAAATGGCAAGAATAGTCGGAGTAGAAGTACCAAATGAAAAAAGAGTAGAAATCGGATTAACCTATATATTTGGTATCGGATTAGTTACATCTCAAAAGATTTTAAAAGCTACAAACATAAATCCAAATACAAGAGTAAAAAATCTAACTGATTCAGAAATTCAAAGATTATATGAATATATAGAAAAGAATATTCCAACAGAAGGTCAGGTTAAACAAAAAGTTTTTCAAGCAATAAAAAGATTAAAAGATATTAGAAGTTATAGAGGAATGAGACATAAATCTGGATTACCAGTTAGAGGACAGAATACAAGAAGTAATGGAAGAACAAGAAAAGGAAGACATTTGGCAGTTGGAGGATTAAAAGTAAAGGTTACTAAGACCTAATATTAATTATTTAATTTAAGATAATGGCTAAAGCAGTAAAGGTTCAGGCAAAAGCAAAAGTAACTGAAAAAAAGAAAAAGAAGTCAAAATTAACTTCACCAAAAGTTTTGGTAAAGATTAATTCAACATATAACAATACAATCGTTAGCGTTACTGATTATCAAGGAAATGTTATTGCTGCAAGTAGCTGTGGAAAAGTTGGATTCGCAGGAAGCAAAAAAAGTACTGCATATGCAGCGACAAGAGCTGGAGAAGATGCAGCCTCTCAAGCAATTACAGCAGGAGCAAGAGAAGCAGAAGTTATTATTAAAGGAATTGGAGTTGGAAGACAAGCAGCAGTTAAGGGAATTAGATCTGCAGGATTAAGAATTACAATGTTAGCAGACAGAACTCCTGTACCACATGGAGGAGTCAAGCCAAGAAAGGCACCAAAGAAGTAAAATTTTTAATTAATTTAAAGTAAATATGTCACGATACACAGGTTCAAAATGGAAAGTAAATAGAAGAGAAGGAACAACAGTTCTAGGTAGAAGTGAGAAATGGAAAAGAAGAATGTCTTTACCAGGTCAATTTCCTGTTTTAAAGAAAAGACCTAGTGATTACGCAATTCAGTTTAGAGAAAAACAAAAAGTTAAAAAAATATATGGAATGAATGAAGCACAGTTCAGAAGATTCTATAAATTAGCTACAAAGTCTCCTGGAAACACCAGCACAAGACTTTTACAGTTATTAGAATTAAGAACAGATAATGTTTTATTTAGATTAGGATTTGCATCATCAAGAGCACAGGCAAGACAATTTGTTAGTCATGGTCATATACTTTTAAATGGCAAGAAACATGATGTTCCATCAACTGTATTAAAAGCAGGAGATGAATTAACAATAAAAGATTCATTATTTGATGCTCCATTTTTAAAGGAGATTGTTGAGCAGAATAAAGCTTTCCCTGCACCAAAATGGGTTGAAAAACTTGAAAAAGGCGGAAAAGTTGCTGCTGAACCAACAAGAGATCAAATGGATCAGACAATTAAAGAAAGATTAATAGTTGAGCTTTACTCTAGATAATTTTAAATTAATAATAATATTTATTTTTAAAAATAATTATGATTTCATTAAATCAGTTCAATATAAAAAAGGTCAATGCAACAAGCAATGTTGCTACTTTTGAAATCGGACCTTTACCAAAGGGATATGGATACACTTTAGGAAGCTTTTTAAGAAGAGTTTTGCTTTCTTCAATTTCTGGTTCTGCAATTACAGGGGTAAAAATTGAAGGTGCAGAGCATGAATATTCAACATTAGACGGAGTTCCTGATGATGTTTTAACAATTCTTTTAGCAATAAAGAATATTGTTGTAGTGTCTAAGACTTTAGAGCCTGTAACATTAAATATTGATGTTAAAGGAAAAGATGGACAAGTTGTTGAAATAACAGCAGGTGATATTGAAAAGAATTCAGATGTTGAAATAATTAATCCTGAATATGTAATTACAAAACTGACTAGTGGAAAGTCAAAGTTCAAAGCTCAATTAACAGTTGAAAGAGGTGTTGGATATGCATTATCAAATGAAGAACTAAGGAAAGAGATCTCAATCCTTCCATTAGATGCATCTTTTTCACCAGTAAAGTTAGTAAATTATGATATTTCATCAACCAGAGTTGGAAAAGAAACTGAATTAGATCAATTAAACTTAACAGTTCAAACAAATAACGCGGTTACACCAGAAGAAGCATTAAATGTAGCATCAGATATTGTTAATCAAATGACAGAAAGATTAAATGAGCTTTCAAAAGTTTTATTAACAGGTGAAGAAATTACAATCAAATTGAATAATCAGGAAAAAAGTGTCATGAATAATGTAATCTTGAATGAGACAGAAAAGAAACCACCTTTAAGAGTAGTTGATCTTCATCTTTCAACAAGATTAACAAATGCTTTATTGAAATCAGGTTATGATGATTTGAGAAAATTAGAAGGATTAACTGAAGAAGAGCTTTCTAACATTAGAGGTTTAGGAAATAAATCATTCTTAGAATTACTTGATACTTTGAAGAAATACGAAATTAAATTAATATAAAGTTTTTTATACTAAAGAGATGAATAAGGGAAACAAAAAATACAGAATGCAGGGAAAAACAAAGGCTCATCAAACAGCGATTTTAAAATCATTGGTTATTGAGCTTATTAGAGCAGAAAAGATAAAAACAACACCTGTAAAAGCAAAAATTTTAAAATCGCAATTCGATAAGTTAGTAACAAAAGCTAAAGATGAGAAACCATCAAGTAAACATACTTTAGAGAGTTATTTTAATTCTAATGAAAGAATTTTAAACAAATTCTATAAATTAGTTGAAGCAAAGTTTGGAGATAGAAATTCTGGTTACACTCATGTTATCAGAACAACTCCAAGAAAAGGAGATAATGCTGATCAGTCTTATGTAATGGTAGTAAATTATGAAGAGAAGCAGAAACAGACAAGAGTTCAGAAATTATTAGAAAAGAGAAAAAAGACTGAAGAAGAGAAATCAGTTGGTGGAAGATTAAAAAAAGCTGTATCAGGCTCAAAAAAGCCAGCAGCAAAAAAGAAATAATTAATAGTATTTAAATATATATAAATGAAAAGCGTTACATCTGTAAAACAATCTGAAATTGAAGAGAAGTGGTATCTTGTTGATGCAAGAGGACTTAGAATTGGAAGATTAGCTTCTACTGTTGCAGAATTATTGCAAGGTAAGAATAATCCAAAGATGAGAAATTATCACAAACCAATGAATAAGGTTGTTATTATTAACGCATCAAAGATTGATTTTACTGAAAAGAGAGGAATGACAAAGTTTTATAAAAGTTATTCAGGATATCCAAGTGGTTTAAGATATGTAAGTTTGGAAGATTTAATAAAGAAATTTCCAGCAAAGCCTATTGAGGCAGCTGTAAAAGGAATGCTTCCTAGAACAAAAAGAGGAAGAGAGATGCTTGCAAATCTAAAAATATTTGGAGATGAGAATCATGATCATGAAGCTCAGAAACCTGAGTTAATTAATATTAAGGAAATTAAATTATAATTAAGGATATAAAATAATATGGCAGGTAAAGATTTTGTTTATACAATCGGAAGAAGAAAAACTTCAGTTGCTACTATAAGATTATTTGGTACAGCTGGAAAGAGTACTGTTAATGAGAAGCCTTTGGAGCAGGTTTTTGGATCTTCAGTTGAGAAGGTAAAGTTGAGTATGCCATTTGATGTTGCTGAACTTGATTTAAGAGATTTTATGTATTCAGCAAAGGTTAATGGAGGTGGGCATAATTCTCAGTTAGAGGCTATTGTTTTAGGTTTGGCTAGAGCTATTGTTAAGAAATATCCTGAAAAGAAAAAGCAGTTGAAAGTTGCTGGACTTTTGACTAGAGATCCTAGAATGGTTGAGAGAAAGAAACCAGGTCTTAGAAAAGCTAGAAAAGCAGAGCAGTATTCAAAACGTTAAAAATAGAATTATTAAAATTGATTTTGAAAGCGCCCATTTCATGGGCGCTTTTTAGTTTTATATGAGATAATATAGTTACTTAAATCTTAAATATATTTCTTATGGACGATACACAAAATACTTCTGAAACAACAACAGAAGAATATAAGTTAAATGGTGACGATATTGTAAAGAAAGTCAAAGAGATTATTAACGAAGGTAATGCAAGAAGAATCATCATTAAAAATGAAAAAGGTGATTCAGTAATGGAGATTCCTGTAACTCTAGGAGTTGTTGGAATACTTTTAGCTCCATATCTTGCAGCAGTCGGAGCATTAGCCGCAGTCTTAACAAACTGCTCAATAGTTGTTGTAAGAAGAAAATAAATTCTACTTTCAGATTAATTTAATAATTTGAAGTAAAATTCATCCTATGGTACCCTTTTACTATGAGCGAAACTACTATTTTAGGAAATGAAAATATAGATAAACTTCGAAAGATCCAAGCTATTGTTGAAGAATCTCATGATGCAATTATAGGAAAAACCCTTGAAGGTATAATTACTAGCTGGAATGGCGGGGCAACAAAAATGTTTGGATATTCTGCTGAAGAGGTAATCGGGAAATCAATGGAAGAACTTTTTGAAAAAAACCCTAAAGAAGAACTTACAAAAATTTTAGAAAAAGTAAGAGCAGGGGAAGTTATTGCAGATTATGATTCAGTTTGGATAAGGAAAGATAAAACTCCTGTCAATGTTGAATTTTCAGTTACGCCAGTACATGACGAAAAAGGAGTTATTATTGGTGCTTCTGTTGTAGGTCGAGATATTACTTTGCGAAAAAAAACAGAAACACATATTCAAGAGCTAAATGAATTGCGTGGAAAATTCGTACAGATAATATCTCATATGCTAAGAACACCCCTCACAGCAATAAACTGGAATTTAGAGTCTATATTGGAAGGTTCGTTTGGAAAGTTAACTGAAACTCAGGAAGAATTTTTACATGCAACCTACGAGTCGAGTTTAAAAATAACAAATCGTATAGGACTTCTTCTAACTGCAATGGATATTGAAGAAGGTAGGTTAGTATTAATAAAAGAGGAGGTCTCACTAAAAAGTCTTATAATGGGTGTTATAGAAGAATTTAAAGAGAAAGCACAATTAAAAGATATTCAAATAGAACTAACTATTTCACAAGATTTGGATTTTCCCTCAATTCAAGGAGATGGAGAAAAATTGAGAATAAGTATACAGGCACTAATAGATAATGCGATCACCTATACAAAAGAAAAGGGTATTATTAAAGTAAAACTTACTAAAGTTGATAATACTGAACATTTTGAAATAACAGATACAGGTATTGGTATTCCTGAAGTAGAGCAACATAGAATTTTTTCAAGATTTTTTAGAGCAACTAATGCTTCTTTGATGCAACCAGATTCCTTTGGAATAGGTTTATCAATAGCTAAAGATATTATTGAACAGCATGGAGGGAAAATAGGCTTCGAAAGCAAAGAGGGTGTTGGGAGCACCTTTTGGTTTGATCTTCCTATAGAGAATAAATAATTTTGTATAAATGAAAGTTACCAGGTTTTTGTTACCTGTCTTAAGATCCCAAGTTCGCCAACATGATATGCAGTATGATCAGCTATAAGCATAGCTTCTCTTAGAATAGTTTGTCCTTCACCCCATGGAATTTTGGAAAATAAGTCAGTTTTTGGATTTTTTATAAGTTTTATCATCTCATTTAAATCCTTTTGATAAGCTTTAATAGTTTTATCCCAGTCTTCTTTTGTAACCTTTTTATTTTTTGCAGGCCAATATTCATCAGGCCATTTTAGATATTTATAATCTGGATTTGTAGAGAAGTTTAAAATATCCCACTGTGTGATTCGAATATGTTCGATTAAATGCCAGAAAGTATATTCTACATTTGGTGGTTTCTGATTTATAGCAGATTCGGGAAAGTCTTTTACAGCCTCCATGAATGACATATGAGCTCCACCATCTTCGAGAAGATAGACTATGTGTTTTCGTAAATCTTTATCCATAATTATATTTTACTCTATTTCATACTTGAATTCATTTGGCAAAAATTTGTACAAAAGCGCCATATTATGATAATATTTTCATATGGCAAAAAATAAATATATAAAAGAAAATGTTTCTGTTGTTAGAGATGGATTCTCAAAGTACTTAGATGTAAGTACAGAAACTCCAGTTATTATAACTAATCATGATGAACCAAAATCGGTTTTGATAAGCTATGCTGATTTTTTAGAAAAATGGGGAGTCAAAAAACCTTCTACAAAATCGAAGTCATGTAAACAAAAATATACAAATTTTGAAGACTTTATTGGAATGGCAAATCCAAATAAAAAGAAAATAGACATAAATAAAGAGATTGATGAAGCATGGAAACCCAATATTTAATAGACACAAATATTCCCCTTGAGATTATTCTTGCACAAAATAATGCAATGAATTCTGCGGATATTCTCAATAACTTAGGAAACTTATATATAACTGATTTTTCATTAAAAAGTTTATTCCTTGTAGCGTACAGAAAACATATTGAATTAGAAAAACTCGAGGTTTTTATTAGTTTATTACTTAAAAAATGTAAAGTTATTCAAATTACTAATGAAGAGCTGGTTGATATTTATGCTATTACTATAAAGAAGAATTTGGATTTTGATGATGCACATCTATATTATCTTGCTAAAAAAAATAAAATGAAAATCATTACTTATGACAAACATTTATTAAAATATAAATCAGTGAGTATTAACGGGAATTTGCTTTTAGGATAATATTTTACTCCACCTTATGCCCGAATTCTTCATCGTCAACATCTGCTTCAGCATCAGCCTTAGTTTTATGAACTCTACCATCAATGTGATTAGGTGGAGCATAGATAGTATAAATTTTTAATTTCTCTGTTCCTGTATTTATAAAATTATGCTTTGTACCTGGAGTTACTACAACTACGTCCCCTGGATCAAACTCACTTTCGACTCCATCTAAAACAACTTTACCGGTTCCTGAAAGATTGAAAAGAACTTGCTCAACATGTTCATGAGTTTCTTCCCCAATTTCTCCACCTGGTTCAATGCTCATAACAACCAGCTGACTTTTACTTCCTGTGAACAATACTTGCCTGAAGAAATCATTCTCTGCAGTTTTAGATAAAATATTTGTTTGAAAACTCATAGAAGAAATTTAAAAAGTATATTATTTTAATGATAAGGCTAATCTTCTGACAACAGATGCTAATTTTGGTAAAACAAAAGTACTCAACTTTAAGTTTTTCAAATCTTTATAATCATCAGCGTTAGTTTTTATAGCACTATTACCAAAAGTATCATTAACACCTTTGTTCAGATTCTCAGTCAATGTTATGTCTTTATCTGATAATTCATGCAGAGTCAGCAATTGAGATATAACTATAAAAAGAGATGCTTCTCCTACCTTTACTCCATTTTCTAATATAAAACCTTTTAGTTCTTCAGAGAACATTGATAATGGAATTCCTCCCATGGCCAAAATAATTGGGATTAATGTTACTATAGCAGGTTCTCCATACAATATTTTAGCCACTGTTGCTGCATCAACGTTTGTATCTGAAAGTCTATCCAATTCATCAGCAAATTGCATAAGTTTACTTTTATATTCTTCAATATTCTCTATAGAAGATTTATTTAGTTCAGGTGTCATAGGAAATAATGTAATAGATAGATAGTGAATTCTACATTATTGTTTTATTGCTTACAATATTAATGAATTAAGATATCCTGTTATAATCTGCCAATGGACACACGATCTAAAGGAAGAAAATCAGAAGAAATTGCTGCGGAGTTTTTGCAACAAAATGGATATAAATTTATGAGCAAAAACTCCTTCTTTAAAGGCGGAGAAATTGATCTTATTATGCAAGATCAAGAATTTATTGTCTTTATTGAAGTTAAAAGTCTTGGATCAGATGCAGTAATCACAATCTACGAAACACTTTCAAAAACTAAAAAACATAGGCTCAAAAATACAATAAATAAATGGCTTCTTAAAAATAATAAACTTGAAGTTCCTTGGAGGCTGGATTTTGTGGGGATAGTGTATGATAATGAAAACAAGTTCAGTATCGAACACTTTAAGTTTATTGATTTAAATTAATGAAAAAGTTCCAAATAGGAAACTAATTCCAAAATCTAATAGTATAATTACTTAGTGAAATCATTTGTACTAGTTTTTTTACGGATCTTAAGTCTTCTTTTTACCATTTTAACAATATCATCAAGAGTATAGTCAGCTTTTAAAAGATAATCACGAACTCCTTTAGATCGTGATTCTATAACTTTTTCTGTATCCAAAAGATTTGTTAAAAGTATTACTTTAGCTGTTTTTCCCCACTTATCATCTCTTAATTTCTCAAGAACCATCATACCATCCATAATTGGCATAACGATATCAAGTAAAATTAAATCCGGATGATTTCTTATTGCTGACTCTAAGCCTTCTTTCCCATTTGTAGACCTTAGAACTTCAATACCTGAACCACTGATCTTTTCATCTAGAACATTTAAAAGAGGAAGATCATCTTCAATTATTAAAATTTTTTTATTCATTTTGTATTAGTTGTTTTGTACCTTTCTTTTTGATCATACCGCTTAACGGTAAAGAAATTGTAAATTTGGTTCCTTTATCTTCTTTAGATTCAAACCAAATTTTCCCACCTGAGCGATCAAGAATTGATTTTACAATATAAAGCCCTAAACCAGTTCCATTAGGATCAACCTGCATAACATTATCTGCTCTAAAGAGTTTAGAAAAAACTCTTGATTGTTGATCTTGAGGAATACCTATACCATTATCTTCTACCGAAATAATCATATCCTTATCTTTTTTATCAGTAATTAAATTAATCTTACCTCCAACCTTAGTGTATTTCACAGAATTACTGAGAAGATTTTGAATAACAATGGATAAAAGAGCAGGATCAATTTTAACTTTATCAATCTTCTCATCATACATTTCTATCAGTTTAATTTTCTTTTTACTTATTAATGGGTTAAGGTCTTTTATTGAGTTTTTTACAACTTTTTTAATATCTGTTAGTTTAGGTTCAACCATAAAAGTTCCCATATCTAATCTTGAAACATTTAAAAGTGCGTCAAGTAGAGAAGACATCCTTCTGTTTGCTTTATAAGCTTCTGTTGCATAAATCTTTTGTTTGCTATTAAGTTCACCACTTTTATCAGTAAGTAACATTTCGCAGTACCAACTGACTGCTGTAAGAGGTGTTCGGAGCTGGTGTGAGGCAATTGAAACAAATTCAGTCTTAGCTCTATCTATTTCTCGTTCCATATTTATATCTCGGAAAGAAACAACACAGCCAACAACCTCTCCTGATGGACGTTTGACAGGGGCGATAGAGTTGGCAACAGGAATCTTCTCCCCTCTCTTAGTTATCAATAATGTATGACTTAGCTTTTTAATGGCCTTATTCCGTTTTAATATATCAGAGACAAAGTCCCCTACAGGTTTTTCATCTACTTCATTTACAAATGTAATTACTTTATCGTATCTGCGACCTATTGCAAGTGGAGCAGAAATCCCAGTTAACTTTTCGGCAACTCGATTAAAAACCAGAATCTTCCCATTCTTATCACATGAAAATACTGCGTCCCCTATGGAAGATAATGTTGCTTCATTCCTTTTTTCTAAATCTTCAATTTCCTCCTGTGCGTGTTTAAGATCACTTATATTAGCAATACTAGATAAAATATGAGTTTTACCATTAATTTCGATTAGTCGAGCAGAGTAAAGCCCAGTAAGTAAACCATGAGTCTTTGTCTTGAATGGAAATTCCACATTATCTAAAGATCCTTTTGTTTTAAGTTCTTTCAGCACACGAGTTCGATCTTCTTTATTCGCCCAAATTCCCAAATCTAGTGTTGTACTCTCGAGTGCTTCTTCACGGCTGACTCCAGATATAGTTGTAAATGCTTTGTTAACATTTATAAACTTTCCATCCTCAATATTGGTAATTACAACTGCATAGGGAGAACTTTCAAAGATCCTGGAAAACTTATCCTCACTTTCTTTTAAAGCTTGTTCAGCTAGTTTTTGCTTGGTAATATCCTGAATTGTTCCAATCATTTTTATTGGGTTATTTTGAGAGTTGAATACTAATCTACCTAATCCATGTACCCATCGAACTGCATGATCATTATGCCGAACAATTCGATATATTTTATCAAATGACTTCCTTTTTTCGATAACTTCATTGTTAAAATAAGTTGTCATCATTTTTCTATCATCAGGATGAATAAGATTTGTCCAACCAGAAGTTGTAGTATTATATGATTTGTCTGTACCAAACAAAGTATCAAGAACTTTAGAACTTTCCCAGTGATCAGCTGGGATATCAAGTACATAAGTTCCCAACCCAGCTATTCTCTGGGACTCGTTAAGCATTTCTTGATTTTCCTTAAGTAATATTTCTGCTTTTTTACGGTCTGTAATATCTCGCACATTGCATTGAATTATCGTTTCCCCATCAACCTGATAAGCGTTAGCTACAAATTCAACATAAATTTTACCTCCACTTTTTGTTTCAAGGGGCAAATCTTCAAAGCGAACATATCTTTTCTTCTGAAGTGTTGAAAAATTTTCCTTAGAAGCAGCAATATCTTTAAAAATGCCAATTTCCCAAAGATGTTTTTCTAAAAAGTCTTTCTTAGAATAACCTAACAAGTCAATTAAGAACTTGTTGGCATCAAGGATCATCCCTGTATCAAAATCTATAAGTAAAATCCCATCTTGTGCGGTTTCAAACAACCTTCGATAGCGTAATTCAGACGTCTCAAGATCATATTGAGCTTTTTTTGCTGGTGTTAAGTTTTTGTCACTTGTATGAGTAACATTATGAGCTTGTTTTTGAATTACTGTCAAAATTTAATCTTAGTTATAAATATTTACTGAGGAAGTTGCTAATATAGTATATAATATTTTGCAAAAGAGTTGAAGACATGTTACTTGGCAATCCTTGAAACTCGATTATACTAACAGATAGTGTGTAAGCATAATTTGTAACAACATGTTTTAATTATTTTCTCCATAATATTTTTAAAAGATAATGTCTTAAATTAAGATTATGGGAAAATAATAAACTTGAAACGCCCTGGAGGCTGGATTTTGTGGGGATAGTGTATGATAATGAAAACAAGTTCAGTATCGAACACTTTAAGTTTATTGATTTAAATTAATGGATAAGATAGAAGATGCAGATAAATATCTTGAAAACTTTTTTGGGGATGAGTTTTGGAGTGACAACTTTTTTAAAAATCATAAAAAAGAGCTTTTAGAGATAATGACACTTGATAGATGTAAGCTTTTGGAACAGTCACTAAGGGTTCTTAAAAATATATATGATCATAGTACTGAACATTTTAAAGCAACAGTTCAAGAGCATTTTATGAAAACTTCAATTCTCCATGCCTTTTCAGGATTTACACCTACTACAAACATAGATAAATCAACAATAAATATTAAGGATGAACTAATTGATTTATTAAATCAATACGGTGAGGGTAATTTTATTCTGCTAGAAAAATCTACTAAAGCAAATAAATTTTATTGTTTAATAAATATTAATGCAATAATATATACTTTATCTAGTCCAGTTGTTAGAGAATATCTCGAGCTTAATGAAATTAAGATACCAAATTTAGATAAAGAATCCGTTTTGGCTTGGATGAATGAAATCGATATCTGGAATTTTGGCGAAGGAAATACTGATGATAAAAGGAGAAGAGATATTTTAACTGGAATATTGTCAGGATTCCCAATAGAAGCTGTAAAATCTTTTGTTGATGATCTAGCTCCCACAGATGAATCAATAATAGGGTTAATAAAGAAGTCAGAAATGGAGGATTATGGGATAAATTTTAAACTTTATCATTCTTATGATAAAAGGTTTAGAAATGTAACTTTGCTTATTGGGGATAAAATTTCTGAGATTATTTTTGGTAAGTAATTTTCTAATGAAAAAAATTCAGGTTTACGGTCCATATTTTTCAAATTACAGTTACGCTCGAGTCAATCGTGGTTTAGCTTTTGGTCTCGATAAAGTTCAAGATGAATATAAAATAAGCTTATATTGTGATCCTGAAAAAATTGACTATCAACCAACAGAAGTTGAATTAAAAAGTAAACCAGAGTTAAAAAAACTCGTTGATAATAAATCTCTTGAACCAAACGTTGTGATTTATAATAACTTCCCAAAGACTTTAGACAGCAGCCATGGATTGAAAGATTTAGCCGGATTAATAAAAATTATGTATATTGCTTGGGAAGAATCGGTTTATCCAAGCCAATGGGTGGATGAAATTAATGAAAATTTGCATGGAGTGATGGCGGCAACTTCATTTGTCCGGGGGATTTTGAGAGACTCAGGTGTTAAAGTCCCGATAACTGTTGTTCCAAACGCAATGGATGACAAAATGAAGTTGCCGCCTCAAAAACAATATCCGATTGAAACTGATAAATCTTTTAAATTCCTTCATATCTCAACAGCTAAAAAACGAAAGGGAGTTGATGTACTTTTAAAAGCATATTTTGAAGAATTTACCAGCAAAGATGATGTAACTTTGATAATAAAAAGCTTTCCAGGTCCTGACAATACAGTTGATCAATTATTGAACGAACTTAGTACTGAAAATTCACCCGAAGTTATCCATATTAATAATCCAGATTTAACAGAAGAAGAGTTAACAAGTTTAATACAGCAATCTGACTGTGGAGTATATCCTTCTCGTGCTGAAGGTTTTGGTCTTCCTATTTTGGAAAGTATGTATAACGAAGTTCCAATTATAGCTACAAATTATAGCGGATATTTAGATTTCTGTGATGAAGATTCTGCATATATGATTGATTATAAGCTTGAATATGCAAGTGATTCAGAATTCGCAAATATTGGAGCAAAATGGGCTGAACCTGATCAGGAACATCTTCAAAAATTAATGCGAGAATTATATGAAATAGAAATTGGTGATCAGATAAGTGAGGAAAGGGATCAGAAAATTTTGATAGCTAAAGAGCGGGCAGAGAAGATTACTTGGGATAATTCAGCAAAACTAGCTTTAGATTTTATAAAGTCGCTTGAAAAAACTGTGGAATTAAAAAATAAAAATGCTGCTGTTATTTCTTTTGTTAATGATGAAACAGGAATTGCAGATTATACTTTTGATCTTTATTCAAAAATAGAAAACTCATTCAAATCTTTTTATTATTTTGGAAATATTGATTTGGCTGATAGACAAAGAAAAGATGATTTAAATGTCTTAAGACTATGGCATACTGGCGAGAAAGATTTTAATTTATTAAAAAGCTGGCTTGATAAAAATCCAATTGATTTGATTCATATTCAATATCATTCTGGAGCAATGTTTTCTCCTGAGAGTTTATGTGGATTAATTCAAGAATTAAAGAATAGAAATATTGAAGTTTATGTAACTTTGCATGCAGTTAGAGGAGATAATTTTGATTTTATTAAAGAATGTAAAGAATTAAAACTTGCTGATAAAGTATTTATTCATAATAAGAAGGATTTTGAATATGCTTCTCAAACTTTGAAAAATGCTGAGCTATTTATACATCCAATCTTGCAGTTAAAGCGAAGTAATAAAAACAGGGTTCGTGAAAAGCTAGGAATCTCTGAAAATTATCCTGTAATTGCAACTCATGGATTAATGAATAGAAATAAAGGAATAGATCGAATTATTAAAGCTGTAAAAATATTAAAAGAGAAGCATCCATCAATATTTTTTATAAGCCTTTCTGCAATTAGTTCAAATAATATTTTTGCCCAGGGAATTTATGATCAGATTAAAGATTTAATTAAACAAGAAAATCTTGAAGAAAATACAGCAATTATTACTGATTTTTTAGATGATGAAGTTATTAATTTAGTGTTACAGGCAACAGATGTAAATTTATTCGTTTATTCAGATGCTGGTGAATCAGCTAGTGGGGCAGTAAGAAAAGGAATTAATTCGTTAAATCCAGCTATCGTTACTGATATTACTCAGTTTACAGAATTTGAAGATGAAGTCATGAAGATTGAAGATAATAGACCCGAAACAATTGCAGATGCTGTTGATAAGTTGTTAAAGGATAGTGAGCTTCGAGAAAAAATGAAAATGAGTGCGAGGGATTTTGTTCAAAAAAATAATTATGAGACAAAATCCCTCGCTTTATTGCTTGAGTATGTTTAACCTTCAATTATAAGATCTTTAGCTTTGTTCCAGGCAACTTTTGTCCAGTTTTCAGCATCAAACTCATTAGTATCAATCATTTCAGAAATTCTATTGGGACCAGCAAAGTCAATGGTTTCCAGTTCTTCTTCTTCCCCTTCTATGCTTCTGTTTTTTAGTTTACCAACAAATAAAATACCAATATGAACTCCATCAACTTCATCACCTTCAATATAAATATAGCCTAAAGGATTTAATTCCATAAGTTCATTGTCAGGTAGCTCTTCTTTTACTTCTCGTCTTAACGCTTTCTCAATAGCTTCACCTGCTCCAAGATCCTGTGGCTCAATATGTCCACCGACTCCGATAGACATTTTTCTATGAAGCCTTGAATCTCCACCTTTATCAGTTCGAATATAAAATAAAATTTCATCTCCGAATTTTCCTACCATATATGGAATAATTTGTTTGTATGAAGGGTCTGTTTCTAAAGGACCTCGCTCTTTTATTATGCTGTTTGATAATAATTCATGATATTGATCGGGGCTTGTGAATGGAGTAAATCCACCGTTTTCTAAAGCTTGATCTAAAATCTCTTGTATATCACTAGATTTAACTGCAAGTATTTGTTTGTGCATTTTATCCATATTTAAATTTTTAAGAAGTAGGTTATTGTTAACAAGCTAGATTCTAGCATAAGTTAGATCTATGTTTTTTTATTAACTTCTTAAATTCTTATTGTATAATCCATAAATAAGTATCTTAGTATTGCAAATGAATAATTCAAAAATGGATGTTACACAAATCAAAGGAGTATTAGAAATTCCAGAATTTAGCCAAGAATATTTTGACGCTTTAGCGGTGGATTTCAAAGAACTAGAAGATAATCTTAAAAATTTAAAAACTGAGAGTTCAGATTTAAAAGAAGTGGATTTATTAAGAAAATTACAAAGTTATTTAGAAGATTTTGTTATGTGCGGAACAAGAGACCATTTTTATACAGATAATCTAATCGACGAATTAAGCGCAGAAGTACTATATTTCCCAGAAATATTATTGATCACATCATTAAATAATATTTTAGTTAATCTCATTGAGGCAATTGATAGCGAAGGGAATGCTGAAGCATCTATAATTTCTGGGAAGGTGCCATTTTTTAGGGAGAAAATAGTTAAGGAAAATTACAAAGATTTACAAAAAAGAGGTTTATTTGAAGAATTAAAATTAAGATTAACACAGACAAGTGAAATTGATATAGAAGTAATGGCATTTGATAATAAAAATGTACCACAGGGCTATAGAGGTGAATTTGTTAAAAGATATTATTCTGCTAGGGCGTATATAATTGATTTCATTGATGATATCTTGAACAAACGCGAAGCCTAATCCTTCCTTCCTATAACAATTAGGGATTCTATGTTAAAATTCTGAGTCGAATTTTATTAACAGAGTTATATAAATGCCAAAAAAGCCAGCAGCAAAAGCTGCAAAAAATACAAAAAAAACAGTTACTAAAACTTTAAAAACAAAAGCCGAAAATAAACTTGTAAAAGTAGAAGCTCAGCATCCAACGGGTGCTGTTGTTCGAACACCGGTTGTTGCTGTTATGGGACATGTTGATCATGGAAAGACTTCTTTACTAGATGCAATTCGAGGTACTAGTGTCGCAGCAAAAGAAGCTGGTGGAATTACTCAAAACACTAGAGCTCATGAAGTCGTAACAGACTCCGGATTTAAAATTACATTCATTGATACTCCAGGACACGAAGCATTTTCGAAAATGAGAGAAAGAGGATCAAAAGTTACTGATTTTGTTTTGTTAGTTGTAGCTGCAGATGATGGAGTTCAGCCACAAACAAAAGAATCTATTGAGTTTGCACATAAAGATAATGTTCCAATTATTGTTGCAATTAATAAAGTTGATTTAAAAGGAATTAATTTACAAAAAATAAAAACTGAACTATCAAGTTATGGAGTTGCAGTTGAAGAATATGGTGGAGATGTTTTGTCATTTGAAGTTTCTGCAAAAAATAAGACTGGTTTAAGGGAATTATTGGAGGGGATTCAATTGTTGGCTGAGATTCATGAACTTAAACCAAGCGCTGTAAAGCCTGGAACTTTAGGTGAAGCATTTGTTTTAGAATCGAATTTGGATAAAAGGATCGGAAATGTTGCTTTAGCAGTTTTGAAATCTGGAAATTTGGATGGAAGAAAATATGTAGTTGATAAAGATCAGATTTTTAAAGTTCGAGCCTATTTAGATCATAATCAAAAAAATATAGAAGAAGTTCATGAATCTCAGCCTTTCTGGATAACAGGACTTAAAGATACTTTGCATACTGGTGAAATAATATATTTTACTGAAACTGAAGAGCAAGCTAAAGAAGTGCAAAAAGAGTTACGATCTCAGAATCAAGTAGTTGAAGAAAATCCTCAGCTTGAAGGGTTAGACACTGAATCTCTTTTTGCACAAATGTTAATTAAAAGAGAGGAAATTAAACAAGGTATTGAACAAAAAAAGCTTAATGTTATTGTTAAAGCCTCGACTGAAGGAACTTTAGAAGCAATCGTTGAGAAATTAAAAACATTAGGTTCCGATGAATCTGTGGTCAGTATTCTTGATTCTGGTACAGGGGACGTTACTGAAGATGAAATCTCAAGAGCAAAATTAGCAAAAGGAATTATAGTTACTTTTCAACTTCCAACTCCTTCGAAAATTGAAGCAATTGCAAAATCAGAGAGAGTATTAGTAAGAAATTATGAAGTAATTTATGAATTGTTTGATGAAGTTCAGGAAGTTCTTGAGAGCATGGAAAAGCCTATAGAAGAAGAAGTTGCCATTGCTAATGCAAAAGTTAAACAAGTATTTACTTTGTCAAATGGAGATACAGTAGTTGGATGTGAAGTTACAAAAGGTGTATTTATAAAAGGTTATAGAGTGAAAGTAATGAGGGGTGAAGCTGAAGTTGGAAGAGGAAAAATTTCTTCTTTAAGAATAAGAAAAGATGAAGTTCGTGAAGTAAAGAAGGGATTAGAATGTGGAATTATAATCGATCCTAAAGTTGAAGGTGTTGAAGAAGGTGATGAAGTTATTGCTTTCAAAGTAGAAACTTACTAAAATAACAGATGCTTTTTAATTTCCCTGGTATTGTAAAAAAAAATAAATTAGATGTGAGAGGAATCATTCAGGTTGGTGCTTCAGTTGGAGAAGAGGTCGAAATGTTTAATAATTGGCCATCGGTTTTTATTGAACCCCAAAATAAAGCTTTCAATGAGCTAATAAAGAAAACGAATAATGCTTATAACGAATTGATTACTGATAAAGATGGCGAAGAGGTAACATTGCACATTGCAGAATTCCCTACATGTTCAAGTATTTATACTGAAGGAGAAGAATTCGGTGTAGTATTTAGTGGAGAGGAGAACCATATTAGTAAGACTTTAAAGACTTTTATAAATGAACATAATCTGCAGAATTATAATTGTTTGGTTTTGGATGTTGAAGGTTCAGAGTTTGATGTTTTAGAAGGTGCAGACTTGAACCAGTTTGATTATATCTTCGTAGAATTCCATAATTCTTATAAGAACACTGAGAAAAATCTAAAAGATTATTTATCAAAAACTTATAAATTTATTGATAAAGTATATCCAACTCCCGAAGAAAGAAGTTATGGGGATATGTTCTTTATTAGAAAATGATCTATTAAATTCTATGTATAAGAAGTTCTTTCCTAATGTGCATCAATATATTTCCGATAACATTTTCTCCAGCTCCATCAATTCCTATTCCCCAAAATTTATCTGATTCAGTATTTCCAGGACTTTGTTCAAAAAGAGTATTTGGATCAGTTTCAAGAAGGATTTTTCTGAGATCACTACTTTGAATAAATTTCTCACGCATAATTTCGTATGCCAAAGTTACTTTCTCATTAGTGTCAGTAATAATCATATCAGCTTTGTATTCATAAGCAATTCTTTTAGCCTCAGGTCCTGTTGGAGCCTCTATAATTTGTAAGCGTACATTTAGCGGTATAGTCCACCCAACGCCATTTTTAAAAAACTTAAATAATTGATAAGCATGCTCAACAGATTTGAATTCAATCTCTCTGTAAAGAACTGGAGAAAGAAAGCAGTTTGACAAAGAGTGTTCTTCAGGAAAGACATCAACAAGTTCATGTTTAGGATCTGATTGCATCTATTAATTATAAAAATTATATTTGATTATACGATCAGATATTATTTTCAATCAATTATTTTTTAGCTTCAACCCATTTCTCAACTTCTAATGCTGCTTTACATCCAGCTCCTGCTGCTGTAACAGCTTGTCTATAGATATGATCTTGAACATCACCTGCAACAAAAATACCATCTAAGGATGTGTGAACACCATCAGGAGTTTTTATATATCCCACTTCATCCAATTCAACTAATCCTTTAACAAAATCTGTTACAGGAATATGACCGATAGCTAAGAACATACCATCAACTTTTAATTCGGATTCTTTGTTCTCAACACTATTAAATAATTTCAAAGAATCTACATTTTGATCACCAATAACTTCTTTAACTTCTGTATTATATATGACCTCAATTTTAGGGTTATTCAAAACTCTTTCCTGCATAATCTTACTTGCTTTAAGCTCATCTCTTCTGTGAATAACATAAACTTTAGATGCAAATTTCGATAAGACACTTGAATCTTCCATAGCACTATCACCACCTCCAACAACAGCTACAATCTTATCTTTAAAAAATGCTGCGTCACAAGTTGCACATGTTGAAACACCTTTCCCATAAAATTTATCTTCTCCCGGTATTCCAAGTTTTTTAGGAAGAGCTCCTGTTGCAATAATTACAGTATTTGCTTCAAAGGTTTTCCCTTGATCTGTTGTAACTATTTTATTTTCATCCTTATTTTCAATTTTTACAGCATTTTCAAAAACTACTTCAGTTCCAAATTTTTGAGCTTGTTTTAACATGTTATCCATTAAAACTGGTCCATCAATACCATCAATAAACCCTGGATAATTTTCAACTAAAGTAGTATTCATTAACTGGCCGCCATATTGATATCCTGCTACTAAAACAGGTTCAAGCCTTGCTCTTGAAGCATATATGGCTGCTGTTAATCCTGCCGGTCCTGAACCTATTATTACGACTTTATTCATAATTGAAATCCTAAAACTTAAATAATTTTATTTAGCTTTCTCTTCTTTATAATTTTTTGTTACAAATTGTGTAAACATTGGTGGTGGAACCGCTCCTGTCATTCTATCTACCAACTCACCATCTTTAAACATAATAAAGGTGGGGATACCCATAACTTGGTATTTCATAGCAATTTCAGGATGATCATCTGTATTTAATTTACCGACTTTTATTTTTCCTTTCCAATCTTGAGCAAGTTTTTCTACAACTGGAGCAACCATTCTGCACGGGGTACACCATTCAGCCCAGAAATCTACGAAAGTATATCCTTTCTCGACAAAGTCATTAAAATTATCATTAGTAAGCTCCGTTTCAAGCACTTTTTTTGTTGCATCGTTAGATGCTTTATTGTCATTACTCATAAAAATAAACTAATAAATAGATTAAATAAATTATGCAATTTTGAAAAAGTTTGCAACTAATTCTTCAAATTTTTTAACTTTTTCAGCATTGTCTGTTTTATTAAAACATTGTTTTGATTCATCTTTCAAGAGTTCTACACCCAAACGGGAAAGAGCAGACTGAACTGCTTTTATTTGCTGAATAATTTCAAGATAGTCACGACCTTCATCGATCATTTTATCAATTCCTTTAACTTGTCCTGAAATTCTATTCATTTGTTTTTTTATATCTATGCACTGAATTTCTGTCATGAAGATATGATACTAGGGGGGAGTATATATGTCAAGAAGATTTTTATTGTTCTGTTATTTTGAAGAATCGATCGATACCATCTAATAAAACTTTGGTATCAACATAATCTCTTAATTCAATAAAGTTACAAAATGCTTTAAGAGCATCTTTAAAAAGGTCAACTCTGAAAGTCGTACTATTATAAAATTGAGAGCAAATGATATTTATTGCAGCTTGAGTTAATTTAAATTTATTAACCGCATGTTCATTGTTAGGACTTAATTTATTGCCCTCGTTTAGAGTTGTTGTAAGGGAGATTATTCCATGTACATAAGAATTCCTATTATTTGGTTCACTGAATATTTCTTCTTTGATATTATTAATTATTAGTTTTAAATTTTCTTGTGATTGTCCCATTATCCCTACTATAGTTGGAACTTGTATTATTTTTTCGTCTATTACTGTATTATCCATAATTTTATTTCTATAAATAAACCAAAGAATTATAACTCTACTAAGCTTATTTTTCATAGCTTTTACTAGTTTTTAACCAAAAAAGTAAAAATAATATTTATAGTAAAATAAAGTATATTTGTTAGTATTTTTTTATGTATGAATATAAAAATTTAAAAATAACGAAATATTTGCATGATGGATTTAGGATAGATTATCCAACAGATAGTACAATGCAAGATTATAAAAATATTTATATTGATCCTTATAAGCTGCCTGATGAGCAACCAAAGGCTGACTTTATTTTAATTTCTCATGAACATTTCGATCACTTAGATAAAGTCAGCCTTCAAAAAATCTTAAAAGTTGAAACAGTTGTTATAGGAAATGAACTAGTTAAAGCGGGTTTGGAAGGAATGAATATTCCAAATTTTATTGAGATGAATCCAAATGAAACTAAAGACTTTGAAAACTTTAAAATCCATTCCAAACCCGCTTACAATATCAATAAATTCCAAGAACCAGGAAAACCTTTCCATCCAAAAGAAAATAATGGATTAGGTTTTCTTTTAGAATTTGTAAATATTGCAGATGATGAGAATGTATTTATCTATCATACTGGTGACACAGACTTTATTAATGAAATGAAAGAACCAATGAAAGTAGATATAATAATGATTCCGGTTTCTGGAACTTATGTTATGAGTGTTCAAGAAGCAGCAGAAGCTATAAATACTATAAAACCAAAGATAGCAATACCTATGCATAATGATGCAGGAATTGCAGGAACTTTATCAGATTCAGATGCTTTAGCAAATATTGCTGAATGTGAAGTATTAACTTTAATACCTGAAAGTTAATTATTTCTTCTTTAGGCTTGAATGTATAAAAAACAGAAATAAGGTGCCGATTATTGAAAGTATACCAACTGTTAAAAATAAATATTTATATCCAAAAGCATTAGCAGCTAATCCTCCAATAGCTGCTGTTAAAGCTGTTCCTAAGTTAACAAGTGTTGAATAAAAACTCCATTCAAATCCCTCACGATTTTTGTCAATATGTCTTGTAAAGATGGCAACCCATCCTGGATAAGATAATCCTGCCCCAATACCACCTACAATCTGTATTAAATAAACATGCCAGATTTCTTTAGCAAAAATATATAAGAACGCTGAACTTGCTAAAAGAACACTTCCGACAATCATAATTCTATAGTCATCAAATTCTCCTTTTTTTGAGTCAATATAATGAGAAATAGGAATTTGAATGATGCTTTGCACAACAAGATAAATTGTAGCTGCAATACCAACAACGGCAACATCAGCTCCTGTAATTTGGTCTGTTATAAACACTGCAATAATTGGATTAATTAAACCCCAGCCAGTCTGAAAAATTAGATCAGAATAAATCATGAATTTTATTAATTTATTCATCTTCAAATTAAGTGGAAGTAGTTTTTGAAGCATATCTTTTTGCTTATAAATAATTTCAAATATTCTAGAATAAATTTATGAAGTTTACGAGATGGTAAGTTTCGGTTTAACAGGGGCGGGCACGCCCGCCCCTGATCGAAAATATTAGGTTGTAGTTTCTTTTTCTTTTTTAACACGCCGTATCTTGTTGTCGGTACGGCGGTCCTCATTACTTCCCTGTTTCTTTTTTTTGCGCTTGGAACAAAGACCGAATTCTTTTTTTTTGAATCTGGATTTCATAATACCCCCTCTCTCTTAGCGTTAAAGCATAAGAGAGAAACTAAATTTTCGATTATGAATTATATAAGATATTTTAATAAAAATCTAGGTTTAGTCATTATATATTGGTAACATATTTTTATTTGTGATAAAATTCGATTTAACCCATGCCGAATGAGAGCTGGGCAAAAATTTTTAGGGAGTTTGAAATGGCACAAAAAAAGTCCTACACCAAAGGTCGCGGGAGAGCTTGGAGAGGAGGAATTAGAGTCGTACCTAACCTAAACAGGGGGTACCTTCGAATCCGAATTCCAAAGGGAAACCGTTGACTGGAGGTGATCAAACTCTCTCTGGGCGGCGCAAAGCGCCGCCCATTGTCCCACTAATTCAAGGTATTTGATTTATTAGCTTCATCATTTTTTCTCTGGATTGTTTGTTTGAGAAGTTACTCTTGTAGTAATTTGATTTGTATTTTCTTTACCTTCTGCTTTATTCTCGTCTCTATTTTCTTTTTTCTGCTCAAAATTATCATATTTTTGACCAGGCTGCATTAAATTACCTTTTTTATCATAAACTTGGCTTGCCCACTTATTTAACTTTAATTCAACTTCCGCTCTTGATTTTGCATATGTTTCTCTTCCATAGTTCTTGATTTGCTCTTTTAATTTATATTCATAATAGCTAGGCTTTAATGCAATCGCAGTAAATGGAGGAGTCTGGGCTCCCTCAATTGTCATCTTCATAGCTAATCTATATCTATCAAGATTTATCAAATCTTCAGAAGTTAAATGTGGAGTGTATTCCTGCTCTAATCTTAAAGAGTCTTTTTGACCGACAACATAATTCATTAATGTACCAACATTCCCGAAGATTGCATCCTGAATTCCTTCATCTATCTGGTCGATATATTGGTGAGTAACGATAAGGTTAAGTCCATATTTTCTAGCTTCTGAAAGTATTTTTATAAACGAATCAGTCGCAAAGTTTTGGAACTCATCAACATACAAATAAAAGTCTTTTCTTTGCTCTACAGGAATCTTTGCTCTCTGCATTGCGTTTGAATACATTCTTGTTACAATCATAGCTCCTAAAAGAGAAGAGTTTTCTTCACCGATTTTACCTTGAGATAGATTTACTAATAATATTTTTTGTTGATTCATAATATCCTGCAGACTAATTGAGGACTTTATCTGTCCAAGCATATTTCTTACCATTGTTGAATTCAAAAATCGACCGACTTTGTTTTGGATTGGTGCCAAGGCTTCAGCAAGCATTCTTGGGTTTTGGCTCATTGCATCAAATTCATCATTCCAGAATTTTAATAAAAATGGATCTTTCACTTGTTTTAGTAAGAATTTCCTGTAATTTCTATCTGTTAAAATTCTCTGAACCGCCAAAAGCGAGACGTTCTGGCATTCAAGCAATGTTATTAAAGTATTAGTCAGTATATATTGAAGCCTTGGACCCCATGAATCTTCAAAAAACTTTTTAAAAACATTTACTATTCCGTCGGCCAGTAGGTCCTTAGTTTCATCAGGATGAATATCAAGCATATTAAGACCTACTGGCCATTCAACGTCAGATGGGTCAAGATATACTACATCTTGAATTCTATTTTCCGGTATTAAATCTAATAATTCTTCTACAAGATCTCCATGAGGATCTAAAACAGCTAGACCATTTCCATCCATAATATCTCCGACAATCATGTTCTTTAAAAATGTAGTTTTACCAGTTCCTGTTTTTCCTAATAAGTACATATGCCTTCTTCGATCTTCTTTTTTTATACCAAATGGGAGGTGGATATTTCTATAATCTGTTAAAGCGAATGGTCTTATATTCTTGTCATCATTTCTCGGTTGAACAATAGGTAGATTCAGTGGAAACTCTAATTTTCGTGATTTTGCCCAAGATATATTTGGTGTTTTTACAGATTCGTTAGGGAGGTGGTAGATTGATGCTAATTCTTCTGTATTTAAAATATTTTCTTCATTTTCATCTAAAAACCTTGCAGTATATTTTTGTAATATATTTAATTTTTCACCTTCTCGTTTTCCTTGAATTAAACTAGTTACATTTTCATTAAATTTTTTAAATATAGATTTCTTTTTTTTCTTTGGTTTTATTATGCTGTTTTGTTGTGCAGTCTGGAATTGTTTGAAAGCAGCTTCAATATCTTCAAGATAATGTTGGGATGTTACAGGGTCTAATCCCTTAACAACTATTCTTATAATAAACTGAAAACCGACTTTACTCGATTTTTTTTCAATTTCTTTTAGATTCTCTAAAATTGATTCAGATAATGCTTTTGATTCTCCTGATTCGGTTTTTGTTTGACGAGCTGTTTCTACATATTTTTTACCTTTATCTTGCCATTTGTTATCAACAGGTCTTGTTACTACTTGAATCCAAGCTTCATAATTATTTTCTAAGTTTGCGACAGCCCCAGTAATTGAAGCTAAAGGATCAACTTCAAAGCTTGTAAATGTTTTTATTGGTAAAAAAAATTCTTTTGATAGTCTTAGTTCTGAGAAAGCATAATTATATCCTTGCCCTGTTGAAGCATAGTCAGTAACTTCAGTAATTTGAGCTTCAGGATATTGAGCATAAATCTGGTTCTCTAAAAAAGTTTTATATCTTCTTTGACACCCAACAACAAAATAAATCCCATGAGCAGCAGCAAATATTTCAAAAGAGTAGTGATCTAAAGATTTTTCTTCATGTTTAAGAATTCCATGTAATGACTGGAACATTTGTTCTGCTGCTAAAGCTTTTTTATCATTTTTTACAGGAACAGAGATTTTCAGAAGTACTTTATCTTTAATCTCTTCATGAACTGTAGTCTTTAAATGAAGAAACCTCAAATAGAGTATATACAAAATAAATCCTATTACAAAGGCTGTTAAGATAAGTGTAGGAATGTTTCCCAGATTCATATACGATATTATACACGTAAAAGGTTTGCAGGAATAGGCTATTATAGACTTAAACTTGCATGAAATGTATTCTCCATATAATATATATAATGTAAGTATTTTTAACTATTATGAAAAAGCTTTTCAATATAAAAAATCTAATTCTTGTTGTGCTTTTGTTTGCTCTATTTGCTGCGCCTTTTTCACAAATAGTTTCATTCTCAGAATATAAAGTTTTTGCAGAAACTCCTCAGGAAAAAGTTGATAGACTCCAAAAGCAGTTAGACGATATTAGAGCTCAAGAAGCAGAACTACAGGCTCAATTGGATTCCAATACCTATACTATTAATGGATATAATTCACAAGTTTCAAGTTTGCAAGGTGAAGCACAGCTGTATCAAAAACAGATTGATCAGCTTAGGCTTGAAATTGAACAGTTACAAACAAATATAGAAATTTTAAACGGTCAAATTTCAGATAACCAGAAACTGATTAAGAGTACGGAAGATACAATTGCAGGTCTTGAAACAGAGTCAAGCTTAAGAATCAAGAATAGTTATATGAACTATCGAATGTATGGAAACATTGAAGGTGGAAGTAAAATTTTGGTAATTGATAATATAAATAATTACTTTAAAGATTCTCAATATAAAGAGTTAATTCAATCAAGTACTAATGAGTTAATGGTGAAAGTAGCACAATTAAAGCAAGAACTATCGGATAAAAAGAAAGAACTTGATAGAAAATTAATCGAGCTAAAGAGATCAAAGGAAGATGAAGATGTTAAAAAATCAGATTTAGACAAGAAAAAGGAAGATGTGGATCTTAAACTTGTCGGAATATTATTCAGCAATTAATCAGTTGCAAGAGACTAATAACGCATCAGAAATCAAAAATTAATGAACTTCAAAATACAGAAGAACATCTAAATGCAGAGCAAATTTTGGCTATGCAGCAATTGATACTTACTCAAGTTCCTTCAAATACTTATGTTTATGCTGGAACGGTAATAGGTATTATGGGTAATACTGGATATGTTATCCCACTACCATCTCCAAGTAATCCAACTTCAGGAACTCATTTGCATTTTGAGGTATATGTAAATGGTCTTAATAAAAATCCATGTGATTATTTAAAACCAGGCGATGGTTGTGGTTCATCAGGTAATCCATTACAACTCCCTCTAAAAGGTAATGTTGTAATGACTCAAGGTTATAGTGGTCCATATGCTCATAATGCAATAGATATTGTTGCATTGCCGGTTACTAACCAGCCTGTTTATGCAGCAAATTCAGGTTGGTTAACGAGAGGCACATATTGTTATCCTGGTTTAGATCCAAGTCTTTTGAATGGTTGTGCAAACTATGCAAAAGTTGTAGGAGATGATGGTATTATTACTGCTTATTGGCATCTTAAGTAAAGTATTACTTTAGGTAATATTGTTTTGCAGAGATTATTTCATTTATCAATTTATCAATATCTTCCTCAGTATTATATATAGCCAAACTCACACGAACACTAGCAGGAATTTCTAAAACTTCTCTATGAAGAATTTGAGTACAATGGTGTCCGGCACGAACACAAATATTTCTATCTCCTAAAAACTGAGATAGATCATGAGGATGAATTCCTTCAACAGTGAAACTTATAACCCCTACAGCTTTTTTTGATAAATCTGGATGATAGATTTTTATATTTTCAATTTGCTGCAAATTTTCGATAAGGTATTTTCTTAAGTGTTGTTCATGTTTTTCAATTTCTTCAAATCTCAGATCTTTAAGAAAATTTGCAGCTTCAGCTAGTCCAATCACCTGTGCTATCGGTGGAGTTCCTGCTTCGAATTTCTCAGGAATCTCTGCCCAAGTAGCTGAATCTCTTTTAACTTCATTAATCATTCCACCTCCAACTCTAAATGGTTCCATTTTTTCTAATAACTCTTTTCTTCCCCAGATAACTCCAACTCCAGTTGGTCCATACATTTTGTGACCCGAGAACACAATGAAATCAGCTCCTAATGTTTTTACATCAATTGGAAGATGAGCAATTGCTTGAGCTGCATCAATAATTAAAATTTTATGATTAATCTTGGAAATTTCATGAATATCATTAATTGTTCCAGTTACATTGCTAACCAGGGTTGTTGAGATAATGTCGTATTCGTCTTTTTGGGCTTTTATCAGCAATTGCTCATCTTCATCTAGTTCCAAGTATTCAAGTTGAGTTGTTATTCTTTGCCAGGGGAGGATATTCGAATGATGCTCCAATTCAGTGAGTAAAATCTCTGGATTATTGCTGATCATTCCGGATAACTTTAAGCTTTCAGCAATCGAGTTTATTCCGTCTGTTGTTCCACTTGTAAAAATAATTTCTTCAGGTTCTGCATTAAGAAATTCTGCAATTATTTTTCTTGCTGATTCGTATTTTCCTGTTGATTTCTCAGAGAGAGGATAAAGTCCACGATGAACGTTAGAATTATATTTTGAATAGTAGTCAACAACTGCATCAATAACTCTTTGTGGTTTTTGAGTTGTGGCAGAATTATCCAGATATATTAATCCAGGATTATTTTGGAAAATGGGGAATTGTTCTTTTACATTCATGTACCAATTATATCATTCAGTCAGGGATTACAACATCATCAGTTACAATTTTGAAGTTCTTAGGAGTTGTAGTATCTAAGACATATAGTCCTTTGTTTGTATAATAAAATAGATACTTACCATTCTGATAAATACTTAGTATTTCATAATCTGAAGTTAAACCAGTAACTTTTTCATCTTTATTCAAAGAAATTGTAAATTTATAGACATTAAATTCTCCAGCTCTTTTGGCAAAGTAGAGTATCTGATCGTCATTATCTTCGACAAATTGATAATTAAATCCATCCAAGTTTTCGTCTAAAATCCTTGTTTCATTATTTGAAAAGTTATATAAAGCAAGATCATTAAAACCAGTGGCTGAATTCTTTCTAGAAAATACAACTTGTCCGCCATCTTTGCTTATATCATAAGGTATAACATTTTCTACTTGTGAAATTAGTTTTGAATCACCGTTTGCTATATTAACTCTATAGAATCCTGCATTATCACCATCGTCTTCAACAAAGAAAATATAATTTCCATCATCACTCATCAAAACATTACTAAATGTTCCTTGGTCAATGGACTTAATATCTTTCTTATTTTCTCCACTGAGATCCATAACTTGTAAAGTCTGACTACTTGTTGAATAACCTGGATGGTTAGTAACTATATTTATTAGTTTTTTAGCACTAAAGTTTGCAAAAACCTTACCAAGATTAGTAGTATTCGTTGTTAAACGTGTTAATTTATTACTGCTATCGACAGAATAGGCCACCCTTACATTAGATTCTGCCCCAGAAAAATGTTCATGATTGCTTAAGAAATAAAGAGTGGATTCAGAATTGTTGAAATACCATGAGAATGGATTAAAGTTATCAATAAAAGTTACTTGTTCAGAATTAATACCATCAAGGTCAGATCTAAAAAATTGAGAATGGTTTTCTACTTTTCTTAAAAAAGCAGCTGTAAAGTTTTCTACAAGTCTAAAGTCAAACAGTTTATTTTCTCCTTGTTTTATTACTATCTCATAATCTCTTGTTCTATAACCATCTGCGATTACTCGAATTTTATATTTTTTATCTACATCAAGATCACTGATAACAAAATTACCTTTATCATCAACTTTCACCTGACTTGCTGAGACATTTTCAATATTAAATTGTGCACCAAGTACAAGATCTTCACTAACATAACTTTTAAGTACTCCGGTGATATCTCCTGCAGGTTCCAGAACTATATCCTGAAGTTTATTTGTACCAGCAAGAAGTACATATTGAGTATCAATGTCTTTAAAGCTCATTGAATTATATTGAAAGTGAATTGTTCCTGTTTTTAAATCATTTATATTAAAAGTTCCATTTGAATTAATTCGATATTCCTTATCATTAATAATTATTTTATCGCTTGAGAAATCATATTTATTATTATTTGCAATAAGCTTTCCTTCAACACTTGCCTGTTGAGAAGAAGAGAGTGTGAAATCTTGTTTTACTGTATAAGCTAAAAACCCTCGAGTAATGGCGATTTGTTTTGTGAAATCATCGTAGCCATTTGCAGTTACTTTTACATCTGAAACTTGAGGACTTAAATTATCAATTTGATAATTTCCAGTCTCATCAGAAGTTGCTTTTTCTTGTCCATTGATATATACCTTCGCAAAACTAATCGGTGTTTGGGTTGAAGAATCAGTTATTGTTCCCTCCATTCTTATTTTGAAAATAGCTGTATCGATATTTGCAAGATAAGCTAAGAAAAATAAAACAAAACAAATCGCAATCAGGGCAGGTATTATTAAGAGTATTTTTACAACATTAGATTCATTCTTAAAAACATTTCTTACCTTTTGTATCATTTGTTGGAATTGATTGCCCTTTGTACTTTCAGAAAGAGGTTTTGGCGGCTCTTTAGAATTTTCATTTTGTAGTGATTTCTTATAACTTTCTCTATCAATCTTGTGGTTCGCCAAAACCTCTTCTGGTAAGCTACTTTGAGGTTTGACTTTAGGGTTAAGTATATTTTCTACCGGCTTATTTATATCTTCAGATTGTTCAGGGATGTCAGCTGCTAAAAAACCTGGAGTTTTTTCTGTTGGATTAACTGCTGGCTCATTATCTTTTGTTAAATCTTCAGCAGGAAGTTCCTCCTTCTTTTCAGGTTCTTGAATTGGATTATTCTGGTCATTTAAATTTTGTTCTTTTTTTTGGTCATTATCTTCCATTGTCGGCTACTTGTTTTGTAAATAGATAATCTTTTGTTATATCTGGTGGTGTATTTTTATAGATGTAATATTCGATATAGTCTGCTGTTTGATTCCAAAAATAGATAATATTAGTTCCAGTAGTATCATAATCTCTAACGTTAAACTCTTCAATCATTTTACCTTCTAAATTATAGGTATCTAGATAAATTGGAAGGTCATAAAGCGAATATTTTTTACTACTGTCTTGGACAAAAGAAAGGTCATCAGTTTTATATGTTCTAATCAGTAGTATATTGTCTTTCTTTGAAAAATATACTGGCTCAACAATGCTCTTTCCGGATTCACTAACTGGAATATCTGCGGTTATTGTTGAATAGAGTGTTCCATCTTTCTTATAAATCCATACTTCTGTATGTTGTTTTGGACTTTGCACGACTACAGGTAAAGCAAAATATTCATCATCGTTATTCCAACTAAAAACTTCACCAATATCTCCGAAAAATTTATCAACAGGGGCAGCAACAGTTTTTCTACTTTCATCTTCTAAATCAATTATATAAATACCCTCAATATTATGCAGTGCAAGGTATCTTCCGCTTTGAGAAAGCCCATAAGAAATAATATTTTCATAATTTCTAACATTACCAATACTACTTTGTACTGCTAAAGTAAATTTATTATTTTTATCAGGAGTAACTTTTTGAATATACCAATACCTTGGAGTTATTGTAGCTGAAGCATTTTTTAAACTTGTATCTATTTGGTTCGAAAAATATGTTGCTGCCCAAAATCCAATTAGGAAAAATCCTAAGATTAGTATAGAAAGAAAAATATCTCTACCTAACCTTAATTTATTTGTCCGATAAAATTCTACTTCATTTCTTAAGTTCATAAATATATTATATAGATAAGGGAGAGTAAATCACAAGTTTTAGTAATAATAAGACTTAACCTCTGGTATACTGTTTAAGCCGTAATATTTTGTATTTAATTTTGGTGAAAAGTAGAAATTTAAATTTTAAAAAAGAAAAATTAGAAGAATCCAGTCAATCGGACGGGGTTTTATTCCAAGATTCGGAAGTAAAAAATGAAAACCAAGTCGAAAAACCCACAACTGTTGTTAATGTAGATAACCCAATAGTTTCAGATAAAAGTAAGAAAAAGAAGAAAATATTAAGAATTTTTGTATTGTTAATAATTGCAATACTATTGATAGTTGGTGGCTTAGGTTATTTTTTTGTAGTTGTTCCTGCTCAAAGAATCCTTGGTTATGTTGATGATATTAAGGCTAATGGTGCTTCGATTCTTAATGACTTTAATGGAAAAGATTTATCAAATATTGACTCATATTTTAATAATATTGAGACAGATTTAAATAATATAGATGGCGAATTAAGTAGGTATGATTTCTTAGCTTCTATGGATGCTACAAAAGGATATTATGAAAACTTCCAGGTTGCCAGAGGAATACTTCATAAAACTAGTAATGTTATACAAACAACTCTTCCGGATTTAAAAGATGTACTTAAATTAACTGGATTTAAAGTTGATCAAAATGAAGTAATTCCTAAAAAAGGTGAAGAAGAAGGAGCAGTGACATTAATTCTGCAACAGCTTCCTAGTTATTTAAAACTTTATAATAATATTGAACCTCAAATAGAAGATATTCTAAAAGATGTTAAGAAAATTGATTTAAATTATGTTCCAAATATAGCAGGATATAATTTAAAAGATTCAATCCAATCTAGTTATGATTTTATAGATGAATTCCCGACAATTTCAGCTCAAACCACAAATTTCTTAAAATACGTTCCTGACTTAGTTGGAGCAAACAAACCTGCGAAATATTTATTAATACTTCAAAATGAAACCGAGATGAGATCCTCAGGAGGTTTATTAACAGCTTATGGATTTATGAATATTGATAAAGGTACTTTAGGTGAAGATATCTTTTTAACAGATATGTGGAACTTTCAATATGATTTATGGGGAGTTGGTCGACCAATGCCATATAGTAATATTTATGGGCAGAATGTTTTAATGAATCTAGGATGTGGAGGAACTGAATTAAGAGTTCAAGATGCAGGAATTTATCCAGATTTACACCAAATAGGAAGTATGCTTGTTGATTACTATAATATTGTTCAACCTGTCTACCCAGATAAGTATCCCGAATATGATTATATTTTATTTCTTGATGAGACTTTTGCAACAAATTTAATAAATTTAATCCAACCACTAGAAGTAGAAGGTTATGGGACTGTTACAGCAGAAAATTTATATGATTTTATTAAAGGAGAAACAGACCAAAATCTACCAAATGATCAGAGAAAAGAGATTATTAAAGATATTGCTAATGCTGCTAAAAAGAAATTTTTCAACCTACCTGTTGAAAAATTTCCTGACATCCTAAGTACAATAATTCAATCGTTCCAAAGAAGAGATTTAGCAATTGAAGCACCTTTCAGCGCTGATACTCAAAAGTATTTAGATACTTATGGAATGTCTGGAAGATTTGCAACTGATTATAGCGGTGGTGATTATTTCCATATGAATGAAGCACAAAATTGTTCATTAAAATTAAATAAATGGATTAGAGACGAAGTTACACAAAATGTAACAATCCAAGACAATGGCAATATAAATGATGCTGTTAACGTAAAATGGCTTCAAACAAAAGTATATGAACCTGGTTTGGAAAAACAATATTCACCATCAACTTCATTTAGCTATAGAGCCTGGGTAAGATTTATGACTCCAGTTGGAACTACGAATTTCAATTCAGATGGATACACAGCCTCTGGATATGTTGGTTATTATCCACAGGAATATTATGATTCAATTATGAATAAAGAAGTTAGTGACAATATAGTACAGTTTGATCATCGAAGATTTCAAGAATCAGACCCGATCTTAAGACAGGAAATGAATGTAAGCTATGATTTGCCAGATTCTATAAATTATAAATCTGATAAAAAATATACACTTCTAATTCAAAAACACCCCGGAAAATCTTGGGGAGAGAAATATACAATAAATATTAATCAAGGGGGACAACAGTATTCAATTGATTTTGTACTAGATAGAGATAAAGTTCTAACGTATAAAAATGGTATTATCTCAGTAGATAATTATGATAAAAGTCTTGATTGGTTAACTGGCCTTGTTAATTCTATCCCTTGGGATAAGTTAAGCAGTAAATAAATTTTTTATGAACGCAAATAAAACATCTGAGAGAAAGAAGATTTTGATAGATATAACTTTCTTATTTGATCAATATTCAAGAAGAGGAATTGGAAGAACAGGTCGAGAAATCGTAAAAAGACTAATCCCAATCATTATAGATAATAAAGATTTTGAACTTCACTTAGTAGGGTTTTGCAATTTAGAATTAAATTTGGTTCAGCTTGAATTTACTCAGTTAGAGATTAATAGATTAATAAATGAAATAGAATTTTATTCATTTGGAGATCCTAAACCATCTGGAATATTGAATATTTTAAGATGGGGCGGTTGGTATAAGAAGGCTTTGGAAGATATAAAACCTGATATCTTCTATGCTTTACATTTTGAACGTGGTTTACCAACCGCCCCAATCTTTGCTGGAAGAATTAGTAACTCACCAAAGACTGCAGTTTTTTATCCTGATGCAATTCCCATTGCGATTCCAGATTTTAAATTCTCAAAAAAAGGTTTTATCCAAAACGTTGTAAAAAAGTGGTTTTATAAAAAATTAATAAAAGGTGTCGAGCTCGCAGACCTGGTTTTGACATGTAGTAATTTTTCGAAACTAGATATCGAAAAATATGTAGGAACACCTGGTGAAAAAGTTAAATCAATATATTTAGGGATTGATGATACATTTTATAAGAAAAATTTCGATTTTGACCAGGGTGAATCGAGAACTGTGTTAGGGCAATATCAAGTCCAAGATAAAAAATATTTCTTTTATGATTCAGGGTTAGAAGATAATAAAAATACTGATGAATTATTAGAAGTCTTTGCTAAATTACAGAATGGGAGTAGAATTCCAGATTTTTTAGTAATTACAGGAGGGGATTTTGGCAGAGGAATAGGAAAATCTATTCTACCAAAATCCCCGCAAGTCAAGACAATTTTTGTCAAAAGCTCAGGGACTAAATATTTCAGAAAATATAATCACTACGGACAAAATTTCTGATAAGGATCTTAAATATCTTTTGTTCAATTCAGCAGCTTATATAAATCTTTCTACCTATGAAGGATTTCACTTCGGACCAGTCCAGGCAATGGCTGCAGGAATCCCTGCGATTGCATCTGATACTTCCTGTACTCCAGAAGTAACAAAAGGTGGAGCTTTTTTGATAAATTTAAAAAATTTGGATGGTGCCATACGAAGTATTAAAAATTTCTTAGAAGATGATAATTTAAAAAAGAGTTATATTGAGAAAGGGAGATTAGTTGCAAAAGAGTATAATTGGGATAAAACGGCGACTCAAACTTGGAGTGAACTTAAAAATTTGATATTTTAATTCATATTATTAAAATTAAGTATGGACTCAATAGATCCTGCAAAAAAACAATATTGGATATTTTCTGGAATTGTAGCATTAATTATTGCTGCAATTCTAAACTTTCAGTTTCTTAACGTTGTTTCCTGGAAGTGTAATTTATGGATTTCCTTTTAATTTCGGTGATACAGTTGGACTCTCAAATTTTGTATTAAAAGTTCTGGACACAATAATAATTGGAGCAATCTTAACTCCTGGTGTTTATTATTTCATTCAATGGTTCCAAAATAGGGCTAGATAGATATTACTATTCAATATATTTTGTATTAAAAAACATTGCATTATCTTTTGTTTTAGTATACAATTGCTTCCACTTACATTTCCCAAAGGGCTGATTCACGTTTTAAAAATTATTTGATCTTTAAGAGGTAATTTTTCTATTTAACCCCATATTTTTTATGGCTATTTATCTATTTCTAATAAAATTTAATTTTTTCGTTTTCTTACTTATCCATTAGAGGTTGTAAGTATGATTCTTAAAAGAATTTTAATGTTAAGTTTTTTAGTAGTTTTTTGGTCATTAATTTCTGAAGCTTCGAATAATACAATAAATATTACTGACATTATTTCTTATTTCTTGATTGCACAAGGAGTTGGCGAACTTTTAATGGCAGATAATACAAACTTTGGAAGAACAATAAGAAGGGCTGTGAAGAGAGGGAGTATTAATCAAGTTCTAATTCGCCCTGTAGAATTAATATCATATCTTTATTTCACAACACTTGGAGAAAGAGGGGTTGCAATGTTCTGGGCTATAGGTAGTATTATTATAGGAATAATTATTAACAAGGGAATAACCATTTATGGAATTATTTTATTCCCGTTATTTTTTTTCAGTGCCTTCTTCATTGCTTTTGCTTATAACCTTTTTGAAGGAGCAATTTCATTTGTATTTACAGAAGTTTCTGGAATAAAAAATTCTCTACATCATATAACAAGAGTTCTATCTGGGCTAGTTGTTCCACTCACATTTTTCCCAGAAGGTTTAAGAAATATAGTAAATTTATCACCATTCCCAGCTATGATTTCTGCGCCTACTAATGCATTAAAATTACAAGATTTCACAAGTGAAACTTTTAATTTATTGCTTATTTCATTCTTTTGGGCAATATTTCTTAATATTGTAGTCACATTATTTTGGAAAAAGGCTTTAAAAAAATATGAAGCTATTGGGATTTAATTTTAATATAAATTCTTTATGAAAAATTATTTAACTGAAAGACTTGTTTTAATCAAAGTATCTATAATAAATACATTCCAAAGAGACTATGCCTACGCCTTCAATAACTGGGGAAATATTCTTTCTGCAACGGTCTATATGATAGTGACTGTTTTATTTATTAACATTTTATATTCTAATGTAAAAACCATAGCTGGTTACGATAAAGATGAAATGCTTTTTTTTATTTTTATCGCTCAATTAATATTTATCTTTACTTGGATGTTTAGCATAAGAAATATCCAAGACTTAATAGCTGAAGTTAATTCTGGTGAGATTGATTTAATTTTATCAAAACCGGTACCTTCCTTATTTTATGTTTCTACGAAAACAATAGATATTTTTAGCATTACTCGTGATTTTTTCATAGGAGTACTAGCAATCATTATTTCAATACAATGGAGTAATCTAAATCTAAATTTGTATAATGTATGTTTAGGATTCATGATTTTTGTATTTGGATTCCTGATCTCCCATGTAGTTCACTTTGTAGCAGCATTACCGGTTTTCTGGCTTGGAGAAAGCTCTTCTATTCTGGATTTAGTTTTATCTTTCGATTTTGAATTCATTCAACAGATACCTTTTGAAGGATTCAATTTTAGTAAAACATTTCAATCTGTTTTTATAACTTTTATTCCTTTACTTATATCTGTTGGAGTAAGTGTATCTGTTATGTTGGGCAAGCTTCCAGGAATACCATTTTTAATATTAACAGCAATAGTATGTGTAATATTTTTAAGGGTAAAAGTCTTTGCCTGGAAGCTTGCCTTAAAAAACTATACATCAGCTAGCAGCTAAACTTTAACTTTTAATTTTTTTATATGGAAAATATAATTCAAGTTTCAAATCTTACTAAAGAATTTAAGAGAGTAATAAAGAGATCTTTCTGGAAAGACTTATTTAAACCAGATTTTGAAAAAGTCAGAGCAGTAGATTCAATCTCTTTTAAAATTAAAAAAGGAGAATCAGTAGCATTTCTTGGCCCTAATGGAGCTGGAAAAACCACAACAATAAAGATGCTGACCGGTTTGATTTATCCAACTTCAGGTGAAGTCTCAGTTCTTGGTTTTGTGCCTTTCAAAAGAGAAAAAGAATATTTAATGCAAATAGGTCTAGTTATGGGAAATAAAGCTGGGTTGAATTGGGATTTAACCCCTAAACAAAGCTTTGAACTTCTAAGACAGATCTACAAAATTCCAAAAGAAGATTTTGAAGTTAGATTAAATGAGTTAACAAATTTACTAGATACTTCAAGATTTCTAAATACTCAAGTACGAAGATTATCTCTAGGTGAAAGAATGAAAATGGAAGTTATTGGAGCAATTTTACATAATCCTAAGGTTTTATTTTTAGATGAACCAACTATTGGGTTAGATATAATTTCAAAACAAAAAATGCGTCTCTTTTTAAGAGAAATACAGAGAAAATATCAAGTTACTATGCTTTTAACAAGTCATGATATGGATGATATCGAAAAAGTATGTGATAGAGTAATTGTTATTAATAAAGGGAAGAAAGTATATGATAATTCAATAAAATATTTAACAGATAAGTACAATAAAACTAAATTTATTAAACTAATATTTGAAAATAAACCATTAAGAAATGAATTTTCAGCTGAAATCATTGAAGAAGGTAAAAATTTCTATCTATTTAAGATGAGTAGAGAAGAAATGCCAAAATTTATATCAGAAAAAACTTCTAAGTATAGTTTAGTCGATATTGACATTGTTTCAACTCCACTTGAGGAAATTATCGCAGATATTTTTAGAGTATAATTTTTAATTCAAATGTTAATAATTATTTTATGGTTATAAGAATTTAAGTATAAATGAAATAAAGAAACAACTTGCCAAAATGGTAGAACTTGATCAATCAGCTCGAAAAGGAAATGAACATGGGGAATATAACTGGAAGTTAATTGATAAGATAGATAAAGATAACACTAAAAAATTAAAAGAACTTATAAAAAATTATGGTTGGATTAGCATTAATAAATTTGGGAGAAAGACTTCAAGTAATGCTTGGTTGATTGCTCAGCATTCTGATAAAGATATTGATTTTCAAAAATATTGCCTAAAATTAATGAATGAATTAAAGAATAATGAGGTCTCAAAACATGATATTGCATACTTAACAGATAGAATCCTAGTTGCTGAAGGAAAATCTCAGAGGTTTGGAACTCAATTTAGAGACTTTGGAGACTATCTTGTTTTACAACCTGTTGAAGACATACAACACTTGAATGATTTAAGATTAAAAATGGGATTGAGTAGTATAGAAGAGCATCTTAAAATAATAAGCAAAACATATAATGCAAAAGTTTATCTCAAACCTCTAGAAAATAACTAAGAAATACTTTCAATACTTAAATTATTTAGTAAAATACTTCATATTCTTTTATAAAAAATTCATGACTGAAAAAAGAGCAGTAACTGTAATTATTGAAAACGATAACGATGAAGTGCTTTTGATGCAAAGAAGTGAAAGTGAAGAATCTGAAAGTTTAAAATGGGAAAACTGCGGAGGAAAAATTGAAATTGATGAAAATCCTGAGTCAGCTTTAAGAAGAGAAGTTAAAGAAGAGTTAGGCGTTGAACTATCCGACTTTGAATTACTAATGAATATTGAGCCGATTTTCAATGGAGTTCAATGGGAAGTTAATATTTACAAAGGAAAAGTTGAAGGTTCTCCTAAAATTATGGAGCAGGATAAGTGTAATGGAATAAGATGGTTTAAAAAAGAAAATTTAGATAATATTGATCTTGCAGGATATGCTAGAAGAGATTTTATTTTATTAGGCTGGATTAAAGCTGATATATGATCATAAAACTTAGAAATTTCTTAAAAAATTTTTACAATGTTTATTTAACTGGACTAACGATCTTAGTTAGTCTTCCGGTTTTAGCTCCAGTATTATTAAAACTAGGTTTGGAAGGTCCTGCTAAAGTAATTTATTTTATCTACAGTTTTTTTTGTCACCAAATAGCTTATCGTTCTTTTGACTTATTTGACTATCAATTTGCATGGTGTTCAAGAGATACTGGAATCTGGCTAGGAATTTGGATTACGGCAATATTATTAAAGTTTAATAAAATTAAAGGAATAAAGTGGTACTGGGTTCTTCCGTTTATGGTTCCCATAGCTTTGGATGGAGGGCTCCAGACAATATTCACGATGTTCAATATCTCATCTTCTGGAGCCCTCCTCGGAATGCCTTTATATGTAAGTACTAATTTCACAAGGTTTATGACAGGATCTGTTTTTGGAATTGGATTATCTTTATGGCTTTCACCTTTAATAAAAGAAGATGTTAATACGGTTTTAGATAAAGCAAAAGAATTAGGAAATAATACAAAAGGATTTTTGAAATCTAACATTTCAAAAATCCTCTTACTTTGCCTATGTATGATTCCTCTTTATTTAGTAATTTTTGGCTTCTGGGATTTAACAAGTACAGTTAACAAACCCTTATATCCGCTAGATGAAGTTGTTAAATCTCCTGTCGAGGGATTTTTAGCAAGAAGGCAGGACGCAGTATGCCCGACAGAAGGTGTACAAGACTTCTTAAATTTCGATTGCTTTTTCAGCGATTAAGTTATAAAAATCTGAATTATATATTTGTATAAGTTCTATTGGATTTTGTGGAAGATTATCAATCTCAATACTTCCTGGAAGCTTTTCGATCATTTCTTTTACAAACATTTGTATCTCATGAAATTTCTCACTAGATTTGTTTTTATTTTTTAATAAAAAGTCATAAAGCTGTAGATCAAACCAGACAAGAAAAGATCGAAAAGCTTTTAATGTATCTTCATAATTTTCAAAAGTATATTTATGGTGACTTGAAAAATACAATTTGACAAAATTTTCGTAATTACCAATTGAAGTAAAATTTAGAAAATCTTTAAGTAATTCTAATAAAAGACCCTTCTCATCCTTATCTAAATCTACAATTAATCGAATAAGGGAAGTGACTGGTAGAAAACGATGGAAATATCTGAATGGTGGACTTCCTAATTCATCGTAAACTGGTTCATCAAAGTATGGGATTATAGGCAAACCAATATTTTCCTGGTTATTAAAATTTATTGAAAAAAGAATTAAAAAACAATCATATATGACAAGCTCAGAAATAGTGTCGTCTAACAATGCTAATTCCAATGATTTATGTTTTTTTAAAATACCTCTTGTCGAAGCTATAACATATTTGGATTCGATGTCAGACATTCTAGTTATACCCTCACCAGCTTGACAATAATTATCTAAATTAATATCTTTTCCCGAAAAATGTTTATCCATATTATTGTTTATAATGTTATTGAGTATAAAATAATTTTTTTGCTGTGTCACATTTATTAAAATGCTTATTTATCATATAATTCAGTGTTAATTAATAATTAAGGTTTATGACATATCTTCCTGTAATTGGTCTTGAAATTCATGTTCAGGTAAAAACTAAATCTAAAATGTTTTGTAGATGTGCTGCAGAATACTTTGGCAAAGAAGCTAATTTAAATGTTTGCCCTGTTTGCTTTGGACTTCCTGGTGCAATTCCAGTTCCAAACAAAACTGCTTTTGAAAAAGTAATTAAATTTGCTTTAGCTTTAAATTGTAGAATTAATCAGGAAACTAAGTTTGATAGAAAGAATTATTTCTATCCTGATTTGCCAAAAGGATATCAGATTTCTCAATATGATCAACCAATTGGAGAAGAAGGATTTGTAGAAATTGAAGTAGATTCAGATTCGAGAAGAATTAGAGTTCAAAGAGTTCATTTGGAAGAAGATACCGGAAAATCTTTACATAATGGAGATGAAACTTTGCTGGATTATAATAAATCAGGAGTTCCACTAATGGAAATTGTAACTTATCCCGATTTTGAAAGTATTGAAGAAGTTATTTTGTTCGCAAAGCGTTTGAGGCAGATTGTCAGGTATTTAGATGTTTCGGATGCTGAGATGCAGAAAGGTCAGATGCGTTTTGAACTTAATATGAGCTTAAAACCTGACAATCTGCCAAATGGAGAACTTCCAGATTATAAGGTTGAAGTTAAGAATATTGGTTCAATTTCAGTTTTAGAAAAAGTAATAAATTTTGAATTTGAACGTCAGAAAAATTTGCTTGATAAAGGTGAAGAGATTCCAACTCAGACAAGAGGTTTAAAGGGAATGTCCGGCGAAACTTTGTTTCAAAGGTCAAAAGAGTCGTCAGACGACTATAGATATTTCCCTGAGCCGGACATTCCCCCGATTCATATTTCTGATGAGCAAATTTCAAGTTTAAAATCCTCACTTCCAGAACTTCCTAATGAAAGAAAAGCTAGATATATGAGTTTAGGTTTGGAAGGTGAGCAAGCTGATGTATTTGTTGAAGATAATGCAAGAGGAATGTGGTTAGATAAAGCTTTAGAAAATCCTGAATCAAAAGGTCTTGAAAAAGAGATTGCAAAATGGATTGTTGGAGATATTTCTGGACATCTTGAGAAACGAAAAATGACAATTAACGATTCACCTGTTTCAGAAAATGATTTAATACATTTGGTAAAACTTGTTCAGGATAATAAAATCTCAGGTACTATTGCTAAAAATGTAATTGATCAGATTTTCGAAAAAGGCGGAAATGCTGAAGAGATTATTAAATCACAAAATCTAATTCAAATTTCAGATTCTTCTGAGGTTGAGAATTTTGTAAAACAAGTAATTGAAGAAAATCAGAAAGTTGTTGCGGATATTTCAAAAAACCCTAATGCTATCAAATTCCTTGTTGGTCAAGTTATGAAACTTTCAAAAGGAAAAGTTAATCCAAAAGTTGCTGAAGAAGAAATTAGAAAAGCTTTAAATCTTTAAAATTTTTTATGACACGTTATCTTGGCTGTTTTGTTTCTTGTGCTGGTGGACTTCAAAATATTTTAGATCGAGGAGAAGAAGCTGGTGCAAATGTAGTTATGACCCATCCGGCGGCACCACAGCGTTGGAATTCGCAGCCGTTCAAAGATGAAGTAATTGAACAGAAATATTTGCAGCGAAAAGGCGCCGGAACAAGCGTAGAAAAAGTCTATTTTCATGGAATTTATTTAATAAATTTAGCGAATCCGGACAGCCAGAAATTCCATCTCTCAAAATTATCTCTAGTAAATCATTTAGATCTATTAAATAAAATTAATGGCTGATGGAGTTGTATTCCATACAGGAAGCTTTAAGGAATACACTGAAGCTGATGAGCAGAAAGCATATGATAGAGTAAGTTATGGCTTAAACTGGATTTTTGGGAATCTAAATACCGATACTAAAGGAAGAAAACTGCTTCTGGAATGTGCGGCTGGAAGCGGTAGCATTGTTGGGGATCGATTCGAAGAATTAGCCAAAATCTACGAAGGTGTAAAACCTGAATTCCAGCCGCACATCGGTTTCTGTTTAGATACTCAGCACATGTTTGCCAGTGGGTATGATTTAATTAATGATTTGGATGGAGTAGTAGAACAAATCGAAAAATATTTAGGGATAGATAAAATTACAGCAGTTCATTTTAATGATTCAAAAACTGATTTAGCTTCTCACAAGGATAGACATGAAAATCTTGGTTCTGCTGATGCAAAAATAGGTGAGACTGCTATGAAAGCGTTCTTAAATCATCCAAAATTAAAAAACCTAGATTTTATTATGGAAACTCCAGAATTAAGAACTCCAGAAGGAACAAAATCTCAAATCGATATCTTAAAATCTTGGGCAGAATAATAAATGTCTTATCCTTCCAAATCAGAAAAATTGTAGGATTCTTCTTTTCCTAATATAGGTTTTTCCTTTTTAATAATTTCTTTGAATTCATTTTTATAACTAGGAGATTCTAATAAAGAAAATGGTTCTTGATGTCCTTCTCTGTCAACCCAGACGTAACGATATTCGTTATTCTGATCATTTAAACTAGTGACAATTGGGTTTAGCTTTACTAATTGACTTTGTCCACTTGATCTCGCTTTTTCGATTGCGGAATCTAAAGTTCTTGTATCTTGATCTGCAAGCTGCTTTTGAATACTCTCAAGAAGTGCAGCTCCTAGTGTATTGTCACCTTCAATAGGATTTTTAGTATAAGAATTGAATGGAATCTCATTAATTTGTTTTTCTTTTATTAATTTCTTTGGATATTCATCAGGTGAGTGAAACGCAACTAGGGCATCTTCTAACCTTGTGTAACTCAATACAATTCCATTACTTAAGACAATTGCAGCTTGGTAAGGTATAATATTATCACTTAGATCCAACTTACTAGTATCTAATATAACTATTTGTGGTCCTTTGGTTCTAGCCCTTACTTTTGCGGCTTCTATTTTTTCTTCATTTGTTGGTTTTTGTTTAGCTAAAATTTCATCCAGTTTTAAAGTTGTTCTAGATGCTAGTATCCTCTCGAGCTTTTTCAAGTCTTCAGCAGAGGGTCTCCAGTCATTTTCTGGAAAATTATTTTGCTTCATATGTATATTTTAAAATATATAAATAATTATAACTCAGTAAATGTCTAAACGTAAATACAGTTAATGAATTCCACGAATAAGCTATTTTTTAACTTTCAATCTGAGGAGGCATAGTTGTGTATGTAACTTCTCCTTTTGAGTTTACTAATACATATCTAAAGTTAGATACAGGTTTATCAAAATATTCAACGCCTGGAATTACAGCATAAGCAGTAAATTTTTTTTTAGAAGCTTTTACAGTAAGCATATCAATAATTTCACTTAAATTAAGATAAGTTTTAGGCAATTCAACTTTTTGAAAAGTTTCTTTTGCAATATTATTTTTGCTCATTTTTAATATTAAAAAAATAATTTATTAATTAATTAACTTTCTTCAATTTTTGTTCCTTTAAGTTTAAAGAATTCTTTTTCCGTTAATTCTTTTTTCTCCCCTGAAAGTATAGATAAAGGTTTTGATGAAAGTGTAATATTCCCATCAGGGTAAATAATTAGATACCAATAGGCATTGAATCCTTCAATTTCAACTTTAACTTCTTGAAGTTCTTGTGATGAAATTGCTCTTTCTTGAGCCATATTTATTTCTAGAGAATATTTACTATAAAATATCAAATTCGCTTTTTGTAAATCTGTTAGACTTTCAAACGTAGTCTGAATTTGCGCATCTATATCAAAAATTTTAGGATCATCATCAGAAAACCCCATAAGTAAAAAGATAATATTTATGTGTGGATTATATGAGAAATCATCTAAACAGGCAAGGGAACATAATATCTATTTAAATCTTTCAACTTAAACATAGTTAATGTAGAATAGAAAAAGAATAATATCTTGTACAACATATTTAAATTCTATTAATGAAACGAATAGTTATATTTGTAATACTGCTGGTGCTTTGTGTACTTTTAGCTCTATGGTCTCCTTGGACTAAAATAGACATACAATCTATATTTGGAATCAAACAATCTGAAAATATATCAGGTTTACAAGTTTATTCTTTGAGTGGGAAATTAGATATTTATCTTGATAATGAAAAAATTGGTACAGTGAATGAAGGAAATGATCCTTATATTAAAGATGATGTAACCCCGGGGGAACACTTAATTACTTTAAAAAAAGAAACATCTGTTGTAGGTGCATATTGGGATTTAAATAAACTTATAGATTTTTACAAAGGTACAGTTGTTGTTGCATCGTATAATCTTGGACCAGAAGAAGAATTTAGCGAGGGTCATATTATTTATGCTTCTGCTGGAACAGGAGAAAATAATAACGAAACTACTTTAAATGTTCTTTCAAATGTACAGGATGCAACTTTAAAAATAGATTCTGATTCTGATATTAAAATTTCGGGTAATTCAGTATCGGCTAATCTTAAATTGGATAGTCAACACACGATAATAATCTCTAAAAAAGGGTATGATGATTTAGAATTTACGATCTTACCTTCGGAACAAAGTGATAGAGATAAATTATTGGGGCTAAATTTAAATATTGATGCAGCTTTAATGTTGCAACCAGTACAAATTCAGACAAAATGATTCAGGAACAATACAGATTAAAGAATACAATAAAATATCCAACTTCTTTGATAGTTGGAGGACTTTCTAGACTTGGATTAGAAATTGTTGATTCTTTAATTGAACAAGGAGGATATGTGATTATTGTTGATAATTATTCTGATGAGAATATTGCAAAGTTAAATATTTTTCCAAAAGGATCATTAGTAAGTTTTATAGATTACACAACCTTAGCTGAACTTGATGAAGAATTAAGAAGACTAGACTATATTTTCTATTTTGATCATGAGTCATTAGATTATATGTCAAAAATATCTACTCAGAATTTCCTAAAGTTTTCTAACTATCTTGATAATACTTTAAATTTAGCAAATAAATTTGGGTCTAAATTTCTATTAACTACAGCTATTAGAGCACATCAATTAAGTCTATCTTACGATGATTTAAGTGCTAAATACGGTGTTGATTCAAAAGAAAGACATACTGTTTATACTGAAATGGAAGTACAAAGATATGCAGAAAGTCTTGTTATGGAATATTCAGAAAAAACAAACCTTGATGCAAGAATTGTACGATTAGGTGAAATTATAGGTGAAGGTTTAGATTTCTCAACAAAGACTTTCTTCACTGATCTGATGATTAGAGTCGTAGAAAAACAGCCTCTAAAATTATCAAAAGATGGACTAGAATCAGAGTGGCTTGTACATTTAATGGATGCTGCTTATGGAATAATTAAAGCTCAATTTTCAGCAAATACAAAAGGAGAGATTTTTTCAATAGCTTATCCTAATCCTTTTACACATTTATCGATTGCATATAAGGTTCAAGAACTTGAAGCAGATGCAAAGGAGATACAATTTGTTGATGAAGATGATAATCTTCCTGAAATTAGGCTTTACAAACCAGCACCTAATCTTTCAGCAATAGGTTGGACTCCAAAAATTCCGATTGATAAAGCAATAACTCAATCAGTTGCGGCTGCAAAAATCTATCTTTTGGAAACTCAAACTAATAAAGTCAACCCTTCTCAAGATAATGTTATTGATAAACTAAAAAGTTTTATGTCTTTGGCAGATAAAGAAGAATCTAAAAAAGATCAATATGGTGGACCTATTTCAAGATTAATTGCGGAGAGAAAAAAACAGGAAGAACTTAAAATGCAAAGTATTACTAATGCAAATAATAATGTTCAATCAAAAAAAATATCTCACAATAAGACTTTAAAAGAAAAAATTTCAAATAAAATATGGAATTTTTCTACAGACTTTGGGAATACTTTTACACTATTTAAAAATAAGTCACCGGGGCAAATAGTTACTTTATTATTTTTATTTGTAATATTTTTCTTATTCTTTTTTGGAGTATTCTCACCTTCAGTTTTAATAGGACGAGATTTAATTTCAATACTACCTTTTTACAATAATACATTTAATTCGATAGATTCAAGTAATTATAGTACTGGAAACCTGCATGCAGATACTTTAAGTAGCTCGTTGAAAGATATCCAAGAAAACCTAGAGAGTTTTAATTCCGAAGCTTCAATTTTAGGTTTAAATAATGAATTTTCTCAGTTTAAAAATATGATTAATGCTTATCAAGTAACAGCTGAGGGTTTAAGCAACATACAATATTCACTTGAGCCTTTTTATGATTATCTTAATAATTTTCAAAATAATACTCAGGTTAGGTCGGGAACAGATGGATATCTTTCAACGAGCACTTCGAACACCAATTATCAAAATTATCTTGAGGAATTAGTAAATAGACAACCTTATTTAACTACCGGAATTGAAAAATATCAGAAAGGGCTTGGTCAAGCTCAAAAAGTAGATATGTCTGTTCTACCAGGATTTCTTGTAAGTGGTTTGGTTAATATGAATTTAAAACTAAAGCAATACGAAACTGGAGTGCAGTCATTGGAATCTGTAAAATACCTGCCTGAAATATTAGGCCTTAATTCTAAAAAAACATACTTAATATTATTACAGGATAGTACAAGGATAAAACCAATCGGTGGTGAGACTGCTGCATTTTTATTAGTAACATTAGATAATGGAGCAATAACTAAAACTACATTACAATCTCCAGATTCTGTAAAGTTTGATTATAAAAGCATTGATCAGAATACTTTAGATGAGATTAATAAAAGATCTCTAACAGCAGTATCTAAAGATCATATTTCATATTCAAATCTTGAGAATATTTCAGATTATTCTGTATTTTCAAATAGTATTTCTAAAATATTTAATGATACATTTGATCAAAAGATTTCGGGAGTATTATCAATAAATTATCAGAGTTTTTCAGAACTTTTGGATATACTTAAAAACAATGGAAATGATGTGAGTGTAGAAGGGCTGAATTATGAAAAAGATAACTTTTTGAGCCAGTTAGGTAAATCACAGATTGGTAATTCAACATTATCAGCTAAACATGAAATTTCTGCGCATATAATGGCTCAAACAATAAACTTAATGTTCAATAATATTTCAGGATTGTTTCCTCAAATAATAACTTCATTTCATAATTCAGCCCTTACTCAAGGCATTCTATTTAATAGTTCCGATCTTGAATATGAGTCATTTGTTAAATCAAATAGTTTAAATGGAATAAAAAGTTCAAAGGCAAATTCATTTTATTCACTTGGATATAATCTTGAAGATCCTACAATGGTATCTTTAGATAGATATTTAAATTTTAATGTGTCTGATGAAATAAGAATCGATTCTAACTTAGGTCTAACTTATAAGACTGTGGTACAAGTTCCCGTATTTGGTTCAGCACAAAGACTCTCGATTTGTCTACCTTCATCAGTAAAAAAAGATAAGGTTACAGTAAAGGGAATAGAATCATATAAAGTAAGTATTAATGAATATTCGGATGAGACTTGTGCTGTTGCACAAATTCTTGATGAAAAATCTGTTGAATTTGACTGGGCTGTAAATCCAAAATTAAAAAGTAATTCGGATGGCAATTATAATGCTACTCTTAATTCTATGAGTATTAGAGGTGCAGATACAAATTTAGATCAAAAGATTGTTTTTGAACCTGATTTAATATTAACAAGTTTTGAACCAGTTGGTTCCAAACAAAATGACAGCTTAGTATACAACCAAACTATTAATCCAGATTTTTCAGTTAATCTTTCAATAAAGAAGCAGTAATCAAGTTCCTCTTTTAATATTAATAAACTTGTGCCATAATACAGTGATTGTAAAAACGTTAAGAAGATCTGTTCGAAATATTTCACTTTTAGTGTATAATACATTCCCATAGTTCAATTTTGAATTAAGGGAAGTTTTTTTTATATAGAAATAAAATATTAAAATATGGCAAGACCAAGAAAAAACAATAACGAAAATGAGATAAAAATGACTCAATCAGCATATGATGAGTTAGTAAAAGAGCTTGATAATAGACAAAATACTCTTAGAAAAGAGATTGCTGATGAAATTGCTGTTGCAAGAGATTTAGGAGATCTATCTGAAAACCATGCATATCAAGTTGCAATGGAAAAGAAGGATTTGAATGAGAATAGGATAAGTGAAATTGAAGATATTCTTAAACTAGCTAAAATCGTAGAAGTAAATAAAAGTGATGATATAGTTTCTGTTGGAGAAACAGTAGAGATTTCTAATCTTGAGACAAAACAATCTAAGGTCATAACTTTAGTAGGATCAGAAGAAACTAGATCAGCAAACCCAATGGAGGGTAAAATTTCTACAGATTCACCTATTGGAAAAGCTGTTAATAATGCAAGAATTGGTGAAGTAGTTGAAGTTGTTTTGCCTACTAGAAAGGTCTCTTATAAAATTGTAAAGTTTGTAACAAAAACAAAAAAAGCTGCTTAAACTTGTACTGAATTTGGATTACTGTTTTCTGAGGTTATATTTTCTTGTAGGTTAATAGTTTTTCTTTTTGAATTATCTAACTTCATAAAACTACTTAATAAATAGATTACCCAAAAACCATTTATTGCGATAATAATTTTAAAGATGCTTTCATTATCATTTATTATTACTAAAAGAAATAAGAATAAAAGTAAAAAAAGTACTCTTCCTACTGTGAAAATTGTTTCAACTACTATTATCATTTCAGATGATGATTGATTAATATTATTTCCTAATATTTTATCTCTAATATTTAAGTCAAGCTTATCTATAAAAGGTGTATAGAGCGAGTCTCCTAGAGTTGAAAATATACTCCTAAAAATTAAAGCTGGAAAGCTCCAAATTAAGACAAAAATTATATTCGAAATTCCGCTTATAAATGTCCCGAAATAAGATATTATTTTGACTTTCTCGGCTTTTTTACTTCTTTCCATGAAGGCAAAAATAGCTGCAATTAAATTTATTAAACTTAACAAAGCACCAACACCAAACTCATTTTTTATTAAAAGGTAGGGAACGATAGCAAAACTTAAAGTAAAACATGCATTGAATCCTGCTTCTAAAAGTAAAAGTGTTCCAAAAGAATTAAATTTTTTATTTCGTATTATATTGTTTATCTCACTAATGGTTATATGAGTTTTTGGCTTTTTGTTATATTTCCAAGGAAAGAATAAACTAACGAAACTTATTGAACCAGCTATGATAAATAGAATAGAGTAATTACCATCTAAGGTTACTGTGCTTCCAATCAATACTGGGAGTACAATTTGTAATATGTATGTAATTGAAGCCATATCACTAATTGCCATACTCCTGCTTTTTTGTGGTAATTCTTTTAAAAGATAATTATTATTTACTGCCCAATAAAGTCCTCTAGGAAAGCTTCTTAATACTGCGAAAATTGGATATAAAAACACTAGATTATTAATATTCACAATCAATAAAATCATCGCAATTGTATGAAAGAAAAATCCAGCTTTAAAAATTTTAATATATCCAAACCTTGGTATTATTACACTTCCAATAATTAACCCTATCCATTGGGCAAGAAAATATATAATCATATCAATAAATAATGGTGTGAACTGGTTTGTTACTTTAAACAGGAGAATATAATAGAAGGAGTTAGTAACAAGATCTACAATTGTGAATACAATTCTAAAAAAATAAAGCTGATCTCTTAAGTTTTCCTTCTTAATCTTTAGCATAAAGAATATTCTAAAGACTTTTGTCTGGATTACAAGCAAATAAAATTTTACATTAGTTTTACATTTTATTTAATATGCCTTAAAAAAGTCTTCATAATATACAACTATATTACTTATTACTAAATTAGTATGAAATTTTCAAAAACGTTAATATATTTAGTTGATTTTGTATTGGGAATAGCAGAACTTTTTATTCTTTTTAGAATTATATTAAAATTATTCGGAGCAAGCACTCAAGCACCTTTTGTAAATTGGATATATGAGACTTCTAAAGGTTTAATTTGGCCATTTTTAGGAATGTTTCCTGCTCCGACCTTGGAAGGAGGATTTATAATTGAATTCTCTTCAATTTTTGCATTACTCGTATACGCAATTGTTGGTTATTTGATAATAGAATTAATTGAATTTATTAGTTTTAATTCATCAAAGTATCGAATCACTAGGACAGTTACAACTGAAGATTAGTTTATTTAATGATTATAATTATTAATACTATTAGTCCAAAAATTATTCTATAAATTCCAAAATTTTTTAAACCATGCTTTTTTAAATATTTAAGCATGAATTCGATTGCAACAATACCAGATAAAAATGCGAAGAATGATCCAACAATAGCTGCCATAAGTTCTGAGTTCAGCTGAGTTTGCGGAAGTGATAATAATTTATAAGTTTCATAAATAGAAGATGCTAAAATAATCGGAATGCTCATTAGAAAAGCAAACTCAGCTGAATCAAAAGGTTTTAATCCAATTGACTCACCTGTTAACAAAGTAATTCCTGATCTTGAAACACCTCTGATGAATGCAAATGCTTGCGATATACCAATAATAAAAGCCTTTTTAACTGAAAGGTTAGTTATCTCAAGTTTATTATTTAAAAAGAATTTTTCTGTATAAATAAATATTATTCCAACAAGAATCATTGCTAAAGTGGTGAATAGTGAGGCAAGCTTGAAATTTTCAGGATTATCATAGAATTTACTTATTAAGCTTTCTGCCAAGAATCCAATAATTCCAGCAGGAATTGTGGCAATAATAATATTTATAATTATCATCATTGATTTTTTGTCATCCCCTATTTCAAGCTTGCCTTGATTTGCCGCAAATTTCCCAAGAACTTTTATATATTTAAAAATAGTACCTCGATAGTAATATATCAATGCTAATAAAGTCCCCCAATCAACTACTACAATAAATATTGTAGATGGAGTAGCCCATCCTAAAATTTGTGGAATTAAATACAAATGTCCTGAACTTGAAACTGGAATAAATTCTGTTATGCCTTGAATTAACCCTAATATTATTGCCTGAAAGATATTCATAGTTGTTAAAATTTCTTATACTAAACTTAGACTATTTTAACCATAAAATGATAAAAGTAGAAGAGTAAATTGTTGTGTGTAAATTTATAAACTGATATCATTTTTATAGTACCTGTTATATTTTTAACAATGAATTATTCAACAGAAAATCAACCAATGGAAGGACAAAAGAAAGAAATGGATTTATCTAGTGAGAATGATAAGAAATTAAAGAAAAGAGTGGTTATTCTAATTTTAATTATGGTTGGAGCAGTCATTTTACTTATAATATTACTATTATTAGGAGTATTTTCTTATAATCCACAAAGTAGTATTAATAATCAAGAAGATACTATAACTCAACCAACTTCAACTCCGATTGTATCTAGTCCAGTTGATGTTATGCATAATTCAACAAATGAAGAAAATAATAATGAAACTTCAACTGAAGAAATGCAAAATGAGCAACCATCAGAGCCTTCGACAGAATTCTTAACATATCCTGGTTCTGAAGTAGTTGTGAGTACAGGAGATGGATTAGGTGCTGAACTTACTACACCTGATTCTTTAACTGTAGTTTATAATTATTATAAGAATCAACTGAAAGATAATGGCTGGGATATTACTAAAGATGTTTATTCTGAATCTAATGTAGAATATGAGATTGAAGCAACAAACAGTAGTACTAAAATTACATTAAGACTTTCAGACAGTACTGGACCTGCTGGAAGTGCAACATTAATAAACTATTCTATTAAAAAATAATTATTTATTAAAAAAGAATTTATGGCAGACGAAACAAAAACTATGGAACAATCTGAAAATAAGCCAGCTCCGGCTGATATGAGCACGAATTCAAATATGCCTAAGAAGAAAGGCAATAAGGCATTAATAATTATAATTGTTGTTGTGCTACTTTTATGTCTATGTTTAGGGTTAGCCGGAGCAGGAGTTTATTATTTTACAAATAGAAGTGCAAACGATATTTTAAATCAATTGCAGGATAGTGTATCTAATGCACAACAAGATCAAAACTCATCAGGTGATAATATGACGAATGACAATAACTCAACAAGTGATAATAATGTATCATTTGGTACAAATTTACCGGATGGTTTCCCTTCAGATGTACCAGTGTATACAGGAGCATCGGTTTCAGGTTCTAGCGTCTCAAACGGGGAAATAGATGTGGTCTTATCTGCAAATGCAAAATCTTCAGATATTTATCAATTCTATAAATCTGAATTGGCTACAAATGGATGGACAATTACAACAGATTCTAACTACTTATCGACTTATTCAATTCAAGCTCAGAAAGATAGTAAAACATTAACTGTTGGAATTTCTGATGGAGTAGATAATGGGAATACTACTTCTGTTATTACTCTAGTATACAATTAAATTATAAATGATTTAAGAAAGCGGGCCGTTTACGGCCCGCTTTTTATTATTAACAATGATTACTTTTCTTCGAAGGCTTTTATTTTATTAAACCTTCGTTTGATGTCTTTCTTCATTAGAGAATGGAGTAGTTAAGAAAGCTATGACAATTTTTTTATGTGTTTCAAAATCTTCATAATCAGAATCTAAACATAATATATTTGCATTATCATCATTTTTTGCCATCTGCGCATGTTTCTCAGTGAAAGCTAAGGCAGCATATGATCCTTTTAACTTTATTTGCAGCAATAACCATCCCATTACCAGATCTACATATTAAAATGCCCAAAGAACCTAAACTTTCTGCAACTTTTTCAGCAACTTTAAAAGCATAATCAGGATAATCATCTTCTTCAATTAACTCATTTGGACCTAAGTCATTTATAGACAATGTTCCTAACTGTTGTGAAAGTTCAACTGAAGCAGTTAAAAAATCTACAAGTTTATTTTTAAGTTCAAATCCTCCGTGGTCAGATGCAATATAAATATTCATAAGGTTTTTTAAAAATATATTAGATAAATTTTAGCAGAACTGAAATTTTTATCCTAATGTTAAAATGTGTTCATAATAAGATGAAAAAAATAAATATTTCAAAAATAGATATTCCAATCGTTAAGCCTAGTCCTGATAGTGATTTTTCACACATAATGAAAAATGGGAAATTAGATAGTTTTAAAATTGGGGGTCAAACATATAAGGTAAGATTGTTGAGAAAAGAAGATTCAATGCAAAATAGGGGTATTTTTATAGATATGTATCTAATTGAAGGAACTGATGTATTAAATTATGATAAAAATATTGATCTTGCAGACATAATAGTTTTAGAAAGAACTCCAATTCAATATTTTTCTTCAAAGCGGGTTTTTATGGAGGTCCCAGTTGCTGGTGAAGCATATTTTCTTGCCCAAGCTCCAGATAAAAAAGTTTATCAAGGCTATTGGAATGCGATAAGGAACAGGAATAATGTGATTTTTTTAGGTGAAAACTGGATATTTACATGGATAGTCCCAGAGGGCAAAAGATTCAGGTTTTTTGAATTATGCAATCCAAGATTTATTGATGAAACAGAAGATATTCCAATAGGTGAAAAAAGTGTTCCAGAAATTAAAGACATTCAAAATTCAAATTTATTAACATTAGATTATCGAAGAGCACTATACAAGTTATTAGGATATCCTGAATTTTAAATTAGTGGTAATACTAATGTTACAATCAAAATATTCTCATTAAAAATATGTCTGACATAGAAAATGTAAAAGCAAAATTAGATATAGTTGAAGTTATCGGATCTTATGTTCCAGATCTTAAACGGGCCGGAGCAAATTACAAAGCCTGCTGCCCATTCCATCAGGAAAAAACACCATCATTCATGGTCAACCCAAGTTTACAAATATATAAGTGTTTTGGATGCGGCAAGGCGGGTGACGTAATAAATTTTATACAAGAAATTGAGCGTCTTGAATTTCCAGACGCTCTCCGCCTTGCCGCAGAAAAAGCTGGTGTTACTTTAGAAAATAATAACTTTTCAAAAGATTCAAAACTTGAAGAAGAGAAAAAAAGAATTGTTGAAGCTAATACTTTAGCTGCTAAATTTTATAACTATATTTTAAAAACTCATAAAACAGGTAAACCAGGAAGAGAATATGCTCAAAAACGACAAATTGATGCAAGAAGAATTGAGGACTTTTTGATTGGATTTGCTCCAAACTCAAGAACTAATTTAAAAAAATTCTTAACTTCTAAAGGGTTTAGTGAACAAGAATTAATAAAATGGGGACTCTTGGTTGAAAGAGAGAAAAGTATAATAGATAAATTTAGGAACAGACTCCTTCAGCCTATTTTTAATCTAAGAGGCGATATTATAGGATTTAGTGGAAGATATATTGGGGAAAGCAAATTTGCTCCAAAATATTTAAATTCCCCTGAAACACTTGTTTATAAAAAGAATGAAATCTTATATGGAATCTTTCAGGCTAAAGAAACAATGCGTAAGGAAAACTTTGTCATAATTGTTGAAGGTAATATTGATATTCTTTCATCTCATCGAGCTGGAATAAAAAATATTATAGCTCCACTTGGTACAGCTTTTACGTTAAATCAAGCTAAATTAATTAAGAGATTTTGTGAACAAATTTATTTTTGTTTTGATACTGATGATGCTGGAACTAAAGCTTTAATTCGCGGATTAGAACTAGCAGAGATTATTGGATTAGAACATAAAGTTGTTGATATTACAGGTTTTCAAGATGCTGATGAATTAATTTGTAAGGTACCTGATGAATGGGAAAAAAGAGTAAAAAGTGCAAAAAATACTGTTGAATATTTGATTGAAAAACTATCTTCAGATTTAGATTTGAATGCTTTAGATGGTAAGACAACTTTTGATAAAAAAATATTCCCAGTACTAAAATCAATTAAAAATGAAGTTGAGTTAAGTCATTATATAAAAGAAGTTGCTATGATATTAGAAATTGATGAAGAGATTTTAAGAGAAAAGTTAAAAAAAGGGGCGAGCCTTCGGCTCGCCCCTCAAGAAGATTCAGATAAGTCAGAAATTCCAAGTTCTTCTAAAACTATTTCACCAGTACAAAAAATAGAAAGATATTTCCTTTCGCTTTTAATACAAACTGATTCAATTTCCAAATTTAAAGATCTTAATGAATCTTTTTTTAAAGATGAGGTCTGTAAGAAAATTTTTGTAGAATACTATAAGGCAGGTGATAACAAAGATCTATTGAAAATATCACAATTTTTAGATGAAGATTCAAAAAAAAGTTTAGAAGATATGCTTATGTTCGATGCAACTGAAATAAAATATTTAGATAAAGAACTGGAAAATGTATATTCAAGAATGCAAAAACGATCTGTTAGAAATGAAATTTTAAGTTTAAAAAGATTACTCAATTTAGAACCTGAAAACGATGAACTTCTAAGTAGACTTAATAACCTAATTATTAAATTTAAAAATCTTTAAGAAATTTATCTTCTTCTGGAGAATTTTTTATTCTTTGCCATCTTTGTGCCGAATTCCTCTGAAACAGTTAGAGTATGTCTGCCTTTAAGAATTCTTCTCTTTAGAACTTTTTTACCGTCAGATGTGGATTTTCGTGCAATATATCCAAATTTTCTAACTCTTTTGATCTTGCTTGGATTGTATGTTGGTCCTTGTGTCTTTGACATATTAGATCCTTTAATTTAACGGCTTAATTATACTTAATGATGGCTATAAAGGCAATAGAGATATGTTAATTTATATTATCCTTCAAGATTTACATTTTTAAGAAGATTTTCCCAAAATTCATATTCTTTGGAGAAAAATCTATCTAAAAACTTCCACTTTTTGTTTAATTTAACAGCTCTTCTATAAATTTTTATTTTTAAAAAATGTAAATCTTCATTTAATTTTATTATTTGCCTTTGTTCACACTCATTTTGTTCAATATAGAAATTTTTTAAATCCCAACTGAGTTCATGATCATTTATTAATTTGTATTTCCTTCCACTAACACGATCTTCAAGAAATTCGATATCATCGATTGTTTTTGCATACTGATCTAGTAATTTAGCAGTTTTATGATCTGCTGCAATCATTTCTCTTATCTCAATTGGAAGCTGATTTAAAAATCCTCTATCTTCTAAAACAGGATGTAGTTTTAGGATTACCATATTTTTATATTAACTACTTATGTTATAGCATTAAAATTTATGTCCTAAAAGCAATAAATTTCTTAATACCATTGTTAATTAATCATATTTCCTGTTATAATTCCTTGTTTTAAATTAAATAATCATGAACACAGAAGTATTAAAAAAAGTACAATCAAAGATGCTGAACAAAAGAATTCCAGTTTTAAAACCTGGATATACTGTTGAAATTGATACTTTGATTAAAGAGGGAAAAAGAGAAAGAGTTCAGAAGTTTAGAGGGTTGGTAATTTCAGTAAGCGGTAGCGGGACAGATAGAATGATTACAGTTAGAAAAATAAGTAAGGGATATGGAGTTGAGAAAAAACTTCCAATTTATTCTCCAAATGTTGGGAAAATTAAAGTTATCAAAAAAGAAGAGGTAAGAAGATCAAAATTATTCTTTATGAGAAAGAGAGTAGGAAAGAATGCAATGAGAATTAAGAAAGGTAAAGCTCAATTTGTTTCAGATGATGAGTTGGAATTTATTGATGAACATAAAGAAGCTGAAGAAGCAGTAATGACACCTGAAGAATTAGGAGTTACATCTGAAGTTGACAATACTTCAAATGAAAATTCTCAGGAAGCTGAAGTTGTAGAAGAATCTATTGATAAAGAATAAAATTAAATAATAAATTAAGATTTTAAAAGGGCGGCAATCAAAAATTGCCGCCCTTTTTTGTTTCTATTTCATCTTAATTTCACTTTAATATCGTATGCTACAATATAATTAATTTCTGTTTTATATTTGAAAATATGGATGATTGTATTTTCTGCAAAATTTTAAAAGGTGAAATACCTTCTTATAAAATTTACGAAGATGATGAATTCTTAGCTTTTTTAGATATCTATCCTGAAACAGAAGGATATACAATATTGATTCCAAAAAAACACTTTAGATGGGTTTGGGATGTAGATAACATAGAAGGTCTTTTTAGGGTAGCTCAAAAGATTGCAAAGCATTTTCAAAAAGTAACAGGTCAAGATTCAATATATTCTTTTATTATGGGTGAAGATGTTTCTCATGCTCATGTAAAAATTTTCAGAGGTGATGATGAAAAATTTAAAGAATCAATTCATCAGGTATCTTTGGATACAAAACCCACAGCCCCTTTGCCTGATGAGTATTTAAAAAAAATGCAGGATAAATACAAACTAATGTAAATATTTAATTTTTTAATGAAGAAAAAGAAAAAATTTTTAACTCCAAAACATGAAAAAGAACTTCTCAGCACAGGTATGTATACACGAATTATCGGTATCGATGAAGTAGGAAGAGGATGTTGGGCAGGTCCTGTAGCAGTTGGTGCATATATTTATGAATTTGATTCTAAACCAGTAAAAAAAGTAACTGATTCCAAGCAATTAACAAAAGATGAGCGATCTGAGGTGTATTCTTTTCTTTCTACTCATAAATACTCAGTTTTATTTGGAGGCTTAAAAGAAATTAATAGTATTGGCATTGGGAAAACTGTTGAACATTTAATAACAGAAGTCATTGAGAAATATGATGATAGCCATACATATTTTTTAATTGATGGCCAATTTTCTAAAGATTTTAGTGAGAATTCACTAAAAAAAATTCGAGGAGATTCTACTTTTTATTCTGTTGCAGCAGCATCAATTTTAGCAAAAGTAGAGCGTGATCGATTAATGCAAAGATTAGATTTGGAATTCCCCAATTACGGTTTTGCAAAACATAAGGGGTATGGAACAAAAGAGCATAGATTTGCAATTCATAAATTCGGTATTTGTAGTCTTCACAGAACTTCTTATGTCCCAATTAAAAATTTACTAGCTTTCTCTTAAAAGAATAGATATAAGTACATCATTTATATATAATGAATTTAAGTTAATTTTTTGAAGCTGAAATGCAAAACTTAAGGAAAAATATTGGTGTAGTTATAGCCATTTTTATTTTGATAATTTCATTTGTTATTTTTATCTTTTTTACTGGTAATTCCACAGGGGGATTAATAGGTTCACTTAAGCAAAGTTCTCAAACTTCATCTGTTAGCTGGCTTTATGATTTTAATTACAATTCTTCTTTAAAAAGTATCATTCATAGAAAAGAGTATAGTGGATTCGTTAGTGCATTAGAATTTCTGCCTGAAACTGGGAATTTTGCTAAAGCAACTTTAAGAGAATTTAATGGAGGTGACGATAATAATAAATCAACTATGGATTTAACAATTCCTAATTCATATCTTACAGGAAGTTTATATGATTTTGATACAGTTTCTTTAAAAACTGAATCATTAAATCATTCAGATTTTATTGATAAATTAAAGAGTATAGGTGGAATTGATCTTGAGATATCTTATCCAGAAAGTACACAAGGAAATCCTTATGTAAGCAGGTTTTATTTATTAAATTAAATTTTTGAGAAAACTTTTAATTTTAATATTATTATTACTTTCAATAATTTTTATTGGTTTAACTATATATAAATTAGCTAATACTACTATACAAAACTATGATTATGATTCTATTTATATTGATACTTCAAAAGTAAATATACATTTACAAAATGATGTTTTAAGTTTGGTTAATGAAAACAATAAGACGTTTAGTTTTCCTATTAAAGATAAAACTGCAAATGATTTTCTTGATAATTTTTTTGTAAGTGGAGAGCTTTTAGTCCCGAAGAATACATGCAAGTATTTTAATATTGAAATTGATATTAAAAATATTAATAATGATAAGGACTTGGTAAGATATATTTCATGTAAGGATAAGTTAGAGAATTCTTTTGAAACTTTTAGTTTATGAATTATTTTAAAAAACTTAAAACTGTTGTTTTAATAACACTTTTTATACTTGGGGTAATTTCCTTTTTCAATACTGGAAGTAATTACTCAAGTTCAGGAGTTGTTAGTTCTATAATTGGGGTTTCTGCAGAATGCGCTCCAGAGTGCAACCCCTGTGACTCAGGATTTCATACAGAAAATGTTCCTAATGTAGGTGTTAGATGTTTTAGAAATGGTGATGGAGAAGTTAATATGGGATGCTGCCTTGGTGGAGGAGGAGGAGGTTGCACTCCAAACTGGGGCGCATGTTCCAAATCTTGTGGTGGAGGAACTCAATCTGATGGCTGTGGCCATTCTAGGGCTTGTAATACTCAATCTTGTTGTACAGTAAGTGCCCCAGGAGCTGCAACATTGTCTTTTCCTGCTAACGGTTCAATTGTTCCAAATAACTCAGTGAATTTACAATGGTCTGATTCAGCTTCCTGGGGCACTGGATGCCCAAACACAAATACTTATACAGTATTCATAAGTCAAAATTGTACTGGTACTTATACAAATTATGGAAGTGTACCTCAAGGTACATTAAATAAAAATGTTAGTGGATTATCTTGGGGGGCAAATTATTGTTGGTTTGTTCAGAAAAATAATAGCAAAAGTACTCAAAATTCTTCAGTCTGGAGTTTTAAAGTGAATAAAACACCTATAAATTTAAGTCATAATTTTACCCAGGACAATACCTGCAAGATATCGGATGGGATTTCAGGAAGGGCAGATAATCCAAGTGGAGAAACCGAGAACCCAATTAGTTATTCATTTTCTTTTCAAGATCCAGAAAGTGATACTTTTTTAGGAAGTTATTTAGTTTTTGTTCCAGTATATAGAGAAAATAATCCAACTGTAAATGCTAATACAGTTGAGCAGGAAGCAATAAATGCTGGTGGTATAGGAGTTTTAATTAATAACTCCAATGGTAAAGTTAGTACCTTGAATAATAATATTACGTGGTCGTCAGGAATAACAAGTGGAGATGAAACTACTCAAAATGGCCATGCAACTGTCTTAGGAGCAGATGTAGATACTAAAATGACTGTAAGTGGAGATACTGCAACAGCAAATTTTAAGATAAGAATGGAGAATACATTCCCTAGCGGAACTTATAATGTATATGGGATGGTATTAATGCAAAATAGTGATGGAACTATAGTATCTTCTTATGCAACACCATTGGATTCACAAGTGTTTATAAAATTAGATAGTTGGAGATTTGATTTGGCAAATCCTGGCCCAGTTTTAACCGGTCCTACTTATAATACTGACCAAACTTTTAACGTAAATTGGGGTGCAACAGATTCAGGAGGTTCTGGATTATATACAATTTATTCTTATATTTGGTCTGATAAATCAAGTGGAGCACAATTAACAGATTCAAGTGTCGGGGTAATTAATTTAGGAAATACACCATATGATTATCCTCAAGGTTCTAACGCTGGTATAAATACCGGTAATTTAGGTTTACATAAATATAAAACAACTGGAATACCTGCTAATTATTCATATAAACTTGTTGCAAAAGATAATGCATGTAATATTTCGGGAACAACAATTGGAGTATCTGAACCAAAACCGTGGATCATTAGTTATCTTGGAAATGCTTCTGCGAATTTAGGTTTTGAAGTTAATATACCAGATAATCCTAACTTTAAAGTACCATTTGCCAATGATGTTGGAACTCCTTATCTTTCAAGTTATGCTGTTATTAGTGGAAATACTATAGTACCAACCTTACGGATTTCAAAAACTGATACTTATGCACTAAATTATACTAATGATGCTGTCGAACCACCGAAATCAAGTAATTTTTCTAAATGGTATGACCTTGTAAAAGATAGAGTAGAGAAAAATAAGAAAAGCCCAATAGTAACAAAGAGTGGAAATATGAGTATTGATGGAAGTATTGCAAATGGAATTGGAGTGTCAGTAGGTGATAAAGTGATAGTTGAACAATCGGGGGGCGACTTGACGATTAGTAATGGAGTTTGTGATGTTAAGGTAATATTCCTTATTAGTGGTAATTTAACTTTAAGTACAGATTTTGTAGAGAATAATGATGCTTCTGCATGTATGTTTGTAGTTAAAGGTAATGTTAATCTTACTTCTGTGGCCGCCAAGTCGCCTACCATTGCTGTAGATTCTACTACTCAGCCATATTACGATAAGATTGAAGCATATATAATTACTGACTTGAAACTTGAAACTTTTACAAACAATCTTCCAGGTTCTACAAATAAATATGAAGGGTTGTATATAGATGGAGGAATGGTTGTTAATGGCGCTCCGGGGAATGCATTATCTTTGAAAAGAGATTTGAATTATCAAGCCAATCTTACTGATCCGGGAGTAGTTGTGAAATATAACCCAAAGTATTTGATTATGTTTGGAAATGATTTAGCAGATCGATCATATTCTATTAGAGAAGTCCTTTGATTTTAAGTTTACCTTGATAGACTCATATGATAGATTAAGTAGTATTAATATTTTTTGATGAAAAAAAATCTTTTTTTGATATTTTCAATAATAACGTTTCTAATTGCTGTTGTTTTTTGTATATATAGATACTCTGACTACAATAATAAAATAAATTATTGGGGGAATGACATGTATAGTAGCAGTGAGTGGTTGGTTTCTAATAATGTTAATGTACATGCTGTCGGTAATTCAGGAAGTATATTAGGAACGTTGAAAAATTCTGTTGTAAATAGTGACCGTATCTTTTTTGTTATAAATTTTAGAGAGAATGATGTAAATGTTGATATACCGTTTACAGAAATTGCTAATAAAGTTGGTATCTTTCAACCTGATTATAGTTATTCAACTATAGATAAACAGCAACTTAGTAGCTATCTACAATCAGGAAGTTCATATGATATTAGTATTGTTAGTTACTATTTTCAAGGGACTTATTCATATAATATTAATTTGTATTTAAAGTGAGAAAAATAATTTTTGCATCTATTTTATTAATTGTTGGAATTTTAATATTTGTCGGTGGGTACCTTCTTTTTAATATAGAAAAAGAAGATGACTTATCAGGACATTCTTTTCCTGGAGATAATTTCACGGTTTACTATCTAAATACTTCAAAATTTAGTTATACCTTACACTTGGAAGATATTAATGATCGTTATCTTTCTATATTTAACAGTGCAAAAGATGAGGTTAAGTTGCCATTAAATTCATTTGAAAAAACTAATCTTGAAACTATGTTAGGGGAATGGAGTCATATTAATGAAGGTGAGACCAGTAACTTATTGCCCCCTCGAGATTGTAAGGTTTTAGCAATTTATATTAATAATCCGAGTTATTCAGATAAATTGGATAATTCATATGGGGGTTTATCAAATTTTATCAAATACCCATTTGATAGATTGGAATGTTTAAATTCTATATAATATGAAAAAATATATTTTTTTCTTTATTGTTTTAAGTTTTTTTATATTGGGAGTTTTGTACTCTAAGAATGTAGATGCAGCAACTCAGTGTTGTGGAAATGGAGCTGGTTGTGTTGTTTGTTCAGATTCTTTATGTACAAGAATTTATTATTGTTCTCCATCTTTTTCAGGTACATGCCAAGTCCCGATAACTTGTCCTGATGGAAGTCATACATGCGGAAGCTGTCCTCCACCTCCAACTTGTACTCCAAACTGGGGTTCGTGTTCTGCATCATGTGGAACAGGAATTCAATATGATGGATGTGGACATTCTAGGTATTGTAATACTCAAGCATGCTGTGATTCTAATAGCTGGGGTTCGTGCTCAGTTGCTTGTGGAGGTGGAACGCAGACCAATGCATGTGGAGGTACAAGATCGTGCAACACTCAGTCTTGTTGTACATCAACAAACCCTGGAGCAGCAACGTTAAGCTCTCCATCAACTGGTTCAGCTATTCCAAATAATTCGGTAAATTTAAGTTGGACTGATGCAACAGGATGGGGTACAGGATGTCCACAAAGTAACCAATATAAAGTATTTTTAAGTGCGAGTTGTACTGGAACTTATACACAGTATGCAACGTTACCTCAAGGCACACTTTCAACAACAGCGAGTGGATTAAATTGGGGGACAACTTATTGTTGGTTTGTTCAAAAAACTAATGGCTCAAATAATGCCAATTCAGCAGTTTGGAATTTCACTATAAATAGTACTCCAACTGAAACTTCGCATTCATTTACACAAGCTGATACATGTTCTTTATCAAGTGGTATTTCTGGAAGGTGGGATAATTCAAGTGGGTTAACAGAGAATCCAATAACATATTCAGTTACTTATCAAGATACTGAATCTGATCAATTCCTTGGAAGCTTTTTAGTTTTCGTTCCAACAACAGGAACTTATTCTGAAAATAATACCTATATAGATGCAGGCACTTTGTTTCAGAAATCTGCAAATAGCAAAGCTATAGCTGTAGATTTAAATCCAGGTGGTCAAGGAGCAACACTAAAAAATGATGGTGTAACTTTTGCTCCAATTATTTCAAGTGGTGATGAGACTAATGAGAATGGAACTGGAAAACTTATAGATGTTGGTGTAAGTTCAAAGATGACTGTATCAGGTAATTCAAGTACATCAATTTATAAAATTAGGTTCGAGAACACATTCCCTAGTGGTACCTATAATGTATATGGAACGGTTTATATGAGAAATTCTGATGGGACTGAGGTAAGTTCTTATGCTACTGGCTCAAATAATTTCATGTTTAAAAAACTTGATACTTGGACAATTGATACAACAAATCCAACTTTAACAATAACTGGCCCATCTTATAATTCAAACCAGACTTTAAATGTTACATATGGGGCGAGTGATAACGGGACTTTATCTGATGTAGTTAACTATATCACTCGCCCCGATAGTACAGGGGGCTTAAGAGATAATACTATTGGGCAAGATCTCCAATTTAATTTTGCACCAAATACCCATAGAGGAAGTGTAAATTTGGGTAACTATTTAACAGCTCCAACAAGAAATTATAGCGATACAAGTACATCTCAAGGTAATACTTTTAATTTCAGGCTTGATGGAATGGATTCAGCATGTAACTATGCTAGCGTTAACAAAGATGTCTCTCAACCTACACCTTGGTTGTACGCATATCAAGGGAATATCTCTGCAAATCAGGGGTTTAGTGTGAATATTCCTGACAACCCAAGTTTTACTGTTCCTTTTACAGGAACTTATCAATCTACCTATGGAAATGGAACAATTCCAGGTGATATTGGGACTGCTCCAATTGCATATTGGAAATTTGATGAGAGTTCTGGTTCAATAATTAGTGATTCAAGTAATAGTGGTTATACTGCTACTATTTCATCTGGATCATTCTCAACAGGTCGTTATGGTAATGCATTTACAAAAAATGGAAGCGGCGCTGGTGCAACTTTATCATATACATCCGGCTCAACATTAAATTTTAATTCATCAAGTAAACTATCAGTGGTTTTCTGGTTAAAGTCCTCTGTATCACATACAAGTAGATTATTAGAAGTTCCTTCAGCTGGTGGTTTGGCAGTTGAATATATAGGAAGTTCGTTTAGATTTGCAGTATTTGGTGGAAATGTGGTTTCTGTAAATGCTATTCAATTTGATGGATTATGGCACCAATATGCAGTTGTATATGATGGAGCATATGCTTATTTCTATCGAGATGGAGTTTTATTATCTCAACAAAATTTTGTAGGTAATTGGTATGCAACAGCTAATAAAACTTTTTATATTGGAGGTGATGCAAGTTACCCATTAAATGGAAGTATTGATGAAGCAGAAATATACAATTATGCAAGATCTGCAAGTGAAGTTGCGTATAGTTATTCAAAAGGTCTTCCAATAGCAAATTGGAAATTCAATGAGGGTACTGGTACAACTGTTAGTGACAGCAGTGGAGGAAATAATGGAACTTTTAGTGGAACTGGAACTTCTTGGGTATCTGGGGTAGAAGGTACTGCAGGTAATTTTAATGGTAGTAATAGTGTTAGTACTAACTCAAGTATTGGTAATTTTGGAACGAGAGATTTTAGTATTGAGTTTTGGATAAAGACGAATAGTGCTGCAACATCTTATATTATTTCAAAGCGATTGGTATGTACACATGCTAGCTTTTGGAATTTGATTTATGGAAATGGATATATAAGTATGGAGTTGGATCAGGATGCATCCGGAACAAATTATAAAGGAGTGTCAACCAGTCAGCAGATAAATGATAATAATTGGCATTTTATTACAATAACTAGATCGGGCCCAAGTATATCGATGTACGTTGATTCGGTGTTAAAAGGATCTGGAAGTACTGGTGGAGTTACGAATCTAGGTAATACAGCAAACTTTGTTATGGCTACAAATCCTTGTATCGGAGTAAATGGGTCTGTTGCATTTACAGGAGCATTAGATAATGTACAGTTTTATAATTATGTAAAAAGTAGCGATCAAATAGTAGCCGATTTTTCTGGTTCTGGATCAATTGTTGGAGGCGATACAGGAACTCCATATTTAGCAACTTTTTCGGTTGTGAGTGGCACACCAGCAATCCCATCTCTAAGAATTTCAAAATCTGATACTTATGCAATAAACTACATTGATGAGTCTGTTGCACCATCGAAAACAACAAATTTTACTAAATGGTATGACTTGGTAAAAGATAGAGTAGAAAAGAATAAAGCTACTACTATAGTAAAAAAAACCGGGAATATGGGATTCGGAGGAAAGATTTCCACTTTAATTGGCGTCTCTCCAGGAAGTAAAACAATTCTAGAACAAAGTGGTGATTTGTCGTTAGGAGCCTCGACTTGTGATGTTAAAGCAATAATTCTTGTGGGAGGGAATCTCACAATAAATCCAGAATTAAAAAATGATACAGATAGCTCGGCATGTATGTTTGTCATAAAGGGAAATATTTCAGTTACCTCTGTGTCGGTTAAGTCCCCTTACATATCAGTTAGTTCATCAACTCCACCAAATTATGAAATAGTTGATGCATATTTAGTTACAGATGGTACGTTCTCAAGTAATACAAATAATTTATTGGGTTCATCTTATAAATATCAGGGACTTTATATCCTAGGTGGAGTAGTAGCTAAAACTTTAAATTTACATAGAGATTTGAATTATCAAGCAAATTTAACAGATCCAGGTGTTGTAATAAAATATGATCCTAAATTTATCGCTATATTTTCGGCAGATATAGCTGATAGATCTTATTCGTTCAGAGAAATCCAGTAAATTTGCTTTGATTCACTTGCTATAATAACTTCATGAAAAAATTCAAGATAGATATAACTAAAACTCAAGAAATTGAGATTTCTGAAAATTGTGAAATTAGTGCAGTATATATTGGGAAAGGAGAAAATAAGTCTGAATCCAAAATAGTTATTATTCATAGAAAACCGGATATAAAATCAAGGATTAATATTAAAGCAGTACTTTTTGATAAGGCAAAATTTGACTTTGAAGGTATTTTGAGGATTGAAAAATCAGCTATAAATACAGATACATACTTGAAAATAGATTGTTTACTGCTGAGTGAAGGCGCCATGGCCAGAGCAATTCCAAGTCTTGAAATCAAGGAGTCAGCTGTTAAAGCTGGCCATGGCGCCACAATTGGCTACATAGACAAGGAAATGATGTATTACCTTCAGTCAAAAGGTCTTAGTGATAAAGAAGCGGAATCTTTAATAGTTGAGGCATTTATTAAATCTTGAATGTCTTAATGCACTTTGACTTTTCCTGTATTTTCTGGCATAATTCGCAAGCATGAATAAAAAGGTTTTATCCCAATTTTATCATTTATTTTATATCTGAATTTTGTAACGAATATGGCCGAGAGTCACTTAGATTATTCAAAGGTTAGAGATACTCATTTCTATAGAAATATAGGTATTATTGCACATGTTGATGCAGGGAAAACTACAACAACAGAAAGAATTTTATTCTTCACAGGAAGAAAACATAAAACAGGAGAAGTTCACGAAGGAGCAGCAGAAATGGACTTTATGGCACAAGAACGAGAGAGAGGGATTACAATCCAATCAGCTGCTACAACGGCATTCTGGACATTAGATGATCAGATTTACAGAATTAATATTATTGATACACCAGGTCATGTTGACTTTACTGCAGAAGTTGAAAGATCTTTAAGAGTTCTTGATGGAGCAATTGTTGTTTTTGATGGAAAGATGGGTGTTGAGCCACAATCTTCAAAAGTATGGTTCCAATCAGAAAAATACAGAGTACCAAGACTTTGTTACATTAATAAACTAGATAATATTGGAGCTGATTTTTATAAATCATATAATAGTATTGTTGACCATTTGAGTGAAAAAGCTGTTCCGATTTCATTGCCAGTAGGAATAGAAGGTGATTTCAATGGAATTATTGATCTTATTCATATGCAGGCAAGAATACATAAAGACGAAGAAGGTAAAGAGATAGAAGTTATTGAAATACCTGAAGAATATAAGTCAAAAGCAGAAGAATACAGAAACAAATTAATTGAAGCAGTTGCAGATGCAGATGATGATATTGCAATGAAATATCTTGATGGTATTGAGATTACTCCAGAAGAATTAATTGCCGGAATTAGAAAAGCAACAATGGCTATAAAGTTATTCCCAGTTATGGCTGGTTCCTCATTAAGAAATAAAGGAGTTCAGGCGATGCTTGATAATGTATGCAGATATCTTCCATCTCCACATGATAAATCTTTTACAAGAACTGACAAAGAAACCGGAGAAGAACATGTTTATAAAGATGAAATTCCAGGAACTGATCCAAAAACAGGGGAATTAATTACAAGACATTTAGATGATACTGATCCATTCTGCGGATTAGTATTTAAATTGGCAGTGGACCCACATGTAGGAAATTTAGCTTTCTTTAGAGTTTATTCTGGAAAGTTACAATCCGGAACTTATATTTATAATAGTTCAACTGGAGGAAAAGAAAGAGTTGGTAGAATTTTAATGATGCATGCAAATCATAGAGAAGAAGCTCAGGAAGTTAGAGCTGGTGATATTGCAGCTATTGTTGGATTTAAGGATACGAGAACTGGACAAACTATTTGTGACGAATCAAAACCTATTGTTCTTGAAAGTATTACCTTCCCAGAACCAGTTGTAAAATTTGCAATTGAGCCGAAAACAAAATCTGACCAGGAAAAACTATCTGAAGCACTAGGGAAATTAGTTTCTGAAGATCCAACATTTAAAGCAGAAACTGATCCAGAAACAGGTCAGGTTATTATTGCTGGAATGGGAGAACTTCATTTGGATATTAAAGTTGACATTCTAAAAAGAGAATATGGAATTGAAGTTAATGTAGGTAAACCACAAGTTGCTTACAGAGAAACTGTAACAACTGAAGGCGCTCATAGAGAATTATTAAAAAAGCAATCAGGAGGAGCAGGACAATACGCTGATATTGATTTTAGAATAAGACCAAGAGAAAGAGGAGCTGGTTATGAATTTGTTGATCACATTAAAGGGGGTGCAATTCCAAGAGAATATATTCCTTCAATAAATAAGGGAGTTCAGGAGTCAATGGTGTCAGGTCCACTTGGCGGATATCCTGTTGTAGATGTTGAAGTTGAAATTGTTGATGGAACTTATCATGAAGTTGACTCAAATACTGATACTTTCAGAATCTGTGCCTATTATGGATTTAAAAATTTAATGAAAGCTGCTCATCCGGCACTTTTAGAGCCTATCATGACTGTAACAATTAATGTTCCAGAAGAGCATGTAGGAGCAGTAACAGGTTATCTTTCTTCAAAAAGAGGAATTATTAAGAATTTGATACAGAGAGGAAAAACAAAAGAAATTATGGCAGAAGCTCCATTAGCGGAATTATTTGGATATGTCTCAGATTTAAGAAATCTTACTTCAGGAACTGCAGCTCCAAATATGGAACCTTCACATTATGCAGAAGTTCCTAGAGGTTTAATGGATAAGATTTTAGGAGCTGAGGATAAGTAATTTGCAATATAGAGTTTGAAAAGGCGGCGACTTTAAGTCGCCGCCTTTTAGTTTTACAAAGAATAAATTAAGATTCTAAAGAACTGCCCAAGTAGCTTTCAATATCACCACAAAACTCTTTTATTTCCTGCATTCTTCTTCCTATTGCTCTTTTTTTCTCTAAAGTGCAACCATTATGAAATAACCTATCAAGTTCAGTATATTCATTTCTAATCTGGGAATATTGTGCTTTGATATCATCAATTGATGGCATATGATCTCTCATATTTCGAACTACTGTTACTGTATCATTTCTTCTTCCTAACCTAGTTACTAGATTAATTTGATCTTGTAAACCTAGATGGGTAAATCCTGGGAAACCACCATTAGGACAAGGAAGCTGGTCATGCATATTAGTTGCCATTCTTATGAAATTTAAAAACTAAAGGAAAATTATTTTATTGACTCCGAATTGTAGCACCAAGAAAATAACAGTTGAAGAGAAAAATTAAAAAATTTATTTTATTAGGAAATTAATTACTTCTTTCACTACATCTTTATGTGGGTTAAGCAAAAAATCATCATGCGTACCATGCAAATAGATAGATTTTTCGTTGTCTAAATGTCTTCTCAAAAATTCTGCTTGTATTCTAAACATTGAAGCTTCATCTTTTGAATTTACAATTAGAAAATCTTTTTTATCTTTTAGATTTAATAATACTTCGGTTAAATCGGAATTAAACAACGTGAAAATCGATTCTAACAGTACTCTAGCATTAATATGTTGTGACATATCTATATATTTTAAAAGAAGTTCTTCAGGCATGATCCCTTCTGCGATTATAAATTTTGTAAATTTTTTAACTCTGTTATGTATTATTCTTAATAAAATAGAAGGCTTATTTATCTTTTTTAGAAGCTTAACTGCTCTTACAGTATTTAAATTAGCAATTATTTTTGAATTTATTATGGTTGAAACTAGAACTATTTTATCAATACTGTCTTCCATCTCATAAGCAAATTTTAATGCAAGTGCTCCACCAAAAGAATATCCAATAACATTAAATTTTTTTACAGAATATTCTTTTAAAATATGTTTTGCAATATTTATACAAACTTCTAGATCATAGTCTCCATTTTTAAATACATTTTCTGAATAACCAATCCAACCTGGAAGATCGAAAGTAATAAATTTAAATTTAGTAAGATTATAGTCTTTTAAGAAAAGAAGATATGTTAATCCTGAATGTGGAAAACTTGGGAAAGAGAAGATTACCTTATCACCACTTCCAATAGAATAGGCTTGTATATAATTATCTTTATATTTGACTAATCTGGACTCGTAGCTAAAATCCTGCATTATCATAAGGAAATTAAATAGTAATTAATTGTCACAAAACTTTAAGAGTATTGCAATGCTTAATTAATTCTATAAAATAAATGTATGATTCAAGGTCAGAAGTTTATAAAATTATTAATTTATTCTTTTAGAATTTTTTTTGCGATTGGAGTTTTCATTAACCCACTTTTAACTGTATTATTTGCAATTTACCTAGACTGGATTGATATGAGAGCATTAAAAGGGTTTGGTATTTCATTAAAGGGTTACAATAGAGATGATAAATTAACTGACACGATTGTTTATTTTATTTTTTTTGTTTACATTATCTCTGTAAATATTGATTCCCTTATAACCTTAATCTTTTTAATACTATTTATAATTAGGATGATAGGTTACATTTTATTTGTAATTTCGCAAAATCGTAAGATATTCTTTATATTCCCAAATATATTTTTTAGCTTTTTTGTTGTCTATAATTTGATTTTGTTTTTTAATCCTTTCCCAGATTTACAAATAATACTTATTTCCCTCATTTGGACAATTATCTTTCAATTTATATTTGAATATGGATATCATGTAAGTCAACTAGCTTTAAGTGAAGATTATTTAAGTAAAAATTACAACACTACGATTACTAATTTAGCAAAAAAGATAGAAAAAATATTTTCTAAAAGATTTTAATCTTACCATCCACCGCTTCCCCCGCCTCCACCTCCACCACCGGAGAAGCCACCAAATGAACCGCCCCCACCTGACCATCCACCACCACTTGCACTCGAGACCGGAGTCATACCGCTGACACTTGCAGTTCTAAAACTACTTAAGAAATTTGAAATTATTATTGCATTCCATACATTATAGTCACCTTCGAACCAATCAGGCTGTTTATTATAAATACCTTCAAATTTCTTTGCCCATTCTTTTTCAATTTTGAATACAACTGCATAAGATAGATATCTCTCAAATTCATCAGGACCAAGCTTTTGCAGTCTGTAACGTTCAGCTGTATGAAGATACATTTTGAATCCTAAAATATCAGCATATGTTTTGCTGCCAAGAGAGGTTTTTGCCGGCATAAATTTGGCAATAACAAGGAGGCAAAAACCTCCCGTCGCTGCTGCAATTCCAATAGTAAATATAGATATATACCCTAAGAAATTAGTTAATAAAGCAGATAATAGAATAACTGATCCAACTCCCAAAACAATAAGCAAAACTCCAATCCCTGCATAAATTCCAATTGTAGTTCGAGGCGATCTACTAAAGAATCCTTTCTCAACAACTTCATCATAAATTCTATTAGTTAATTTTATATATTTGGATGGGAAATAAGAACTCATATCATCAGTTTCTCTTGTATCTTCACCATTAAATAATGAATCTAAAATCTGCTTTTCAGTTTCATTTAATTCAGAAGTATCTTTATCTTGTAAATTCAACTCATAATTTTTACCTTTTTTAAGTTCTTTAATTTTAATAAATCCACGATAAGCTAAATCAATAATTGAACCTACAATATCTTCTTTATCAACACTTTCATCTTTGATTGTTCCTAAAAGATATGGAGGAGTATTTTCTGGTGGAGTGTAGAGCGGAATGATAGTTTTTGGCATGTTTTTATCACGACCATGTCTTCTGTAATACAAATATACAAGAATCATCGTTACTGGTACCAATATGCAGCCAATAAGAATAAATACATTATTTAAAACTAACAAAATGCTCATCCAAGTTTCCGGTACAAGTGTAACTTCAACATCGCTTGTTTCTCCTGATTTTACATTTATATTCTGACTGAATGGTTTGTACCCCACATGATTAATTTCTAAAGTATGGTCTCCTGCTTCAACACTTTTTATTATTCCAACAGACGAATTACTATCAATTGACTGTTGATCTAATAATATATTAATTCCATATAAAGGAGCATCTACTTTATATGAAATACTGCCTGGTAATACTATATCTGTTGGCTGGAATTTATATGCAACGGTAAAATTACTATAGTCAGGAAGACTGCTCAATGTAAAAATGAATCCACCTGAAGTTGGTTGTATTCTGTAACTATCGTCAGCATATACAGATAAATTATCTTTGTTCACATTTATGCCACTTGGGAAGTTAACTTCAAGTTTTGCATTATTTACTGTTCCACTACGATCTTCTGGAAGCATATTCCAGTAGAAATAAGGATTATTTCCTATTTTTTGAATTCCACCAAATATTTTATATTGAATTGTCCATCCAACTTTGTAATCTGTAACTTCTTTACCATCTGGCCATATTGTCCATTCAAATCTTCCATATCTAGTTCCATAATCATCTGTATATTCATAGAATTTAAATTCATTTGAGTTTAGTTCACGTCCTGTATTATCAGTCACACTTAAAACTTGAACCCTATCAAATCCACCGCATGTTAGATCTGAACTACTAGCACACTTCTGAGATTTTTGAGAATCATATAATGTAAGGTCTCTTCGTAATCCATGAGCTTCGCCATTCAAAACATAATCTGCTTTTTCAGTCACAACATACGTTGAATCCTTGCTTATTTGAACATTTACATCATAATTTGGATAAGTGAAAGTTACAGCATGAACTGTAACTGTTGTAATAGAATGGAAGATAAAAATAGCTAGAATAATTCCTAGGATTTTGAGAAAGATTTTCATATAAATTTGTTAAGAGTAATTTATATAAGTATACTACTATTAAGCCTTAAGATGTAGTTGTTAGTAATGACTATAGGGGATTAAAATGATATAATTTCTTGCTTTTTAAAGTCAACGTGGCGCTCAATGAGATCAAGCTGAAGGAATCGAAGCAAATCTGAAGCTTAAGATCGAATTAGTCCCGATTAATCGGGAGAATTTTTGGTAGTATTATAAATTCTATAAGTAATTAGTAATGCCGACGTGGCGGAATTGGTATACGCGCTGGTCTTAGGAACCAGTATCGCAAGATGTGGAGGTTCGAGTCCTCTCGTCGGCATTTAATATTTTTCCTTCAGGTTTACAAAATAAAATAAATCCTGCATAATTACGACGTAATCTCTAAACATAATACAGAATATGGAATCACAGAAAGTAGTTTTATTAGATGATGATTTAGTCATCAGAGAAGCACTTACAATTTTATTATCTTCAATAGGGAAAAGCCTTTCGACAGATATTAAAACATATTGCTCCGATAGCGGAGTTGAAGGTGTAGGATATGTTTTTATAATAAATCCTGATATTGTTATTATTGATACTACATTACCCAAATATAGCGGTAGAGAATTAATTGATTATCTGAGAACTAACCTAAAATTTAACACTAAACTTGTTTTTGTTCTTCATGATGGTACCGTCCCAATTGGAAGCGTTCCCGGGAATTATGTAGTTTTAAGTAAGAAAGATAAGAATTTTATTGATGATTTAACTTCACTTATTGAAAAATACCTAGTTAGCAGAAATAAAGATTTAAAAGAAGAATCTAATATTGAGAAGTCAATACTTGCTGGGAAACTTCCCGGACTAAAAATTGATGTACTTGGTACAAAAAAATTAGTTATTCAAGAGACTTTAAGTTGGGCAAATAGAGCGGATTTTTTTAGCTTTAAAATAAATGAAATGAAAAAAAATCCGCAAAAAGGTTTTGTTGCTTGGATAACTTGGTTAATAAAATTACTCCCTTTATACTTTGCCAAAGTATTTTCTAGAATTAATGCCGGAATATTACTAAACTTTCTAAAGTTTACAAATAGAAGAGAAGATCTAGTTAGTGTTTAATTTAAAGACTATTTAAGAATCTAAATCAACAGTTTGAGAAAGTAACTTTATTTCATTTAGTTGTTTTCTTATTTCTTTCATTGTAACTTCTACAGCTCTTAATCTTGAAGCTACCTTATATTCTCTTGGATCAGAACCTAAAAAATAAGTAATTGGTTTTTTGAACAAATCTGCAAGTTGCATAAGTTTATCGATAGGAGGCGCGATTCTTCCTGATTCGTAACCGCTGATGGTTTTATCAGAAACACCTAAGGTAACTCCAACTTCTAACTGTGAGAATCGCGCCTCATCTCTGGCTGCACGAATCTTTTTCCCGAGTTCTCTTATAAATTCTGTCTTTCTTAGTTGTTCTTGTGCGAAAATATCATTGCTCATAAAATCTACTAAAAATATAGTGTAGTGATTTTATCACAATATAGTTATAATTGGATTTAATATATATTTAAAAATTTATTATGTCATCAACTGTAAGAGCACCATATAAATTCTTGGGTGAGAATGGAGACTATCCAGTAGAAATGAATTTTGGTATTAGAATATATGATAATAAAGGAGAAGTTATCCCTGAAATTGGTGAAATTAAAGCGACTTTAAAAGGTGGATTAAGAACTAACTATATCGGAGTCGTTCCGCTGCTTGACGGCAATAAAAAGGTAGTAGGAAAGGCTCAAGTATCAATGATTGTTTCTGCAAAACCGGAAGAAATGCCGATAGAATATATTCGTGACTGCGGATTTGAAACATTAGAAGATGCTATAAAATATGTTTCAAATGAACACAAAGAGGAATTTGAACGAGATGGTGTTATGACCATTTATTATTTTAAAGTTGTGGAGCGGGAGGGTATCTAAAAATCCACTTTTTTGACTTGCCCAACTGTTAACCAAATCTGCACCAAAAGTTGCCCAAATTGGAACCAATTTGGGCAACTTAAAATTTTATTAAAAAAGCACTCCTTTATTCCCCATATATTTTCGGATTTTTTACGACTTATTAAGCTATAATTACTGAATGAATATTGATGATTATGAATTGAACAAAGCTTATGTAGATGAATTCGGCAGAGTAAGCGGAATATTTGCTGCTGATAAACCGGCAGGGAAAACTTCACATGATATTGTATATGAATATCGAAAAAAGCTTGGAACAAAAAAGGTTGGGCATGCAGGAGCGTTAGATCCATTTGCTTCAGGATTATTAATAATTCTTGCAGGTAAAGCAACAAAACTTTCAGACGAGTTTCTTACTTTAAATAAAGTTTACGAGGCTGAAATTCTATTTGGTATGTCGACTACATCAGCCGATCCTGAAGGAGCTATTGTAGAAGTGGTTACAGATAAAATAAAACTAAAGGAACTAAAATCTAAGATAACTGAATCTATAATAAATGATGCTTTAAAAGAATTTCAGCCTTCATACAATCAATTTGTACCAGTATTTTCATCAGTTAAGGTTGATGGTGAAAAACTTAGAAAGTTAGCAAGGAAGTTTGAAACTTTTGAAATTGTACAAGATAAAGATAAAAGAGTAGTCAAGTTCTTTAATAATAAAGAGTTCAAGAAGGAAGTAGAGCTTCCAAAGAAAGAAGTAAAAATATATGAAAGCGAAGTTTTAAATATTTTCACCAAAAATTACGAAATAAACATAGAAGAGAATGGTGCAAAAATATGCAAAAAGATAGATTATCCAGTTTCAAAAGTCAGAATCAAATGTTCCAAAGGTACTTATATGCGTCAGTTAGCTGAAGATTTAGGAGTAAAACTAGGTTTCCCAGCTATGTTAATAAATTTACGTAGAACAAAAGTTGGAGATATTGCTTTATAAACTTTCTTCAAATTCGAATCACAACTTAATAAATAATGCCGAAGAGATTTATAAATATCAAAGCAACTGTCCAAAATAAAAATCCTCCTGCCATACAAGGTATTATGTTTAATATTGTTGTATGGTTATTATCTATTGTATTGTAATTGTAATACCATAATTTCTTTGAGATGAAGAAAACCGACATTTTACCTAATAAATATTCTAAAACAAACCCAATAACTCCAAAACCTAACGAAATTAAAAAATAATCTGGTGAATATAGTAATGAAATTGCAAGAACTGCCAATATCATAGGAAGGGAGAAAATCAAGTATGTCATAAAATCTATATTAAACGTATTCTTATCAAAAGGTCTAATTTTTCTATATATATACATTAATAATATGCTAAATGGAATTGAAGATATAAATATAATCCAAAATAATGTATAGAATTGAAAATTATTTGTAAGTTCGGTTGAAATTATAGGGTTTGAATATTTATACTTTGCTAATTGTACTATTACTAAAAATAAAAATCCTCCTAATCCCCAGGGGATAAAATTTAACAAACTTGAATAGGAATTAAAAATTGTTTTAACTTTATAAACGAAATATTTTTTCGGGAATAATTTTTTCCACCAATAACTAAAAAGTGTTTCTCCAATTATTCCAACAATCGAAAAAAGAAGAAATAGTACAATTAGATCAAAAGATTGTCTGATTACTGCTACTATAAAAAAGCTAATCGCAAGAGGGAACAGCATTAAATAATAATTCCTAACATTAAAAGAAAAATAATTTAATTTAAATTTATCGCGATTCAGAAATTGTAAGGATAATATTACAAAGATTTCTGATATTGTTATTAAAATAAGAAAAAATAAATAGTATTCGATATTTTCCATAAAAATAATTTTATAAATAAATATTGAAAAATTATATCTGAAATTATAATGATATACTTAAATTATGAAAAAACTTTTTAAATTATTTTTAATATTGATTCTAATTCTTGCGGTAGGCGTGGGGATACTTTTTGCCTTAGATAAAATCTTTAATACTAATTCATTCGAAGATATACAAAATGCAATAAATTCGATAATTGCCAGTGGTCAACCTAAAGAAGACGTCCCAGTTGATACAACTCCTTTAAAAGTTGATGCAAATACGACTTCCGAAGTAGTTCTAGAGCCCGATACTGCGGTTACTGTAAGAACCAATAAGGAGGTACTTGTTGATGATAATAATCGAACAATACTTACATTTGTTAAAAAAGATTTTAATCAGGATACACAAAGCGATGAATATTGGTATGCGCTGCAAATAAAAAATATCGGTATAGGATCAGCAACTATTAATGTAGACATTAAGGATAAAGGAGGTAATGATGAACCAATAACATTGAAATTAAATAGACAAGCAGTTTCTCTTCCTTTTGGAATGAAGACAATAGACCCTTGGCCTAATTTTAAATACACGGCTGACGGGGACGACCTAAAAGCCCAAGTGAATAAAGAGCATAAATTAATTAATGATTACGCTCCAACAGATTTAAAAAATCTATATTCTGACTATCAGCTTTATACAAATACTGCAACTATTATGCTTAGAAAAGAAGCAGCAGATTACTTGAGTTTGATGTTAAGTGATTTAAAGAAAGATACGGGGAAGAATGCGGTAATAGCTTCAGGATATAGATCTTATAATGAACAATATAAATTATATGCTGATTGGGTAAGACAACTTGGCCAGGACGAGGCCGACAAAGTGTCGGCTCGTCCTGGCTTCTCGGAGCACCAACTGGGGACTGCTGTGGATTTTATTGATCAAGAAAGTGGCCTCACATTAACTAATAACTTTCAAAAAACAAAAGCAGGAAAATGGATTTTTGAAAATTCATATAAATATGGATATATTCAATCTTACTTAGAAAACAAAGAAGAAATTACAGGATATTCTCATGAAGCGTGGCATTATCGATACATTGGTATCGATAATGCCACAGCAGTACATGACAGCGGATTAACATTAAAAGAATGGCTTGAACAGAATCCCTAATAGGTATATTATGTATTGTTGATATTATTTACTCAGAGAATGCGTAATAATATAATACTACCCAAAATAGGTGATATATCGATTTTTCATCTACGAAATAAAGATGATGTACTTTCAGCTCTTACTTCATATGCTAAGAAATTAATATTAAGCGGTTCAGTTTATTATCAAGATGAAGATTATAATTTGTTAGATAGCTTGTTAGATTTTGGTAAGCAATTTGGTATTACAAGACAAGATCTACATTCATTAGAGCAAGGTTTAAAATTAGCGTTGGGCCATGGTAAAACAATAGAAGAAGTTGGTAGCCTTACATATGATGAAATTATAATGTATACAGATAACTTTTTAAGAACAACTGGACAAGAGCAATAATTTACCAAAATTATTATTGAATTTTCCTACTTTTAACTTCATAATCTTCTGATTTGATGATATAATTCTTTACTTTATTGGGAGAGAAATTCTCTCCTAAATTTTGTTGCGAATAAAAAGTATTTATTTTATAATTGCGACTTAGCTGGATCGAATTTACTATAAAGCACTTCCAGAAAGTGTGAAAAGGTGGTAACATTCGGCAGCAAATTAAATCGAACATAATTTATTTAATTTTTTAAAATAAAATCATGGCAGAGTTTGTTAGATCAAAGCCTCATGTAAATGTAGGTACCCTCGGTCATATTGACCATGGTAAGACTACTCTTACTGCAGCTTTAGTTGCTTATTCCCAGAGAAAGGGATGGCAGAACTCAGGTAAATCCTATGCAGATATTGCAAAGGGAGGAATTGCAAGAGCAGGTTCAAATAAAATAGTTACAGTCGCATCAAGTCACGTTGAATACGAATCAGAGACAAGACATTATGCTCATATCGATTGTCCAGGTCATAAGGACTATATTAAGAATATGATTACTGGAGCAGCTCAAATGGATGGAGCAATTTTGGTTGTTTCAGCATCTGACGGACCTATGCCACAGACAAAAGAGCATTTGTTACTTGCTAATCAGGTTGGTGTAAAACACATTGTTGTATTCATCAATAGATTTGAAGATGATACTGATGAAGAACTTCTTGAATTAATTAAAGAAGAAATTAGAGACTTATTGAAAAAATACGGATATGAAGATGTTGATAAAGTTCCATTCATTGTAGGTAGTGCTCTATACGGAGTAACTGGTGAAAAGGATGGGGATGAGAAGATCGCTGAATTACTAAAAGCTATGGATGAAACGATTCCATTACCTGAAAGACCAATTGATCAACCATTCTTAATGGCTGTTGAAGATGTATTCTCAATTGAAGGAAGAGGAACAGTTGCAACAGGTAGAATTGACAGAGGAAAAGTTAAAGTAAACGATATTGTTGAACAAATCGGTTTAATGGAAGGTTCAAAAGAACTAACTATAACTGGAGTAGAAATGTTTAAGAAACAACTACAAGAAGGTCAAGCAGGGGACAATGTCGGATTATTGATTAGAGGTATTAAAAGAGAAGAAATTGAAAGAGGTCAGGTATTAGCTGCAAAAGGAAGTGTTAAACCACATACAGAGTTCAAAGCTGAACTTTACGTTCTAAGCAAGGATGAAGGTGGAAGACATACAGCATTCCAATCAGGATATAGACCACAATTCTATATTAGAACAGCTGATGTTACAGGAGAAATTACATTACCAGAAGGAACACAATTGGTAATGCCAGGTGATCATGTAACAGTTGATATCAAGCTTTCAACACCTGTCGCTATCGAAAAGCAAATGTCATTTGCAATTAGAGAGGGTGGAATGACAGTTGGAGCTGGAATTGTTACCGAAGTTGTTAAATAAATTAAAAGAGTCCCGATTTCATCGGGACTCTTTTTGTAATTTATTAATTTAGTTTATTTTTAGTGTTCTTTAAATAATTTAAAAGATGCAAAAAATCAGAGTCAAAATAAAAGGATTTGATTACAGAGTTGTTGACAAGGCTACTCAAGAGCTTTGCAAAGCAGTGATTGACACTGGAGCAAAGATTAGGGGTCCTGTACCTCTTCCTAATAGAATCTGGAAGATGGCAGTTCATAGAGGTCCTCATATTGACGCTAAGTCAAAAGAGCATTTTGGAATCATTGAACATATAAGATTGATTGATATTCTCGAGCCGAATGCAAAAACCATTGAATCATTGACTCATATGCAGTTACCGGCTGGAGTAGGCGTAGAAATTAAGTAACCTTTCAGGGAGCTTTAATTTTCTTTTAATAATTTGTAATTTTTAATTTAAAGCAGGGCTTTAAATTTTTAGCTTTAGTATATGAAGGCATTAATAGGAAAAAAAATAGGAATGACTCAAGTCTTTTTAGAAGATGGAAAGTCAGTTGTTGGAACAATTTTAGATGTTTCTGGTAACTATATAACTAAACATCTTAAAAATGGTGATACATTAACACATATTGAAATAGGAAAAGATAAAAAGAAATCTGCATCTAAAGATGAAGTTGGAAATTATAAGTCATTAAAATTTGTTCCAAAAGTTAAAAATGTAATAAAAGTTAAAGGAGAAGTTAACGGAGATATAGCTAGTGAATTGTTAGCTGATGTTTTTTCAGTTGGTGATAAAGTTCAAGTATTAGGAGAAACAAAAGGAAAAGGTTTTGCAGGAGTTGTAAAAAGATATCATTTTGCCGGAGGTCCGAGAACACATGGTCAATCAGATAGAGAAAGAGCTCCAGGATCAATAGGAAATAGAACAATACCAGGTAGAGTATATAAAGGAAAAAGAATGGGGGGACATATGGGAACAGATACTCAAACTATAAAAAATTTAAAAGTTTTAATGGTTGATGCAAAAGAAGGATTAATAGTATTAAGCGGATCAATCCCTGGAGCAAGACATTCATATGTATTAATAAAAGAATAAAAATAAATGAAAGTTGATGTTTTTAATCAAAAAAATAAGAAAGTAAGTGATATTGAAGTAAAAGATTTTACTGAGGATGGGAAGGTAAATAATAAAGTATTAGCTCAATATATTTATATTTATCAATCAAATCAAAGACAAGGAAATGCTCAAACAAAAGACAGATCACAAGTAAGCGGTGGAGGGAAAAAACCTTTTGCACAAAAAGGAACTGGAAAAGCAAGAGCAGGTTCAATTAGATCACCTATTTGGAGAGGTGGAGGAATTACTTTTGGTCCTACTACAGGTGTTAACTGGAAAAAGAAGACAACTAAAAATTTTAGAAGATCAGCTTTACAGAATGCTTTTTCTAAAGCCTTTAAAGAAGATATTGTAAAAATTGTTGATGAAATTAAATTTAAAGAAGGTGGTTTAACTAAACAGGCATTAGATGTTGTTCAAAATTTTGGAAACCCAAAAAAATTAATGATTGTTACATTAGATAAAAATGAAAATGTATTAAATGCGTTTTCAAATGTAAAAAATGCAAAAATAATTATGGTAAATAGATTAAACCCTTATGAGCTTTTAGCAAGTGGAACTGTTTTAATCGAGCAAAAAGCATTAGATTTTATTAATGAAAAATTTAATAAGTAATTAACTGAATAAAATGATATTAAAAAAACCTGTAATAACTGAAAAAACAATAGATCAATATAAAAAAGAAAAGAAGGCAACTTTTGAAGTTGATTCAAAGGCTAATAAAATTAACTCAAAACAAGCTTTAGAAAAAGCATACGATGTAAAAGTAAGTCAAGTATGGATAATTAATAGACTAGGAAAAGTTAAGAGAAATAGAATTACAAGATATATGTCCAAATTAAAAGATAGAAAAATCGCAGTATTTAAAATTAGCGATGGGAAAATCGATATTTTTGAAAAATAAGTAAATAAATATGGCACTTAAAACATTTAAACCAACATCAGCAGGAGTTAGACATGCAATTTTGGTTGATAAATCGGGATTGTCAAAATCTGGTCCTCACATGCCTTTGGTAAAAAATATAAAAAAGAATGCTGGAAGAAATAATCAAGGGAGAATTACTGTAAGACATAGAGGTGCTGGAGTTAAGAAACAATATAGAATAATTGATTTTAATAGAGATAAACATGGTGTCCAGGGAACGATTGAAACAGTAGAATACGATCCAAATAGAACAGCTTTTATTGCTTTAGTAAAATATATTGATGGAGAAAGAAGATACATTTTGGCACCAGATGGAATAAAGGTTGGAGATCATGTACTAAGTGGTGAAGAAGCACAAGTACTTACAGGTAATGCTTTGCCATTAAAGAATATTCCACAGGGAACAATGGTACATGCAGTTGAAATGTGGCCAGGTAAAGGAGCTTTAATAGCAAGGTCCGCCGGTACCAGTGTTCAAGTAATGGGAGGCGACAAAAGCTATGTACAATTAAAGATGCCAAGTGGAGAAATAAGGTTGGTTAAGGAGAATTGTTATGCGACAATTGGAACAGTAAGTAATCCTGATCAAAAGAATGTTAAATATGGAAAAGCTGGAAGAAAGAGAAGGATGGGAGTAAGACCATCAGTTAGAGGAGTCGCAATGTCAATAAAGCACCCTCATGGAGGTGGACAAGGTAAAGGTGGTAGACACGGTACCGGCGGACCTAAGAAAGACAGATGGGGTAATTTGGTTGGAACAAGAACAAGAAAAGGAAAGAATTTAAATAATAAATTCATTGTTCGAAGAAGAGCAGAAAAGAACAAATTTAAAAATTATAAAAATGTTATTTAATTACTAAAAAATGTCAAGAAGTTCAAAAAAAGGACCATTTATTGATCCGAAATTACAAAAAAAGGTAAAAAATGCAAAAGATACAGGAGATAGAACTGCTATTAAAACATGGTCAAGAAGATCAAGCATCTCACCAGAAATGGTTGGATTAAACTTTGATGTTCATAATGGTAAATATTTTATTAGAGTTTTTGTTACTGAATCAATGGTTGGTCACAAACTTGGAGAGTTCTCATTGACTCGAAAGTTTACTGGACATAGTAAAAAAGGAAAGATTGCAAAAGCAATGGGATCAACTGGTCATGTTGCAACAGAATAATTAATTTAATAAGAAATTAAGATTTAAACGATGGAAATTAAAGCATCTGGAAAAAATATAGGAGTCTCTAGTATTAAAGCTAGAATTCCAGCTGATGTGGTAAGAAATATGAATGCTCAAGAAGCAGTTGCTATATTGACTTATATGAGAAAAGGGACAGCTTTGCATGTAAAAAAAGTTATTGAAAGTGCAATGGCCAATGCAAAGAACAATTATAATTTAGATCCGAAAGATCTTTATGTAACTGAGATTAATGTAAGCAAAGGACCACAAACAAAGTTTAATACAAGAAGAATAATCAGAGCAGCTAGGGGAAGATCAAAATTTTTTGACAGAAAATACTGTCATATTACAGTAGTTTTAACTGATATTAAATCTGAAACTACAAAATCTAAAAAAGAAAAAATTGAGATTAAAAAGGAAGTAAAAAAAGAAGAATTAAAAGTAGAAAAAACTAAGACAGTAAAAGCAAAGAAGAGTACTAAAAAAAACAAATAATTGGTATAATTGACAGCTAAAAATATTTATTAATTAATTTAAATGGCTCGAGGAGCTCATAAAATAAATCCGATAGGTTTCAGATTAGGAGTAAATAAGAATTGGAAATCAAGATGGTATGCAACAAAAGAAGAATATGCTGATAAGTTTTTGAGCGATATTCAAGTCCGAAAGCTTGTTGAAGGAAAGCTAAAATCTGCAGGTGTAGCATCTGTCGTTATTAAAAGAATGATTAACAAAATAGTTATTGAAATAAGTGTAGCAAGACCTGGTGTAGTTATTGGAAGAGGTGGAGCTGGAATTAATGCTTTGAAGGATGAATTAACAAAAATGCTTAAGCAAGCAGTAGATATTAAGATATTTGAAGTAAAAAACCCAGATACAGTTGCTAAATTGGTAGCTGAGAACATAGCAATGCAGTGTGAAAGAAGAATTAATCCTAAAATTGCTGCTTCAAAAGCAATGGAAGCTGCAAAAGATACCGGCTTAGTAAAAGGCATACAAATCTGGGTAGGTGGAAGAATTAGAGGGGCTGAACAAGCTAGAGTTGAAAAAGTAAAATGGGGAGTCGTTCCAAGACATACTTTGAGAGCAGACTTGGATTATGCATTTGTTGAAGCACAAGTTCCAGGCGCAGGAAAGCATGGAATTAAAGTATGGATAAATAAAGGAGAAAAAAATACATATTCAATAGATTAATAAGAAATCCCGACACGAACAAAGTTCTATCGGGATGACAAGCAATTTTAATTAGTTAAGGATTGTCATGTTACAACCAAAGAATAGAAAATATAAAAAAGAAATGAGAGGCAAGATGAGAGGAATCGACCTAAGAGGTTCTGAGGTTGTATATGGAGAATTCGGAATTCAGAGTTTAGAAAAAGGTTGGTTAAAAGCAAGAGAAATTGAAGCTGCAAGAAAAGCAATGGTTAACTATACAAGCAGAAAAGGAAAACTTTGGATCAAAGTTTTCCCACATAAGCCTTATACAAAGAAAAGCGATGAAGTTGTTAGAGGTAGTGGAAAAGGAGATGTTGATCATTATGTAGCAGTGATTAAACCAGGAAGGATTTTATTTGAAATAGGAGGTCTTCCAGAAGATGTTTCGAGAGAGGCTTTATTATTAGCTTCAAGAAAATTATCTTTAAGAACAAGAATTGTTGCTAAGAATTAATTTGAGTTAAATATTTAAAAAATGGCTATAGTACAAAGTGCAGATCAAAAAGCAGAATTAAAAGTAGAAGATGAAACAAAGAAAAAGTCTGCTCCTGTAAAGTCTGTAAAAAAGAAAACAGGTAAACCAAATAGTGAAAAAAGTGTTATTGAAATGAAAAACGAATTACAGAAATTAATGTTAGATGTTAAATCTGGTAGTGAATCAAATACATCTTTAATAAGAAAATTAAGAAAAGATATCGCAAGAAAAATAACTAAAGAGCATTTTGAGGCTCATAATCATTAAAACTTTAATTAAAAATAAATGATGACAAAAGCAAAAAATAAAACAGTAAAGACTAAGCCAAGAGAATTGGTTGGAATTCTTGTAAAGCTTAACGATAAAACAATGAAAATTAGGGTTGAGAGAAAATATCCTCATCCTATTTATGCAAAAATTATAAAAACACATAAGACTTATTTAGCTGGTTTTGAAGGCAAAATCGAAGATTTTGCCTTAGGAGATGAAGTCTTGATACAGGAATGCAAACCTGTTTCAGCTAGAAAAACTTGGAAATTTATTAAAGTAACAAAGAAAGCAGAATAAAATGGTTCAGAAAATGTCTAAAGTAAAAGTTGCAGATAATACAGGAGCCAAAGAACTTCTTGTCATTGCTATTCTTGGTAATGCAAAAGGAGGAACATATAAGAGATTTGGATACATAGGTGACATTGTAAGCGCATCTGTTAGAAGAGTATTGCCAAATAGTGCATATAAAAAAGGAGATGTGGTTCATGCCGTAATTGTTAGAACTGCAAAAGAGCATAGAAGAAAAGACGGTTCATACATTAAATTCGATGAGAATGCAGTTGCAATAATTAATAAAGAAAATAAAGAGCCAAGGGGAACTAGAATCTTTGGACCAATAGCAAGAGAGTTGAGAGAAAGAGGTTTTAATAAATTAATTTCGTTAGCACCAGAGGTTTTATAATTATGAGAAAGCTAAAAGTAGGTGATATTGTACAAGTCATTACAGGAAAAGACTCCGGGAAAAAAGGAGAGATTTTGAGATTTGTTACAAAAACTAAAAAAAGAACAAATATAACAAATAAAAGAGTTGTCGTTAAAGGAATTAACGTTGTAAAAAGATCAAGGAAAGCAAATCCTCAGTTAGGAGTAGAGGGGGGACAAGTTGAGATGGAGGTCCCAATTGATATCTCAAATGTAATGCTTGTTGATTCAAAAACTGATAAGCCAACAAAAGTTAAATTTATTATTGATAAAAAAACCGGAAAAAAAACTAGAGTATCAGCTAAAACCGGTAAAGAATTATAAAAAATATGAGTGAATTAAAAGATATATACACAAAAGAAATACAACCTGAATTACAAAAACAGTTTAATATTAAGAACAAGATGGCTGTTCCAACGATTAAAAAGATTATTGTTAATGTAGGTATTGGAAAAGAATTTAATAATAATAGTTCTGTTGTAGATGAGATGTCTGAAGCAATAGCTCAGATTACTGGGCAAAAGCCTATTGTTATTAATTCTAGAACCGCTATTTCTAACTTTAAGTTAAGAATAGGAACTCCAAATGGATTAAAAGTAACATTAAGAAAAGAGAGAATGTGGGACTTTTTATATAAATTAGTAAATGTAACTATTCCTAGAATTAAAGACTTTAGAGGAGTTCCATTAAGTGGGTTTGATAAACATGGAAACTATACTTTAGGAATTAGAGAACATACTATTTTTCCTGAAATAGATACATCATCATTTGTAAAAATAAGACCTTTGCAAATTGTAATAGTTACATCAGCAAATACAAATGAAGAAGGAAGAGTACTCCTAGAAAAGCTAGGAATGCCTTTTGAGAAAAGCAAAAGACGAGAGTCTTAACTTTAATATGATAGTTAATAATGATATAATTCGCGTTACGTATGGCAAATAAAGCAAAAATAGCAAAAAACAAAAAACAGTCAGTAAAATTACTAAAGAAAAATAGTAGTTTTAAAGCTGTAAAATTTAGAAACAGATGTGCAATCTGCGGTCGTTCCAGAGGTTATATCAGAAGATTTAAACTCTGTAGAATTTGCTTTAGACAGAGAGCCCTAAATGGTGAACTGCCTGGAGTAACAAAGATCACCTGGTAATATTATTTTAATAATTTATTTGAAATTAAAATTTAAAAAATGGTTACAGACTTAATTTCAGACTTTTTAACAAGAATAAGAAATGCTCAAGAGAGAAAAGAAGAGACATTAAGTATGCCTTCTTCTAGAATGCTCGTTTCTTTGGCAGAAATCTTAAAAGAAGAAGGATTCATTGCTGATTACTCAGAAGAGAAAGCTGAACCACAAAATATTTTAAGTTTAACTTTAAGATATGTAAACGGAGTACCTGCAATCTCAGGTTTAAAAAGAGTTTCAAAACCAGGAGTTAGAAAATATTTTGGATACAGAGAGATTAAGCCAGTAAGACATGGATTGGGAGTAGCAATATTTTCAACTCCAGTTGGTGTAATTTCTGGTAATGAAGCTGTAAAACAAAAAGTCGGAGGAGAATACCTCTGCTATATATTTTAAGAATAAGATAATAAAGCAATGTCAAGGATAGGAAAATTACCAATACAAATACCTGAAGGAGTTAAAGTTGACATTCAAGATGGAGGCGACTTTGGTTATAAATTAATTAAAGTAAAGGGGTCAAAAGGTGAACTTGAGCTATCTGTAAAAAGAGGTGTCAAATTCAATCAGAATGGCAATCAGATAATAGTAGAAAGAGCAAATGATTCAAAGCAGAATAGAGCATTTCATGGACTATATAGAACATTAATAAATAACATGATTCTGGGAGTTACTGAAGGATTTTCTAAAAGCCTTGAAATTATTGGAATAGGATATAGAGCTGAAATGCAGGGGCAAAACTTAGTATTATCTGTTGGATATTCCCATAAGATTAACTACGAACCACCAGAAGGAATCAGTATAACAGTTCAAGATCAAACTAGTTTAACTATTGAAGGTGCTGATAAACAATTAGTTGGTGAGACAGCATCAAAGATAAGAGGATTTAGACCACCAGAACCATATAAGGGAAAAGGTATTAGATATAAAAATGAAGTTGTTAGAAGAAAATCAACTAAAGGAGCTTAATAATTAATTATAATTGAAGAAATGACACGAAATAAAAAAGTACAAAACAGAATAAGAAAGAAGATGCATATTAGAAAAAGCATCCATGGTAATACAGAAAGACCAAGAATGACTGTTTTCAAATCTAATAAACATATTTATGCACAAATTGTTGATGATAGCATTCATAAAACTGTAGTAGCAGCTTCTGATGAGAAATTAAACTCAAAGATGAAGAAGATTGAAAGTGCTACTGAAGTTGGAAAAGAAATTGCACAAAAAGCAGTTAAAGCAAAAATAACAAATGTTTTATTTGATAGGAATGGATTTAAATATCACGGAAGAGTCAAAGCACTTGCTGATGCAGCAAGAGAAGCTGGATTAAAGTTTTAAATAATATTATAGATTTTTAAAAAATTTATGTCCGATAATAAACCAGAAAATACAAGACCAGAAAGAAGACTTGAGAAGAATACAAGTAGAGTAAGAACATCCAGAAGAGATTCTAGGAAAGATGCTCCACGAAAAGACAAGGATTCACTTGAAAGTAAAATTATCTCAATTAGAAGAGTTTCTAAAATGTTTAAAGGTGGACGAAGAATGAAGTTGAGTGTTGTTGTTGTAGTAGGTGATAGAAAAGGAAAAGTAGGTATAGGAGTTGGAAAAGGTGATGATGTAAAATCTGCTCAAGAAAAAGCAACTGCATCTGCAAAAAAGAAAATGATTATGGTCCCACTAAAAGGAAATACAATCCCTCATGATATTTTGCATAAATTTAAAGCAGCAAAAGTATTGATAAAGCCTGCTGCTCCAGGAACTGGAATCATAGCAGGGTCATCAATGAGAATTGTTGCAGAGGTGGCTGGAATTAATGATATGTTAGGAAAGATTATGGGAAGTAATAATAAAATTACAAATGCTTATGCAACTTTACAGGCTTTAGAGTCCTTAAAGAGCAGCAGGCTTTAATTAATTTGAAAATTAATAAGTAGAAAATGATAAATAATTTACCATCACCAAAAACTACAAAAAAGTCCAAGAGACTTGGAAGAGGTATGGGCTCAGGAGTTGGAGGACATACTGTTGGTAGAGGTCTAAAAGGAGCTACTGCTAGATCTGGATATCAATATCCAAGAAGAGGATTTGAAGGAGGACAAAACCCAATTTCAAGAAGACTTCCAAAATATAAAGGTTTTTCTAGAGGGTTTATTACTTCTTCTATTAGATCTCAGGCAGTAAAATTAAGTATGGTTGAATCTGCAGCAGTTGAAAATAAACTAAACGACATAAATTTGGGAACTTTAGTAAAATTTGGATTAGTAACTCCAAAGTTTAGTAAGAAAGTTCTACCAAAGATTCTTTTTGATAAAGAGATAAAGGCTAAACTAAAAGTTTCTGGAATTAAAACTTCTAAAGCAGCAAAGGCAGCAATAGAAAAAGCTGGTGGAAGCGTTGAAGAATAAGAGTTTCAGATTTTCTTCTTTAAAAAGTCAGCTCTTATACAGTATAATCATTCAGTGAATTTATTTAATATTCGAAGATTATGTTTTTTAAAAGAAGAAGTAATAAACCCTCCAAGAATCAAGATGAAGATCCTTTTTCAAATGAAAGATTAAAAGAGGATAATTTGCTCGGAAGAATAATTAATCATAGATTGATAAGAACTCCAATTGAAAAAATCAGATCTACAAGATTTTCTAAATTTATTTCAATTAACTTAACAAGTAAGGATATTAGAAACAAGTTGTTATTAACTCTTTTAGTAGTTGTAATTTATCGAGGGTTGGCTTCTATTCCATTGCCAGGAGTCGATATGAGTGTTTATAAACAATACTTTGGTCAATCTACTGCTTCTGAAGGAAGTTTTTTATTTTCAATATTTACTGGAGGACAATTTGAAACTCCTAGCGTAGTAGGTTTAGGAATTGCAGCATATATTAATGCATCCATCATAATGCAGCTTTTGCCTTATGCAATACCACGATTAAAAGAATTGCAGAAAGAAGGAGAGCGAGGAAGACAACTTATTAATCAGATAACAAGATATTTAACCTTGCCATTGTCATTCTTTTATTCTGTTGCATATCTTCTTTATTTATCACAAAGAGACTTATTGAATCCAAATGCAGATCCAACGATTGCATCAGATCCAAGTCATGTACCAGTATATCTTATTCCACATTCGACTGGAATGGATTGGCCTACAATTCAAAAAATATTATTTATGGCAGTTATTCTTGCTGCAGGAACAATGTTTCTGATGTGGCTTTCTGAACTGGTAACTGAAAATGGTTTAGGGAATGGTTCGTCTGTAGTTATTACTGTTGGAATTTTAGCAATGTTACCAACACTTTTGGTTCAAGACTTTTCAAAGATTAATTTCGGAACAAGTCTTAGTCAGTTATTGCAAGGTAATCTAAATGCTTTAACAAATCCATTGATACTTTCGCTTGTAGGTGTAATTATTGGGTTTATTGTTGTTGTTGGGGCGATTATATTTATTAATGAATCTCAGCGTAATGTAGATATTCAATATGCCCGCAGGGTTCGTGGAGCTGAAATAGGTCAAGGTTCGAGTTTACCTATCAAATTCACTTTGACTGGAGTGCTACCGGTAATTTTTGCAACTTCGTTGCTTTCTATACCACAAATTATTGTTCCAGTACTTTTGAATGTATTAAAAGATCATCAAAGGGTAATAGATTTTTTAACTTCTGTTCAGAACGGGTTTTTATATGCTGCAAGAGATAATGTTGTTGATAATCGAGATATTACTTATATTATTGTCTACTTCTTATTAGTCATAATATTCGGAATATTTTATTCATTTATTGTACTTAATCCAAAAGAAACTGCAGAGAATTTACAAAAGTCAGGAGCTTTCATTCCTGGAGTTAGACCTGGTCGCGCAACAGAAAAATTTATTACTGGTGTTTTGGTAAGAATTTCATTAGTTGGCTCAATACTTTTAGCGATCATAGCATTGATACCTTTGGTAAGTAGAGATGTAATTTTGATAACAACAGGTAATCAATTAGCAATACTTTCGGGAATTGGCGGAACTAGTATTTTGATTATCGTTACTGTATTATTAGATACATTAAGACAATACAGGTCTTTAAGAGCAACCAAGAGTTATGAAAAGTATATCTTTTAGTTTATACTCTTGAAATTTAGGAATGTATTTACAGATCCCAATGATATAAAGACTTTACGAGAAGCCGGTAAACTTTCAGCCCAAATTTTAAAGCAATTAAGAGATGCTGTAAAAGAAGGAGTAAGTGCAAAAGATATTGACGATCTTGCTGCAAAATTATGCAAAGAAAATAATGTAAAACCTGCATTTAAAGGAGTAGAAGGAATAAAATATCCTTATCCAAATTCAATGTGTGTTTGTGTAAATGATGAAGTCCTTCATGGAATCCCACATCCAGATAAAATTTTTAAAAAAGGAGATGTAATTAAGCTAGATTTTGGAATTATCTACAAAGGGTTTTATACAGATCATTGTGTTACAGTTAGTCTTGGACCGCTTCCTCAACGACTTGAGCAATTAATTAATACTGCGAAATTATGTGTTGATACTGCTGTGAAAGAAGCTATTGTGGGTAATACTGTTGGAGATATCTCTTTTGCTTTGCAAAGTGTTGCAGAGCTCTCAGGCTTCGAATTTGTAACTACTTATTGTGGCCATGGTATTGGGAAATCTTTGCATGAATCACCAGAGGTAACTTCTTATGGTCGTCGAGGAAGCGGTCCTCAACTTATTGATGGGATGGTTTTATGTGTTGAAAATCAGATTACAACAGGTTCTGCGGAACTTCGTTTTGACTCTGATGCTTGGACATTAAAGACAATTGATGGTTCAATCGGAGCCATGTTTGAACATATGGTTATTGTGAGAAAAGGTAAACCAGAGATACTAACGTTAATCGATTAGTATTGAACTATAAGGGATAAAGTTTTATCATATAGCTAATTATTTATTATTATTAATTTAAATATGTCAGATGCAACTACACCAATGCCAGACTCAGCACCAACATCATCTATGCCAAGTGCTTCAAATGACACAGTTTTAGCAGCAGTAGCAACAATCCCATTGATAGGTTTAATTATCTATTATGCAATGCCTGATGCTGGAGATTTAGTCAAATTTTATGCAAAACAGAGTATAGGATTATTGATCTTAAGTATTGCAGTTTCTATTGTTTCATTCGTTGTAGGGTTGATTCCATTCTTAGGTTGGGTAATTTCATTCTTCATTTCATTATTAGGTTTAGTCGTATTTATCTTGTGGTTAGTACTACTAGTAAATGCATTACAAGGAAACAAATATAGATTGCCTTATCTTGCTGATTTTACAGATCAATTAATAAAATAAGGAATAAATAAAACATTTTAAAGGAGGCTTTTTCGAAGAAAAAGCCTCCTTTTTACTTCAAATTTGGTAGCTCAAAATAAATAAAAATCTTTAATTTTGTAAGTTTTTTGTTAGAAGTTCTTCATAGAATTTAAATATATTTTATTTTGTCTATGAAGAACTTCTTTATAATTTTATTTATTGCAGTATTAGAGATAATTATTTGTTTTCCTTTTTCTATATTTATTATTAATAAGGTTAGAGCAGAGGAAATTACAGTTTTTATAAATGAATTTTTACCAGATGCTGATGGATCAGATTCTGGTAAAGAATGGGTAGAGATTTATAATCTTTCAACAGTTCAAGTTAATTTAAAAGACTGGAAGATTTCGACAAAGACTACATCAACACCAAGGAATACAATATTACCTGATGTAATAATTCAGCCTCAGAGTTATTTTGTAATTTCTGAATTTGATTTAGAGCAGGGGATTGCTGGCGTGAATGTTGGTGCAGGTAAGTTAAATATGTACAATTCAAACGCTCAAATTTATCTTACTAACAATAATGGGGATATTATTGATTCATTAGATTATCAAGATACTTCTGAAGGAAAAAGTTTAGAGAGGAGAGGACCGATAAGTTCAGAGTTTTGTAGTCAACTTCAAATAACAGATATAAATACTATAGGGTTATCAAACTATAATTTAGATTCAAATTGTTGGCCAGAATTAAATAATTCACCAATTGATTTTCCCGAGGTTCCTGAGAATCCTCCTGAGACGGCGATGGGTAAACAAAGTAATATCCTTATATCAGAAGGGTACCCATCGCCAAATAAAAATTTAAATGAAACTGAATGGCTTGAGATATATAATCAGGATATATCAACTGTAGATATCTCAGGAATGTATTTAAAAGAGAGAAGCAGCAATGGTGAAATTGGGACAACTAAAACAATGCTACCTTTTACTACTTTATCATCTGGATCATATTTAGTTATTTATGAAAATGATCTTAAACTCTCTCTTAATAATTCTGGAGACTCAATTTTCTTATTTGACGCAAATGATACGATTGTGGATAACTTCAAATACGATAGCACAGCAACATCTTTATCAGTATCTAGAAAGTTTATAAATAATTCTTATCAAAAGATTTACAATTTTGACGAATCAAAGAACTTTGTTCCCACTACTTCTATCGCTACTCCAGGAAGTATAAATAACTTTCCTTTACCAAAAAGTATGTTAATTTCTGACAAGGATAAGATAAAAAAAGATAGCTATGTTAGCTTAGAAGGTATTGTAATTTCTGAAATTGGATTGATAAGTAATTATTCGTTTTTTATTCAAGATCAATCTAGTGGAATTAAAATAGTTTTAAACTTTGAGAATAAAGAAACATTTAGTCTTAATGTTGGGGACATAATTAAAGTTGTAGGTTATTATAGGGTTCCTTCCTCTTCACCTGTGTATATTGAAGTTAACAATTCATCAGATTTAGAGATCACTAAGAAAAATCAAGAAGTTAGTATTATAAATGTCCGCGATATGGGCAATCTAGAAAGTTCTTTAGGTTCATTAGTGTATTTCAAATCAGATATAAGCAAAAATTATGGAACAACTTTTTATCTTTCATACAATAGTGGGAGTATAAAAGTAAAGATAAATTCAAATTCGAAAATTACTCTTCAAGAAAAAACTAAAGGTGATATTGTTGAGGTTACTGGAGTATTAATTAAAGACGGAGATTATTTTACGATAATACCCCGCTACCCTTCTGATGTTCAAATTTTTTCAATTTCAGAAAATGATCCAAATTCTAAACAGGCTGAAAATTTAAAGACCACTACTCTACTTGCTGGCTCTATTTTAGGAGAATCAGAATTATCGGATTCTGTGAATTTTCAGCCTGCGAGTTATCCAAATGTAGGGGATAAGATTTACTATTTAGACCACTCTATTGACTCTGAAGGTAAGATTTATCCATGGCCAATTTATCTTGCTTCATCTGGAATATCATTAGTTGAAATTGCTAAACTTTTAAGCAAATTGGTTAAGTTTTTGTAAAAATAATTCTTTGTAGTAAAATTCTTAAATGACTTCAAGAATACTAATACAAGGAGAAGAATTTAATATTATCTTTTCAAAGAAAAAATTTATTAAACCAAATGTTTTAATGATTGGTGATGAACTTCATATATTTACAGCAGAAAATAATATTAAGCCTCATCAGCAAGTACTTTTAGAATGGCTAAAAAAACAGTCTAAGTTAAATATTACTAAAAGAACACGAGAAATAGCTTTACTTAATAATTTTGAATTCAATAGAATAGCAATAAAAGATCAGTCAACTCGTTGGGGAAGTTGTTCTTCTTATAAAAATTTGAATTTTAATTGGAGACTTTATCTTGCTCCTATCTCAATTTCTGACTATGTGATTGTTCATGAATTAGCACATACAAAGGAAATGAATCATTCAAAAGACTTCTGGAGTATTGTTGAAAGTATAATACCAGAATATAAGTTACACAGAAGGTGGCTTAGGGATAATGAAAGAGCTTTAAAATTGATGATTTGAAATTATTTCTCTTCTCTTTTTCTTTCCATCTCATCAATTATTGATTCTTCATAAGGCATAACTTTTCTTAATAAGCTCTTTGTTCTTTCACTTAGTAATCCTGAAGTTTTATTAACTACCAATAAACTTAAATCCTCTCCTATCCCAAATTTGAATACTAATATTCCAAGTATTATAAAGATTAATCCAACTAATACAAACCTTGAGTCATCAAGAATACCTGTATTTGGAATTGTTACAGTACAACTTAAGAAAGTTCTTAAGTCAAAGCTAGCAGTATTATTATTTGTTGTAGATGTATCATATTGAACTACGGCTTGATTTAACAATCCTGTAGAACTGAAGGTATCTAAGTTTGCTGCAGGAACTGTTAATGTATATTTAAATTGTTTAGCTTGTCCAGCTGAATATGTTCGCTGTGAATTGTCTCCAGTCCAAGTAATTGTTCCAGCATTAACTACACCATAACTAGGATCAAGATTTGTTGGTAATATTCCTAAAGTATTAGCTTGAGAATCATAGGTATCCTGCACAAAATCTATTGTTCCTGGAACAGAACCTATATTAGTTACGGTAATTGTATAATTTACTGTTGCATTGCCATTTGTTTCGCAAACAGGAGCTGATTCTTTTAGTATAGTAAATAGTGGTTCCTCAACAGCTGTTGAAGATATTGTAATAGTTTCAGTACATCCAGATGGTGTTGATACCTCAGTTGCTGTTGTTCCATCAAGTAGTACTCTAACATTGTATGTTCCAGCTGATACTGCGATACCTGATGTGGAAGCGGCTTCCCATCTGAATAAGTATGTCCATGTATCATTAACTGCATCATGAGTAACATTATAAGGTGCAACCATATTGCTTGAAGTATTATTTGCATCTCTACCTACTGGGCTACTAGCTGTTCCAACTCTTAACTTAATATTTGTGTAAGGATCAGTTGAAGCTGGGTTTTGATATGTTAAGCTATATTCTACAAAGCTTCCAGTACCTGCAGCTAATGGATCTGAACCATTTTCATTTAGAGATATACATTGTAATGATACCTCAGCAGGTTGGCATGTTGCTGATGTTGGGTTGTCAGGTAATCTACATAGATTGTTTATACATTCTAACCCTGATTCACAAGGATTAGAACTACTACAAGTTTCATTACATTGTGGTGTTGGCTGACAAGTTTCTGATGTAGGATTTGCAGGTAATCTACATAATCCATTGGTACATGAAAGTCCTGTAGCACATGGATTAGTATCGCTACATGCTTCATTACATTGAGGTGTTGCTGGAGCTGTAGGCTGACAAGTTGGTGATGTAGGGTTAGCAGGTAATCTGCATAATCCGCTAGTACAAGACAATCCAGTAGGACAAAGATGTGTGCTGTCGCAACTTTCATTACACTGAACTGTTGTTGTTTGAATTGGCGGGGTGCAGTTGCAGATTCCTCCTACGCCATTAACGTCTTGTTGCTCACAAGTTCCAGGTGCAGGATTTACATTAAGAGTACATCCATTACTACCACAAGTTCCAATTACCGTCTGATTCTCTGATGTGGGGCACTTGGATTGTCCTCCATTGTAGCTTGTTGTATATTTTAAGATTGTTTTCCCACTACAGCCACTACCTACGAATGCACTACCTGTCTGTTCGCATGAAGAACCTGGACCATTATTTGTCCCAGGATCATTTGCTTGGAAAGTACATTGAGGATGATCATTAAGGTAATCTTGACATCCAAAAAAATTACACCCAGCTCCTCCACCTATCCATCCCCAGACGCAAGTACTGTTGGCACTACTACTTGTTGGAGCTTGTGAATTTTGGATTTTATATGCAATAAAAATACTCACACCTAGTAATAGCGTAATTAAAATGGCTAACGAGATTACGAGAATTTTTTTGCTTGTTCCTTGTTTCATTGAGTATAAGATACTGGATTAGTAATTGAATTAATTAATTCTTTAACGGATGTGCTCAAAACAAATGCAAATTCATCATTTGTTGTTTTTAGATCTGTGCATGATTTGTTGAAATTTTTGTAAACCAGAGTTATGTATTCGAAATCATTTTTAGAATTAAAGAGATTTAGTCTGCAAGATGTTGAATCCTGAGCATCTGTTCCAAAATAGTAATGCATATTTGTTGCATTTAATGTTTCGCTGATAGAAGAAATATTAGCATTGACTCTGGAGAATAAAGCATCAGCAGTTGGATCAATACCCGAGTTCTGATCGTAAGTATAAACTGAAAGGTCAATTTCTTTACTACCATCATTAAGTTTTATTGTACAGTTCAAGGGATTTTTATCTTCAGGTGCTTCATTGGTAATAGTGTATTTATATTTTGTAACTTCTGTGAATCCGGAAGGTGCATATGCATTTACAGTTGAATCTGAAAGCAAAGCAAAACAACCCCTAGTTAAAAATGCTTGATAAAAATCATCAAAATATTGCCTATCTACAGCAGTTCCAAATCCGCTGGCATTAGAATTACTTGGTGCTTGATTGTTCTGAAGTAATTGACTTATAACTATGCTACCAACCCCTAAAATTAAGGTCAGCACTATTAATACTACTATTATTACTTTTTTTCTATTATCCATTAATGTAATTTAACTTCAAAATTTCTAATTCACTATCAGTATACACAAAACAAAAATAAAGAAAAAGAGAAATTTCTTAATATTTTCTATAGTATAATCAAAATCGTAAAAGATTAATAGATATATAAAAAATTGCTCAGATGCTCGAAATAAAAAACTTAAAAGTAAATTTGGCAGAAGAAAAAAAAGAAATTATCCATGGTGTTTCATTGAATATAAATCAAGGAGAAATACATTTGTTAAATGGTAAAAACGGTTCTGGGAAAAGCACCCTTGTTAATGCTTTGATGGGGAATCCTTCATTTAAAGTTACTGAAGGATCAATTAAAATTAGAGATGAAGGATTCCCCATAAATATTCTAAATAAAATAGATAGTGAAAAAATTACTAAAATCAAAAATAAAGAGAAATATGATCTAGATCTAAATGAAATGAATCCAACTGAAAGAGCATTATCAGGACTTTATTTAGCAACCCAATATCCTACAGAGATTCCGGGAGTAAACTTAATGAGCTTCTTAAGATTAATCTATAATTCAAGGAAACCGAAAGAAGAACAATTAAGTGTTTTCAAATTTAAAAAATTGGCAGAGGAGAAAGCTGAAATTATCCACTACCCTACTCATCTTTTAAAAAGAAATTTGAATGAGGGTTTTTCTGGAGGCGAGAAGAAGAAAACTGAAATATTACAGATGCTGATTTTAAATCCAAAATATATATTCTTAGATGAAATTGATTCAGGGCTTGATAAAAATTCAGTAAAGGAGGTTTTTGAAGGTCTAAAGACCTTCAAAAACCTCTCAAAAACTTCTAGTATAGTGATAATTACTCATTATGACAGAGTATATGACTACCTTAAAATAGATAAAGTTCATGAAATGAGTGATGGAAGTTTAATTAATTAACTCTATCGTTATATAGTATTGCACTTGTATTTTTTATCCTATATACTATAAAAAAGTCCGTTTGCACCGGATCGATTTATCTAATCAATTGCCAAATTAGATAATAAATATTTAACTTTTTACTGTTAACTAAAATGACACCTTCCGAAGGTAATAAGATTGAGGGCTCTCCCCTTTTAAATAATAATATTCAAAACCCGAAACCACCAGCAGCAAATAGTACAATTAATATTGATAAACTGGACAAGACCAGATTTTCTGAAATGAAGGAAGGAGATGGTGAAAATAATTCTCTTAGAATTATTATTTATGTGTTAATTGTTATAGTTATTGGTGTTGGATTAGCTTTATTGGTAAGACAATTAATTTCAAATCAGCAGGTTGAAAGTCCACAATCTAATAGCCAAACACCAGTTAGCGAACCTGTAATTGAAACAAATCCAGCGTTAATAATTAATACAATAGGATTACCTGATGCTTCAGCTTCAAATGTTGGAAGTAATGAAGATTATGTAGATTCTACACTTGTAAGTTTGGGTTCAACTGATGTTAATATGAATGTTGCAAAATTGGATAAAATTCAATATACCGATTACGAAACATTCTCAAGATTAGTTTTCGATCTAAGTACAACTGAAAATAAATTACCAAAAGTTAATCTTTCTTTTGATAGTTCAAAATCTACCTTGACTGTGGAATTTGTTGGTATTAAAAATATTGATACTAATCTTCAAAAAGATTTAACAATAGGAGGAGTAATAGATGAGATAAGGTTTGATCAAGTTAATAAAAAGTATATTATTTTCTTAGCAGATAATATTAAATATAGAGTTGTTTCTGATGGTGATAATTTGGTAATAGATTTTAAGACACAAAAAGCACTTGAGCAATCAACCAATGCTGAAACTCCAACAACTAATGATACTAATACGACTACAGAAGATACAACAACAGATAACTCAGATTCAATGAGCAGTGATACATCTAAGCCAGCAGCACCACATTATGAAAATTCTTTCTCTCAAAGTAAACAATATGTAAGCAGTGCATTAAATACGAATTCAATTACATTGAATAATTACTATGTCTGGGATGAAGGTAGCTTTTTTGAATTCAGCTGGGCAGAAGAAGGAAAATTAGGGGATGACTATGTTCCTAATGCTAATGCATATTTAGAAACAAAGGATGGAGTTAACTATATTGTTGTTGAAATTGATAACTTAAAGAGTGCAAATTTAGCTGATGGGCTTACACCTTCACAAATTGAAAGTAAGTCAGGTATAAGTATGGCAGGAGCTAATTTTGCAGGATTGACAAGAGATAGCTTTGATTCATCAACAGGAAAAGCAATATATAGAATTGAATTGAATAAAAAAGCTAATTTTAAGCTTTTAGATCAGACTACTTATGATGAGAAGACTCAGATATTAAGTATACAGATTAAAGATTAATAATGGATTTAGCGGGCGGACCCCCAGATGCCAGGTATAAAATGTTTGGTATCTGGGGTCTGCCCGCTTTCTATATCTATTTCATTTAGGAATTTGGCTTAGAATATGCTTTCATGGAGTTCTTTTGCTTCTGGGTCACTCAAATTTACATAGTAAACTCGAATTGTATATTTGTTTTTTCCTTCCTGATCAAATTTATCTATAATTGACCATTTCCAAATATTAGAATTGTCGTTTACTTTATTTATTATGTATTCATTAATATTTTCATTCTTATCCAACTCTACATTAACATCAAGTTCAACAAGTTTTTGTGTAACTTCTAAAGTTGCACTTGATGTATTTTTATTAGTTAAATCAATAATTTTGTCAACATCTACTTCTGTAATGCAACATTCGTTGATTAATGTAGTATTAGATAAGTAAATAATCCCAACCATTGTATCGTTGGAATAAATATTCCAACAAGTTTTTGGGTGAGCAGTTTTTGGAGGATTATCAGCAATTTTATATATAAGATTCTTTAATCCCAGAGTTCTTAAAAGACTTTCTGTTTCAGTTTTAAGTTTGTTAATATCATTTCCTTCAACTAATATTCCAAGCGAATTTGATTCAAAATATTCGTTATTATTTTTTCCAAAAATTTTACCATTCTCAAAAATTTTAATATCAGGAATATTATTTTTTTTATACTTATTAAATTTATCTAACAGGCTTACACTGATTGACTCTCGTAGGAATGGGACTTCTTCATTAATTGAATTAGTAACCTCAATTTCTTCCCACTTTTTGAAATTGGCTTTCTTATTTGAAATTGAATCAACCAAAACCCATGATCTAACTTCATCAAATCCTCTTGCAGAAAGATGTTCCTCAATTTTGTTCACAAGTGTAATTGTCCTAGGAGTTATATCTTTTACTAATACTGATGAGAGTTTTTCTTTAGGAATATTATTATATCCTTTCATTCTAATTATTTCTTCGAATACATCTTCTTCCATTTCAATATCTAATCTATCAATTGGTCTTCTTACTGTCACAATATTAGTTTCCTGATTTAAGATTTTGAATCCTAATCTTTCAAGGTACTGGATTGATTCTTCATATGAAATTTCTATTCCAGCAACTTGCTGGACTTTGTTAAGATCAACTTTTATATCAACTTCTGGTGTTGGTTGTAAATAATTATCATAAATATTAGATGCAACTTCTCCCCCGCAGTTCTCTAAAATTAAACTTACTAGCATTGAAAAGGCTTGGGGGATTGATTCGGGATCAAGGTATTTTTCAAGTCTTTGGCTTGCTTCTGTGATTATTTTTAATTGTCTAGAATTTCTTCGAATCAATCCCCCATCATAAACAGCAATTTCTAAAACTATATTCTTTGTATTCATATTTATAGCGGCTTCTTTCCCCCCAATTATCGAAAGGGAAAAAGGTTTTTCTCCATTCGAAACTACTAAAGTCTCAGGAACTAATTCAACTTTTTCACCACTTAGTGTTGTGAAGTTTTTAAATTCAGGATTAATTTCCCAGATTAGTTTATCTCCATGCATTAAATCGATATCAAAAGCATGTGATGGATGTCCGGTTTCTAACATTACGAAATTTGTTAAATCAACAAGGTTATTTATTGAATTAATATCATATAGTGCTAAATAGTCTTTTAGCCATTCAGGTGATTCTTTTACTGTTAAATTTGTTAATTTTACAGCCATTACTCTTTTAACTGCTGACTCAGCTTTTACTTCTATTGGGAGCTCATATTCCGAGTTAGAGACAGGCATTTCGTAATCTGGGAATGCAATAGGAATATTAAAATATGTTGAAAGTTCTCTTGCTAAACCTTTTACTCCAAAAGCATCTGCTCGATTCTGTCGAACCTCGAGATCTAAGAATTTGTCATCTTTACCTTGATATTTAACATCAAGAGATTTGTCTAACATAAAGCCTGTTAGTGTGTAAGCGTCAGTAACTTCTTTTGATGAAGCTGTTAAGTTTGGTAAATATTTTTGTAATTGTGAGTATAAAACTTTCATATTTTTTTAAAATTCAAAGATTTCTGTACCTAAATTCCCATATAGTTTATCGCTGAGGAATTTTATCAGTTTTGGCTTAATAATATAAGGTCTGGACTTGATTAATTTATGTTTTATATTATCAACTGTGACAATTCCGCCGCTTGAAATAAATTTTGAAGTATAAATTGTAAAAGCTTTTCCCATTTCTACGAAATTCTTAATTCTTTCAGCTTTTCCAACCATTTGAACTCCATATCTATCGCTAAGATTATCCGGATTAAAGTATGAGATGGCGATTGCCACTTCGGGATTCTCATTTAAATCCTGACAATGTCTAGTATTTGGTTCACTTAAAAAGTAGAAGTTCAAATTTGAATCAGTTGCAAAGTAGACATTTGCAATCCACATACCTTTTGATGTTGAAGTGGCAATCGCCATTATTTTTTGTTCTTTTAAAAATTTTTCTAAGTCCACCTTAGCCATGATTTTTCATTTTAAAATATATTTCTTTAGATTTCAGTTTATTATCAATTGCAATTTCTATCCACTCGGAATGCATTTTAAACATCTTTTCGATTTCTTCAGGACTTAAATTTATTCTTAGGGCTTTTATAGTTCCCTGTTTTAGAATAAATTTCTGAGTTTTATATATATTAATACTTATAGGTTGTGTTGTTAATGATAATTCATTATTAGTTTTTTCAGAAACATACCCAATTTGACCAGGAATCGCATAAATTCCTTCTTGTGTAATATTATCTTCGGTACTTAAACTTTGTTCAAGCTGCGGCAGGTTTCCAGTTACTTTCAAGACCTCAAGGCTGAAACCTGCCGCAGCAAAAAGAACTTTGTCAGTTTTGGCGATTAAAATATCATGAAATAATTGATACAGTAGATAATCAGGATTATCTTCGAATGAAAATTTATCTACAATCTCACATAAATATTGAAGAAGTATAATTTTTTGGTAGGTATCTTTCCAGTTTCTAAATTCATTTATTAGTTTAACTTCAGTAAGTATTGGAACGTTGTAACCTTCAACAATATTAGCTTGTACGAAATTTCCTAGATCGATAGAATAAGACTTTTTACTATTTGGTTTCCGAACTCCTTTAGCTAAGATTGATACTTTTCTACCACGAGTATCAATCATGTTTAAAACTTTATCGCTTGCTGAAGAATTATATATTCGATAAATTATGCCTTTTATTCCTTTCGAAGTCCGCATTGAATTTCTATGATAGCTATATTTGATTATACAATAAATAAATTTGTCATAATTTTGTAAGAAGATGTTTATAAAATCAATGTCATAAAGCTATACAGATGAACATTATGATAATTAGAATTTTTGTTTTGATGAGACACAATTTACCATCAAGTAACAAATTGAATTTAAAAGTTTCTGCGATTGAAGATGAATTATCGAAACATTCAGAACAACTTCAGATTATTTTTAATGAGTTGAGTAGGCAATCTAATGATGATGAAGATAAAACAAGAATAGGGTTTATTTCTAATGAATAACCTCATAGCGAAGTTGAATTAGCCCTTCTGAAAGTTCTGTAGAACCTAAAAATTCAAGCTCTTTAAATATTTCAGTTTTTTCTATAATTGGTTTACCATCTCCTATAAATAGTGGATGAACGCTTAGCCAGATCTCATCAATAAGATTATTTTTCATAAATGAAGTTACTAAATTCATTCCACCTATTAGCATAACTTGTTGAAATCCTTTCTTTTCTGCTAACTTTATTACTTCTTCAGGAGTTTTATCAGTAAAAAGATATTCTTTAGTTTCGCCTTTCTCTAACAGTTCGGGCTGATGAGTCATAACAACATTTAAAGCTCCTTCAACTGGGAAATCATCACCAAAATATTCATAAGTCACACTCCCCATTAACATAATTCTACAATCCTTCATTAATTTATTAAACTGTTCCCAATCAGTCTCGGATACCCAATCAGAATCATTATCTCCATGAGTAATATATCCATTAATTGAAGTAGCATAGTAAAGGATAACTTTCATATAATTTATTTTTATATTTACAGTCCGCAGTTTGGTTTGTTATATCTATTGCCAAACTCTGAAAGATCTTGTATATCAATCTTACCATCTCCATTCATATCTTTTGGTCCACAATATGTTTGAGATGGTTTATCACTACAAGTTACTCCAACTAATTGTTTTAGTTCATTATAATCAACAGAATCTAAGACTCCATTATTATTAGTATCAGCATTCCCACAAATTACATCTCCTGATGCTGCATTTGAGAAACTTATCGAATTATTATTATTTGTAGATAACGAAGCCAAGTATAGGAATCCTACGACGAGTATAATTAATATAAAGATAGAAATTAATCTGTACCTTTTATTCATTAGAATCTAATAATTTTTATTAAAGAAAGTTTACTCTATTTTTGCATACTCATCAATCGTTCTACTCTTTTATCAGTAGGTGGATGAGTTGAAAATAGATTTAGTAAAGCTTCGCCTCTAAAAGGATTTTGAATAAATAGAGAAGAGAGTGCAGGATTTACATTCATATAGGGAATCTGCTTCGTTGCTCTATCGAGTTTAATTAGAGCGTTTGCTAAGTCTTGAGGTCTTCCAGTTACTCTACTCCCATTTGCATCAGCTTCGTATTCTCTACTTCTTGAAACAGCAAGTTGAATTAATGTAGCAGCAATTGGAGTAATTATTATTAAAAGTAGATCAGCTAAAGGATTTCTATTTCTCTCTGATCCAGTAGTCCCAAAAAATATTGCAAGATTAGCAATAGATGTTATAGCTCCTGCTAAAACAGCAGCAATTGTAGAAATTAGAACATCTCTATTTTTTATATGAGAAAGTTCATGAGATAATACTCCCCTAACTTCATCCCTATTTAAAATATTTAATAATCCTTTAGTTATTACAACAGCACTATTATTGGGGTCTCGACCTGTTGCAAAAGCATTTGGTTGTAAATCCTCTGTATAATAAACTCTTGGCATGGGTATTCCCATTTTTTGAGTTAAGTCACGAATATCTTCATAAATTTGTGGTGCTTGAGATTCTTCAATTGGCTTTGCATGTGCCATTGAAAGTGCAATTTTATCGCTAAACCAATATGAACCAATATTTATTAATAAAGAAAGAATAAAGAATAAAACTGCTCCTCCAAATCCGCTAATTAAGTATCCTATTACGATAAGTAATGCTGTTAAAGCTCCCAGTAAAATCGCAGTTTTTATTGTTGGTGAAAGTCTCATTGATTTAAATCTAAGCTATCGAATCTATTATATGCTTTAAGCTGTTAAAGTGTCAAAAGAGGGCTTCTGCAAAGCAGAAGCCCTCTTTACTAAAATCAATTTCTCTACAACTAACTTTATCCAAGAATAAAAAGTTCTTCTGAAGCTCTAGTTATTGCTGTATAAAGCCATCTTTTCCACATTTCATCATCCATCTGCTTAAATCTCTCTTCAAATAAAATTACTCTTTTTGCCTGACTGCCTTGAGCTTTATGAACTGTTAAGGCATATCCATAATCAAATAAATCTCCACGAACTGAGGAATTTCGTTCTCTTGTAAAGTTTAAAGACTGGTTATTGTTAAACTGTTTTGCGAAAATTGAGCCTGAAAATATCTGTCCATCATCATCCATCTCAATTTTCGCATCCAACCATTCATTATCTAAAATTTTAATTTCCTTTATAGTTCCTAGCATTCCATTGTAAATTTCTTTTTGATGATTATTCCTTAAGCAGATTACCCTATCTTTAATTTTTGGCATATCTCCTTCGAAATCCAGATTATTTCTTATATATTTATTTAATCGAACTCGTGTATTATTATAGCCACATAATATTAAAGTCTCCGGATTATAATACTTCATTTTGTCACCAACTATTTCCTGAGCTTCAGAATCATTTCTTGCCATTTTCTTTACTCCTGAGCCATAGTCACCGAAGGGAATTTCACCATTTACTCTTGCAAGAATTGATAGCTGAATAATAGGATTATCTTTCTCCTGTCTATGAATTTCTAATAGTTTAATTTGAGGATTTTTCATTAGGTTGAAATTCCCGTTTATAGGTGGCAGTTGCCCATGATCCCCGACAGCGATTATTGGTTTGTTATATGAAAGTAAATCGGTCCAAATATCATAATCAACCATTGAAGCTTCATCTATAATTATCAAATTTGAATCGATCGTTTTTTTCTTATCCCAGCCGATAATTTCTTCTTTAGAATTTGTTACTGGGGAATAAATTAATGAGTGGATTGTTGAAACAGAATCTTTAGGGAAGATTGCATCAACTTCTTTTAATTTAGTTTTTAATACTCTAGTAGCTTTACCGGTAAAACTACAAAATGCTACTTTTAAAGTCTGATTCTGGTCATGAAGTTGATTCCTAAAAACAGATATTAAAGTCGTTTTACCGGTTCCTGCATATCCACCTAGGGTAATATATGGTGGTCTAGAATTTGAGTTCCACCACTCCATTAAAGTTTTTAAAGCATTTGTTTGATCTTTTGATAAATTAAGCATTTGGAAATTATAGCACTTATAAATTTTGATTTATTGCCCCAGGTATATATTGATGATATAATCATGGCATAGAAAAGGAGAGGTTAAATGTACAGTGGATACCTTTTTGTAATCTTTGTCGTCCTGTGTTTCATTGCTTTTCTACTGTGGTTCGGTTTCGCAGAGATCCATCGTCAGATGAGCAGACGGAACCGCATTGAAACGTTGCGGTTGATACTTGAGTATGGAACAAAGGAAGAAAAGGAAGCCGCATCGGCTAGACTGTCGATAGAAATCAAAGAGCGCCAAGGCTCGAAGATTTTCGATGTGTTAACCTAGAACAGCTCACCATTTTTCTATTCAGGGTTCCTACGCTGGAACAATCTTTTTTTTAAAGTTGTTGCAGAGAAAACGGAGGAACCCTGCAACACATTAACCTTCAACTTGGTTGTTATCGTCTATATTTTCAAAAAACTCTTGTGTTAATATTTTACTTGCAATTATGTGAGCAGCAAATTTATGATCTGACTTTCTTCTAAAGACTAAATGATATCTCTCTAAAGGCTGCAAATCTTCACGAAAAGATAAGTCTTCTCCTGATTGTAATGCTTCTATAAGTTTTTGTACTAATTGTGGCATTGCTTTTTTTGCATTTTCTATATAGCCATTCTCCCCTAAAAAATCTTCTTGAGTCTCATGAAGATTCCTGTTTAATAATTCAGCTACCAAAGTCACAATTACTATTTTGCTCTCTATGTTAGTGTCTACTAAGTTTCTGTTTCGTAAATCAATTATTTCATCATTAGTTAAAATTTGCATTTCACCACTTCTTAAGCAATCAATGAATTTTGTATACAAACTGGGATTTTCATTTAAAAGTGTATCTAAATCAAAACTTGATGAACGATCTATACTATATCCAGACATTGTTATATGAATAATAAATATATCGGATTATAACATTAGAATAAATCTAGCATATCTTTTATGCTAATATTAATTATTATTTCTTAGTAATTAAATATGGGCAATCAAAATCTTCTTAATCTAAAAGAAAGGGTAGATTCTGAAGCTGAACTTTATCAAATTCTCTTAGATATTGAAACTGAAATGGATAGAATTTGGACTCAAACTAGAAATTCACCAGCAGAAGATATTGCTAGAATAATGAAAGAATTTTCTGAAAAACATGCTCAAAATTTGTTTGAATTGGAAAAAAAGATGTCAACAGGAGAAGCTACACCAAGTAGAACAGCATTTAGAATGAAATACGTTATGTTAAATTTTAGGATGATATTTGAAGCTATTGAAAAAAAAGCCGCTCCAGAAGAACCTATTGAAAGTTAAGTATTTTCTTTAGCTAACATTATACAATCATCATTCTTATACTCTAAACCATTATCTTTGCAAAATTGAATTGCAGCTTCACTTTCTGATCCCGGCTGCATCCAGACTATATTAATCCCTTTTTCCTTAACTTGTTTCAAAACTTCTTCAGTAACTTGTGGAGGAACGATAGTCACAGCAACATCAATATTTTCAGGATAATCTAAAACACTTTTATAAACCTTTAATCCTAGTATTTCTTCTTCATGTAAGTTTATTGGAATTACTTTAAATCCTGAGTCTTTTAAATCTTTTAATACAATGTTCCCATATTTTTCTGGATTATTTGAAGCTCCAATTATTGCATAAGTTTTATCTTTAGTAGGCATATGTACTTTATAAAAATTAAGGTTCTAACTTAATGTAATTCTCATATTTCCGTAGGGCTGTATATACAAATGATCCACTAAGTATTGCTACACAAAATAGTGAGGAGAGATAAATTATTCCAATATCTTGAAACTTTATATTTATCCCTAAGACTGCCCAGATTATTACTATTGCGTATCCAGTATCTTTCTTCTTAATAAGCATTAATAATGCTAAAACCATGGCAACCATTATCATTATTGCTGACCAGGATTCAGAAGATATTCCAAATCCGCTCCACTTAAGAACATACAAAGCAACAGTGATATTAGCTATTGTTGCTACTGAAATCCATCCAAGATAAATACTGAATGGAGTCTGAACCATCCAGCTTCTAGCCCTATTAACTTTTTTTACTCCAATTCCTAATTTCAAATAAATTGTAATTAAACTTATTAATAAAATTACCATTGCTAAAACACTCCAGAGTGGGTGTCTGTAATGCCATAAGAATATCCATGAAATATTTGCTAAAGATGCAACAACGTACAGTTCACGTGTTGAATTTAAATCTTCTTCATCTCTATGCCTGAATTGATAAATTGTATACAAGATCATTCCTACATAAATGACTCCCCAGATTGCGAAAACGTATCCTGCAGGAACAAAAAGTACTGGGTAAGAATCAGAAAGTGCTTGTGGGGTTGTATCATTTATTTTCCCCATGCCAGAGAGAAGATTTACTAATAAAGTTGCTAAAGTAGCTATTGGAACAAGATATACAAAATATTTCCGCATAATTTAAATTGTAAATAATTACAAATACATAATATAGTAATTTTAATGACAATTTAAGCTTTGTGAGAAGTTTTCTATTTTTGGTATCCTATAAGTATATATATAATTTTTAATATTTTTGTATGGCAATTAATCCTAATTATGATGTACTTTCAGTTACAGTTAAAGAAAAGGAAAATCTAGCAAGTTTAATTATATCAAGTCCAGAACGAGTTAAATCATATATTCCTAATGCAGTACAGAAAATGTTAGTAGATATTTATTTTAATGATAATTTTACTGTTGATAATCCAAGCAGCATTTTAGATGGTGAAAAGTCTTTATTATCGAAGATTACAGGAATGAGTATCGAAGAAGTCGAAGATTATAAATGGAGCAAAATTTCCCCAGAATTAAATGATAAGATTTTGAAAAATCTTGATGGTTTTATTGATAATTTTGCGAGTTATGATGATGATCAAAAAGAGAAGTCATTAATAATATTAGTGAATGTACTTGCTTATAATGAAGATGCAATGGAAATTATTGATCCTGATTATTTCAAACAAAAAAAATAGGATAGATTTAAGCTATTCCCATTTGCTGCTTGGCAAAATCTGTAAGATTTTGCCTTTTGGACCAATCTCTTTCAGTTTTTGTAAGATATTGTTTTCGAAGTCTTAAATTTTTTGGAGTTACTTCCAGAATTTCATCTTTACTTAAAAATAACAAAGCAAATTCTAAAGTTAAAGGTTTTATTGCTTTTAGTACAGTCTGAGTAATTTCATCATGCTTCATTCTTACTGCAGACTTTTGTCTTTCTTTTATTGGGTTTACTTCCAGGTCTTGTTCATATTTATTTATTCCAATTATCATACCTGAATAAACTTGAGTACCAGGTTCAATAAAAAGTTCACCTCTTTCTTGAATAGTATTCAATGAATATCCCATTGCTGTCCCAGTATCTGAAGAAATTAAAACTCCTCTTCGGTAAAGTTCTTCTTGATGAGTGTAAGGAACATAATCTAATAAAAAGTTATTCATGACTAAATTTCCTTTTGTTGCTGTTAATAATTGAGTACGAAGACCCAATAGATTTCTAGTTAATATTTTATATGTGAATCTTACATTATTACCTTCGTTTTCAAGATTAGTTAATTCAGCTTTCCTTTCGCTTAGAGCTTGTGTTACTGTACCTTGGTAATCGGATGGTACGTCAATAACTACTTCTTCAATAGGTTCATATTTTTTGCCTTCTCTTTCTTCAAAGATTACTTCTGGTCTTCGAACTTGAAATTCGTAGCCTTCTCTTCTCATAGTTTCAATTAAAATTGATAGTTGTAATTCACCACGTCCTGCTACGTTATAAGCTCCACCATCTGCTTTAGATATTTTAAGACTAATGTTTGTTTCTGCTTCTTTTTCTAATCTTTGTTGAAGTTGTTTAGCAGAAACAAATTTTCCTTCTTTACCCATGAATGGAGAAGTATTTGCTTCAAATTTAATTTGAACAGATGGATTTGAAATCTTTATAGTAGGTAATGCTTCTTGAGTAGTTGCAGCACATAAAGTTCCACCGATTGCTGTTGATTCTACTCCTGACACTGCAATAATTTCCCCTGCTGAAGCAGAATCTACATCAATATAAGCTAAACCTTCTCTAACTTTGATATTTTTTATTTTTCCAGAGTCTTTTGGAGAATTCTCTTCTTCATTATGAATTATTACAATCGAATCCCCAACTTTTGCAGTTCCTCTTCTTATTTTCCCAATTAATAATCTTCCCAAATGAGTATCATATTCTAAAGAAGTAACCTGCATTTGTAGTGGTTGATTTTCATCTCCGGTAGGAGCCGGAACAAAATTAATGATCTCTTCTAAAAGCGGCTTAATAACTGCAGCTGGGAAATTTCCTTGTGCATCTGCCACTGGAAGCTCTGAAAATACTTTACCATCTCTTCCAATAGCATAGAAAACCGGGAACTCCAATTGTTCCGGCTCCGTTGCTAGAGTTAAAAATAAATCATTTACTTTGTCTAAAACCTTTTTTGGATTAGCAAACTGTTTATCTATTTTATTTATAATTACCATTGGTCTTAGACCAAGTTCTAATGCTTTTTTTAAAACAAATTTAGTTTGTGGCATTGGACCTTCCTGAGCATCTACCAAAAGAATACATCCATCAGCCATATTCAAAGTTCTTTCAACTTCTCCACCAAAATCAGCATGACCTGGTGTATCAATGATATTAATTTTATATTCTTCATTAGTTCTTTCTGGTGAATATCTTACAGCAATATTTTTTGCTTTTATTGTGATTCCTTTTTCTCTTTCAAGCTCTCCTGTGTCTAAAATCATCTCTTGATTCATTTCTTCCTGATTATCTCTAAAAATATGGCTCTGCTTTAAAAAAGCATCAACAAGCGTAGTTTTCCCATGGTCAACATGCGCAATAATAGCGATGTTTCTTATATTTTTTTGTGGTATTTTTTCAAAATCTGACACCGGGATATTATAACACAGAAGAGGGGTTTAGAGCTTGTATAATCTCTATTTTAAGGCTCTTGTTAATATCGTTCGGTAAGTTCATTTACATCAAAGTCACCAAGCATTTCATCTATGTTATCTTCGGAAATTAATTCAGAATCTTCAGGTTCCTCATCGTAAGTATTCTCAGATGACTCATCTTCAAGATTATCTACTAGTCCTAAATTTGTTTTTTCTATTTCAATAATATTCTTACTAAGTAATTCAGGGATTAAATTATATGCTAAGTCGCCTAATTCTATAAATATTCTATATAGTCTAGAGTTTAGTCGATTTTTCAGTTTATTTTTTAAGAAGATTATTAATTCTTTTAATTTTTCTGAGTAATTTCCTGTAAAAATTACCATAGAAAGCTTATTCCTAATTTGGTTAAAATCTGAAAATTCATCAATTTTTATTTCTAAATCAAAGTATTCATTAATCAAGTTTAATAACATTTCTTTATCTTCTTTTAGTAGCTCTGTATCATTCTCCTCAATATAAGAATTTGAATTATTATTTAAATAAAAATGGTAACTATTTTCTACTGACATTAGTGTGTCTTGAAGTTCAGGAATATAATAATTTAAATTTATTGATTCAAGTTGAAATATAAACCTGTTAATCAAACCTATTTTATATTCAATATCAGAAGTTGAAACCAGCTCCAATTTTATATTTTTTAAAAATAAGCTAAATCTTTCTAAAAACTTTTGAGCGTCACTAAATTCCAATAAGTTAGATATATAATCAAAAAGACTTTGTTTAAGACTTTCTGGAAGATTTAAAAGCTCGATTGTACCTAATAAGTTTGGAGGAATTTCATACTCAAAATTATTATTTGGAGTTTCTGTAATATCTTCAATATCTTCTTCACTTAATTCATTAGAATTATCTTCTAAGTTATTTAATCTTCTTCTGGTTTCATTAATGTTAAATATGATTTCATCTCTTCTTGCAACAAAGTCTTCAAGTTTCTCGGGAAGAATAAATTTCAATTTAAAAGTTATAAAATTTTTATCTTGTGAATACTTTTTTCTTGTATATACATTTGGAAATATTTTAAATTCTGTTATTTTTTTCGCAACTTCTGTTGCATTTATCTTTAATTCCGGAATAGCTGTTAGCAAGAGGAATAAATAGTAAAAGTGCAATGAGCTAAGTTTTATATAGTCTTCACTAGATAAGTTCTTGCATAAAGTTGTCCCGATTAAATCTATATACTTTTCAAAATATGATCGAATAATACTTTCGAATTCTTCAACTGAGTTTGTTTCTAATAAAACATTAGTGAAGTCAATATCGATTAGTTCTACTTCTTCTTTATTCTCATTTTTAATTGAAGAGTTTTCTTCTCTTTTGTTATCACCATTATCTTTACTATCGTATTTCAATGGATGTTGTTTTAAGATCATTCTCGATTTTATGAAACTTCCTAATTTAGTCGGTGCTAAATCAGTAAGCTTTTTACCAAACACCCTAGTGTCACTCCAGAATTTTGATTTTCTATAACCATCACCATATATTTCTAGTTCAATAATTTTATCAACAATAATATGCACATCAATGCTAATAACATTACTAGCTCTTATTAATAAAAGTAAATAATAAGGATGGATTTCTCTTAATTTTGTAAAATCTTCAAAAGAAAAACTTAATTCTAAATTTTTATAAATTAATTCAGCAAAATAATCAAAAGTTGACACCAGTATCGATTTGAAATCTTCTATATTCTCTACTTGTGAGATTGAAACATTGAATTGTACGCCCCTTATTTGCGATTCAGATTCATAATTATTTTCATTTGGTATTAAAATTTCTCTTGTTAATATTCTCTCTTTAAGCATAATGAGCTGTTTCCTCGCATCTTTGCCACCATTAGTCCCATAGAAATGAAAGTAATTAAACACATATATTACAGATTCAAGATCACTTTTAAAATTTTGCTCACCAAAATTATTAATAAGATCAAAGTCAAACTTATCTTCTTCGAATTGTTGAAATATGCAAGTAAAGACAATATATTTATAATAATCGGGAAGGCTTTGTATAAAATTTAATAGATTTTCCTTTTCATCTTCCAAAATATAATAATTCCTAAGTATAAATGATGTAATTTCTTCATAGTTGAACATCTCAAGAACTTCATCTAAAGTTATTTGTTTATTTTCATTACGAAATTGATCCATATTTATAAGTAATTAATCATGTGGATAATATCATATTTTTTTTAGTTTCCGAAAATTAATAAGAGGTGAAACATACTAAATTGGGAAATGTTCCTTTTATAAATATTCTTGCCATAATATTATCATTATATATATTAATCTATATCTAAATGCACAGTATTGTCGTCTGTTTTTGGTGACAAAATCTTGACATTGTTGTTTTTAAATAATATACTCTCCCCAAAGCTATCTTTTGATATGCTTTTAATTTTGACTTCAATGGCTTAGCCTTGGAGGGAAAGTGTCTTTCATTAGACGCTCATTGACAAAACAAAGCTTTAACAAAGGTTTTGTTTTCACCCTCGGACAAGCAAACTTCACTGCGAACTACATAAGCTCCTAAAAATTTATAGAAGTTCATGTAGTTCGCAGTGAGGCTGGCCACTAGCGGATTATGATATTGCCAGTCGTATGTAACACGGAAGGTTTAGAATCGTGCAGAATAATACAAATCTCTTTTCCTTTGATGGCGGAAATACATGGTTTCGCCTGAAAAATGGCAAAATTGAAAGGCAGAAAAAAACACTTATGGGCAATGATTGGGAACCGGTGCCACAGGCACTGGTTCCCAGCGAGGTAAAGGCATATTATGGGATTATGCCTGAGGTTGCAGCTGTTTAAACAGCGCGATCACCTACCTCGTTAAAGTACAATTAAATAGTAATCATCGCCGCCTGGGACAAGCTTGTTCGGGGCGGTATCAGTGCAAATAATAGAATTATCTATATTGTTTTCACTGATGCCGCTTTTAAAAATTAAACAGATAAATGTATTTTAAATTTGAATACTTAATATTATGGATAGATATAGTGAAGAGAAATTACTCCAAGCAGATATTGAACATTCATTAAACTCGCTTGGAATAAAATATCCAGAGATTGGTGAAATTATTTCTTATAATGGATATGAATTTAAAATTAATGAATCAGGAGTGGTTGAAGTATTGACAAATCAAGGTTGGTATATGGCTGTTATGTGTATGAACTTCTGGGACTTACCTTTTTCATTGCAACTTTTTATTAATGAAGCTGCAAAAGAAGATGATAATTTTATAAATAATATTTAATATCATGGGCAGGGTAGATGATATAGATAAATTCAATAGTCCATATAGAAGTAATTTGAAAAGAGAACTTCGAAGACAATCTCAACTTAGATCTGGTATGGTTTTAGATAGTATTTTTGTCTCAAATGAAAATTGGGAATATCAAATTACACCACTATTTTTATTTAGAAGACCTGTAGGTAGTAACCAAGAATTTGAAAGAGTTGATCATCTAAAAAAAGAAGAATTCACCAAACTACCTGAAGAAGTTAAAAGATTTTTAACTAAATCTACAGAAAGTTAAATTCTAAGCTTCTCCATTTACTTTCATATAATCACATTCATCTTCTATTGCTTGATCAATAATCCAAGCAAGAAATTCTGGATCGAATTTTTGCGTCTTTATAGTTTTTATTGATTTTATTCCTGTTAAAACATCATCCGTTATCATCGTAGTATAAGATTTACGTCTACTTATATTATCTCTATAAAACTTTCTAGCCATTTCATATAATTCTTGGAGGAAAACAATATTTTCTACAGTAAATTCAAAGTTTTTTGGGAATAATTTTTCTGGTACTGTATAAAGTAACTCTAGCAACCTTCGCATAATTAATAAATAATGTTTCCTTTTTCTACTATCAATAGTCATTGAAAGGTCACCATCATTTATAATGCTAGATAAAATAGATAGTCTTTCACTATTAATTTCAACTTCTCTAGTATTAAGATCTACATTTGTAATTTCATCAGGGAAAATTTCGGCGTAAGGAAATAATTCTGCAAGTAATGTGTCTCTATCCGAGACCATTCTACCGATTTTATTAAGATCTAACTCATCGTTCACAAATGTAATTTTTAGAGCTAATAAGAACAGTATAAATATTTTACATTTAATTTACTATACTTTAACTTAAATTTTACATTCTAAATTGGTAACTTAATAAGCGAGATTTTTTCTATTAACAAAGTATTCAATAATTAACTGTAGGTTAAGGCCTAAAAGAAGAAGTAGAGCTGTTAATAATCCTAGTCCTAATATACTTAATAATACTAAATCACTTGATGGTAAGGAATTAAAACTTACAATGCTCATTTTCCCGTGTAAAAAAGATTGAAGACCTTTAGATCCAAAACTTAGAATAACAAAAGGAATTATAGTAATTGAATTATAAATGCTATGCGTAAAAACATTCCATTTAAAACCATAATTCATTCTGATATATCCTAAAAATATTCCAGCATTAATTTGAGGAAGAATAAATATTGGTGTTAAAAGAATTAAAGATCCAAGATTAAAATAATTAGTTATATGTATAAAACCAAAAGCTAAAACTGAAAAGTAGAATAATTTTCCTATATTTTTCTCATAAAATTTTTCTGCGTTATCATATTTAATAAATCTTTTTGCCAAGAAATAAATAATCAGTCCAAAAACTACTAATACAACCAGATAGCTCAAACCTCCTAATCCTAAGAAATTTTTTATACTTAAAATCCAGTCAGGAAGCGTTGTAAATACATAAGCTCGTAGCAGATCAAATATTGTTATGGATATAAATGTTAAAGCTAAAGCAAGTTTTTTATATGAAAATCTAAGACCTAATCTGAATGTTAGTTCTTCAGTTAATGGAGCTAAAAATACACCAAGTATTACTGTTGTTAGAATAGGTCCAGTTTCAACAAGACCTACAACAGCATTTTGACCAATATCATAACCTGTAGACAAAACTACAAATGAAATAAGTATTCCTGCTAATATTGATATCAAGTACATTAAAGCAATAAGCCTTGTTACATCAGAAAGCTTTTTAAGGAAAGATTTGTTTGAGAGGGCATAATATTGTGGATGCCTTAAAAAGCTTATAAAGTTTTTTAAAAGAGATTTGCTTTCCATTAATCTTTAGAGAATTCACCAAGTGCTTGTCTTTTTCTTTTTTCAATTTTAGTTTCTAAATATTTTATTAAGTTTAACATTCCTTTCATAATCTGTGGAGGAAGTTCAAGTTTAGTAATTCCGTCTTTAAATTTACCTAAAGAACTTTTTGCAAGAAAGTAAGTTTCTTCTGAATTATCGTTGCTAACTTCAAAAAGCAAATCTCCTATAGGAGCAAGATTTCTTAACCTTTCCATTGTTGGTTCATCCGGCTGAATTTTACCATCTGAGGTTTGTTGAGGAGTTGAATCTTTTGGCTGCATTAGAATTTTTATAATAAGTAGAATCTTAGAACAATTAATCTATTATCACTGGAAAGTTACTAAAGTTCAAGTTTACTGCTCGTAAGTAGTTAATGAAAATATATCTATTCCATTTTCCTCTGCAAAATCTACAAGATAACCATATCCTAAATCTCTCATAGCGAATCTAAGGGATTTTTCATCTTGAATGTACTTTCCTAAATTATTATTTACTTTTTGCAGAATTTGAAAGATGAGAACTGGATGATGAAAAATCCTTTCAGCAGCTTTTCTTAATAAATTTTCTAACTTGTATTCGTCAACTCTCATTAAAGCTTCTTCATGAGGTCCACGGCTTGGAGAATCAATATCATTAACTAATCTTGGGAATAATTTTAGAACAGCATTCCATTTCTTCTTTAGTTCATCTTCTATTTCCCAGTAGCTTAGGTAGTCAACATTCCAGCTTTCCAATAAAGGATTCAATACAATAATTTCCAGGAATCTATCAAGCATCTCTATATTACTTGAGTTAATTTGTTCAATAATTCTATTAATATCAAAATTGTCATCTTCAACTCCTAAAAGAATTTCAAGCTCATGAACGATATTGGTATATCCAGAAATAAAGTCATCTCTTCCGAATTCCTGTTTCATTTTTTGAACTGTAATGAATTCCACAAGTGCTTCATCTTTTACTCTAACTCCTTCCAAATCTTTTATTACTCCTGCATGTAATGCTTCGTGATAAATAATATGAACTATAGTATTAACACTTCCGTGCCTAAGAATCGCTGAGTTAAGACCAATAAAATTTTTGTCTAAAGCAAAGTAACCACCAATATTTGGTTGAAGCATTTCAATTCTATGGTCAACAGTAACTCTTCTTAAAAAGTTCCGATCTATCCCAAGTCTGTCAAGATGGTGAAGAATTTCATAAGCTTTATTCTCATCTAGATCTCTAAGATAATTAAAAGCAGTATTTTTATCTTCAAAATTCGGATCATCTGGGTTAGGTGTTGAAAGAAATCTTTGATATTGTTCTATAATTTTTTGGAAGTTTTCAGCTGCATTTTCCATTCACCAGAATTATAACAGAAGGATATAAAATTCGACTAGTATAATAATATTAAGTAAAATCTATTATGTTTGGAAAGAAAAAACCTAAAAAGAATTCAAATCCACCAAGTTTTTTTAATAATGATCTCTTAAGATTTACTCCTGAAGCGATTTTAGACTTCCATACTTTTGGATTATTAACTTCATTTGAAATAGAGAAGTATCTTAAAGAATTTTTAGAAGACAGTTACATTCAAAAGCTTCAGAATGTACTTGTGATTACTGGAAAAGGTGAAGTTGTCCGACCGGCGGTTTTGAAACTTTTAGATGAGTTTGTGAAAGAAGGAAAGTTTATAGAAAGTTTCAAAACCGCCGGTTACTTCACAGGTCAATCAGGTGCATTTGAAATTATATTGAAAAATTCTTGAAATCAGAGTCCCGGGACTTGAACCCGGAGTCACACGCTCCCGAAGCGTGTATGTTACCAATTACACCAGACTCTGTGAGATAAAAACTTGCAAATTATTATATCATTTCAGCCTTATGGGATTTAATTAATATAAATTTATGACTATGGTATATAATTACTTGTTTAATTTTTAGATTAGTTTGAAATGCAAAGGAATATTATTATTGGTGTGATATTATTAGTAGGCTTAACTGTTTTACTTATAGGAGGAAATAATACAGTAGTAAATCAAAGAGTTGATCCACAAATAGCTATTAATCAAAAAAATATGAATTTTGAAAGCAGACTAAAAACAATGTCTACAAATAATTTGGAAACAACTTCTACTAAATTTTCTAAACTTGAAACAAAACAAATATTAGCTCCAACTGATGAAAATTCTCCAGCTGTTCAAACTGGAGATAATATTACTGTTAACTATGTTGGCTGGCTAGCAAAAGATGGAACTGTTTTTGATCAATCATTTAATCATGGTGATACTGGGTTTACATTTACTGTTGGACAAGGTGTTATTCAAGGATGGAGTGAAGGAGTTGTTGGAATGAAAGTTGGAGAAGTTCGAGAACTTAAAATCCCTTATAATTTAGCCTATGGAACAAGCGGAAGCGGCCCAATACCTGCTAATGCTGATCTATTTTTTTATGTGGAGCTAATAAGTATAAACTAATCACGCTTCCGCTTGATCAAGTACTCTTTCAAATGCCACATTGTTTCCAAAATTTGGATTATGTTGTAGTAAAGCATTGTTAATTGCTTGCTCTAAAATATATCCATGCCCGTTAAGGCTAGTTTTTGCTTTTTGAATCAAATCAAAAAGTTCAAAATCTCCATTTTTAATTCTTTCAATTGCAACCTGCATTGCAAGGTTTAAATCTTCTTTACTTAATGTAGAAGAAAGCAGTGAATCTAAATTTTGCCCTTTCCCTTCACAACTTAAGATAATGTAATCCAAAATATTTTCTCCACGATTTGAATATAATGTTTCACTTCTTCTAGCATTTAAACAATCTTTTGCATCACTCATTGGAAAATTCTTAAAAATACTGCAAAAAATATACTATCAGAATAAAAAATATAAGTAAAAGAAATTTCTAAAATATTAAATTTATCCTTCAGGTGCGGTTATATCATCTTTATGTACTGTATGTGGCTTTACAGAATTGTCTTTTTTTGAGTCTTTATCGTTCTCAAATGATTCTTGTTTCCCATTTAAAGAAGGAGGTTGAACAATTACTTGATCGCTTTGAATATTAATTACTTGAGATGATTGAGAGTTGGAATCTGGATTATTTGATAATTTTTCAGAACTATTTTCTTCCACTGGTTGAAATGTTGTTGGTTTTAGAACTTTTGGAAGCATGTCTGAGTTCGAATCTTCTTCATAATCGACATTTGACTCATTTAGTTTTCTTTTAGGTAAGTTATTTCCAATAAAATCAACACTTTTTGCGCTTCCGGCTTTTATAAACTTAACTCCTCTTAAAATTACTTCAGTATTAATGTCTAAAAATATAAATATTACTAAAACTATTAATGAAGAAATATCCAGCATTCCAAAGGTGATATTAATCGGGGTAAAAATAAATCCTGTCCAGTTAGTCAAAAAATATATTAATGCTGTGAATGAACTTAGAAGTGGATCAGCTCCAATAAATTCAAGAATTACTCTAAGGATTATAAAGAATTCAACAGCTCTTAAAACTGCTTCAATAATTTCCAGAAGTGTTGAATCCTCATCTTGTCGTTCAAGCGAGGTAATTATCTTTGAAGCTAAATAACCAATAATAATTAAAAATATAATTGCAAAAACAGAAGAAATTTCTAAATCTCCAATTTTTATTGAACTAAAAAAAACTGATATAAAGTTTGTAGGAAATAATAAAAGAGCAGGCAATATTAACTCTGAATCAGTTCTTGAGAATTCAAAAATAAATCTAATAAGCAAAAAACTGATTAAAGTTAAAATTACCACAAGCACTAGTGCCCTTAGCCTTGATAGATTGTTCATATTCTGTTTAAATTTGGTGTATTATATTGTCAGATTAATATTATTTTATAATAACTTGATGCAAAACGATAATCCTTTTTTTGAAAAGCCTACATCTGCACCAAAGAATTGGTACATAATTTTTTTGCAGACTGTAGTTGTGTTAACAGCAATATCAATAGTTTTATATTTATTTGTAATTACTCCAAGCCAGGTAGATGGTCCTTCAATGGAACCAAATTTCTTTACTGGACAGTTATTATTAACAAATAGACTAAGCGAATGGATAGGTAATTCTGATTTTGGGAAATCACTAGGTTTTGATTATAAAAGAGGCGATGTTATAACTTTTCAAAAGCCAGGTCTCTCCGAATTTGTAAAGAGAATAGTTGGACTTCCGGGAGATAGAGTTTCAATTCGGGAAGGTTATGTATATATTAATGGGCAAAAACTTGTTGAAAATTATCTGCCGCCAGCTTTGTTTACAAGAGGGGGGGATTTCTTATTAGATGGGGGTGAAAGTATGGTGGTTCCTGAAGGTTATTACTTTTGTATGGGAGATAATAGGCCAGTAAGTAATGATTCAAGATATGAAGATGTGGGGTTTGTTGATAGAAATTGGATAAAAGGAAGAGTTATTTTAAGATTCTGGCCACTAGACACATTTAGTATTATAACAACAGGAGATTATAAGTTAGAATGAAAAATTACAATATAAAAGAAAAGATTATGAATAAGGAATTTAAAGAGAAAACGATAAATTTAATTGAGACAATTACAATTGCATTAGGTATCTCATTATTTTTATTTTTCTTTGTTGTTATTCCAAGCCAAGTTGAAGGTAGGTCAATGGAGCCAACATTTTATACTGGAGAGCGTTTATATACTAATCGTTTATCGCATTGGTTTAATGGAACTAGTGTTGGTGAAGTCTTAAATCTTGATTATAAAAGAGGTGATATTGTTGTACTTCAAATTCCCGGGAATGATGCTTTAATAAAAAGGATAATAGGTTTACCAGGAGAAAAAATAGAAATTAAGAATGGGCATTTTTATATAAATGATCAATTATTAAAAGAAGATTATCTCGATCCAAGTGTAGAAACTCAAGGTGGAAGTTTTTTGAGAGAGAAAATACCTCAAAATATTCCGGAAGGATATTATTTTGTAGCTGGAGATAATAGATCGGTAAGCAATGATTCGAGATATTTTGGATTTGTAAAAACAGAGTGGCTTATCGGTAAACCATTTATAAGGATATGGCCATTAGATCGATTTGGCGGTGTATAAAAATTCTTGACGATATTTAGTGTTGTAGTTAAACTCAGATTAATCTTTTACACTTTTATTAATGAAAAATTTTTCTTCTAGATATATTTTAATAAGTGTAATTCTGGCTGGGGTATTTATGATTTTGGCTACTCTTATTGGATTAGCGATTATAAATAATAATAATAGCAATCAAGATTATAATTTTATCTCTGAAGAAATTAAAACCTTCCCTATTGAACTAGATGTTAAAGATATTAATAATAAAATCACGAAATATACTTCTTCATCTCAAAGTGGAGAGGATGTTTTAACCTTCATGAAAAATCTTCAGGCAAAAGATAATAGCTTTAAATTTAAATATTCTACTTCTGACTATGCTGTATTGATTACTTCGATTAATGGATATGAAGCTAATTCAGATAAAAGAGAATTCTGGAAGCTTTTCATAAACAATCAGGACAATCAGGTTGATTATACCGAATATAATCTTAAAGAAGGTGATGTTTTATTATGGGAAATTGATCACTTCTAAATTGAGGAAAGTTCTTGCCAGCATATAACAACTGAGTTATTATCAGTTATTATTTTTAATAATAATGTTATGCCGCAAGTCACATCTACTCCTGATCAACAACCTAACATAGACAAATCTACTTTAGATTTAATAACAAGCAAAATAGCATCACAGCTTGGTGGTGTAGAAATTGTAAAAGAGAATGATTTAATAAGATCAGTTGGTCCATTTCAATTGAACTTTGCTAATTATTTTAACCAAAATGGAATTTGTAGCATTAGAGTAACTTTAGATGGTGAAAATTTAGCTAGGATAAAAAGATTTGATACGATTGAGGATGTTTTAAATGTAATTCCAAATTTATCTGATCCAAATTGGATAAAAGATAATTTTATTATGAATGGTTTTTGGGAAGGAGTTGATTTAAACGGGAAATTTTTTGAACTTTAATTTTTAATTTTATAATATGTCTAATTTAAATTTGCTTGATGGAGATGTAATAACTGATACTTCTTTGATAGGTGATCCTTCAGTAAAAGATACAGTATTAAAATTAGGTGAAATCCTCGAGGTATCTGTTGAATTTGATAACGTTAATCAAAGTATTGATATAGGTGATTTTCATTTGGATTTGAATTCAGACAATATTTTAGGCGGAGTTGCATTAATTTCATATCAATCTGCTACAGATAAATACCCTAAAGAAAAAACATTTAAGAACAGGAGTGAAATTCTAACTACTTTATGTGATATGATGACTGATTTAAGCTGTTTAGATGATTTTGATACAAGTATTCCAGAAACAGAAACTTATGATGATGATAGCGACTATATTAGAAGATATGGTGATATTGAACTTTAATTTTAATATTTATATAAAATGAGCACACAAGTTATCTCACTTGAAGACGGCAAACCAGATATAAATTTTGATCCTGAATTTTCACTGGCAATCGAAGGTGAAAAGTGGGATTACACAATTCATTATTTAAGACAAAATCTTACAAGATATTTAGATAAACTGGATATAAAGATAGAAAAGGTGTTGGATATTATTGACTATATAATAGCTAATAATGAGAGTTTAAGTTTGAGAAGTATAGTAGATCTTAAAAATATAGTTGTTATTATCAGCAAAACAGACCCTTTGATGGGAGAAGATTTACCCTTGTATATAAGAATGAGATTATCAAATTTAGCAAGGAGATTAAATTTAATAGCTATTAGTGAGGAGGGTTAAGTATATATATTGTCAATATATAGCTTTCGGGATATAATACAATATATATTATTTTGATTAAAATATTATGGAATATTCTGCAAAAGATTATAATATTCATAAAGGTGAACCATTTGAACGTCTTAATGATCCCTTATCTTCCGCTTTAGAAAATGGTGAATGGAGAAGATCAGTTGAAATATTAAAAGCATATTTAGATGAATATCTTAGATTTGAACTTGATTTCTCAGTTGAACAGTTAGTGGATATTATTGACTATATATTAGCCAATGCTAAGAATCTTCGAGTTGAGGATTATTCAGATGTATATGAAATTCTTACCACATTGGAAAAAAAAGATTCAAATTGGAGAAATGTAAATAAGAAGAATGTAACAGTAAAAATACAAAACATGCGATTAAGTATAGAGATCTATGTGAAAATTGATCTAATTTAGCTTCTGTAAGCAGTACCAGTATAAACAGCCTCAGGTGTCATCAACCTGAACAATTCTTCGTGGTTTGTATGCAAGAATTCTCTCATTTCCCAAATACTTTCAACACCTAAATCTGCCAAAGTTCTTGCAGCATAATGTTTGAATTCATCAATATAAAATGCCATTGAATTTGCCCGCTCCTTATAGTAAATGTAACCTGACTTACCTTCAACATTTTTGGTGCGGCCACTATAAAATAAGCGCTGTTCTGCATTTTTCTTATTGTACGACTCAATAATCATAGTGGCCGCACTCGCAGAACCATGATAAGGTTGGACAATTTCACCACCTGATTTTGCTTCAAAGAATAAATCGCCTTGTTCAATAATACAATTTGTAAACTGTGCATTCCTAAGAATACAATCAACTCCTAAAAGCATCATTGCTCCAACATAAGTACCAACTCCGCCTTCAACTAATATTGAGACATTGTTAAATTGATGGTCAATAACAGTTTGATAAATTTCCTCTAATGTAGCTAATGCCATCCCGTTTGTAGCAGATGTACATTGCCTTCCACCTCCATGACCAAAAATAAACCCATCAACTCGAATGTCCGGAGTAATCAAAGCCTGACATTGTTTTTTATCAACTAATTGTCCGACAAAAATCTCAACATTATCTCCAAATTCATTTCTTATAGCTTTTGCAGTTTCAATAACTCTAGGGTCAGAATTAATTGTATAAATTCTAAAAGTCTTAACTCCAATCTTATATAACTCTTTCGCTTTTTCTAAATCATCTTTAGGATTACTTCCGATAGCAGCTCCTATATTATCTAATGCTCTATTAGTAGCCTTTTTTGATAATTTTAAATCCAAGATTACCTGCCTTGCTTCTTTAATTAAACTAAGCTGATTCTTAAAATCAATAGCATTAATATTATTTCTATGAACGAAAACAAGCATGTGTCCAATCGCAGACATAACTATTACATCTCTCCATCCTGATGTGAATGGCAGAGATCCAACTGCATACATACTTCGAGCATGTTTCCCGATAATATTAAATAACCCAAAATTAGAGGATTTAGTTCTACTTACTAATTTTAGAGAGCTTAACTTTTTGTAACCTATTTCTTTTAGTGATAAAGCTTGAGTTGCTGTCTCGTAACCTTGTATTCGAAGCGCTTGCTCAATTGTAGTCGATCGCCTGTTTATTCTACGTGGGAATTTATCTTTTTTAGCTTCAAGCTCATCTAATATTTTATGAACTTCAGGATCCTGGTTCTGCATAAAATATTCAACTCTTTGAGCAAGCGCTAAATGTCGCCTTTCTGGTCCCATTTCCCACAGAACAGGGTTCCCGTTCTGATAAAGTTTTAATTTCCCACGATCAACATCTGTAAGCATTAATCCTAAGCTCTTACTATCTTCTTTGGGAAGGTATCTTGTAAAATATGAGTTTGATTCATATCTGATTTTTGAATAATTTGGTGCTGTTAATTCTTTATTTGGTTTATTTTCATCTTCAAGACACTCAAGCCGATAAGCAAATTGAGTTGATTTCCCATTAGAAAGTTTATCCATTTGGACTCTTTGAAGTTCTTGCTCATATGGTTCAGGAAGTTCCCAGATTGGATATTTTGTTTCATAAGGCTTTTCTAAGAATGAAAGCAGGGCTTTTCTTCTCATTGAGTATGAATCTTTTTCTTTTGAATCCATTTCTGCAAATGTTTTTTTAGATTCTTTTGGAATAAATATATCGTCCCAGTCAAAGCCATTCATTCCTCTTTGTTTTTCTGCGATACTTCCTTCTGTAGTTCCTTGCCAAATGTAGACTTCAACTCCGTCATATATTGCTAGTAAAACTCTTGCGAGGGCAGAGCGGTCTTTTTCGTTAAGCCATTCTTCTGCGATAAGTTTTCTCATATTTGATTCTTCCATGAAATCACGAACGAATGGTCCAGGACGATTTCCTAATGCCCGAATGTCGACTGAAACGTCTTCAACTAGTATTGGATTATATCCGTTTAATCTATATGCTTCTTTTGCTTTTGATGTTATAACTTTCATTGGATCGAGGCTTTGGATTTCATCTGCGTCGACTCCTATTCCCACGACTTCATAACCTTTAAGTATCCTTTGATATTCTTTTATTTTGTTTTGGTTATGGGTGGCTATTTCTAGATATTTACGTGTAGACTGTCCTCGAATTGCTTGGACAGTATTAATAACTTTCGGCTCTGTGTGGTAAAGTCTTCTTGGCATATTTTATTTTAATGTTGACAAGGAATATTACTATCAAATTTTAGAATTTACAAATTTCTTCATTTTTTGCTTAAAAAAGTATAAAAAACCGCGTAATTTGTATTGCAATACAATGCATAAATAAGCTTTCTTAAGTATTATTCTATATATACTCATGGAATATATCCTGAGTCTAGTTGTACCTGGAGGTACAAATGCCATACGAGCAGAGTGAGAAAAGTCGTAGGCGGGCGGAGCAGCTTAAATCAAAGCGGCGACCGCATCTGAACGATATGGCTAACAAGGCAGCAAAAGCTGCCAAGTTATCACCAGATCAGAAGCAGAGGTTCCATCGCTATCTCACATCACTCAACAATGACAATTTGGAGTATCCTGAAATACTCCGAATTGCCAATAGTTACAAGTAGCTGATTCGCTCAGCTACAGGGGCTGAGCATAGCTCAGCCCTAAAATACTGTTATAATTACAGTAATTCTATCTTAGTAATATATACAATGGATTTTGATAAAGTTTTTTACAAAAAAATAAATAAAATTTCTAAACTTAATGATAAGGAAATTGAATTACTAGAAGCTTTATATGTTGAAACAGTGAAATATTCAGAAGGAAATTCTGTTAGTGATGATATATGGCATACTTTAGGAATGGAATTTTTCTTTATAAGAAGATATGAACAAGCAGTAGAGATAATGCTTCGAGCGGTGAAAGAAGGTGAAAAACTCTCTGGAGAGGAAAGAAAATATCTAGGACCTATTTACGGCGATTTAGCAATGATTTATGAACATATGGATAGATATGATGATGCATATAAGTGTATTAAGAAAGCTATAAAAAATAGAGAAAAGTCCCATGGGAAAAATCATATTTTTACAAGAATGGAGAGAGAACATTTGAAAAAGATTAAAAAATTTATGGAATATACTACTAATGAAAAGTTGAATGAGGAATTTTTAGATTTTATTGATAAAGATGCTAAGCATGAATGATAAAGTCACACAGGAATTAGAAATAGTAGATAAGATAAGAGATGGTTTAGGAAAACCTGTGGATAAAAAGATTCGTTTACTGGTAGCGGCTCTACGTGTGCATAAATTTATAACTACCGGTTCATGTGCAGGTCATTCTGATGGAAGAACACCATATCTTGATATTAGCTCGAATGAATCTTTAGAATTTGAAAATAATAATGAGGTTGAAAGAGTAATAAAATTGATGTCTAAAGATTACTCAAATGTAAAATATCAGAAAGAGTATGCTGAATTATGTAAAATTCCTAAAGCTTCAAATTTGAAAGAAGCAAATAGCTTATTAACTTTAGTTGAAGAGTTTTATTCTAAAAGAATTCCTAATTCTGGGACAAGACTTATTATAAGTTCAATAGGTGATGAAGGATTAGGTGGCTATCGGCTACATCCAACAGGAGATTTTGTTATTAAACTAAAAGAAAAGAATGAACGATTGAAATGGCTAAAATCTGCTCAAGAAGAAATAGATGCTTTTACAGGATTCTTATTTGATAAATTAGATCATAAATAAAAGTATGAAACTCTTGCCGCTCCAACCCTTTGTGATATAATCTTTTACCAATAATAAGTATTTAATTACTCCATATGCCCGACAAGAAGAAAGTTGATTCACATATAACTTCTATGGCTGATAGTGATCAGATAAAATCTATCCGAAAAAGAGTTGAAGAGTTAAAAAACAATGGTCCTGATTATGAGCAATTATGTGTATTGATGGAAGAAAGTATTACTTTATCTGAAAGAGTTTTAGAAATTAGAAATATTTTTAAAAATAGAAGTGTTGAACTAAGTGAGCAAACTGCCCTGTTTAATGAAATTTACCTTATATCTGATAAAGTTGCTTCAATTCTTAACGAGTGTTTTAAAATCATTAGTGAATTAATATCTAGAGAAAAAAAGGTTTATGATTCAGAGGATTTTAGTAGTTACATAGCTTTAAATGTACTTTCGGCACTTGGATTTTATGTTGAGAAAGTAGTGGATAACAAGGATTTTATAGCAGTAGATAAAATTGAGCCATCAGCTATTGTTAATCTAAATATATTTGATGTTAATATGTTAGAAATTACACTAAAGACGATCTTAAATTTGAAAGATTTTTTTGCGCAAAGATCAGTATTGGCTAAAGCTAATACATTTAGGATAAATGAAGATCGAATAGGTAAAAATTTAGAAGTTCAAGCAAAAGGACCATGGGAAGTTCAAACTACAAGAGAAATCTATATTGATTTGGCTGAGCTATTTGTTTTTAATATCAAAAGATTAGGTCTAGAATTTAATATTGATACTATTAGATATATGTTGAATTCACCTGCTTATAAAACTGATATTTTGAGAGAATTAGCTAGTGCTGGGTTTTCTGGTGGAAATATAAAAGATGAAGTAATAAATTTAATTTATATGCCAGAATATTTGCCTGAAAATATGCAAAACTATTTACTATGGAAAAATAATCTAGAGAACATTATTAGAAATTTATTTGTAAATATTCTAACTAACCTTGATATTAATTTCCAACCAGAAGATTTATATATTGGACTTGTCGAAAATAATATTGTTTTAATTAATCTTGATAAGGATGATTCATCTTATGAAATAGATCAAGTAGAGCTACTTTCTAGTGAACTATTTAGTTATTTAGTATAATATATATATATATGATTTACGATTCAAAAGTGGATAATACATTAACTTACAGATTTCGTTTTGGGAAGGAAGTACAAGTTGATGAAGAGTTATTACTTAAATATTCACTCAATGAGGAGTATTTTAGTAGATATTTTGAAGATGATATATGGGTTTATATAATGCGAAAACTAAGCGAGTTAAAAAATGATGGAATTGATCTTAACGATTTAGATTACAATGAGAGAATTGTTTACTTGGTTTCATTATTAGAGCAGGAGGGTGTATGGACATATGAATGGTATCGAAGATCTTACAGAGATATTTTATCTGATCCAAACATTTCAAAAAGATATCATTTTACCGAAGAGTTGTTAAGACATTACTTGCTTGATAAAAATGGCAGAATAAAAATTAGAAAAAAGCTACAGGAAATAAACAGAAATAAAACTCCAGATAATCCAGAATTTAAAAGAGTAACAACAATTGAAGGATTACTAGATGTAATTTCAGCTCTAATAGAAGAATCTATATATCCAGAGATATAACAATTTAAATCTCTTGCCACTACAACCCTTTGTGCTATAATCGTTATAGTTGCTATAGTACTAAAGTTATGTTTAAATTTATGCGCTTAAAGTTCGAAAGGAGGTTATAGGTTGTAGCGTCATCTTTAGAAGTAAATTGACCTCCGAATAGATACACAAATATTCTCTCGGAATCAATTTCCCTATTTAGCACGAAAATTATTTTTTTATTATTATTTATATTAAATGGACGAAGATATGACAAAAACACCTGTAGATGAAACTACTGAAGATACAGCTAATGACACTACAGAAGAAACAACAATGCCTGCTGAAGATACAAAACCAACAGCAGCACCAGCAAACGGATCAACAAATGTTGTATTTGTTGGAAGCCTAGCATGGGCAACAACAGATGAATCACTTCGAAAGCATTTTGAAGATGCAGGTCTTCAAATCGGAGAAGATGAAATGGTAAAAAATGATATGACTGGAAGAGAATTTTCAAGAAGAGCAGTTACAGTTGCAAGATATCCTGATACTAAAAGATCAAGAGGATATGGATTTGTAACATTAGCTACTCCTGAAGAAGCTCAGAAAGCCGTTGACAATTTAAATGGATCAGAATTGGACGGAAGAGAAATCAGAGTTCAATTAAAAGATATGACTCCAAGAGAAGACAGACCAAGAAGAACATTTGGCGGTGGTGATCGAAGAGGTGGAGATAGAAGAACTGGAGGATTTAACAGAAGGGATAACTTCAATAGAAGAGATGATTTTAACTCAACAGATTCATGGGCTTCATAAGCTTTTGGAAATTAGAGTTGTGAAAGGCGGGGCTGAAAGCCCCGCCTTCTTTATATTCTTGATTCATTGTAGTTAAACTAAAAAATATTTTTTCAGTACTGACTATTTAAGAATATATATCTAATAGATGAAACTATTGTGAAGTTAAGATTAATTTTAAGTAAAACTTTTTGTTAATTTTTATCAATTAAACTTAGTTTCTTAATTACCTTCTTTTTATTGTATAATTGCCTTTGTAGCAATAATTTCTAAATATTATATTTTAAAGATGAGTAAGGAGAAAATTTTCAATCCTTCTGACTATGAATCAAAATGGAAGGAAAAATGGATTAAAGACAAATTATATGCCACTCCAGAACTCAATAAGGATAAAGAGAAATTTTACTCTTTGTACTCATTCCCATATCCATCCGGAGCAGGTTTGCATGTTGGACATGTAGAAGGAATGGTAGCAAATGATATTGCTGCAAGATATTACAGAATGAAAGGTCGTAATGTTACTTTACCAATGGGTTGGGATTCATTTGGATTGCCTGCAGAAAATTATGCTATAAAAACTGGAACTCCTCCTGAAAAATCTACAGAAGATGCAATAAAAACTTTTATTCATCAGATTAATAACGTTGGAATTTCAGTTGACTGGGATAAGGAAGTTGGAGCTCACAGACCTGATTATTATAGATGGACTCAATGGATATTCTTACAATTGTATAAAAATGGATTAGCTTACAAAAAGAAGGCTCCCGTAAACTGGTGCCCAAAAGATCAGACTGTTTTGGCAAATGAGCAGGTAATTGAGGGGAAATGCGAAAGATGTGGGACAGAAGTTATTCAGAAGAATTTAGAGCAATGGTTTTTTAAAATTACAGATTTTGCAGACAGATTGGATGCCGATTTAGACAAAGTTGATTGGCCAGAAAGTACAAAAACTCAACAGAGAAACTGGATAGGGAAAAGTGAGGGAACAAAAGTTAAATTTAAAGTTAAAGGTTCAGATATCGAATCTGAAATAGAGATTTTTACAACAAGAATAGATACTATTTATGGTGCAACATTCATGGTTGTAGCTCCCGAACATCCTATTATAGAAAGAATGAAATCCGAGATCTCAAATTATTCAGAAGTTGAAAAATATATAACTAAATCTAAAAATCTAACAGATTTAGAAAGACAAACTGAAAAAGAAAAGACAGGGGTAAAGTTGGAAGGAATTTCTGCAATAAATCCTTTCAATGATGCAGAAATTCCTGTATTTACAGCAGATTACGTTTTAATGACATATGGAACTGGTGCAATTATGGCTGTTCCTGCACATGATGAAAGAGATAATGAGTTTGCAAAGAAATATGATATTTCAATCAAAGAAGTTATAGCAAGTGAATATGGAGAACATAAAGAAAATTCTGTTTTTGTAGATGGAGTGTCATGCTTAATTTTTAACAAATCAAATCAGAAATATTTGGCTTTAACTTGGCCAAAGAACCCAGATTTGGTTACATTAGTTGGTGGTGGCAAAAATGAAGGAGAGTCTGGAGATAATGCTATTAAAAGAGAGATAAATGAAGAGGTCGGAATTAAGAGTGTTCAAGATTTATATGTTGTAGTTCCTAAAATATATTCAAACTATTGGCATAATGGGAAAAAAGTTCAAAGATTTGCCGAAGGGACTTTCTATTTAATAATAGTTGATGATAATGATTTTGCTGAGTCTCATCGAGAAGCTCATGAAGATATGATTGAAAAATGGTTTACAGGTAAAGAGTTATTAGAAAGTTTAAGTTCTGAAAATGAAATTGAGCATTGGATATATGCTACTAAAAGAGCTATTGCAAAGAATATTGAGCTTGGAAATGATAAAAACATTGAATCTGAGTTAACTGAAACTTCTTTATTCATTGACAATGGAATTTTATTCGATTCTGGAGAATATACAGGGATGAGATCAGAGGAAGCTATTGAAAAAATGCAGAGTTGGTTAAAAGAAAATAATTTAGGAGAAAAGGTTACAACTTATAGGTTAAGAGATTGGTTAGTCTCAAGGCAAAGATATTGGGGTTGCCCAATTCCAATAGTTTACGACCCAGAAGGGAATGCTCATCCATTAGATGAATCAGATCTGCCATTGGTTCTTCCAACTGATGTAGACTTTTTACCACATGGAGAATCTCCTATTGCAACTTCTAAATCATTCAAAAAGCAAGCTGAAGAAAAGTATGGCAAAGGCTGGCATTATGAAGTCGATACAATGGATACATTTGTTGATTCAAGCTGGTACTACTTTAGATTCTGTGATGCTCATAATGAAAGTGAAATCTTTGAAACTCCGAAGGTTAGTCTACCTGAAATTCCCAATAATGAAATGAATTCAAAAATAATTAGTGAAGCAGCTAAAGTTATAAAATTATTAAATAATAATAACATCAAGAATACATTATTTGGTTCATTAGCAGTATCTGCACTGAATAGGAAATTTATTAAAGAACATAATGACATTGATATTATTGTAGAAAAAATTAAACATGATGAAGCAAAAGATTTACTTGAGAAAAATGGTTATAAATTTATCAGAACTAAACAGTTTGAACGAAATAAAAAATATGTTTTTGAACATAATAATATTGAAGTCGAGATAATGGATTCATTTGATGGATTAATTTTCCCTTTCGAAGAGAATCATTTGAGAAGCAAAATAGATGGTTATGAATTCGATATAGCTCCTATCTGGTTATTAATAAAATTGTATGAATGGAAAGAAAATCCAGAGTATATTGAATTTCTAAAAGGATACTTAACTACAACAAATTACTGGCTGCCTACTGACCTGTATATGATAGGTCCAGAACACACAGTTTTACATTTATTATATTCAAGATTCTTTACAAAATTCTTTTTTGATCAAGGAATAATAAACTTTGATGAACCATTCTATAAAATGCGACACATGGGAACTATCCTAGGACCTGATGGAAGAAAGATGAGTAAAAGATGGGGAAACGTAATAAATCCAGATGATGAAATCAAGAAATTTGGAGCAGATGCAGTAAGAATGTATGAAATGTTTATTGGGCCATTAGAAGAAGCAAAACCTTGGAATGACAGAGCAGAAAATGGAGTGCTAAGATTTTTGAGTAGAGTTTGGGATTTGAAAGATAAAGTTTCTGAAGGCGCAAATGAGAGCCAGAATTCGGAAGTTAATAAATTAGTTAAAAAAGTTTCAGATGATATTGAGCATTTGTCTTTCAATACTTCAGTTGCAAAATTTATGGAGTTTACTAACTTTTTAACAAAAGAAAGTTCAATTTCTAAAGAAGTTTGGGAGACATTCTTGTTATTACTGGCTCCATTTGCGCCATTTATAACTGAAGAGTTATGGGCTCAATTAGGAAATGAATATAGTATTCATCAGCAGAACTGGCCGGAATTTGATTCAAGCTTAGTAAAGAATGAGATGGTAAAAATTGCAATTCAAATTAATGGAAAAGTAAGAGCAATAATTGAAGTCGATCATGATAGTGAAGAAGACGCAGTAAAATCAATTGCATTAAATGATGAAAAAGTTAAAAAGTATGTTGAAGTTGAACCAAAAAAGGTAATCTATGTTAAAAATAAGGTAATAAATTTTATTATCTAAAAATGCCTGATTCAAAATCTCCAGCATATGGCAAACCTGATGATATTATTGAAAATAGACAAAAATTAGCTGAATTAGTTGCAATAGAATTCCCTGATTTATCAGAATCTGAAAATAATGATATTATGCAAGTTTTAGGAGATTCACGTTGGCTCCCATACGGTAGAAACGAAATTAAATACGGAATAAATATATTTGATTTTACTCCAGTGTTGAGAAGAAAATATATTGAGCTTATTGGATTGTATATGTCTAATAATGATGAGAAATTCCATCCAAAAGTAGATGAATTTGTTACTTTATTGCTAGAAGAACTAGAAAAGAAAAATATAAAAGTCAATTTTGGCTTACGAGGACCTTTAATTTGGACTCGTACTCGAGTGAGATCTTCAGCAAAATTACTTACATATCCACCAAGAATAATTAGTAGATTTTGGAGTAAAGGATCTTTTAGAAGAACTGGTGACACAACAAATTTAAGCGAAATGTGGCCAACAGGTTTGGAAAGAGAACATGATTATCCAACTCATTATGGAATTGAAGAAAGCTGATTATTTTATTGATTCGGGAGTTCCGGCGGAGCCGGAACTCGATGAACCGCTTCCTGAAACTCCAGCTCCACTTCCGTTATAAACATTATTAATCTGAGTTTTTAAATCACTCATCTGAGTTGAGTTTGTTGTTGAAATCGTCTTGAATTTTAAATTATTCAAATCAAAATCTGTTCTTGTTGGGAAACTAATAATATATTTAATACCTTTAAATTCAATATAAAGCTGTTTAGTAGAATATGTGCTACCTGATGAAGGTGGAGTTACTTCTGTACTTGAATCACTCGTATTAACAGCAGCATTATACGAAGTTGTATACAAAGTTCCTTTTTGATTTACACCATCAATATTAATATTCATATCTGATTTTTTTGTATCAGAAGTTGTATAAAGAATTTTTGAAGAATCTATATTATTTTCATATGCATTGATACTAATCAGATCATATGTAGAACTTTGATTAAGTAAATAAGATAAAGATACTATTGGATTGGGATAAAGATTCTGAGAATCTTTGAATGGGGCAAAAAGCTTATCTCCTTTTGCACCTTGTGGATAAAAGTTCCGATCATAAATATAATCTGCATTTTCTTGTCCTATTCTGGAAGCTTCGTAGGAATAAGCTGATGTTAATGTTGAACCTGATATATCTGAAACAATTAGAGTAAGCTTTTTGCCTGTTAAATAATCAATAATATTCTGAGTTTGTTGTTCTAAAGTATATGGTGGATAAACAACATCTTTTATATCTACATTATAATCAAATTTAAAATTGTTACTGACATCTTCAAACGCAGGATTACTTTCCTGTATTGTTGTTTGATAACTATTAAGTAAATTATTATCACTAACACTTCCTAAATAGTTATAACTTCTGATAATTTGGAAATTGGTAGAATCAACTATATTTTGTGCAAAAATTTTATTCGTGGTCTGATTTTGGGAAGTTGAGTTTAGGCTAGTTGTGCCTATTGAATCTACAGTATATGGCAAAATTTTTGCATCAATTGAGCAGTCAACGTTATAGCTGTATTGTACAACATAATAATCTTTGCCATTCTCAGTGATTATATTTACAACGTCAGCATCTGGACCAAAAAACTGAGCAATTAGATCTCCGCTGACTTGATCTGTTGAAGTTGAATCATTTTCTTGTACTGTTGTTGGTTCATTCGGTGCAGTTGAGTTTTCAGTTGCTGAATTAGAATTTTCAGGAAGTAAAAGATCACTGAAAGTATAACTTGTTCTGACTGCATAACTTCCTCCTGAATAAATTACTGTTTCTGAATTATTAGTATTAGTTCTAGTTAATGAATATGAAGTTAAATCATTGTCAGAATCTTTTGTAATATATTTTGAATCATAAGTATTCCCATCACCATAATATTCATATGATTCGCTTGTATAAGCTCCGGCATCATTTATATCAAAGAATTTACATTGTCCAATTGCTGGGCCATTAGAATAAACAATTTTAGAATATCTATATTTATAATCTTGTGTGTTTGGCCTTGCTATCAAAGGAGCAGTTAACATACTTTCTTTATCTGCATTTGGTGCTAGTGATGTATCTTGAGCTCCGCTAGCTCCATTTTTACCTAAAACATTAGATGAATTATTTTTAATAATTTCACTTAAAATCTTTTGCTTTTCTTCATCAGTAAGATTTGGCTTTCCTCCTAAAAATCCTAGAGTAGATAATAAAAATAATCCAATTAAAAATATTGATAATACACCTGAGGTTGTTCCAATAATAACCAACCATTTTTTTGGAAGCATAGGAATGTAGCTAAAAGTTTATATCTAAATACATTTTAAACTAATTAAAGATCTTTTGCTTAGAGTTCTTAGGTTATAATCAATTTATGGTAATTACTAAAATTGAACAAGCGAAAAAAAGAGAGTCTAGGGTAAATATTTTTCTTGATGAAGAATTTTGGATTGGTTTAGATAAAAACGATTTATTATTGTTAGGACTTTTTAAAGGAAAAGAGATTAGTCCAGAAGAAAAAAAAGAAGTTGAAAAAGCTGCAGGTTTTAATAAAGTTTTAGAAAAAGCAATAAATTATACGATTGTTCGCCCCAGATCAGAAAAAGAGATGAGAGAGTATTTATTATATAGAAGAAATTTGCTACAGGAGGATGCGTTAAGGATGATCCAAGTCTTAAAAGAGAAAGGATTCTTGGATGATGAGAAATTTACTGAATGGTATATACAAAATAGAATGGATTTTGGAGCTCATGGAGAGAATAAGATTTATTCAGAATTATTGTCAAAAGGAATAAGTTCCAGCCGCGCGAGAGAAGTCTTAAAGCGTTTTATTAACGAAGAATCTAAACCAGAGATCTTAGAAAAGATTAACGCTTTTGTGAAGAAATCCCTACCTGGAATAAAAGCAGATTCTGACTTTGAGCGTAGACAAAAATTAACTCAGAAACTTCTCTCGCGCGGATTTAAATACTCTGATATTTCAAAAGTATTAAAAGATATATTTTAAATATTTATTATTTTTATATAATGAGTTTTGATTCATTTAATGTAGAATTTGAGCCACTTTTTGATAAACAGTCACTTTCTTTACACATTCAGACACTTTTAAATCAAGTAATACAACATTCAAAGCTATTAGAAGTATCATACGATCTAGATTTTCTTGAAAAACAAATTTTAGAGCACTGTAGATTGATGAATATCAAGATTACAATAGAGCAGATACACGATATTTGTGTAAGTTACCTTGAGATCGAAGCAAAAACAAATTCAAAAAATGAAGATGATATTTTAGTTATTTTCCCATATCTTAATAAGAAAAAAGGCAAATAATTATTAATACCCAATTAATCTAAATCCTTTTTCAATCTATCTATAAAATCATCAATTTCACCGATATTTCTTAAGGGAGGCCTTTTTTCTTGAGGAGTATACTTTAAAATTTTTACCATTTTTCTTGCTAGCTGCCTTTCTGAAGTTGTTTTTATTGATAAATCAAAAGCTCTGTTAGTCAAAATATATCTTATCCACTGGTTTAATTTATATCCGTAGAAATCAGCTTCTTTATTTAATTGATTTAAAACATCTGCCGAAAGTCTTATATGTTTTGAAATTAATTTTTCTTTCATGAAAGGGATTCTAGCATTTTAGTTTGACTTAAAAAATGTATCACATTACAAAATTTATGTTTTTTAATTTGATTTAAATGGTTGATATATTTACATTTTTCAAAAGTCTGGTGGTTATCCTTTTTCCCTGTTTTCTAGATTGCCCAAAACCTGACCAAAAATATACCAAAAGTTGCCCAAATTGGTACCAATTTGGGCAACTTGAAAATACTAAAAAAAGGCATAGTCGACAATTCTTAGATACCAGTACAATAAATCCCTAAAAAAGTATATGAAGCTATATCTTAGACTATTAATTTTAAAATAAAGGAATTAAGTTTTTGACATTTCATCTTTGTATACGTAAAATTTTTGAACTACATATTACTAAACTTTTATGACAGACTTAAGACAACCGAATCCAATGGAACAAGTGATGAAATCTAATGCTGATTTAGATACAGATAGTTTAATAAAGTCACGAGTTGATGAGGTTTATAGATTATTAACAAATGCAGGTATTGAAGTTGATACTGATATAGTTGTTGAAGAAGTATTAAGGCTATTTAGAGATGGTTCAGAATTCGATATTACTAGAGAGGAGGTTGAAACTGTTCTTCATGAATATTTGATTGATGAGATAGAAAGAGTTACTTTAGAAATGAATTTATTTGCCAGAGAAGCTTAAATTTCTTAAAAATGGTATAATATAGTGGGTCTAGTTAAGAGAATCGCTAAGTCTTTTAAAGATTTAGAGGAAAGTCCGGACTCCATTAAAATGGCACCGCGAACTCGTTTATTTGGTATTTTCTTAAATACTAAGTTTATCGAAGGATCGGCTGGGAGCAATCTTAGGGAGAAAAGGGCAACAGAAAATAAACCGCTCTGCAAGATTTCAGCAATTGCAATTTTACAGAGTAAGGGTGAAAAAGTGAGGTAAGAGCTCACTATCATATAGAGTAATTTATATGATTGGCAACCCCTCGCCAGGAGCAACCTTTTAAAAAGGGCATAGATAAATGATTCTCGTTATACAGAATCCGGCTTATTAACTAGACCCGCTTTTTATGGCTTTAGAAACTGGAATAATCCCCAGATTGGAGTTATTGGATATTCAAAAAATCTTAATAATAAATCTTTCTTTAGTCTATCTGCTCTGGCTTCCTCTACATTATCAAGTTCTAAAATTACGACCGCTGCCTGCTGAAGATTCTTTTCTAGAACTGAAGAAAAGTAGTAAACAAAAATTGAAGTAATGATCAAAGTAATTTCTAAACTAATTCCTAAAAAAATAAGAATTAAACCTATATTGCTATTCAATATTAACCCTGCAATAAAAAGCAAAAACTGCATAAAAAATAATATATTCTGATATGATCTAAAATTTCTTGCAATTCTTCCATTTTTATTAGTCAAAAAATATTCAAAAAGCAAAAAATAATTGCTTAATAAATCATTCTTATACATTGATTCCTTGTTTACATAAAGCATCCTATCCCCAGCTTTAGCAGAACCTTCAAATACATATGTTACTTTGGCTTTAAATTTATTATTTAAGTTAATTATTTTTTCAATCGTTTTTTCAACTTCAATCATTGAGCCTAGGATCTTTGAATATTTTAATTTTAATTTTCCCCTTGCTTGCCAGCTATACAAAGATAATGAAAATTGAATTATAAAAAGTAGTGCGTAAATTAAAACTCCTATGTACATGCGAATAAACTTAGAAATATTTAATAATAGTATACTTTAAATTAAAGAGTTATCGAATGCCTAATCTATTGAAGTCGCTTAATATTGTTGGAAGGTTATTAATTCCAATCTCAGGATAGTTTTTAGTCTTTCCATTTTCAAGAAGGACTAGTGTTGGAGTAATAGGAACATTAAGTTCATTTGCTGTATCTCTATATGTTTCAAGATCAAAAACATACATAGTAATATTAGGATAAATTATTGAGTCAGCTTTTAAATCATCAACTAATCTGCTACATGAACCACACCAACTTGCAGTAAATAATATTACATTCTTTTGTTTGCTGTTTTTTATCTCGCTAAGGTTAACAACTTTAGAATCTTGTGTTGTATCAATAAAGTTTGAAGTAACAACGTCTCCGTCTATTGTCTCTGAATTTACTTGAATCCTTATAAGCTTACTTGAAGCTAGTACTGCGAAAATGCCAATAATCACTAGAAGAATCAGTAGCAAAGTAACTTTATTTTTTCCCTTTTTCTTACTTTTCATAATCGTAGCGATATAATATCACTCCTATTACGAAAATTCAAATGGGTAAATACTTTAAACTTAGACATCAAAAATTACCGATTTTAGTTGAGAAGGAAAATCCTGAATTTTATCTTTATATTTCTCTCGTATTGCTTTTATTAATACCTGTGGTTCAGTGTAATCATTTTTATCTTTTATATAATCTAAGTACCAATCTTTTCCTTTTTCCCAGAAATTAATCTCTTCATCTTGAGCAAAATTTTCATATCGTTCATAATCAGATCTCGAAATTAATTTACTCTTATAGAGACCTTTGTAAACTGCAAAAAGTTCGGGAGAAATATTTAGGTGAGAATTATCAAGAACTAGATTATATTTAGTTTTTAGTGCTTGAACATTCATCCAGTCAACTCCAGAAATTTTTTGATATTTTTCCCTTAGCATAGCATCTCTTTGAGCTAAAAGATCTGCATCTTTTGGGCGATTATCAATATCCAATCTCTTAAGTCTTGTTTGAGAATCGGCATAAAGGAACACTGAAAATAGATTTTTTATCTTGCCGATTCTCAATGCTGCAGTATCACTTTCTAAAATTATATTATCAGATGTTGTTAAAAGAGAATCAGTATAATCATCCATTATTGGACCCCAGTAATCTTCTAAAAATTCATCTGCATCAATTCTTCCTTCACCTTGGTCTTGGTAATTAAGCTTTTCACCCAAAAATCTAAAGGTTTGTGTAGCCTGAATCAACTTTAAATTGAATGTTTTTGCTAAAATTAAACTGAGTGAAGAGGTTCCGGCGCCATTCCAGCCCGAGACTGCTAAATTCATAAAATTAAATTATTAACTAAGGTTATTGAATTCTAAAACATTTTTAGTAGAAATGCTAAGCAATCAAACAAGAGTAGACTTATATCTTCTTTCCCAGATACCTGAGTTAACAAGGACAACTGCAAAAAAGATAATTATGGAGGGATTTTTGAAGGTTGATGGTCAAAAAGTAAAACCAAATTTTAGAGTTTCAAATGGCATGAAAGTCGAGATTGACCTTCAAAAATCCCATAAAATGCTTAATGAAAATGAGTTCTCAAAAATAAAACCAGTAAAAATGGATCTTGAAATTATTTATGAAGATGAGTTTTTGATTGTTGTAAATAAAAAAACCGGAATTGTTGTACATCCTGTAACTTCACATACTGATGATACTTTGATGAACGGGCTTTTATATTACGAAATGAATAAAAATAATAATGGAACTGTTAATCGAATAAGACCGATTCATAGATTAGACAAAGATACTTCTGGTGTAATTTTATTTTCGAAAGATAAAGAAGCTCATGAGTATTATTCAAAAGAATTTGAGAATAGAGAAGTTGAAAAAACATATTATGCAGTTGTTAGCGGAGATTTTGAAGAATATTTAAGATCTAAAACTGATAAAGAGTTTTTTGAAGTATTCACCTATATTGGGAGATCTAATTTAAATCGAAAAGAATTTATGAATACTTCTCAACAGAAAGGTCTACCGGCAAGAACAAGGTTTTATTTTGAAAAGCATTGGGAGCATCCGGTGAAGAAGAAGAAAAAATACTCTCTATTAAAAATAATTCCAGCAACAGGAAGAACTCATCAAATTAGGGTGCATCTGAAAGGTATTGGATTCCCGATTCTTGGAGATGAATTGTATGGCGGCGAAAATTTCTCTAGATTAATGCTTCATGCATATTCATTAAAATTAAAACTTTACAAATCAGAAGAAATCAAAATTTTCGCCACCAAACTTCCAAAAGAGTTCTAAAAATAACACTAAATTGATATAATAAATGCATAATAATTATATATAATTTATGAATAACGACCCAAAACCGGAAGAATTTCATGCATTTAAAATGTCTGTTACTGAACGCAGTTACTTTGAAACCAAATTACATCCAACTCCTGAAGAATATAAAAAAATCGGTGACTTTATAGATATTTTTGAAAAAGTAGTTATCTTTAGAGAAACAGTATTAATAAATGGGAATTCTTTAAAGCCTATAAATATACCAGTTGAAGAACTTGGGAGTAGTGAATTTGCTGAAGTAGAATTAGTTTTAACACCAATTATTTCAGCAATCAGAGGAATTGAGAATGCTGAAAGACTTTTAGCAGTATTAAAATCCGGTGAAATGGAAGGCTTAATAAGAATGAATAATAATTATGGCAGAACTATAAAAACTTTTTGCGAGGAAGATATAGAAAAATTGAGAGATGGAGCAGTTGGTTTGATTCGAATGGCTAAGTATATATTCGATAGAACTTTTGACGATTATGAATCACGAATTTCAAAAAAAAAATAGGAAGTTAAACTTTATTCAGAATATTTTTCTAGTTCTTCATCAAAAACTTTCGCGAAATCAGTAACATCTAAACCATCACTAGTTAGATAATATTTATCCATCATCTTGGCAACAAATCTTTGTCTATAGATTTGGATATGATCAGTAAAGTTATCAGATCCACCTCTTATCTTAAAAAGACTCTTTATTAATGATTTCGCCTCTTTACGAATTTCTATATTAATTTCCTCGATAGCTTCAATGGTTTTATTTGTTTTTAAATTTTCGGAAGATTCCATAGCAAAGGATTATACAATTAAACTATTATTAGTAGAAACCTTGTTAAAAATCCGATAATATTATCATAAACAGCAAACGTCCATTTATTCTAATTTTTAAATTTTTATTATGATGTTCCTTAAAGATATGAAGGAGCACACCTTAATGCTTACTACAGGTGTAGTAATTGCTCTAATAGTTTTAGTAACAGGGGTTATTATTTACAATGCAAATAACCCAGCACTTACAACATACGAGTCTAGTGCAGCTTATGACGCTCCTAAAAATGAATCAAAAGTCCTTGATCTTAGTGTTACTCTTCAAGGAGATACAATAAAAGATCTTGCATTGACAGATAAGATGAGTACAGGAGAAATAAGTACTTATCAAGAGACATTTCAAATTGCTGCTAAAGATAGGGTGGTTGGAAAATCTATAAAAGATCAGTTTGATGAAACTGCTATTAATGGGTCATCACTAACTAGTACAGCTTTTTTCCAAGCTTTAAAAGAGATTAAATCACAAGCTGGAATGTAGAATTTATTCTATTTAAGATTCTTCATCAAGACCTGAAAGGTCTAATTTGTTATTTATAAAGTCTTCAAAAGCATTTAGTCCTTTATCAGGTTCTACTTTAGTTTCACCACCTTGGATTTCGTTATAAAAAATTTTATCTTGATGATATATATACCAATTTATTCCTTCCATAATAAAATATTGAAGACTATTTAATATTTTTCTATAGTCTTCTAAATTTTTATCGTCAAAGGATTCTTTTGCATCAAGTATTAATTGAAGTACGTCATAGAGTCTGTTTAAGTTCATTTGTACTTCAGAATCTTGATTTTCTTGCCAATTAACAAGGGGTTTCTTTCCATCTGCAAAGTCAAGCATGAAATCTCCGAGAGTAGTTTCAACACCTAAAGTTCCAATAAAAGTAATATTATGGGAGTGAAAATAACTATCTGCCAGTTTAATATAATTTTCTAATCTGCCTGAAAGATATTCAACCTCGTTTTCATCTCCAAGCATATTTTTTAAATCAAATTTGTTTATCATTATTTTTATTTATAAAATATGAGGTAATAATAGCACAAATTTTATCTTTGAAATTACTTTACTTGTAACAGATTACAGCACTCTGAAGATTGATTGTTTGTGAGCCATCATTATTTACAGCATCACAAAACCAAGTTGACCCTGCTGGATAAGTATTTGTAATTGCAACATCTGCTGGAGGAACAAATCCTTGAATCCTGCAACCTCCAGAAAGCAATGACCACCCTGAATCACAAGATGCATTAGCTGATCCTGTTGAATTTGGTCCAACATTAGCAGAGTCATCGAATCTTTTAAGTTCTGTAATTAATCCACTGGCTCCAGCGTCTCCTTTATCACCTTTTGGTCCAGTCTGAACAACTGAATCTGCACTTAATTTACTTTGAAGTTCTTTTATTACATCATCACTAAATAACTGATCAGTTGTTAAAAAATTATCGGTATTAGTTCCTTCAGATTGAGTGTTTGTTTGATTGGTCTGAGTATTCGTATCAGCAGTGGTATTTGTTGCTGTTAATGTATTAATTTTGCTATTTAACTGGTTAAATTGGTAAATGCTATAAATTGTGATTGCGAATAGTACAAAAGAAATTAAAACCAAAGCTCCGGCGGTCAGTATTTTAGGAGTAAAAAATTTCTGCATAAAATAATATAGTACTTAATAAGAAAGTTTACAATTAATTTTTAAAATAGTGGTTATTTAGCTGTATTTGTAATCGAATGTGTAGAAGGAGGTGATATTTATCATAACACTGGTGATGATAGATTTTTTTGTAGGACACATGATATTGAAGGTACAAACTGGGATATTTTTCCTCAGAATGCAAATATAAATGCTTATTAAACAGATTAAATGTTCTGTCTGTCAAAAGTTGAAATAATATTCTGTGTTACTTCGATTTGATTATTAATGCTAAAATTAATCCAATAAATAAATCATTATTTCAACTAAATATAACTATGTCAGAAGACTTAAAAAGACTCCTAGAAAAACAGCTTTGGGCTGTAGCAAACACTCTACGCGGCAAAATGAATGCAGATGAATATAAAAACTATATTCTTGGCTTTATTTTCTATAAATATCTTTCAGAAAAACTACAAGATTACGTTAACGAAAAACTTCTTGCGAATGATGATTTTAAATTCTCAGAAATTAATGAACTAACAAAAGAAGGTTATGAAACTCTAGAAGAAATTAAAAAAGCTTGTTTAAACCATTTAGGATTCTTTCTAAAACCAACTGAACTTTTTTCATATATCGTTCTAAAAGGTAACAAAGGAGATGAAGTAAAAGATTCATTTATTCTTGAAGATTTAAAAAATGTTTTAAACAGTATTGAGCAGACATCAATGGGAACGGCTAGTGAAGATGATTTCAAAGGTTTGTTTGATGATGTTGATTTAACTTCCTCAAAACTAGGAAATAGCGAAAACAAGAAGAATGAAACAATTGTTCAGGTATTAACACTTTTAAGTGATATTGATTTTGATATTAAAAACCCAAAGAGTGATCTTCTTGGTGATGCTTATGAATATTTAATAGGAGAATTCGCAGCAGGTGCTGGCAAAAAGGGTGGAGAATTCTACACTCCAGCTCAAGTTTCAAGACTTTTAGCTCAAATTGTTTCATTAGGAAAGAATAAAATTAGAACAGCTTATGACCCAACCTGTGGATCCGGTTCTCTTTTACTTCGTTTAAAAGACTATGTTGAAGTTTCAGATTATTATGGACAGGAATTAAATCCAACAACATATAACCTTGCAAGAATGAATATGATTTTGCATGGTGTTCATTTTGATAATTTTTCAATAAGGCAAGGTGATACTTTAACTGACGATATGCACATGGATTTAAAAGCTGAAGCGATTGTTGCGAATCCTCCTTTTTCTGCTAAATGGAAAGGTGAAGATGATCCAACTTTAGTTCATGATGATAGATTTTCTCAATATGGAAGATTAGCTCCAAAGAGTGCAGCGGATTATGCTTTTGTAACTCACATGCTTTATCACTTAGCTGATAGTGGAACTATGGCTATTGTTTTGCCACATGGAGCATTATTTAGAGGTGGGGCAGAAGGTCAGATTAGAAAATATATTATTGAGAAGCAAAACTATTTGGATGCTGTGATTGGGTTGCCTTCAAACTTATTCTATGGAACAGGAATCCCGGCAACAATTATGGTGTTTAAAAAAGATAGGAAAGAGAATGAAGGTATTTTGTTTATTGATGCTTCAAAAGATTTTGAAAAAAATAAGAATCAAAATAGATTGACTGATGAAAATATTAAAAAGATTTTTGAAACTTATAAGGATCGAAAAGAGGTTGAGAAGTATTCGCACAAAGCAACAATGGAGGAGATTAAGGAGAATGAATATAACTTAAATATTCCAAGGTATGTTGATACTTTTGAAGAAGAAGAAGAGATTGATATTAATGCTGTTGCGAAAGAGGTACAAAAGTTGAAGAAAGATGAAATTGAGATTCAGAATAAAATTGCTGAGTTTTGTGATGAATTAAATATTGAGAAACCGTTTTAAAGTACACGAATTCGTGAAGTTTTAAAATAATTGATATAAGAATATGAAAGACAAAAAATTAACTTTATACATTGATGAGTCTGGGAAATCGAGTCTAAAAGAGATTGAAAATAATCCATTTGTGATGACAGGTGTTATTATTTCGGATTCAGAGGTATCTGCTATTGAAGGATATTTTAATTACATTAAAAGGAAGTTTGGAATTGATCCTGAGCAACCTTTTCATAGTTATCATATTTTTGAGCATCCAGAGGAAAAACTCTCTGAAAGTAAGCTATTAGAATTATCTAAAGTCCTAGCTGATTTTATAGAATTAATTCCGGCAGAATATCATATTTTAACTATAGATAAATCTGAATTTAGAAATGCATTAGGAATAAAATCGAATGAAGACTTTAAGGGTAGCAAAGAAAGAAAGGAAATACCAGATTTTCCATATAGAGTTATGTCATCAGCAATGTTTGCTTGGTTTGCAGATATGCTTAAATCAGAGAATAAAATTGGGCAAATAATTGCAGATTCTAGGAGAGGAGCAGACAATCACCTCCTCAGCTCTCTTAATGCTTGTAAAGAAGGTAATATTCCTTTTATTAATGAGGATACTTCAAAAACGATTAATGAAAAAATTGTGGCTATTTGTTTTAGTGAGAAGAGCTTTCTGTCTGGGGGTTTAGAGATTACTGATTTAATATCATATATTTCTTACTTTAGAGTAAGAAGATTAATTTCTCAGAATAGTAATATTGGTATTGATAATTTATGGGAATCAATATCTAAAAAGACAAATATAATAAAGATACAAGAAGATGATGTAAGAAGATTTTTTGGATTAAAAAAAGATGAAGTTCACAAATATCTCAGATAGTCTAAGTTACTTGTGAACCTCACCCGACGGTGAGAGATCACTAAAAGAATTATATCTTTTTAGATACTTTAAATCAAATAATAATGAATAACAAAAAACTAAGTAAAACACCAAAACTTAGATTTCCATCATTTAAGGATGAATGGGAAGAAAAAACAATTGGTAAAATTGGAGAAGTCTTAGGTGGTGGTACTCCAGATACTACAGTTTCTGACTTTTGGGAAGGCGATATTACTTGGCTTACTCCATCTGAGGTGAAAAACAAATATGTAAATGATAGTTTAAGAAAAATCAGTGAAGAAGGATTAAAAAATTCATCAGCTAAATTATTACCCAAAGGGACAGTGCTAATGACTTCGAGGGCGACGATAGCAGAACCTACTGTATCGAATGTATCAATAGCTACAAATCAGGGATTTCAATCAGTAATTTTAAATAAAGATAACGATAATGAATTTTATTATTATTGGATTTTAAATAATAAAAAAGAATTTATTAGAAAGGCTAATGGCTCAACTTTTCTGGAGATTTCTAGAAATGATGTAAGAAAGATGAGGGTATCAACTCCCACATTAAAAGAACAGAAAAAAATTGCTTTATTTCTTTCTTCTGTAGATTCTTGGATTGAAAATCTTCGGTCACAAAAAGAAGCTTTAGAAAAATATAAAAAAGGCATGATGCAAAAAATCTTCAGCCAAGAAATTAGATTTAAAGAAGAAAATGGAAACGATTTCCCTGAGTGGGAGGTAAGTAATTTAAATGAACTTACTAAGATTCCCATTTCTGATGGACCACATTTGACTCCAAAATTCTTAACAACAGGAATACCGTTCTTATCGGTTGATAATTTGGTAAATAATAAAGTAGATTTCAGTAGTCTCAGATATATTTCATTGGAAGATCATTTGGAATTCTCAAAAAAGTGTAAACCGAAGTTAAATGATCTTTTATTAGGGAAAGCTGCATCAGTTGGATCAGTAGCAATAGTTGATTTTGATATCGAATTTAATATTTGGTCTCCAATAGCTGATATTAGGTTAAAAAAAGAATATGATGCACGTTTTTTCTATTTTGAATTTCAAACAGACTTTATAAAAAGACAAGTTAAAAGAAAAGTCAATAATTCATCACAGGAGAATCTTGGTATGGGTGATATTAAGGAAATAATTTTTAAATATCCTACGACGATCGAACAGAAAAAAATTGCTGAGTTTTTGATTTCTATAGATAATTTGATAGAATCCAAGCAATCTCAAATTGAGAAAGCAGAAACCTGGAAAAAAGGTTTAATGCAACAATTATTTATTTAATGCGTTTTCATGAATTTAAGAAAACTTCACACCTTATATATTCAGGATACAAAGCCACTTGCTATTGTTGTTGAGGCTGAAATATATTTGTGTAATTTAACTATGACAGTATCAAAAATACTTAACCCAGGGACTCCTGAGAAAATGAAAGTGTATGTAACCACTAGAATGCTAAAACATCTTTATGATAAAAAGCCCGCTGAAGAGTATGACTTTGTAATTAATAATGCACATAATGTTGCGAAATATCCTGACGATATTTATAAAAACAGAGACAGTAAAAGAGGAGATTATGCGTTTGTTAAAAACATAAATGATGAACCTTGGTTCTGTGCAATTGAAAGGAATGAAGAAAAGTTTTATATTGCTACATGCTTTAGGTTAAGAAAAGAAAGCTACTTAAATAATTACACACTTATTTGGAGCTGGAAGGGCGACACACCTTCATCGTAACACGTTGGATGCTGATCTGTTCAGAGATCTAGTCTACTAGTGTTCCGCAGTAGAGCCTTTCTGCATTTCAACTCCAAATAAATGTGCAATATTGTAAAGAACTAATGAATGTTATACTTTTAATTATTATACTATACTAGTATAAATTATATATAGATTATAACATAAATGGATATCTTACTAAACACATAATCTTTTACTAACTATGAGTCATCAATCTGAACTACAACTTGAAAATGAATTAATTGCTCAACTTAACAAACTAGGTTTTGAAACCATCAACCTAGTCTACGAAAACGCCTTAACCGCCAACCTCCGAATCCAACTCGAAAAACTAAACAATACAACATTCTCCGATCGAGAATTTGCAAAAATTCAAAACCATTTAAACAAAGGAGATCGATTTCAAAAATCTAAAACACTTCGAGATAAATTCGTTTTAACTAGAGATGACGAAACAAAAACATGGATAACATTCTTTAACTCAGATCAACCATGCAAAAACCTTTACCAAGTAACCCACCAAGTTACACAATTCGGTAAATACGAAAATAGATATGACGTTACATTACTAATCAATGGCTTCCCCTTAGTGCAAATTGAACTTAAACGTAGAGGAGTTGAAATGAAAGAAGCTTTCAACCAAATCCAACGTTACCAAAAACACTCATTCACTGGAACATTATTTGAATATGTACAAGTTTTTATAATTTCAAATGGAGTAAATACAAAATACTTCGCAAATAATCCAAAACAAACATTTGAACAAAGCTTCTTTTGGACAGATAAAGAAAATAAAAAAATAACAAAACTTAGTGAATTTGCAGATGTATTTTTAGAAAAGTGCAAACTTTCAGAAATGATTGCTGACTATATTGTTTTGGCAGAAGCTAAACAAATCCCAATGATTTTAAGACCATATCAATACTATGCAGTAAAAGAGATAGAAAAGAGAGTAAAAGAGTCAGATCAGAATGGATATATTTGGCATACAACAGGTTCCGGAAAAACATTAACTTCTTATAAAGTAAGCCAGTTATTATCAATTAATCCTGAAATTGAAAAAGTTTTGTTTGTTGTAGATAGAAAAGATTTAGATATTCAAACAACTAAAGAATTTAATTCTTTCTCTGAAGGTTCAATTGATGGAACAACAAATACATATAATCTTGTAAAGCAACTAAAAGATAAAGATAGAAAACTTATTGTTACAACAATTCAAAAATTAGACATTGCAATAGGAAGAGAATCATATTTAAAAGAATTTGAATATTTGGCTGATGAAAAAGTTGTAATAATATTTGATGAATGCCATAGAAGTCAATTTGGACAAACGCATGCACGAATAAAAGCTTTCTTTAAAAAAGCTCAACTATTTGGATTCACCGGGACACCAATATTCGATAAAAATAACATTGGAGGAGTTACCACAAAAGATGTATTTGATGAATGTTTACATAAATATATAATTACTAATGCAATTTCAGATAATAACGTTTTAGGATTTGCAGTTGAATATGTTGGGAAATATGTAAAAAAGGAAAAAGACACCTTAGATGCTGATATTTTTGCAGAAGCTTTTGTTCAAGACATTAATAAAAAAGAATTGTTAGAAAGTCCGGATAGATTAAATAAAATTGCGGATTATGTTTTAGCTGATTGGAAAAGAAAAACAAAAAATGGAAAGTTTAATGCTATCTTTGCTGTTTCTAGCATTGATGTCTTAAAAAAATATTATTCGTTATTCGAAGCAAAGAAATCTGAGGATTTTAAAATCGCCACTATATTTACATATCATGCAAATGAAGAAGAATCTTCTGATATGCTTGATGTAGATCCGCTTGCAGATAATAATGAGCCGGTAAATCAACTTTCAAGAGATTTCTTAGAAGATTGTATTAAAGAATACAATGAGAATTTCTCAACGAATTATTCAACAGATAGATTTTATGACTATTATCGAGATCTTCAAAAAAGAATAAAAGATAAAGAAGTAGATTTAGTTTTGGTTGTTAATATGTTCTTAACAGGTTTTGATAGTCCAAGACTAAACACTTTATATGTAGATAAAAATTTAAGATATCACGGGCTAATTCAAGCTTATTCAAGAACTAATAGACTTTTAGATTCAGATAAACCACATGGAAATATTGTTTCTTTTAGAAATTTAAAACAAGCAACTGATGAAGCGCTCTCTTTATTTGGAGATGAAAATGCTAAAGAGGTTGTATTCAAAAAACCTTATGAAGATCAAAAGAAAGAATTTGAGGAAAAACTTGTAGAATTGAAAACTAAAGCTCCGACTGTGGAATCGGTAGATTCAATGAAAAGCGAAAGTGAAAAAGTTGGATTTGTAAAATCATTTAGAGATCTATTGAGAATCAAAGCAGCACTTGAAACCTTTGCAGAATTTTCATTTAAAGATTTAGGTATTGATGAGCAAGAATTCTATGATTATCAAAGTAAATATTTGGATTTTTATGAGAGTAGAAAAGTTAGCCAAGCTGAGATGGAATCTGTATTGGATGATATTGACTTTGAAATAGAATTAACAGTTAGAGATATTATAAATTTTGATTATATTATTCAACTTATTGCAGGGTTGAAAAGTTATTCTTCTGATAAAGCGAGAGAAAAGAAAACAGACGAGATTCTTAAAGTATTTGATAGAGATGTTCAGCTAAGGAAGAAAAAAGATTTAGTTCAAAAGTTCATTGAAGAAAATTTACCTAAGATAGAATTACAAGCAAATGTAGAAGAAGAATTTAATAAGTTCTGGGAGAATGAAAAATCTCAAAGGTTAAAAAAACTTGCAGAAGAAGAAAATATTTCTGAAGAAAAGATAAAAGAACTTGTTGGTGGGTATCTTTATACTCAAAAACTTCCTCATGACCAAGATATAGCTGATGCACTAACTTCTCAACCTAGAATTATGGAAAGAAACTCAATTATTAAGAGAGTGAAAAATGCAATTAGGAATATTGTAGATATATTTGAGTGGTAATTTTTCTTATAGCAACAAATCATGTCTAATCCTAATATTAAAAAAGGAAGTAATTCAAGAATTATTAAATTATTTGTTAAGGACACTATAACTGTCAGTGAACCTCTTTTTTCTTATAAAATTAATAGACAAGGATTTAGAAGATCTATTTCAGAGTTTATTAGAAGAATAAAATCTAGTAAGGATAAAAATAATTTTCCTAAAGGTGTAGAGGAAGAAAGGCTTATAGATAGACAAAAGGATAGATATAAACAAATTGTCAAAGATAGACGTTCTGGAAAAGTAGTCCATCAAGAAGATGAACCTCTCTCGAGACATCGTAGCGGTTAATTTTATTTTTTGGGAAATGCACTCAAAGTTACAAAATAAAATCGTTTATTGTGGTGAAATTGATATTGTAGGTAAAACTCCTTGCTCCAATTGCATTTGAAATTACTTACTAATAAGGTAGAAATATTTTATTATTAGTATAAGATAAATTAGTAAGTTTAATTATAATATAATAAAAAATATGCAAAAATATTCTGTCAATCAACATCTAATAAATACACTTCTTTCGTGGGTAGTTTCTGGAGAAGTGGCAATTCCTGAAATTCAAAGACCTTTTGTTTGGGGAAGCTCCAAGGTAAGAGATCTTATTGATTCATTATATAAAGGTTATCCAATTGGATATATCATAACATGGAAAAATCCAGATACTAATTTGAAAGATGGAACGATATCAAGAGGTAGAAAAATAATAATAGACGGACAACAAAGATTAACCGCTATGAGAGCTGCAATATTAGGTATGGCAGTTATCGATAAGGAATATAAAGAATCTAGGATAATGATATCTTTCAACCCTATAACAGAAGAGTTTATGACACAAACACCAGCAATTGTTAAAGACAAAGTTTGGATCCCAGATATTTCAGAAATCTTATCAAGTCAAAATACACTATTCTCATTCGTTAGAGGTTATATAGAACGAAACCCAAATGAAAACCAAGAAATCGTAGAACAAAATATTGATAAACTTCTTCAGATAAAAAACAGGCAAATCGGTGTAATAGATTTGGAAGATGCACTAGATATTGAAACAGTGACAGATATCTTTGTTCGAATTAATTCTGCTGGAGTTGTTCTTAGTCAAGCTGATTTTGTAATGTCTAAAATCGCTGCTAATGAAAATTACAACGGTTCAATTTTAAGGAAATGTATAGATTATTTTGCACACATTTGTGAATACCCAGACTTTTATAAAATCATATCTGAAGTGGACACTGAGTTTGTTAATACAGAATATTTCCCATTAATTTCTTGGGTAAAAGATGAGAATATTGACCTTTATGTTCCTGATTATAATGATATAGTTAGAGTTGCGTTTACATCGGAGTTCCAAAGAGGCAGGCTCTCTGATTTAGTAAGTTTGTTATCAGGTAGAAATTTTGAAACCCGAGAATTCGAAGAACAAATAGTTGAAGAATCTTTCCATAAACTTTCAAAAGGAATTGTAAGCTTTATTAATGAAACTGATTTCAAAAGATTTATTATGATAATCAAGTCAGCGGGTTTTATTAACTCAAGTTTAATTCGGTCCCAGAACGTTTTAAACTTTGCTTACATACTCTATCAAGTTCTCAGAAGAGAAAATTACAAGCCAGAAGATATAGAAACTTATGTAAGAAAGTGGTTTGTGTTATCTATATTAACAAAAAGGTATTCAGGTTCGCCAGAATCAATTTTCGATTTTGATATAAAAAGGTCAACAAATGGTAATTTCCCTAAATTTTTAAATGAGATAGAAAGCGCAAATTTGTCAGAAGCATTTTGGAATGCTTCTTTGGTTCAAAGTTTAAATACATCTGTCTCAAGTAGTCCATACTTTAATGTTTACCTTGCATCTCAGGTTAAATCAAATGATTTTGGTTTCCTATCAAAAGACATTACAGTAAATAATTTAATCACTCATAGAGGTGATATCCATCATATTTTTCCTAAAGATTATCTTAAAAAACTAGGGTTACCACAGTCTATGTATAATCAAATTGCAAATTATGTATACATGCAATCTGAAATAAATATTAAAGTTGGAAATAAATCCCCTGAAAGCTATTTTAAAGATCTTGAAAGCCAAATTAAAAATGGAGAAACAATATATGGTGGAATAACTTCAGAAGAGGATCTTTCTCAAAATTTAAAAATGAATTGTATTCCTGAGGAGGTAAGATCAATGACTGTAGACAATTATGAAGAATTTCTGTCAATGAGACGTATTTTAATGGCAGAAAAAATTAAAAATTATTATATGAGTTTATAGATGAACGATTATAAGAATTCTCGTCAAAAAACTTATAGCACTGACTCGCCGTTTCCAATATCTCGTACAAAAATCGAAATGTACCTAAACTGTCCTCGATGCTTTTACCTAAACCAAAAACTAAACATCAAACGTCCATCCGGACCTGCATTCAGTCTAAACTCAGCAGTAGATACCCTTCTAAAGCAAGAATTTGATATCCACCGAACAAATCAAACACTACATCCACTAATCGCAAAATATGGACTTAATCTCAAACCAGCACTATTACCCCAAATTGACGAATGGAGAAAAAACTTTACAGGAGTAAGATACTTTCATCCTCAAACTAACTTTGTAATATATGGAGCAATAGATGATCTCTGGGTAGACAACAAAGATATGTATTATGTTGTTGACTATAAATCAACTTCAAAAATGGGCTTAATAAATCAGCTTGACGATACAAAATGGCATGATGCATATCGCAGACAAATGGAAATTTATCAATGGCTTTTAAAACATAATGGACTTAATGTCTCCAATTGTGGATATTTTGTTTATTGTAATGGCAGAAAAGATAGAAAAGCTTTTGATGCAAAGCTTGAGTTTGATATAACATTAATCCCCTACGATGGAGATGACAGCTGGGTTGAAGACAAAATTCTTGAAATTTATAGAGTTTTAAACTCAGATACAATTCCTGAATCTGCCGAAGATTGCGAATATTGCAAATATAGAAAAGCTGCAAAAGAAATAGAGAAATAAAACTTTCGAAACACTTAATCTAACACTCCATATGCTTCGTGGTATAATCTTATTGCCTAATTCTTGATGTCTGGAGGTTGTAAGTGAGGAATCTTATGGTGCAAGGGGAGGTCAGTAATGATCATGCCTAGCCTGAAAAAGTGGTGGCGATGAAATTTCGTCTAGCGCAAATCCCGTTCGAGTCGGGCTCCAGACGTTTTTTGAATTCAAGTCTTAAATATTCATATCCTCCAACAATATATACAAAAGCTGGTAGATTGTATGATATATATGATAAACATTTTCTAAAGAATCAAGCACAAAAATATCAGTAATATCCCTCGTTATCTCCACCAAATCTTGAAAATACCCCATCATAACTTCAGTAACCTTTTTAAGAATTTCTTCATCACTAATCCCAAGTATTTCAGCCCTAACTTTATATTCATTTATAAAAAGTAAAAGTTCCGCTCGATTTATTGGCAAAGAATAATCCCATTCTTTTAATAGATTTAAAATACCTTCCCATTGCTCCCACCTAAGAGTTAAATTATTTTGGCAGTTTGCTTTTTGATAAGAAAAAAATTCATATGCAATGTCAAACAAATATGCTTTCCACTTTGGACTGTGTTGAAGTGCAACGAATTCATCTTCAGGATGAAAATTTCTACCAGAGAAATTTTCATCAAAAAAATCAGGAATCGTTGATTGTATCTTATTATTAATAATAAAATCAGCTAACTGTGTTGGAATATATTGTGAGTTTTCATCTATAACTTCAAGAAGCTTAAGAATTAAATATAAACTAGCTCCAATTAATCTTTTCTCTAATTTAAATTTATCAGTTATATATCTATCATTGTTATTGGTTGAGAAAAAAACTTCCTCTTCTTCTTTTAAAAGATACACCATTGATCTGAGGTATCTTGCCAAAGCTAAAGTTTTTTTATCATGTTCATCTCTATCTTCTATCATTTTGATCTGTAAGTTTGCATATTAGTGAAGAATTATATCAAGTATTAATAATAGTCAAAAATAGTAATATTCGTAAGATCGCAGGAAAGATTATTTGTGTTAAAATCCATGCATAATAATTATAGATTTAAATACAGTATTAATATGGAAACTAATAATAATTCTCACGCACCAGATTTTGTTGAAGCCTTTAAAGGTAAAAAAGGTTTATTAGCAATATTTAATAGATTTGATCTTAGGATTAATAAGTTTGAAAAAAATATGTTAATGACTATTGTTATTTTTTCTATGGGGATTGAAGAAGATGAATCAGGGAATAATAAAGATAAGGTAGTGATAGATCCAAAAATAGTAGTTAAAAACATTCAGGATTTTACAAATGTTGGGAGTCAAAATATTATGATTTCAAGACTTTGGGATAAAATTAGCCAATTAGACTCCGATGCTCAGGCATCTTTATTCCAATCTTTAGCTAATTTCTATCTTAGGAATAAGAAATGGGTGAATGAAGTTCTTAACAAGCTAGAATCATAAAATCTGCTAGATTGCATTAAATTATTGATTGATGCTACTATAGAATTATGAATAATAAAGAATCTGACACACCACTTTATAGTGCAATAATAATTTTATTTATTGTTATTGTTTTGATGTCTTTATATATAGTTTCGAAATACAACAATCAAAACCAGACACAAAATAGTAATGATACTTCAATGACTCAAGAAACTAATACACAGAATAATAGTATGCCAAGTTATCCCGTTTCATCACCGCTTTGATTAACTTTCAATTCTAGAGTTTATTACACTGCTGTAAGCTTGGAAAATTTTATCTGCTAAAGCTAGGACAACTTTAATGGATTGTTCTAAATACCATTCGTAATATTCCCTATCTCCATTATCTCTATTAATTCCAAATGTTAATAGCATATCTTTTGTATGTTGAAAGAATGCTTTAATCTCTCTCTCTCTTGCAGGTTCAGGAATAGTTAAATAAGTGCAAAGTTTATATAAACTTTCAAAATTTCCTTGCCTTTCTAAATGAAGATTATCCATTCTATATTGTTGAGGTGGTTCAAAAGCGATTGAATCTAGCATGGCAAGAAAAGATAATTGCTTTCTTGGTAGTAGATATTTGAATTTTATGAGATTTTCAAAATCTTCGATAAAATCTGGACTTAAAAAAAGTTGAACTTCATCAACAGAGTTATTACATAAATCCCTTAAATATTCAGGTGTTAAATTTGAAAGATAACTTAAAATTTGTTCTAAATGTTCTCTTTTATACCAATCATCAATCATTAAATCGGTCTTGGTTTTTTCTAAAGTATCATACGTTGTAAGAGTTGGTTGGGAAGGAAAAGGTATTACTTGAACATCATGAAGTTGATTTGGATCTGAGTCGATCACTTGATTCCTTTAAAAAATACACACAAAATTGAAATGAGTTTATTCTAAATTTTTTAACTTTGCAATTAAAATCAAAAGATTTGTGAATAAATATAAAAAAATGATATTCTCTAATTGATATATATTATTAAAATAGAATTATATGGAGAATTTTAAATTAAATGTCGATGAATCTCTTCGGGAATCTTTAAATGAATTACGAAATTCAAAGGAAGTTTTACCTGAAGATGAAAGAAAAAAATTAGAGGCAAAATTCTTAGCTCTTTTGTCAAAATCATTAGATGAGAGCTTAGGTGAGAATTCTTTTGTATCATCTAGGGACAATGTTATTAAGCTTTCAGATTTCACTTTACGATTAGCCATCATTCTTGACCCTGATTCAGGTTTTTATGCGGAGAAAGATCCTATAAAAGTTGCAAATATGTATCCTGACTTCCCTGATACCAGTAGTTTTATTAATGAGATGGATGATTTAATTGGAAAGTTTGCAAATTTTTTGGGAGTAGAGGTAATTGGTGTTTTAAAAAGAATATTGATAGAAATTAGATCATCTTCGTTAAAGTAAAAAAATATAGTAAAAATTTTTCTTAATAAAGCTACTCACAAAAAGTATGTCGCAAAAGGGTAGAGAGTGTTAAAATCCATGTTATGAGATTAAGATTAACAGATTTAAATGATGCGCAACTTCCTTTGCCAAACTTAGATAATGATTACGATATTTTACAATCAAAATTTCTATTTTCTACACTTGCACAAATTTTAGGACGTATTACAAAGTTTGTTTCTTCTCATCCTGAATCTTTTGATATTTATATGAGAATGAATATTGTAAGAACACTTACTTTACTTGCTGTAACCTTTGATGAAGAAGAAGCTGCAAAACATATATATTTTACTTCTAATAATGAAGCATATACCCTTTCAATTGAGGCTAAAATGGAAGAAGCTGACTTTTTGATGGTAAGTGCTGATTGGTTATATATGAGTGGAAAGATCACTGAAGGTGAAAAAAACTTCCTTTATAGTCTTTCTAGAGTAAGTTCTAATGCGCTTCGTAAATGGAATAAAAATAACCAATCCGAAGGATAAATCGTATGAGATAATTATCATTGTCAGAATTTTGTAAGAGCTTTCTTATAAGATCTTTATATGGATAATTTTAAAGATTTAATACTTACTATTCGTGGAGAAAAAGTTATTCTTGACTTTAATTTAGCTAAGCTTTATGGAGTTTCTACAAAAGCTTTAAAACAGTCAGTTAGAAGAAATATTGAAAGATTCCCAGATGAATTTATGATAATCCTTAATGATAAGGAGATTCGGGGGTTGCGGTCACAATTTGTGACCGCAACTCATAAAACATATAACAGAAGTACTCCCTGGGCATTTACTGAGTTAGGAGTTGCAATGTTATCAAGTGTATTAAAAAGTAAAAAAGCTATTGAAATAAATATAATGATTATAAAGATCTTTGTTCAAATACGTAAAGCATACCTTCTTAATAGTAATATTGAACTTAAACTTAAATCTATCGAAGATGAACTTTCCAATCATTCTATTCAGTTGAAACTTCTTTTTGATGAGTTGACTAAAATTTCAGAAGATAAATCAGATAGTAAAATTGGTTTTAAAGTTAACTAGTTTATAATGTCCCTCATGTTAAAATATTTTTATGGAAAGAACTTCAGAATCTGACATAATTGAACAAGATGAAAATGATGAAAAAATCATAGATGAGTCTGAAGAACTAGGAATAAAATTTCTCTTAGAGCTAATTGATCTTTTCCTTTTTGAAGATTCAGATAGAAGAGATGTAATTCGACGTTCACTTCTAAGATATAGAAAGAAATTAGTTAAAATAAATCCTACAGATCCAGATTCTGCTAACTGGCGAGATGATGATCCCAGAATGGTTAAATTAAAAGAGGAAGTAAATATATTAACTTCAAATTTTAGACATTATCTTGAAAATCATGGATTTTCATTTGAAGGTTTTACTGAAGATCAGATTTATAATGCAATGATTTATTTATTAACTCAAAGTCCAAAAGAAGGATAAAATCCAACATGTTAAAATGTTTTATATATAATTAAATTTAATAAAATATGGGTTTAGACACACCTGGCTTAGTAAGTCGATTGGAAGCTATTACACAAAAAATTGATTCAATTAATATTGAATTAGAAAATCTTCAAAATAATAATCCAGATTTTAATATTCGATTAGCAAGTCTTTACGCTAACAAGACTATAATGGATCACTCAATTTTTCTTGTAGACTTTATTATTCTTTTAGAATTATTCGGAATTTCTTTTGAGGGATTTAGTGATTCTGAAAAATTAGAAATAGCAAAATATGTTGAAATAACAATGATTTTAGACTCAATGTAAAAATTATGAATATAAGCGAAGCTGTAAAAATACTTTCAAAAAAAGGACTTTCTAAAGATGTTGTTGAGGCGATTTCGGTCTTTAAAGAGGAACCTCGATGGATGACCGATAATCGCCTCAAAGCCTATGACCATTACATTCAACGTCCTGTCCCAACCTGGGGCGCTAATTTAGATGGTTTTAAAGATGAAGAGATTAGATTTTATGTAACCCCAGGTTCAAAAAAAGGTCGAAGCTGGGATGAGGTACCAGCTTCTGTCAAAAAGACTTTTGATGACCTAAAAGTTCCCGAAGCTGAACGAAAATTTCTTGCAGGAGTGGAAACTCAATTTGACTCAAATGTAATTTACGGCAGACTTAAAGAGCAATGGGAATCTCAAGGTGTGATATTTACTGATACTGATACAGGTCTGAGGGAGCATCCAGAATTATTTAAAAAATGGTTTGGTAAAGCTATCCCAATGACAGATAACAAATATGCGGCACTAAATACAGCTTGTTGGTCAGGTGGCTCATTTGTATATGTCCCAAAAGGAGTAAAAGTTGAAGTGCCGCTTCAAGCATATTTTTATATACAAACTGAAAGTTTAGGTCAATTTGAGCGAACAATGATTATTGCTGATGAAGGCGCCGAGGTTCATTATGTAGAGGGGTGCTCGGCGCCGACTTATTCTTCTGAAATTCTGCATTCTGGCGTTATTGAATTAATTGCTTTAAAAAATTCAAAGATACGATATACAACAATTCAAAATTGGTCGAAAAATGTCTATAACCTTGTTACACAGCGTGGATTAGCATATGAGAATGCAACAGTTGAATGGGTTGACTGCAACTTAGGTTCTCAAGTTACAATGAAATATCCATCAGTTCTTCTTGTTGGAAATCATTCTCATGGTGAAGTTTTATCAATTGCTGTGGCTGATGGTAATCAACATTTAGATTCAGGTGGAAAAATGATACATATGGGAAAAAATACCAGCGGGATTATTAAAACAAAATCTATCTGTAAAAATGGTGGCAGGACAAGTTATCGCGGCCTTATTAAAGTTACAAAAGGTGCAACAAATTCAAAAGATAAAGTGGTATGTGATGCATTAATACTAGATGACATTTCACAGACTGATACTTATCCTTATAATGAAATTTATGAAAAACAATCGAGAGTTGAACATGAAGCAACTGTGAGCAAGGTGTCTGAATCTCAGCTTTATTATTTGATGTCAAAAGGTCTTACTGAAGAAGAAGCTTCAGGACTAATAGTTGCTGGTTTTATTGATCCAATAGCAAAAGAACTTCCTATGGAATATGCAGTTGAAATGAACGAATTAATAAAAATGTCGATGAAAGGTAGTGTTGGATAACTTCTTGCAAATGATTTTCTAATAGAATATTCTATAAATGTCATAGATTATTTTAGAATCCTTTTTTATGGCTGATAATCCTGCAATAGCAGAAGTAAATGAAGCTCCTAATATAGCTGTTAACACAATAGATCTATCATCATTAAAGAATAATTTATTTTCTTCTAATATCGATGTTGGTAATTCAGCACTTGATGAAATTTCAAGTTATTTTGAGAAAATTAATTCCCCATTGAATGAAGATCAATTAAGTTTTTTAATAGATTTGTTAAATACACTTTGTGAACGAAAAGAAAAAGCAGTTTATACTTTAGATAATTTTCCTGAAATTGTCTCTGCATTAATAAAAGGAGCTCCTAATTTTGATTTTACTGAAATAAAAGATCTTGATCTTATTGAAAGATTTGCCGAAGCTTATGGTAAGTTTGATATGGAATTTTATGATTCTCAAAAATATATAACACTTTTGGACGTAAATTTAGCATCATCTATTTCTAAAAATTTATTTTTTGCAAATATAGTAATAAGATATCTTATTGATAATAGAGAAAAATTTGAAGGACTTTTATTAGGCAAGCTCCTATACAAAGTCTTATATACACTAGCAGGAGATCCTTTATTAATAGATTCAGAACCAGAAATTGCAGATACAATAATGTATTTGTATTTTAGGAATAGTCCTAGAAATTTTAAACTTTTCAAATTTTTATCGGTATTATTCCAAACAAGGAAATCATTCTTTAATAAGTTATTGGAGACTGTAGATAAGAATTTGTTTCCAAAAGCCCAGATAGAAAATTTTGTTGAAATGACTAGAGAGAAAGTCAAAGATGAGCCGGAAATATTACAGACTGTAAAAGACATATCTGAATCAATGTTACTAGAATCTAAAGTAGAAGAAGTTGCATCTGAAAATGAAGTTGCTAAAGAACCAGAAACAGAAACAATTGAAAAATTTGATGAAGAGTTAGAAATAAAAATTTTAGGAGAAGTTAATAATTTATCAGCAAATTCAACTAATAGAGAAATTCAAGTTATAGTTTCAGATTTACAAGACAGTGAAGAACAATCCCCAAAAGTTTGGTCTGATAATTTTAATAATCAAGTTGGGCAAAAGCTTTTATCTCTAATAAACGATCCTGCAAGCTTTTATACTTTTGAAAGATTATTAAGTTTGTCCTTAAGAAGTTTAAAACAGGATCCTTTGGAATTAATCTTAAATTTTTTAAATACTCAAAGTATAGAATCGTTAGCAAATGTTGTACTGCTTATTGTTGATAGAACTCCAGATAATGAAGGCAAGAGGACTGCAAACTTACAGAATTTAGTGAAAGCAATTTTGCTTATTAATCCTGAAGTAAAGTCAGAAGTAAACGCAAAATTGCTTGATAAAGACGTTGAAAAATCAAATACAATAGGGAGTGATCTTGAGGCTGTTAATCAAAAATTCGCAAAATTGAATGATAGAAAAGGAGCTGTTGAGCAGGAAGTAGAATCTAGAGAATCTACTTCAAACTTTATGAAAGTTGCTAACAAGATTCCAGTTTCAAGGTTTAGAAATTTCTTTAATAATAAATGGAGAGAAAAAGAAACTGAGAAAGCTAAAGTATCAGTTGAAGATCAGATCCCACTTGAGGTTGATGATGCTATTAATATGTTGAATGCATATTTTTTGGGAGATCCTGAGGGCAAATCTTTCAAGGATCTTGAAAGATTTGCCCTTGTTCCCTCTAATTTAGAATTAATCAGGAATATTTTCATAACTTTAAAGAATTTGTATGAAAGTAATAATCCTAAAGGGTTTCAGAGAAAAAGTTCTAATGATTCTTAATAAAGCGTTATTCAATCCTGTGATTGTTGATATTTTGCCAGAAGAGGTTAAAGCTTTTCCTTTTGCAATATGGGATGCTAATTTGAATGTAGCTTCAGTTAGATATAATGTTGAATATAAAAATCAAAGAGCTGAAGCAATAAAATTAAAAAATGGACAATCAGTTTTTAACTCTTCAGCAAAACAACTTGAAGCACTAAGAGAAAAAAAGAATCAGCTTGTTGAAATTTATGATGATATTTCGCATGTAAGATATCAAAGTACTGTTGAATTAGAAAGAGTTATATCTTCCCCAGCATTACTAAGATCTTATTCTGAAGTTCCTGGATTTAAAGAGCTCCTCTCTAAACTTTATGAAACTACAATCGAGAGAGAACCTTTAAATAATTTAGACATAAGAATCATTGAAATACTTCTTGTCAGTTCTGTACTAAAGCCTTCTGTATGGGAATTGTTGCCTGATGATGTCAAAACAATTGTTATTGAAAAAATATTAATAAAATTTGTAAATAATGATAAGACTTATGGAATGATAGTTAGAGATATTCTTACTAAAAATGGTAGGTCTTCTACAAGCTATATTTTTGGTAACGCAACAGAATTTGTTGCAAAAGTATATTCAAATTTAAGGCAAAAAAATAGTGAATTTAGAGATAGAACTTCTAAACTTCAGCAAAGAAATGGAAACACTGAGTTTATGAGGACATTTAATGATTTAGATATCTTTGCTTTCCTTGAAGAAATAGTAAGAGAACCAGCTATTCCGGATGAAGTTAAACCAGAAGAAGGTTATGAGGACGAAGCAGCTCAAATTGAATCTTATTTTAGAAGGATTGATCTTACAGGAAATCCTAGAGAACTAATTGAAGTTCTAAAAGAACTTTATTTACTTTTACACAAAAACGAAAAAGAAAGAGATACAGTAGGAATAATTTTGAGTTCATTAAAGCAAAACCAAATAGTTCTTCTGAACAATGTATTAAATAGATTATTAGTAAATATTTATTTGAACCAAAGAAATTTTGTACTATGTTCATTATCTGAGGATATTTTTGATGAGATAGTTGAACTAGTTCCTGTATCAACATTACCAAAAGATGATCAAATCACCCCTTTTGATTTCGTTAATAAAGGAAAAGAACTTATATCCAAGATTGAATTTGACATTAAGTGGTGTATTGAAGGAAAAAGTAGATAGAATGGAGCAGAATTATAATAATAAAATACAAAAAGTAGCTTAGTTTTTAAGTTTAAATAAAGTGGAGATGAAAATTTTAGATTATTACATTTGGGATGTGGTTGGATTGGATGTTGATGGTGATGAAAGAACCGATCTAGAATCAGGTCTTGAAGAATCTGCTTGGTTTAAATTTCTTGCTGAAGATTTAGAAGAACTTCTTGGGACTGATGAATATCATCATTTTGTAAATAAGATGACTAAAAAAAGGACTACAAAAGAACAGTTTGTTTTAGCTGTAAAGCAAAAGTTACAAGATAAATCTATCGATTTTGATGAAAAAATGGATGAATCTCTTACTTCAACTTTAAAAACATTTGTTGCAGATCAGATTGATTATCTTGAAAAAGATATTAATGAACTTCAAGATCAGACTGAAAAAACTTTAAAGCTTTCTTTTATAAAAAATCTTCGAGAATTATTTGAAAAGGAGGAATGGGATAAAATGGGAGAACTTTTTCGAAAAATTAATGGATATACTGTTCAAAAATCTATGGTTGTAAATATATAATTATGGATCAACTTTCTTGGAATGACTTACCAGTAGAAGCAGCATTTGCTAGGCAATTTTTAAAATCAGATGATGCTGAAGAATTATCTTTTTCAATAAGAACTGATGAGATTCTTGAGACAATCGTAACAGAGAATATTGAAATGTCCCAAGGATTTAGTGATGTTGCTGAAATATTAGATCAAAACTTTTCTGGATTATTCAACGAAACAACAAGCAAAATAGCTAGATTATTTATGTATTGGGCAATACAAAGAATTGGATATGAATTAGGTGCCGAAGAAAAATATGCTATTTTAGTATTATACAAAATTCTTGATTATGATGTGTTTAATGTAAGCAACAATACTATCGGATCTATGAAAGAGCTTGTTAGAATTTGTATGAATGCTGGTGTTAGAGCAAGAAATATTGAAAATTCGAATTTCTAAATTTATTTATATGAGAATATTTTTCACTTCTTCAAGATTATTTGTATGAAGTAGTTTTATTCTGAGTTCTTTTGCTCCATCAAAGCCTTTCATATACCATCCAAAATGTTTTCGCATCTGAAAAAAAGCTTTCGGTTCTGAATTTAATTCTATAAACTTTTTTGTATGTTCTATCATAACTTTTTTCTTTTGTTCTAAAGAAATATCTGGAAAAGGGTTTAAAAATGTCCAAGGGTTGCCAAATGATCCGCGTCCGATAAGGGCGCCGAAGGCGCCCGTTTCTTCAATTGCTTGAAGTGCAATAGTTTTTGTATCCAGGTCGCCATTTATTAATACAGCTTTATCAGTTGATTCAACAGCTTTTTTTAATTCAGTTCTATCTGCAATTCCAGTATACATTTGCTTTAATGTTCTACCATGAACGCTGATCCACGCAGGGTCTGCTTTATCTAAATTTCGGATCCATTCTTCTGTTACTGGATGATCATATCCAATCCTAGTTTTTACTGAGACAGGAATTTTATATCTTGGCTCCTGATCTGAATAGTTTGATTTTAAATTCTTAAATCCTTTTAAAGCTTCATTATTCAAATATTTTTCATCAGGAGCCGTATTAATTCTTTCTTTATATTCTGAAAGTTGTTTTTTTACTGCTGCCAAAGTCTTTTCATTCAAACCTGTAAGCTTTCCATCTTCAACCCAGTCTTGGACACCTTGTTTTACTGCTGCAACGATTTCCCTTGCTAAATCTGGAGTTCTTATTAGGGCTGCCCCGCTTCCACTGTTTGAAACATTTTTTGCGGGGCAGCCCATATTTATATCGACCCCATCAAAACCTAATGCACAAATGATCTTTGCAGCATGATAAAAGTATTCAGGATCTTTTCCATAAATTTGCCCAATAATTGGTCTTTCTATTTCATCATAATAAAGTTCTTTTAAAGTGTTGTATCCGGCAATGCAAAGTCCCATAACATTTACGAATTCTGTGAAAACAATGTCAGGATTCCCATATTTCTTAGTAATAAATCTGAAAGATGCATCAGAAACTCCATCCATGGGAGAAAGCGCAATTATAGGTTCTTGTAAGTTTAAAATTGATTTATACATCCATGCATTTTAACATGCTGGGGGTTAATTTTCTTTACTGAATAAGAATTCTATTAGTTGCTTTACAGATAATTCTATCTCTTTTTCTGTATAAGGTTCAAAATCGAATTTATTTTCTTTTAAGAGATTAGTAATTTCGTTAACAATTTTGTAAGCTTCTTGACGGAGTTTTGTATCTTCAATATTTGTGAAAATATTTCGTAAAGTATTTAAATTCGAAGCAACCATTAAATTTAACATCCTGAGTTTGAATTCTGCAAATAGTGATCGAGTATATGAATCGGATTTAGATAAATTTTGGACGAAGATATATAGATAGCTGAAGAGTTTATTGATTTCAGCATAATTTATTTTTAGTTCTAAATCAGGGATAATTTCATCCCAATTGCTAGTATCCACTGCTAAGTAAGTAAAATCTTATTAGAACTAATCTTAACACACTTGAAACTATTATTATTTCTTAAGTTCAATCACTGCAATCTCAGACTCGGTTCCTATTCTAAGTCTTGTTCCTGAGTATCCAATTCCTTGACTTAAGAAAAGCTTTGTACGTTTACCAATATCGAATACTCCTTTTGTAAGCCATTTGTATTTTGAAGGCATAGGGAGAATGGCGCCAAAAGGTTTTAGGTAAATCATTCCGGAGTGGTTATGCCCAGATAATATTAAATCTATATCATCTGAATCTTCAACAAAGTCAATAATATCGGGATTATGGGAAAGCAAAATTTTCGGTGTATCTTTTGGCGCCTTCTCAAAAGCTTTATTGATGTCAAACCTTCTTGTATATAAATCAGGAATTCCACCTATATAGACTTTCTCATTATTAATTTCTACTAATTCTCCTGAGTTAATAAGAACCTTAAAACCTGCATCTTCGAGAATATCTAAAAGTTTTACCGGTTCTTTTTTTAATTTTTCTTCTTTAAGATAATCACAATCATGATTGCCATAGACTGCTAACTTATAATTAGCTTTTATTTTTTTTAATTCAATTATCAAATCTTCTTCAATCTTATCGCATACAAAATCGCCACCAATTATTACTAAATCTAAATTTAAATTATTTATTTTGTCTATGATTTTTCTTAATCTTTTAGAGTTAGTTCCATAATATCTTCTCCCTATATGTATATCGCTGATAAAAATAAATTTAAATGAATCTTTTATTTTACCTACCTTAAATCTATAGTTATTAATATTAATTGAATAATATTCAAAAAATATTAGAAAAATTTGTGCAATACTTAAAAAAACAAGAAAAGCAAATACTATTAAAAATAATCTGTAGTCAAATTTGAAAATTAAATATAAATCTGTCCAAATGAAAAGAAGATAAACAGCAAAGAAATCTAGTATAGGTATTAAAACATATTCTTTTAAAATTCTTACAAGTGTAGAATCAGTAGGGTCATAAATAATTTTGTCGATATTTTCCCGCGTAAATCTATTATCTGAATCCATTAATCTTTTTTAATACTGGAATATTAAATCACATAGAAAGTTATTTTGCTACTAATTCTGTGTTGATATTATCTTGTCGTACTTTAAGCTCTCTCGTTTCAATATTTGCCAAGCTTCTAAAGTTACTATTTACTTCTTTTTCGATTTCCTTAAATACTTCACATGATAATTCCCAATTAGATTCTATAAGTCTTTTAATAAATTCAGTCATAAATTTTGGATTATGTTTTATTCCTCTATTTTCAAGTGCTAGTCTTGCATGAAGATCACTTTGTTCTGACGTTAGAGGAATTTCATAAACTTCTCCATCTGGATGGTCATATACAATACTAACTGATCCCGAAACATTGTACATACTTCTTAATATTTCTTCTCCAGTAAATACATTAAGATTTGGATAAAAATTTTCAAGTACATAAGATAGAGCTTCTGCAAATTGATTTAAATTAAAAAGTTGCAAAGTTTTACCTTCTTTTCTATATGCTTTTAGAATATTACCGTACTCAAAAAAATGTTCTTGTATAAGTCTATCCGGTGTTTCGGGGATGATAAATTTCACTTTATTAGGGAACATTTCCCAAAGGTATAAGATAATGTCAGCAATCCCAAAAGTATTTTCTTCTTGTGTTACTGGAGTCCAGCACACAGCAATTGCAGGATCTACTTTTGATAATGCATAAGTTATTTCATCTTGATACATTTTTGTTATTACTGACCAATTATTTGGTGAACTTTGTGGGAAATTTATCATTTTTGCAAGCTTAATTACTTCACTAATAAACTCATTTTTAGTAGTGTAATTTTCTGATGGGTTTGTACCTCTTCTTGCACAAAAAAGTGATTTTAAAGCAATTCGTTTTCTATGGTTATCAATATTTTTCTCTCTACGAATAAGATTTCCTTCTTCATCTATTCCCCTTAACTCAACATTTTCGTTTTCTGCCATTGAAACACAATAAATATTTTTATTGATTAACAAACATGACTTAAAAGCGTATACCAGTTCATCAATACCTCCTAAATGTGTGTATAAGGCAGAAAGAATTATATTACCAACATTATGTTTAATAAGATTCCCATCAGGTCCATATAAATAGTCTGGATCAAGTTTTTGACATTCTGCTTCATAAATATCGATATATTTTTCAATATCAAACCTCCCGATTTCATTGCGACCTGATATTTTTGCAATTTGCATTAATGCTTCTCTTGCAAGTATTTTTAGTTCATAAAAATTGTTTACTCTTTGGTTAAAAATACTTGCAAGATTTTTCAATTCGAAATTTCCAGAAACTTCCCAAATATGCCCTAAAGTGTTTCTAAAATCTCCCATTGAAGGTGTTCCTAATGCTGCAGTAACTTTGCCAGTATCACCTCCATCATCGAAAGAGTTAAAAATTAATACAAAATTAATATTGTTGTGAGAATTTAATACTTGGGCCCAGGATGCACCTGAATGTCCTCCTAATCCTGGTATTACTATAACTTCATTGTCGGAGTTTTGAATTTCTTCTAATTGTTTTTCTAAAAGTGGATGCATGTTACTATAAATTCTTAGTTCTCGAGTTTAATTGATATTACATAAATATTCAAGTCAGAACTAATTTTTATAAATAAGCATATACATAAGCAGTATTCTCATATCCTTGTGTAATTGTATAGATTATATTCCTAAAATAGGTAGTTTGTAAAATCTAATTGTTATATTTTATATAATATTTTGTTTATATAGTGAATTATATCCTAAAGAATTTTGTTTTATTGACTAATATTTTCTTATCCTATAAAATCCTATAGTCTGCAATGAAAAGGTTCCCAGCCTTGGAGCAGGAAAGGAAACTTTGAAAGGTAACTTTCACTAGAACCCTAACTAGTACAAATGAAATAAGGAGGCTGTTATTAGCAGCTACTAAGGTTTTGGTAGAAATATCAAAACAAATTAAGGTGGTAACACGATTCAAATCGTCCTTATAATAAATTTAGTTTAAAATGATGTAGACTAAATTTATTAATGGGCGATTTTTTATTTTCGTAATTATTAATTTTATAAAAATGAGATATTCGAAACTGTTTTCGAAAACTAATAAAAATGTACCAGCTGAAGAAATATCAAAAAATGCTCAGCTTTTAATAAAAGCTGGCTTTATTCATAAAGAGATGGCTGGAGCATATGCTTATCTTCCACTCGGTTTGAAAGTTCTAGAGAAAATAAAACAAATTGTTCGGGAAGAGATGAATGCAATTGGTGGACAAGAAATTATTATGACTGCGCTACAAAAAAAAGAACTTTGGGAGAAAACTGATAGGTGGAGTGATGAAAAAGTCGATGTCTGGTTTAAGTCACAATTAAAAAACGGAACTGAAGTTGGATTTGGATGGTCGCATGAAGAACCAATTACTGAGATGATGAAAGAATTTATCTCAAGTTACAGAGATCTTCCTGTTTATGTTTATCAATTTCAAACTAAATTAAGAAATGAATTAAGGGCTAAAAGTGGAATTATGAGAGGAAGAGAATTTGTTATGAAAGATATGTATTCTTATTCTGTAGATGAGAAAGCACATAAGGATATTTATGACAAGACAACAGAAGCCTACAAAAAAGTATTTGAGAGAGCAGGAATTGGAGAAGATACATTTTTTACTTTCGCTTCTGGTGGTGCATTTACTCAATTCAGCCATGAGTTTCAGACAATAACTGAAGCTGGTGAGGATACAATTTATCTTGATAGAAATAAAAAGATTGCGATAAATGAAGAAGTCTTTAGTGATGATGTTATTAACCAATTAAATCTTAAAAAAGATGAACTTGAAAAGGTAAAAACCGCAGAAGTTGGAAATATATTTAGTTTTGGGAGTACTAAATCTGAACAGTTAGATCTTTACTTTACTGACGAGGAAGGAAACAGAAAGCCTGTTATATTGGGTTCATATGGGATAGGAATAACAAGGTTAATGGGAGTTGTTGTTGAAAAACTTTCAGATGATAAAGGAATTGTATGGCCAAAATCTTTAGCTCCTTTTCAAGTTCATCTTGTAGGGCTTAATCTTGAAGAAGTTGAAGTAAATAACAGGGCAGAAGAAGTTTACAAAACGCTCACAGATTTGGGTTTTGATGTTCTTTATGATGACAGAGTCGATACTAGAGCTGGAGAAAAGTTTGCAGATTCTGATTTAATTGGAATTCCTTTGAGAGTTGTTGTTTCTAAAAAAACAGGAACCCAACTTGAAATAAAGAATAGGAATGAAGATAGTTCAAGAATTGTAGAACTTGAAGAGATAAAAAGTCTTATTTAATAATATTAATTGTTATATAAATTAATATGAAAGATTTATCTATATCTGAACAAATAGAAGCTATTATCAAAAGCTCTGGCGACTGGCGTGGTAAAACAATGTCAGAACTTCGATCTATAATAAAAGAATCTGACCCAGAAATTGTAGAGGAAGTAAAATGGAAGATGCATTCAAATCCGCTCGGAGTTCCTGTTTGGTCTCATGATGGAATAATATGTGTAGGAAATATTCTTAAGAATAGAGTTAGATTAACATTTTTTAATGGTGCAAAGCTGAAAGATCCAAAAAAAATCTTTAATACCCGTTTAGATAGTAAAACTGTTAGAGCAGTAGATTTCTATGAAAATGATCATATAGATGAAGCTGCATTGAAGTCTCTAATCAAAGAAGCTATTGAGTTGAAATAGGTTGTGCTAGAATTTAATAATTTAATTTTTAGATACAATTAATGGCAATAAATCAAATTAAACTTGAAGCATCAGATTTTGACAAAAGAGCAGTTGATACAATGAATAAATATACATTTGATCCTTCAGAAACAAACTTTATTGCATTATTAGATGTAATATTATCCGGATTACCTGAGGATAGAGCAGCAGATGCTGAAAATTTAAGAATAGTTGTATCTTCATATGCCGAAGCTGGAAATATTGAACAAGCAGCAAAAATGTTAGTTGAAATTGAACAATATTTTGATCAAAAAATTAGAGAGACAGTTGGATATGGATTGATTTTGAATATAATGATGGAAATGATTAATGGTAATAAAGATGATTCAAAAGAAGGATAAATTCATCTAAGACTCAGAAATATATTCATCAGTTTCGATATTGTACCCGTATTTCACAAAGCAATATTCTTTAAAAGTCCCAGATTTATTATCTAGAGCAAAATTCTGTAAAAGTTTAAATTTTGGAGGGAAATTATGTCTTTTTCTCCAATTATGTTCATATCCTTGAATTTCTACATAGGCATTAATAAATCTGCCAATAATATAATCAGGCTCTCTATCTAATCTTCCCATTCTTTCCCATTCTTGTAATGTTTCATAAAATTCAAAGAGATATTTTCGAATTTTATCGGTTGTAAATATCTGCTCCATCTCATAATTAAAAGCAATACCAGCATCTTTAAATATAGTATTTATTCTTTTAAATTTCTCCATAGAAAATAAGTATTATTTATGCGTGGATTTTACAGCGTAGAAGTGAATTTTGGCAAGATTGTTTTAACTTCTGAAGTAAACTAGTTTTGAAGTATCCATAACTTGAAAGTTATCTACATATTTCCTCAACCACATTTCTACTGAGAATAATCTCCAGAATATTAATAAGTCGCCCTTTCTTTTACCATCAAGAGTATTCAAGAATTCGTGAATAACTTTATCTGCATCCCAGAATTCTCTAGATCTAAAACTTTGAGAATCAAATACTCCCAAAAAGTTTTCTTTCTTTCTTTCAATCCATTCCCATTCAGGGTTTGTAAAACCAATCTTGCTTCTTCTTAACCTGTTCTTTTCTGGAATAATCCCTTTCATCGCTTCTCTATAAATATATCTAGTCCAACCGTTTTTTAACTTCATTTCGATCGGAAGATTAAATATATATTCAACAACAAGATGGTCAAAAAAAGGAACTCTTGATTCAAGAGAGTTTGCCATCGAATTCTTATCTTCATATCTTAATAAACTTGGAGTAGTTAGAGAGGTAACATCTTTAAATAATCTTTCATTTAAGTTTTTATAGTTTGAGAAATTATAATTTACCTCGTTTTCACCTTTAATAATCATAAAATTGGGATCAAGGTAATTTCCTTTAGAAAATTGTTTTCCTATTTTATCAAAAAAATATTTCCAGTATAAATCTTTACCGGCAAATATTTCTTTTATTGCTGTGAAATATTTATTACTTGAAAATGCAGATTGTAAATAAGTCATAAAATATGGAAGATATCCAGCGAGTAATTCATCCCCACCTTGACCACTTAACAAAACAGTTACGTATTTACGTGCTTCTCTCATCACTGTGTAATAAGCATATGGAGCTCCACTTATTACTGGTTCTTCTTGAAAATATGTCCAGATATCTAAATCATCCCAAAATTTATCAATTTCAGGCTGTATTTTTATAGGTTCAACATTTGTAGCTTCAACTACTGAATCAATATATTCTTCTTCGTTTATAGTTTCGCCTGGGTGTATTGCAGAAAATGAATACATTTTCTGCTTGTTAGCATTTATATGCTCATTATTGGATTCGCTGTAAAGTTTTGCAGCAAGAGCAGTAATTCCACTTGAATCTAATCCCCCAGAAAGTGTTACACCAACTGGAACATCTGCAATAAGATGAAGATTCATTGCTTCAGTAAAAATATCCCTAAATTCATCAATATACTCTTGGGCGGGTTTTGAAATTGAAAAGTCTTTGTTATAAGTTGGTTCCCAATATTTTTGAATTCTAAAATTATTTTGATTGTCGATAATCATAAAGTGTCCAGGAAGAAGTCGTTTTACATTTTTGAAAAATGTAGATTTTGTATCATCGTGAACTCTTGCTAACAGAAACTTTAAAACGACTTCTTTATCTGGTTCTCTGTCAATTTCAAAACCCGCAAACAAAGCTTTAATTTCTGAAGCAAAAACTATTCGATTATTAAATTCAGCATAGTATAAAGGTTTTATTCCTAATCTATCTCTTGCAATAAAGATATGGTCTTTTTTCTTATCATAAAGCATAAAAGCAAACATACCTCGAAGATAATTCAATACTTCTTCTCCCCACTCTTCATATCCATGAGCGATAACTTCTGTATCTGATTCTGTAGAGAATTTATGGCCACGATTAATTAATTCAGATTTAATATCCTGATAATTGTAAATTTCTCCGTTTAAGAAAACAAAAATGTCTTCATCTTCATTTTTTACTGGATAAATATTAGGAGTTAAATCGATTATTGCAAGTCTTCGAAATCCTAATGAAAAATGACCTGTCTCTAAGAATCCTTCATCATCAGGTCCTCTATGATAAATTGAATCAGTCATTCTCTTTAGAGCATAACTATCTCCTTCTCCCGAAAATCCAACAATCCCACACATGTTCAAATCCTAAAATATATTATATAGGAACAATATGCCTAGTGTTGAAAATTATAACTTAGTCTAAAGATTAATCAAAGGAAGTATTTTGTACAATATAAGGTATTGATTCTTTAAAAAAATTTTTATAGAATCCAAAGTTACCCTTTTGTTTTTTTTGATGTCAAACAGAGTTTTAACAACGTTTCCTTTCGAAGCCACTAGGCAAGATGACCTAGACATATTTGCAGAGCAGTTAAGAATTAGTTTACCAGGTCTTGATGTGGTAACTTTTGTAAATCCTTCAACTAGAAAGAATGAGATATTAGTTCCTCAACATATAATCGATCATATAAATAATTTTTCTGATTTTTTATTTAATGAAATTAAAGACTATATTGAACGAGGTGTAAATTTAGCTGAATGCACCCCTTTAAACGGAGGACTACTTAAATATTATGAGCTGATGAAAAGGTTCTCACTTTATCAAAGTTTATTAACTTATTCAAATGCACCTCAATTTATTTTTGCAGCAAAAAATGGATCTGGGAAAAATCAGTATTCTCTCTCACATATTGAAGGGTTGATTGATGTATTGCTATTAGGTGATGATATTTATGATGAAGGTGGAAGTTCTGAAAATATTATGGGGCAGGTGAATGCAAGAGATCATAAAAGAGCAGAGTTTTTTAGTACAAAAGTCGGGAGAGCGCATTCTCAGCGAGCTCCTATTCATGTACTGCCGGATAAATGGATAAAAACCTGTTATGGTATGAATGGAGGACTACCAATGGATAATCCTGATTCGGAAGATGAAATTGAATTTGCAGAAAGAGAATGCGCTCTCCCTTTAATGCAGGTAAGTGTTGATGATATAAGAACGTGGGATGACAAACAAGTTCAGCTTTATATTGATATCTTAAGAAATTCTACAGTTTATGAAAGAGGCTCTCATGATTATAATAATTATCACTTCTTACTTCAGTCTGTACAAAATATAAAAGATTATCAAGTTAAACTTGAGGTAATGGAAAGAATTAATCGATTATTAATAACTTTGATTACAGATGGCTATCATTTAGATCAGATTGATATTGCTGATTTTGCACAAATTGAAGGCTAATAGTATAATCACATTAATGAATAAGGAAGTCATTTTCACAATTAACGGTTACACTTCAACAACTTTCACTACTACCCCGTAAGGGGAAAAATCACTACACCAAAAATTTATCACTTTTCTATATCAAATTTTCAAATAAACTAGAAAAACTATATAATCAAATTAATTTCGAATTATTAAATTAAATCTTATTATTAAAACAATGAATGAAGATAAAGACTATTTAAACAAACTAAGACACAGTACAGCACATTTGCTTGCAGCAGCAGTTATTGAAATCTGGCCTAATGCAAAAAGAACTATAGGTCCTGCAATTGAAAATGGATTTTATTACGATTTTGATTTTGGTGAAGATTCAATTTCAGAAGATGATTTCCCAAAGATTGAAGAAAAAATGAAAGAGATTTTAAAATCTTGGGATCACTTTAACCATGTTGAGGTTTCAAAAGAAGAAGCCTTAGAAAAGGTTAAAGGGAATGAATATAAAGTTGAGTTAATAAATGAATTCTCAAATGAGGGACAAAAGATCACTTTTTATAAAGCTGGAGATTTTGAAGATCTTTGCAGAGGCGGACATGTTGAAAACCCTTCAAAAGAGATTGGAGCTTTTAAAATTCTTTCTTTAGCTGGAGCATATTGGAGAGGTGACGAGAAAAATAAAATGCTGACAAGAATTTATGCAACCGCTTTCCCAACACAGGAAGAGTTAGATTCATATTTGCAAATGCTTGAAGAAGCAAAAAAAAGAGATCATAAAATTTTAGGACCTAAACTTGATTTATTTATGTTCCATGAGACTTCACCTGGAATGCCTTACTGGCTCCCTAAAGGATTAGTCATTTATAACGAATTGGTTAGCTTTTGGAGAAAATATCATGATGAACATGGATATCAAGAAATATCTAGTCCGTTGTTAAATAAAACAGATCTATATGTAACATCTGGTCATTGGGATCATTATAAAGATGATATGTTTATCGCCGATATGGGTGAAAATGAAGTATATGGAGTCAAACCAATGAATTGTCCTAACGCAATGATTGTTTTTGGATCAAAACCAAGAAGTTATAGAGAATTACCATTAAGACTATCAGATACAGATAGACTTCATAGATATGAAAGATCTGGAACTCTAAATGGGTTATTCAGAGTAAGATCATTCCAGCAGGATGATTCGCACAATTATATTTCGGAAGAGATGATTGAAAGTGAATATGAAGAAGTATTTAAGATCTGTGAAGAATTTTATTCAATCTTCGGTTTGGAATATAAATTTAGAATGGGAACTAGACCTGAAGGCTTTTTAGGAGAGTTGGAGACTTGGAATAAAGCAGAAGAAAAACTTAAAAAAGTGTTAGCAAATTCAGGGAAAGAATATTCAATTTTAGAAGGAGATGGAGCATTTTATGGTCCAAAGGTTGATATTTTAATGAAAGATGCGATTGGGAGAGAATGGCAAATGGGAACAATTCAATTAGATTTTCAACAACCTCAAAGATTTAATCTTAAATATACAGATAAAGATGGTAAAGAAAGAACGCCTGTAGTTATTCATAGAGTTATATATGGATCACTAGAACGATTTATAGGAGTTATCATAGAACATTTTGCAGGAGCTTTCCCATTATGGCTTTCACCAGTTCAGGCTGTTGTCTTGCCGATATCAACAGATAAACATGGTGAATATGCGGATTCTGTTTATAAGCAATTGAAAGATGCAGGATTTAGGGTAGAAGTTGATGATGCTTCTGAGACTCTTGGAAACAGAATCCGCAAAGCTCAAGAACAGAAAATTCCGTATATGCTTGTTATGGGAGATAAAGAAATGCAGAATGGAAGTGTTAATGTAAGATTGAGGTCCGGTGAAAATTTAGGTGAATTAAAAATTGATGAATTTAGTAAACGAATGAATGCAAAAGTTTCTAGTAAAGCTTTGGATCTTTAACTTATACTTTCAAAGTTAAAAGTAATTGGGGAAAGCTTCGCTTTCCCCAATTTTATAAACTAATCCATACCAAGATCTTTTCTGTGTGTAATATTTTGTTGTTCTTTTTCAACTGATTTGAAAACTTCTCTTAGAAATTTTAATGGAAATAGTTTACTGTCGTAACCAGCTATATTTAATTCTAATATAATATCTTTAAGATCACTCTCTTTGAGATTGAAGTCAAGCATAGCGTTACATAAACTTCTCCAAAATGGAGTCATAATCTTTTCAAAATCTGCCATGCTTACTTTCCCAGACTTTGATAAAAATTTTTCATTTAGTGTAAAATTTGGAAGTTTTACCCATCTCATTACATAATTTATGCTTGCGTCTTTTGTTTTTCTAGTTTGATCGTTTTCAAATCTTTTTAATGGAGAGTTTTCAGATTTAAGGTTTTTAATTAACAATGTCCTTATTTCACTATTAAGATCTGCATAATTACTTTCACCATATAAACTAACTTTTAGAAATATCTGATCAATTAGGTCTACAAAATCATTTAAAACATATCAATTACCATCTATATTTTTTACAATCGCGTTAATTCTTAAAACTTCCCATAACTGTAATCCATGGTATAAAAGATCTTTAGATTGTAAGTGTCTGACAACATTTTCTTCAATTCTTGTACTTTGTGCATCAGTCCAAGTTTTTTCAATATCTTCATAACTTAATCCCAATGCGATGTTATTTTCAAGATCTTCTAAATCAGATTTTATTGATTTTATTTGAGATTCTCCTTGCATATATATAACTTAACAAAATAATAATAAATATAGTATATATACTCACAAATAAGCAAGTCTATGCTATAATTCTTGATATAAATTGTGCTTTGTAGTACACTACATCAGCCTAAAAAATAAATATTCAATATGAGTAAATACGCAATAATACAAATCGGAATGTTTCAATATACTGTCAATGAAGGCAGAGAATATACTGTGCCTAATTTTACAGCAGAAGTAGGAAAAAAGATGAAAGTTGAAAGTGTTTTAGCAGTTGGAGACGAAGATAAATTAGTTGTAGGCACTCCAAATGTTGTTAAAGGAGTTGTTGAATTAGAAATTTTAGAACAAGGAAAAGGTGAAAAAGTAAATAGCAGAATTTTTAAGGCAAAATCAAGATATAGAAGAAATAGAGGTTTCAGAAAATCAGTAACTAAATTTAAAGTTACATCTATTAAATATTAAATTGTAGAGAATGGCACATTCAGCCGCCACCGGTTCAGCAAAAAGAACAGTTGATGTCATAGGAAAAAGACTAGGCATTAAAAAATTTGGTGGAGAAAAAGTTAATCCAGGAGAAATTATTGTCAGACAAAGAGGTTCTGAATTTTATCCAGGTGTAAATGTTAAACAAGGAAGAGATTTCACACTTTATGCAACAAAACTAGGCTTCGTTGCATTCAGAAGAATGACAGGATATAAAAGACATCAAAAATATGTTGATGTTGTTGAGAGTGCTTCAGCTGTTGTTCAAGGTGGAGAAGTTAAGCCTACAGAAATAGATGTAATGCCATCAACTAAAGTTGATACGAAACCAATAATTAAAAAAACTTCGACAGTAAAAAAACAGGTAACAAAGTCAGCTGCAAAAAAAACTGCAACTAAGAAAACTACAACAAAGAAATAATCCTAAAGGTAGAATATAAAAATTAAATAGATTAAAATCTTTTTCGTATATCTAAATTTATAAAGATGAACACATACGAAAAAATTAATCAGCTACTAAAAGATAATAATATTTCATATAAAGAATTTAGGCATGAACCTGTAAGGACCTCTGAAGAAGCAGCAAAGGTAAGAGGTGACATTAGCATTACTCAAGGAGCAAAAGCATTAATAGTCAAATATAAAAACAAAGATAAAGTTTATGAATTTGCAATGGTTATTGTCCCTGGTGATCAAAGATTTGATTCTAAAAAAGTCAGAGGTATTCTAGGAATAAATAAACTAAGTTTTGCTACTGCTGATGAAGTATTTCAGATTACAAACGGTGTAATTCCTGGTGGAGTGCCACCTTTTGGAAATCTTTTTGGAATAAAAATGATTGCTGAAAAAACTTTATTAAATAATGATGAAATAGCATTTAATGCTGGGGATAGATCAATTTCAATATTAATGAATTCAAAAAATTGGCTGATATTATGTAATCCTCAGATTGAAGATGTAATTTAAACGATTTCTTTAAGAACTTCATCAATAGTATAACTTCCGATCCATTTTTTTAGTTCATTTCCGTTATTATCTACCTGAACAAAAGTATGTTGAAGAGTTACTCCGTATTTCTGTTTTAAGGCAACATCTTTTTCAAAATCTACTTTATAAATAGTTAAGTAGTTTGGAATACTTTTATTTTGAAGTTCTTTCTGAAAGTTCAGATCAGCCGTTGTACAAGTGGAACACCAATTTGCTTTAAAGAATAAAACATTCTTTTTATTTGAAAAGCTCTTTATGGCTGGAGAATAATTAACATATCCCAAGTTATCAATATACCCATTTGAGTTAACATTGCTATTATCAAAACTCGAAGCGTCTTTTTCTATAAATGGTAGAAAGAAAGCAAGTACAGCTAATAAAATTATTGATGTTATTAATATTTTGAAAAATAAACTTATTTTATTTTTACTTATTTTTATTTCCATATATCAATAGTATAGCTTTTGAAAAAGAAATTTTAAAGTTAACTTATTCATAAATAAAAGTTTGATAAGAAATATATACCGATGATATAATTCAATCGAGTAGATTCATTTATGAGTTTACTTAGAACATTAACAACAGCAATTCCTTTTATGGGATTAATGTTGTTAGTAATCAAAATCATATGTGAAAGCTATGAAAGGATTACTGATAACCTTGCTAATATAACTATGTTAGAACTGAAAGTTAGTGACGCGCAAAGTGACAATAATTAAATTTTAAGTTACTTTGCGCGTCATTAAACCCAGGAATCATTCGGGAAGATGATAAGCATACTTCGAGAGAAAGAGTTCAAAACGGAGATAAGAAAATGAAGAAGCTAGTTCTGTTCATTGTGTTCATTGTCCTTTCAGCCATGCTGGTTACGCCAGCCATCGGGCAAGAAAATGTGGCATGTACGAATGGCTACGTAATTGTCCAGCCAGGCACCTGGCTATTCAATGACGCGGGTCGGACCGAACAATATGGTCTGACAACGGAAGGATTTGGTGCTGTTGTGAATACTTGCGCAGATGACATCGATTCAGCAGAGATCAGTATTCACGGCTCCGATCATCGGTTATGGGTTGCGGTTGATGATATAAGGAATTCCATCTTTGAAGGCTCAATTATGCCTGATGGACCGCAAGTTACTCGCCCGATCTGCCGTATTCAGAAGGTTTTTGGCGGCGACGCCATCGGTGACGGAGATTATCATGCCGGTCGTGAGACTAATCAAGGAGGAATCGTCTTTGTTCATCCCTCGACTGATCTCCACTATTACGGGCAACTGCTCTTAGTAGTGGACAAAGGACCTGAAGGCAACGATCTCTGGCAGACCGCTCGGTTTGTCAATTACACGTTCGTCAGCTCGATTTTCGGCGCCCACGTCTGGGCGCTGAACAATGGGTGTGATCAGGGGGATCTTGATCACATCTTGGAGATTATGCATAGTTAGCAAGGTTATCGATGTAGGCGCGGCGTTTAACGCCGCGCCTGATAACTTTCAAATAAATATAGATATCTTTAAAATCCTTATATACTTCTTATATTATATAAAATAATCTCTTAGTGTATAATAGTATTATAAGCACATTAATAACAGCAATCCCACTTATGGGATTAATGTTGTTAGTAATCAAAATCATATGCGAAAGCTATGAAAGATTACTGATAACCTTGCTGATAATATCCTTGAAAATTTTAAGATTGGTGACGCGCAAAGTGACGATAATTAAATTTTAAGTTACTTTGCGCGTCATCGAGTCCGAATGAGCTCAGTACTTGATGATAAGGGTAGCAGCATCCTTGAGTTAGCGAAGCTGCAGTAGCTTGTAATGGAGGTAGAATGAATAGAATTCCATTATTCTTAGTGAGCATATTGCTCATTGGATTGCTGGGACTGCAAATTATCCCAGCTCTCGCCGATAGCTCCAGCTCGGGGATGTCACTTGGAGTGACTGAGTGCATTCTAATAAAAGGGCTTCGTCAGGTACCAATGAGTAATGGATGGTACTTCGATTCGCTAAGTACTGATAACGGAGGAGCAATATTTGTAAATCCTTCGGGGCAGTGGTTAATCGTAGCAAGATTGCATAATGATCGAATACTGTTCAGCACTGCCGAAGTATCAGCAACCCCATATGATAGTGTCAAACCTGGCTCAAGGGTTTGGACCTATTCAATTGGGTGCGTAAAACCGCAGCTCGAGTTTCTCGTTTGGTTACTTCATCTCATCGGGATTTTCCTAGGATAGCTAGCAAGGTTGAGAAGGCGCGGCGTTTAACGCCGCGCCTGAACCTAATCTAACTTCCTTAATTCCTTCCTAAATAAGTACCTATGATACTTTAATGTGACATAAGTATATCACCATGATATAATCCCCTTGTAAATTCTAATCATTTGTTAGTTTTACAGTTCATTAACAACCTTGCTAATTATTGCTTGAGTTTGTACTTTAAGATGCGCAAACTGACTTTAAAAATAAAATGAGGTTAGTTTGCGCATCTTTAAAGCTGAACGAGCTCGAACTTTAAAGACTGAGGGTAAGTAGCGTCCTTTATAAGCGTAGCTGCAAAATCATAATATACTGGAGACCGGAAATGAAGAAATTAGTGGTAATATTCGTGGGCGTATTGCTCACTATCGGACTGATTCAGCCTGCTCTTGGGCAGGATGTTCATCAGCGTTACTGTGTCACAGGACTCCCCTCGATTCATGTTCCAGCAGGTACTGCACTTTACCTTGACTCTCAGCTTCAAGTTAGTGCTGGATCCTTGATCGCTGGCTTCGATGGTGAAGTTAGAGCATGCCAGGGAAATGCAGCTCTTGTCATTTTCCACGATAGATCAGTAGCTAGTGTGGATGCTGGTGTGTGGGTAGACTTGGCGGATTTCGATGAAACCTCCAGCTACACTGATCAACTTGGCGGAGTGCAGGAGACAGTAAGGCATTGCGCTATCGATAATCCGATTCGCGTTCCGCCGAGCGTCGAGATTTATCTTGACTCCCAGCTTCAGCTTGAAGCGGGGATCTCGGTCATTGGTTACGACACCACAGTGCAATCCTGCGAGGGTAACGCTGTCCGGGTCGGAATTGATGGCTCTGAAGCGTCAGTGTGGGTGGATTTCGACAAGACGTCCGACTATGTGGCACCAAGCCCTGGTGAGGATGTCCCGTTCTGCGACTTCGGAGAAGTCATTTATAAGATCAATGGTGAAGTCGCAGGTCAGATTAAGAATGGTCCAGGCGGATACTGGACTCCACTCTTTGACACCGATGGGCTAATGTCGAAACAACTTCTTCCAACAGAAGGAGAGTGGATGATTGTAGTGCGAAATGGCTTATATTCGAACGCCTGGCTTACCCGTGAACCTATATACCTGACAGACGACAATACTCATGTATGGGGGCTTACCCCATCCTGTTCTACATATCAAGCCCAACAAGTACTGGAGATGATCAGGCGTCGGACTAATTGATAATTAGCAAGGTTGAGATGGCGCGGCATTTAACGCCGCGCCTAACAACCAACACAACTTGATAAATTCATGAATTGTTATGTATAATCCAGAAAATTAACTCATATTTATATATTATGGATAAAGAACCTACTAGTGATGTAATTATTTGTCAGAATGCTATCAAAGAATTATTGGAAAAATATCCTCAGGATATTACAGTATTAATACTTAAAGAAGGTATAGATAATTTAATTAAGATTTATGAGGGGTATTTTCAATTAAATGGAGTGAGAACTTTTTTAGTTACAACTTGCAATGTATCAAATCAATTGATGGAAGACATTGGTACAAATAATTGTGTAATGCTTGATTTTCTTATAAATTCAACAGGAATGAAGAATTTTGAAACAGAGTTGATATTAAAATTATTGAAACAAACTGATGTAACCAAGAATGCTAGGTTTAGAGTGTTAATAGATTTACAATGGAGAGCAAAGGAATTAGGAGAAAAAATCACTAATGTGTAATTTCATTGCAGTTTAGAAGACTGCAAGCGAACCTAAATCATTGAAAAAACTCTAATGCTTAAGCTGTGAAAAGATTATCGATAACTAATGCTCACGTCTTAGTCTTTAACCTCGCTTGTTTTAACTTTTCCGGTTTTCTTATAATTAGCAAAAATGACTCCTTTTGGTGAAATTTTGCACTCTTCTAGCTTGAAAGCAACTGGGATTGTCCCCTCAGAAAATAGCTTTTTCCCAGTGCCTAAAGTTATAGGATATATTTTAAGCCAAATTTCATCTACTAAATCATTTTTTAATAGTGTCTGGATTAGATTACTGCTTCCCCAAATCTCAATATCAAGCCCGTTACCTCGTTTAAGTTTTTTTATTTCTTTGACTATATCTATACCAATAAGCACAGAGTTATTCCAATCTGTTTTAAGTGAAGAATTCCGTGACACTACATATTTCATTACTTCATTGATTCGAGGCCAAGCATAGGCATGCTCCGGCCAGTATCCTTTGAAAATTTCATAGGTTTTTCGCCCTAACAAAAGATCAAATTTTCCTGACATGTCTCTTGTAAACATTTTTTCTGTAAATTTGTCGTTGTAAGGTCCGGTCCACCCACCAAATGAAAAGCCCTCAGCAGTATCTTCTTTAGATCCTCCAGGAGCTTGCATCACTCCATCGATTGTTATCATTGTTGTGACTATTATTTTTCTCATAATTTCTTTTTAAAAATTAACTTAAATTATTCCTTGACAAACTTTTCTAGCCGCTGAAGCATTTCTTTTGCTCCCTTAACAGCATTAAAAAAAGTGATATGTTTATTGTATTCCTCTGGAGAGGCATAAATAGCGTGCATGGTTACTTTTGTTTTCCCTCCAATATCTTCAAAAGTATTTATCATTTTCCAGCCGTCTAAATTGAATTCAGGGCTTGCTTTATGTGTATAGACTAAACGATTTGGTTCTTGAACTTCATCATAAACTAAAGCATTAGCATAGTCTTTCCCGTCTGGTCCGTGCATAATATATACCCAGTTTCCACCCGGCTTCACATCCATTAATTGAGTTTCAGTTGAAAATCCAGCAGGACCCCACCACGTACGTACTTCATCAGAATTTGTCCAAGCTTTCCAAATGCGTTCAGGGGATGCATTTATTGTCTTGACTGTTATAATTTCTTGATTTGTAGATGTATTTGATTTCTTCATATTACCTCCTAATATTTTATAATAATACATCCATGATAGAGGTAATGCTTGTAAAAATTTAACCAGTTGCTAAATTATTTGGGGAAGAGGACAACTCCGGAACCCTCCCATTTGCCAATATTGTTTCCTTCAAATATTCACTTGGTGTCATCTGAGTGAATGATTTAAAGTCCTTATTAAAATGAGACTGATCATAGTATCCGGAATCTTGAGAAATATTTGTCCAGTTTATGTCGGAATTAGAATTTATTTGCGAAAGTATAAAGTTAAATCGAAATATCTTGGCAACTTCTTTTGGAGTAGCCCCCACAAACTTAAGGAACAAATGTATCAAGTGTTTTTGACTAATATTGTAAAGTTCACTTAATGAAGAGATAGATAAAACTCCATTATTAACTGAAATTTGACGAATAACATCTTGGATCATAATAAGTTCTTTTGATATTTCAGTATTTTTCAATCTTTGAAATAAACTTACTTCAAGAATTTTAAATCGTTCATCTGCAGAACGTGCATAATAAAGTTTCTCTCGTAACTCCAAAGCTTTAGATCCCCAAATTGCCTCTAGTGGAACAATATTGTTTTCCACCTCAATCGCTGGATAACCAATAAATGGAAATGCTCCACCAGGTAAAAACGTAATATTTAAGATATGCATTTTAGTGGGGTAATCCATTAAGTGGGAATTCTTCCATATTCCTACGCACCAACTTTCTTTACATGTTGTAATACATTCCACGGTATCTGTTTTGTATATTCTATAAGGCTCACCTAAATTGATCATTAGATGAAGTGATGTGTCGGGGAGAATCTTAATCCTTTTTGTTTGTGCTACCCCTTCGGAAATCCACATAACTTTTATAAATGTATTTAAAGGTGAGCTTGGAATGTATGTCTTAATAATCATCATACTATTTTAATTTATTTTTTCTTTTCTGAACATCTGAAAATAATTAATGGTTCAAGTACAGTTCCTATATTGTAATTTCCAAAACCAAGTTAAAAGTAAGTATTGAGGTAAATTAAGATTAGATTAGATGTCATTATGATAGAAAGTAGAGGTAGAACGATTTTGTTCAGTTTTTATTATTAACTTTTAAGTCATCTTCATCTTTTTTTAGATCACGATATCTAAAACCAAATTGTTGAGCAGCATTTTCTCCTGGGTCTAAGAAAGCTAAGTCACTTCTTGCATTTGCTATTCCTGAAATTTTTGCTCTTTCAGGATCAAAATATATATCATAAATATGGTGTACTTCATGGGCAATCATTTGTCGTAAATGATCTTTTTCCATTAAATTTAATTTTGAATTTTTTTCTGAAATTCTTTGTGATATTTCATAAAGACGATCATAGTTTATATTAAAAACAGGTCCATCTTCACTATTTAGAATCCATACGGTATTTGTTATCATACTTATTTCTTCTCTAAACTTCTCATCAAATACAAAAAAATCAGGAATATGTTCCTGCGTTAAATTAAGTAGTAAGAAACATTCAGCAAAACTTTCTACCATGATTTCAATAGTTTCGTCTGAAACCTTTTTCTGTAGTTCTGGAAAGTCAGAAAATCTATCTCTATATAAATCAAGTTTTGGTATTAACTTTTCTCTAACTAATTCTATAAGCTTTTCTTTTGCGATGATGTCTTGTGGAAGTGCATTGGGTAAATCAATATTATTCATAGGATAATTAACTTTATTATCCTTAGTATAAATGTTGTGAAAGCTAAATTCAAATGCAACTTAGAGGATCGAAAGCGAACCCAAATCATCGAAGAGCTCCAAGTGTTCAGCACTATTATAGAATCCATTGAGTTTGAAGACAATGCGGAAGCTATCCGAACAGTTGAAGTTACCGCAGATAAAGATTTATTTCATCAAAGTTTTAGATAAATATTAGTAGATGAGCTCTACAAACGTCTCTAGTATATTGACATTATATATAGATTGAGTGATAATATTATTACTCATGACACATTAAGTGTCCGAAAAGGAACACCCTTAGGAGGTGTAAAGTGGTTAGGAAACATACAACGAAAAATGAGAACAAGAAAGATAAGAATGGAAAACCGTATGTTCACACGGTAAAACACCAGCCCGGTTTACACCGGTCTCATGATCGCCACCCTGATGGATCGAAGACAGGGGATCACCAGACCGATCACGACAACGGGCGCAAACTGACCATCGAGACGGGTGTTGTCAAAGACCGCAAGGGCAAGAAGGAAAAAAAAGGTGGCTTCGGCTCCTGGTTCGGTGGCTGATCCATAACAGTATCAAAATCGTTGATTTGTAGATCTGAAGCTAAAAGTTAAACCAACTTTGTAGAAGTGTAGATCTGGAAACAGACTACAATTCTCTCGTCAGCAGTGACGAGCTTTACCAAAAGACAAAGTTGGTTTAAATATTTTTAAGGGGTAAAATCTATATAAAATTTTAATTATTATAATTAGTAAACTATGAAAATTAATGATTCAAATACTCGAAAAATTTTCGAAAATGCAATAAAGCGTTATTTCGATGGTCAAATATCTCGAAAGCAGCTCGCAGAAAATGCTAGATCTCTCTGTCAAAAAATTGATAAATCTGATTCTAACTTGAGAGCATTGGTGGAATTAGCTTTGAATTGGAGTGTAAGACAGCCAACAACAGAATTTATCGAGGTAAGAGGTAGGATTTTAGATTTTTATCAAACACTAGCCTCTAATGATGAAGATAAACTCGAATCAACAGTTGGAGAATATATACGAAATGAGAATTTTCCTAAAACTAAACCAACTGAAGATGATGTAAAAATTTTAATAAAAAAAGTATTAAAGCTTTATTTTGATGATGAGATCTCTGAAAATTTTTTACATGAGGTTGTGTTTGAGATTATGCATAAGTTCCCTAAAGCAACGTATTATGATTATAACTTCAAAGATAAGGTTTTGTTAGGTATTTTGATTACAATAGATGATTGGAATGTCTCTTATTCAGATGAGAATGATTATATTGAAGATCAACTCTTAGAATATTTCGAGAATGGAACTGGACCAGAAGCTCTTGACTCTAAGAAGTATTACGAAAAATATATAAAAGACAAGAAGAAAAATCCTTATTGAATAAGTCAATGCAACTTAGAGGATCGAAAGAGAACCGGTGAATTGAGTAGTAGCTCAGTTCGAATAATATTAGAAGAACTCCAAGAATTTAGTACTATTATAGAATCCATTGAATGTGAGGCTATTTAAATTCAACTTGCTTTTTCTATATTAAAATTATATATTCCGTACAATTATATTTTAATACTAATATATGGATGTAAATGCACTAGAAAGAGTTCAATCTAATCCAGCGTTGTTTGTATCAAAAATAACAGATGAGATAGGATCAAAAATACTTTCAAGAGAAGAATTAGGAGAAACTATTCAAATTAATGGAATAATATTCAAGATCGCGGATGTTTTAAATGCTTCACCTAAAATCCCATTTGATGTAATAAGGTATTTAGCAAGGCGAAATATATCAGGGGATTTAAGTATGTTAACTGCACTAGAAGGTCTATCAGATGTAGGAAAGCAAATACTCGGTATACTTAAGGAATCAACGGCTTTGATTTTAGAATATATGGGAAATGGCGGTTCACTTCCAGTGCTTGCTGGTATTCCAGATGCAGATCCTGATATAGGTAATGAATATACTTTGGAAATGATTGGGGATTTATTTGAAACCTTTTTTAATATAGATGCAGTTAATACTTTGTTAAGTATGGAATATTCTTTAATGCTACCTTTGACAGGCCATTATAAATCATTGGCTGACAGATTTGCTCAAATAATTAGTTCTGAGGAGAGTTTTATTAGGAATTATAAAACCTATAGAGCTGATCTTGTACAGGCAATAGATACCATTTTAAGTAGGTCAAGAAGAGAGTCTTAAATCAGGAGTTTATAATAAAATAATGCAACTTAGAGGATCGAAAGCGAACCGGTGAACTGAGTAGTAGCTCAGTTCGAGTAATATTAGAAGAATTCAAAGTTTTCAGTACCATTATGGAATATATTAATTTTGAAGAGTAAAATTTAAACACCTATCCTTCTATAACTCTAGAACCAAAATTACTAATTTCTCCTTTATCTACTGTAATCGTAATTAATTCAGTTTTTTTATATGGATTACTAGTTGGAGAATTCGAAACGAAATAACTAGCAGAGATAGTAAAATAATCGATACCTTCTACCTCTTCGTACTTTACTATTGTAACTTCAGCAGTTTCTGCTTGTAAGTATGGCTTATCTACTCGGAGTGCTTCAAGCAAGCTTTCAGCTGTTGTAATCTTAGCGTTAAAGATACTTTGTCTTTGAACAAAGAGTTGATCACTCATAATATGATGTTAAAATTTATTCCTGGATTCTATCAATAAAAGATTTATAAAACAACTCAATGCAACTTAGAGGATCGAAAGCGAACCCAAATCATAGAAGAACTCCAAGAATTCGCTACTATTATAGAATCTCTTGAATTTCCTAGCCATAGCAACTTATTGAATACAAAGAAAGAAATATCACTAGAAGCTAAACTGCAAGTATTTATAAATAAACAATAGGATATGAACTAATTAATACAGTTTGATCTCAATTCTCTTAAATTGAATTAGAGTTTATCTTAGATCTATTTCCCCTTCAAATAAGTTTGAATAATTTGAATTTTCCGCAATTCTATTGAATCGAAGACTGGTTCCAAATAATCCTTCTGCAAATTCTTCTAACAGCTCTTCTTGTAAGAGTACTTGGGGAAAGTATTTTGAGAGTATATAATTTACACCTTCATAAAAAGTCATCTCATTAACTATTCTTTCTTTATTCCAGTTAATACTTAATTTATATAGCTGAGATAATCTATACGCCGCTCTCGCTATATAATCCTGCATACCTTTCCGACCTAATAATCCTACTATTTCTGTAAATGAATCCTGACTAATGGTACGTATCTGAGGTCTGTCATTACTTTTCTGAATTAAATATTGTTCTCCATCTGGGGAATACTTGTGAACTCCATCTTCATTTACGAGATAAACATTACCCTCTTCTACATTATATTCTGCTATTGCTAGCTGTACTTTGCCTTGGCCCACACTCTCGCGAAAAGCTGAACTAAAAATATACCTGCTTAGAAATCTCGCTAGATTTACCCCTTTTGCATAGTTTTCTTCTGGAGTTGCCCACAATAGTTGATTTGAGTTATTTGAAGAATGAGGATCAAATTTTTCTGGCACCCGTATAGCCTCCGCAATGTTAATTGAAGATTCCTGTCGGAATGGATCGTTTTGTGGTTTATTATGATCAACAATAAATCCTCTGTAAAGTTTCATATTTGTAAATTAGAACATCTAAAATACTTGAGTTATATATAATTTCTTTTTGGTAAGCTAATGCAGACGACAGGACTTGAACCTGCACCCAATTGCTTGGACTACCACCTCAAGGTAGCGCGTATGCCAATTCCGCCACGTCTGCATAAAACAATATTACCAAACTTCTGCTACTCAAGTATGCTCCCCTCAGGGGATTCATGCGGTCTTTATTTCGACTACATTACATTTGTCTCAATTGACCTTATGATCAATTCCGCCACGTCTGCTTGAATTTCAGTAGAATTATACTCTATGTTCCTTTTATAAAAAAGATTATAGAAATCACAAGACTTTCATAAAACTTCTGATATAATTTATTTATGGAACTTGAAAAATACCTCGAAGATCATCCAAAAGAATTCTTAATCTTTGATTTTGATCATACAATTGCAACTTTAATACTTCCTTGGTCTAAGTTAACAGAACAATTAAAATATTTCGAAAAGAATGTAGATAAAAGCTTCACTTCAAAAGTTAAAATGGTTAATGATATCTCAGTTGTTGCTAATATGATTGTAAAAAGGTTTGGACCGCCATCGTGGGTAATTATTGCAAAGTTATGGATTGATTTCGAGAGAAAAAATCTTAAAGGGTATACTCCAAATAAAGAAATAATAGATTTTATTAGAAAGAATAAAGATAAATATACTTTTTACCTTTGGACTTCAAACACTTTGACTACGGTAGACAAAATTTTAGGTGAACAAAATATAAGAAGTGCTTTTTCAAAACTTGTAACAAGAGATAGTGTTAAATATTTAAAACCAGATCCAGTTGGCTTTAAAGATCTTTATCGTGAAGATGAAGATAAATCAAAATATTTAATGATAGGTGACAGCAGATTAAATGATGGAGTTGCTGCAGATAAGTGTGGAATAGATTTTCTCCAAATTTAAAAGGCGAGAGAACTTCATTTTAAAGATTCCTTTTTTATATGCTATTATTCAATTATATTTGATATATTAAGTTCATATTAATGAAGTTCTCTCGCCTTGAAGTAGCAGCAGGCTTGTTAGCCCTTTCAGCTTGTGGTGGAAATCCTCAAGCAACACAGGCTCCAACTATTACTCCAATTTCTAGACAAGTGCCAACCGTATCTCCAGAAATGCATAGTGATATTTCTTGGCAGAAAAATTACCTTGATGCAAAATTATTAGAAGCCCAATTACCTCTACCGGATTTGTTTTCTAATATGTATTTATCTGAACAACCTGATTTTGATAGGATATCATTACTTAGTGAAATATATATGATAACTAAAAGAGATCGCTCAATAGCAATAGTTAATATGGCTGGATTGGATTACGATAACAATCAGACAAGTGAATGGGGAATGTATGGAGCTGGTGGATTTTCTGATAGAATTTCCGGTATATGGATGCAGTATTTACCTGTGGATGATTGGAGTATTTCAAGGTGGACACCATCTCAATCAACAAGTAATTTTAGAGTTGATGGATTTTGGCTTGATTTTAATAAAAATGGAAAACTTTACCTTAAAAGTTATGATCAATATAACAATGAATTGCAAAGTTTTACTTTAAGATATTCCTATAAAGATGCTGAAGGTTGATTATGTATATTTAGACTAGAAAAATCCCTGATTTTTGTTAAAATGTACATGCTCCAAATTTTGGGGTGATAGCTCAACTGGTTAGAGCATTCGCCTGTCACGCGAAAGGTTGAGGGTTCGATCCCCTTTCACCCCGTTTAATTATTTTCCAACTGAAGTTAATCTAATTTCTCCATCTTTGCTTTTCATACCAATTATGGGGATGGTAAAAGTAAAGGTTGAACCTTCATTCTCTTTACTTTCAAACCAAATCTCACCACCATAAGAATCTACTATTAATTTAACAAAATATAATCCGAGACCAGTTCCTCCAATTCTTTTATCAATAATATTTGTCCCTCTAAAATGTTTTTGAAACACTTTCTTTTTTTCACTTTCAGGTATTCCATATCCATTATCTTTAATACTTAAGATAAAGTTCTCATTGTCTTTCATTATTTTTATATCAATCTTTGAATTATCAGGAGAATATTTTATTGCATTACTAATAAGATTACTGAGAAGTTGATAAACCAATTCACTATCAGCATTTACCTCATCTTCTTTAACTATTTCTTTATTTAATTGAATATTTTTATTTCTAATTTCGGGTTCAAGGGTTTTTATAACGTTATTTAACAATTCTCCTAATTTTATAGGTTTAGGTATTATAGTTAGTCGACCAGACTCTATTCTTGTGATATTTAAAAGGATATCTGTTAAATTTATTAAATTAAGATTAGATTTATCAATGAAGCTGAAAGCTTCTTTTCCTTCATCATCTAATTTATCGAATATTTTTCCTTTTAAGAGTTCTAAGTTCCATTTGATACTTGTCATAGGGGTTTTCAATTGATGAGCAGTTATTGAAACAAACTCTGTTTTCATTCTGTCAGCCTCTTTTGCTTTTGTTATATCTTCTTCTGTTCCAACAAATCCAATAATTTTATTTTCATCATCAAAAATTGGAGAAATAATCGATTTTGCAATATATAAAATTCCGTTTTTTCTTCTGTTTGTTAATTCTCCCTGAAAAGGCTTTCCTTCATCTTTGATAACATGCCACATGTTTTCATAGAATCCTTTTGGCATCTGTCCTCCCCATAGTCTAGGTGTACTACCTATTATTTCTTCTTTTGAATAACCTGTGATTCTTTCTGCAGCTGAGTTTGCAAAAATTATTTTCCCATCTATGTTAGTTATTATTATATGGTTAAATGCACTTTTCACTGCTAATTTAAAAACATTGACTTTGGATGAATTAATTAACAAATCTTGATCATTTTTGGAGAGTTCCATTTAGTAAATATAAAAACTTATAACTTATATTATAAACACTATCTAAAAAAGTAAAAAGTTATTTTTTACTTTTTACACTCCGAACAAATTCCTGTGAAGTTTATGCTTGCAGATTGGACTTTGAGATTATATTTATTTAGTATATCTTTTTTTATAAAACTAAGATTTTCGCTTTCTAAGTAAATATCAATAACTTTATTACAATGAGAACAAATAAAATGATTATGCGGGGATCGATTTAATTCATAAAAAGATTTTTGTTCGTTAAATTGTAATTTATTAACAACTCCTTTATTCTCTAATTTTTCTAAAATGCGGTATATTGTTGCTAAATGTATTTCTCCATTAACTTTTTTTTTAATTTCTATCAAACTAATTGGATTATCACTTTTATCTAGAATTTTATATATTAAAATTGTACCTAATGTAGACTTAATATCATACATTTTTAGTATCTGACTTATGTTTTCAGTTTGAGTTTTCATTTTTTGATTATATTTTAAATGCGAATAATTTGCAATTAGAATTTTACTCTGATATTATGCTGCTTATGTTTAACTTCTTACTGTGAAATATGAAGAAATTAATATTTCTTATACCAGTCATAATTATTGTTGGAATTATAGGAATATTGATGATTGCTAATAGGACTAATTTACCAAATAATACACTGGATAAAGTTAAAATCGTCGCAGCCGAAAACTTTTATGGGAATATTGCTTCACAGATAGGTGGAGATAATGTTGAAGTTTTAAGTATACTTTCAAATCCAAGCCAGGACCCACATGATTATGATGCTACTTCTAAGGATGCAAGGGATATTAGTAACGCTGATATAGTTATTGAAAGTGGAGCTGGATATGATCCTTTTATGGGTAATATTTTATCAACAACTTCGAATAAGATTGTGATAAATGTTGCTAATCTTTCAGGAATAACAGAAGAAGATAATCCTCATGTCTGGTACAGTACAGATATAATAAAAACTTTTGCAACAAATCTTTTAGATAAATTAGTCGAGATGGATAGTTTAAATCAGGGAAGGTATAAAGATGGCTACAATAGTTTTATAAACTCATTGAATTCAATAGAAAGCGAATGTCTTAGCATCAAAAATCTGTATAATGGAACTAAAGTTGTTGCAATGGAAAGAGTTGCGGATTATATGCTTTTGAAATGCGGACTTATTCCAATAAAAAATGATTTTCAAAAAGCTGTAGAGGAAGAAAATGATCCATCAGTAACAGCAATAAATTCTTTTGAAAATATTTTAAAGACTCATGAGGCAAAAGTTTTAATTTATAATAATCAGACGGAGTCGCAGTTAACTTTAAAAGAGAAAACTTTTGCCGAAGAAAATAATGTTCCAGTAGTCGGAGTAACTGAGACAATGCCAATAGGGGCCACTTATCAAAGCTGGATGCAAAGTCAACTTAACGATTTAAAAAATGCTTTAAATTCAAATAAATGAAAAAAGAACCAATAATAGAAATAAAAAACTTATCAATAAACCTTGCTGGAGAGAATGTTCTTGAAAATATTAATTTGACAATTGATAGGGGAGATTTTATAGCTGTATTAGGCCCGAATGGTTCAGGGAAATCAACACTTTTAAAAGCAATTTTAGGATTAATCACCCCAACAGCGGGAGATATAAAAGTATTTGGGAAGAAGATTAAAAGAGGAAATCAGAAAATAGGATATTCTCCTCAGGCGAAGCCTTTTGATCCTGATATTCCAATTACTGGAAGAGATTATGTATCTTTAGGGTTAGTTACTAATGGCTTCGCCTCTTTTTTACCAATTGCAGGAGTTAAATCAAAAACAGATAAAGTACTAAGGCAGATGGATGCTGAAGATTTAGCACATAAAAAACTTGGAAAAATGTCTGGTGGAGAGCAGCAAAGGATTTCTTTAGCACAAGCTTTAGTGAGTGATCCTCATTTGCTTTTATTAGATGAGCCTTTAGCTAATCTTGATATTTCATATCAGTCTGAAATTTTACAAAGGATCTCAAAATATCACAAAGAGCATTGTCATACAATTCTACTTGTTGCTCATGATGTAAATCCTTTGCTGCCTTATATAGATAAAGTAATATATCTTGCAAATAAGCATGCGGAAATTGGGACTCCAAAAGAAGTAATTCAAGAGGATGTATTGTCTAAGTTATATGATTCGACTGTTAAAGTCTTTGATGTAAATGGCAGAATTTTTGTCGCAGCGATTGAAAAATATAATAAATTAAATAATTGATTAGATAATTTATATGATTGATTTTTTACAGTTTGAATTTGTTAGGAATGCATTGATAGTAGGCTCATTGGTTGCTATTCTTGCTGCTGTAATAGGGTATTTTGTAGTAATAAGAGGTTTGTCTTTTGCTGCACATTCACTTGCTCATATTGGGTTTGCAGGAGCTACAGGAGCAGTTCTAATTGGTCTTAATCCATTAGTTGGACTTTTGGTATTTACGGTTATTGCTGGAGTTGTAATGGGATTTTTAGGAGAAAAGGTTAGAGGTCGAGATGTTTCAATTGGAGTTGTACTTTCATTTAGTCTTGGGTTGGGGGCGTTATTTTTAAGTCTTTATACAAAATACGCAACTCAGGTTTTTTCTATTTTATTTGGAACGATTTTAGGAGTTAGTGGACAGGATGTAATTCAGACTTTGGTTCTAAGTATAATTTGTGTAGTTATAATTGCAATTATTTACAAACAGCTATTATTTTATTCTATTGATCCAGTAGTTGCTGAAGCTAAAGGACTTCCAGTTAAAACTTTATCAATAGTTTTCTTCATTGTCCTTGCTGTTAGTGTTTCAATTGCAGTTCAAGTTGTGGGAGTTCTATTGATATTTACTTTAATTTTAGTTCCTGCTGCGACAGCTCAATATTTATCTTCGAGGCCGATTAATACAATAATCCTAGCAATAATGATTGGGTTATTTGAGGTTATTTCAGGTATTATATTATCCTATTATATTTCTTGGCCGGTAAGCTTCTTTATAGCTACAATTGCCTTTATACTTTACGTTTTTGCAAGATTATATAATTATTTTGAGAGTAAATAATATTTAACTCTCTATTTGTTTAGTAGAAATTCTTTGAAAAAAAACATTCATATTTATTTCGTTATTTAAGTATTCCTCAATTAAATTACGAACGTTTTTTTTACATAGATAAATAGTGAAATTAACATTGCTATAACCTTTCTGATTAAGAATACCTTGAGCATATTCACTTGCTTTTCGCTTTGTCCCTTCTTTTAAGACAAGATATATCATTACTCTTAATTTTCTGGCTTTTTTATGATCAGTTCTTAGAAGTGAGATAATTTTATTTAGCTCTTCTTCAGTATATATATCAAAACCAGTATATTTTAGTAAATAATTTGCAATTTCTTCTATACAAGTATTTATTTCGATTGTTTCGTTAAAGAGTAATTCCTCTATCATTATTGTATGTAAAAGCAATTCGTATTATATTTTAGATTATTAATATTGTCTATACTTTTTAAAATACTTAAGATAAACTTTAATTATTGTTTAACTTTTAATTTGAAAATATGTCGCAAAAATTATTGGTTGCTATATTTAAAGAAATAGAAGATGCTCAAACAGCAATAAACGAACTTAGCGAATCTGGCTTTTTACAAGAAGTATCTTTAATTACAAAAAATGAAAATGAAGAACCAGAACCTGAAGAAAATAATGAGGATTATAGTAGTGAACTTGACGGAGAAGGAATGGAAGAAGTACGTGGGTTAATAGATCCGATTGCTACTGGAGAATTTGGAACAGTTGAAGTTGTTGTTCCTAACGTAGGAGATATGATTTTTGCAGGGCCGATAGGAAATATTGTTGAAGAGGAGGACCTGGAATCTGATTTTGAAGACGAGGTTACTCAAGAAGGTAGGCCCGAAATAGAATTTGATAAAATTCTTGAAAAACTTGGTTTAAAACTAGAAGATACAACGTTCATCGAAAATTATATGAAAGAAAATTATGTATTAATAGCTGTTCCAATAGATGAAGAGAATGAGGAAGAGGTTAATACTATTCTTTCTGATTCTGGTGCTGAGTTAATTGAGGAAACTAAGGCTGAATGGTAATATCTTTTTGAATGACTCTAATCTCGTTTAAATATAATTCTCTTATTTGATCAGAAAAAGCACAGACACCTTGATTATCGATTTCATCGGAAAATAAAATTTTCATTGTAAATAGAGTATTTATAGATTCTAGTACTTCTTGCATTGAGTACTCTGGAAGATTTTCTTTTAGTAGTTTAATTAAATTTCGCTTTGAGATAACTTCAGGTTTGTTAAATAAAAGCTTATATTGAAAGTAACTTTTCAGTAAATCAAAAACTTTTTGTAACAAAATTTCTTTCTTTGCTTCCTGTGCTTCTGTTTCCATTATAAGTAATACTTTTCATTTGTATATTAAAGTAATTTAGGGATTATATACTATATACAAGATTTTATGGTAAATTAATCTTATTTAATATTAATATTTTCCATATGAATTTAACAAATAAACCAAGTACCCTTGAAGATATTAAGGCTGTTGAAGCGAAAAACAAAAATTTAACAGATTCAGAAGTCAAAAGAATTGCTTTAAAAATACTTATTGAAAGTGAAAATAATCCTAAAGTATCGATAGATGACTATATTTTCAAATATACTGCACAATATAGCGGTGATTATAATGAAATCGCTTCTAAAATTAAAGCTGAAATCGCTAAGCTGCAAGGAAGTACCAGAGAAAAAAGTACAGATTTTATCCAATAATTCTTGAATATTTTTAAAATTTAAACTATTGTTTATATCACAGAAGCCGAAGTCTAAACTTAGATGATAGGCGCTGGGGAAGAAGGTGAAAATCCTTCACTGTGCCGCAACGGTAATCATTTTTGAAAGTCCGGATACCAGCAAATTTCTGCATTCTCGATAGAGAGTTCACGAGCATGAATAAATATAATTCAAATTGAATGGAATTTGTTGAATCAGTAGATAATTCTACATTATTAGATAGATACATTGAATCTTTTTTACAAAGGTTAAAACCTACATATGAAGAGTCATTCGAAATTAAAGATAAAGGATATAGTTTATCCTTATCTATAAAAGATAAATTCAGATTATTGTTGCAAATTTTAGGAGATAACTTTAGAAATAGTGAACTTTCACTAGAAGATTTAATAAATATTTTTTCTGAATGGGATTATTGGTCAAAGCTTTTAGAAAATTCAGCTGACTTATCGAAATTGAATTTCAAAGATAAGTTAAAATATTTAAATATTTCAGAAAGCTACTGGGAAATTTATTCTCAAATTGAACAGGATATTCTTACTCAGCTAAAAGAAGGCAAGCTATATGATTTTGAATCTATTTTAAAAGATGCGGATTCATATCAAATTTTAGAAAATTATTCAGGTGAGACAGTAAATAAATTTAATAGATTTATGAATAAAAATAGTCTGCGAGGAAGAATTTTTAAAAACGATTTTGATCAAAAAAAACATAAAATGATGATTGATTCTGCTATAAGGTGTTTTACTGTAAAACATAATGAAAGAGAGTTAGTAGAACTTTTGAATTTATTAAAATTATGGGAATTAAAATATAAAAATTCTGAAGAACTTTTGAACTTGTTGTTAGAAGAAGATTTTGATAGCAATACCTTGAATTATTTATATTCACAGCTCTCTGGATTGAAAGATGTCCAAATTCAAAATGGTGATTTATTTATTGAATTTAGTCCACCAATTTATAAACATCAAAAGGATATTATGTTGAGAATTTATAAATATTCAAAAAACGGGTGGCAATCGAGAATCTTTTCATTGCCAAATAATCTAGAGGCACTTGCTTTTGATCTACAAAATCTGCGAGAACTCTCGATTGCCACTCAAACTGGGAACTTAAAATCTTCACAAAATAAGATTTTATCCGAAACTTTTATTATCAGGGGAATAGAAGAAGAAGATTTGCTCGAAAGACTAAATTTAATAAATTCTTTAGGGGGACTAGATATTTTGAGACTTAATGATGATTTAATAAAACCAAAAATAGATGCAATCGGCTTAACTATTCATCCATTTATACAGAGTCTTATGGCAAATCTTCCTAATGCTGCTTTAAATTCAACTGAATTACAAAAATTCTCAGAAAGATATCAACAAGTTCTTGATGCAGCTTGGATGACTTATATGCCAAAACATAAAAATATATCTATTGAGGATCAAGATAAAATCAATTCTAACTTATTACAAAGTGTAGTCTCAGGTAATACAGTTTCTGGTTTCGTATCCCAAAATACTGATGTTGGTAAAAATTCTAAAGATGGAAAAGTTAATATTTCTGAGATTTCAGAAGGGGCAGAATGTGGTGTTGTAAATATTCAAATAAAAAATATTAATTCTGAAAATAAAACTTTACCAGCGTCTGAAAATTCAGAATCTCGAAATAGTCAAAGCGTTGGTAATAATACTCTTGTGGGCAATTTTGATAAAGTAATTGGGAAGAAAGGTGAGATTCTTGAGTTCTTTGATAAATATAATAAAGAGACTAAAAAAGTTGAGAGACATATAAAATGTCCAATTTGTGGAGAAGGATCGATAGATGTTTGCGACTTGGATCAAAATTGCCCTAACTGTGGTATGAATGGGAATGTAATCAAAGATGCTTATGATAAGGGGGTTTTGAACGACCTGAAAAATAAATATGAACTTGAAATTAATAATAATTCAACCTCAAATCGACAAAGAAAAAACAAAACTCCATCTGGACTAGACACTTTCTTAGAAAATCTGCTAGGATTTAAATGGCTTTTACCTTAGTTTTGTTATTTATGAAATTATTTAGAGAAAGTGAAGAGAAAAGGAATTTTAATGAGTATAAAACTGTAATTGTAGATGAATTATTTTCCCCTTGGTTGGATGTAAAAAGGCTAAATAAAATGGTAGAAGGTCTAGAAAAAGAGCATAACGGAAGTTTAATATTAGCTATAGGTGAACTAAAAGAACAAGCTGACCTTGTAAAGGATTCAAAAGTGAGTTTAGAAAGTAACGAAACTCTCAAACCTCAAGTTGAGAATATTGCTATTTTGTTAATTTTTGCTCTACTTGAGGTTATTGTCCCTGGCTCTATGGAAACTGATGAAAGTACAAAAATTTTATATAGGAGTGTTGTATCATCTGCACGATACGCCTTATCAGATCTCTATAAGTCTAACGAACTTATAAGATCCTTGGTAGCACAAGTTATTGAAATGCTTAAAAAAAGAAGTTACTCAAATAGTGAAATTAACTACCTTAATGAAGCCTTTAAAATAATTCTATCTTAAATATAATTCATGTAATAATTTTGTAAGAACTTTTTTTTAAAATCTGATATTAGTTTTTATTAGTATCAGATGCAGCAGACTATTCATGATCTTCCAATAATACTTCGACCAAGGGAAAAACTGATTAGGTATGGTCCTGAAAAACTTTCTGACGCTGAGCTTTTTGCAATAATTTTAAGAACAGGCAGGAAAGGCGAAAATGTACTTAAGTTGTCTGAGAAAGTATTAAAAAAATTTAATAAAGAAAAAATCACTAACATTAAATATACTGACATAATTAATTTTCAAGGTCTAGGGAATGTTAAAGCGTGTGAAATTATTGCAACTATTGAGATTGGCAAAAGAATTTTTGAAAATAAGAAAGTTAATATTTATTTATCTCCACAAGAAATTTATCAGGAATTGCGTGAATATTCTTTTGCCAAAAAAGAGCATTTTATTGTGTTGTTTTTAGATAGTAGAAATCAAGAAATAAAAAGAGAAATTGTTTCTATTGGCACCTTAACAGCAAGTTTGGTTCATCCAAGAGAAGTTTTTGAAGTCGCTATAAAAAATAACGCAGCTTCAATTATACTTGTCCATAATCATCCGTCGGGTAATTCAAGCCCATCTGAAGCAGATATTGATATAACAAAAAGATTAGTTAAAGCAGGAGAAATTTTAGGTATTGATGTTTTAGATCATTTAATTATAGTTAAGGACATTTGGTTTAGTTTTAAAGAACAAAAACTAATATGATGACAAACTTTTTTGAAAAATGTAAACTGTAAATGAATAGTTCTTAACATAAGAATTTGGAACAACATCCAGTACCACAAAATATAATTGATGTAGAATTTAAACTTTTTGGAAGCTTTACTTTAAAACAGTTTTCAAAGATTATTATTGGTTGTTTAGTTGGTGTAGTAATCTATTTGCTTCCGATCATCCCTCTTTTAATAAAAATACCACTAATATTATTATCAGTTGCAATAGGAATTTTAATTGCACTTAATGAAAATTTTGGAGTTTGGTTGTTTGGATTTATTAAGTCAATTTTCATTTCACCAAGATACGTATGGATGAAGAAAGAATCTACACCAGAACTATTACAAGCAAAAGGAGAGAAAGAAGTGAAAAAATCTCAAAAAGTATCTTCGATGAAAAATGAGGAAAAAATTGATATAACAAAAATTCCATTAGACAAGCTTTTTAGTTCAAAGGCAGAACCTGAAGAATATACTGAACTTGAGACTCCATTTGAAAGTGACCCAGTAAGGAAATCCAACTTGGATAGATTATACTCTCAAGAGTTTTCAGGAAATATTCAACAAAAAGCCCTTCCTCAGATACAAAACCAACAACAATTTCAACAAACTATTAATAAACAACAACAGACAAGACCAATTTCAATTCAGGATTACCAAAACGAGATTAATAAACTAAAATATGAATTGTCAAGATTAAATAAAGATACAAATAATAAACCAAAAGAACAGGAAATTCTTTCTCGAATTAATGATCTTTATAGCGAAATTAAGTTGATTAATATGAATAATCAGCAATATCCTCAAAATCATCCTATACAATCAACTATAGGAAGAAATAGCGGAATGGTTGTAACTCCAGTAGTAAAAACTACAAAAAATGTATTTGGAGTTATTGTAGATAAAAGAGATAATCCAATTTCTCAAGCATCAATTACATTTACAAATCTTGAAGATAACTCAACTTTTCAAGCAGTAAGTTCACAAGATGGTAGATTCTCTGAACAAGAAATCCCAATTGGGAAATATAATGTTTCTATACAGCATCCAAATTACAAATTCCACACTTACCAAATCGATATAAAAGATCAAAATCTTCCAGCATATAAATTTCGAGAAAGATAGTTAAATAATCTTATGGAAAGTTTTTGAATTTATAGTTATAATTTCTTCGCAAATTTATTTTATGCCGAGGTGGTGGAATGGTAGACACGAAGGACTTAAAATCCTTTGCCCTTAGGGTGTGAGGGTTCGAGTCCCTCCCTCGGTATATATTTTTCAAAGCTGATGATCAAAACAAATATAAAAAGCGAATTTAAGACTTTGGGAAAAAACTTAAAATACAAATCAACACCTATAGACAAACAATCAAAAAATTTAGAATATAAGAATAGATTTCATTTAAATCTCTCAAAAGTTAATATTAAACAGAATTTAATTAAACTTCGAACTCTTAAGGGACTGTTGTTTATAATTATTGTGCTACAAGTAATCACACTCCTATCGGTATATAATCCAATTGAGTTTTTTAAAAATATACAAAATCAGTTATTAATAAATGAAGTTCTTTCTAAGGCTAAAAACAAATATCCAGATACAGAGATTCCTGTAGTTGCTACAGTTTCAGATATTGATCAATTGAAATCTTCCAATGTTATAAATGAGCAAGTATATAAAGATGCGAAAAATGGAGATATTGTACTTGTTTACAATGATAATATAATAATCTATCGAAAAGATGAGGGAAAAGTTATTTATGAAGGTGATAGTCCTAGTATTATTGAGAAAAACAATCAACAAATTCTTGTTAATAATATAATTAAATTAGCAAAATCTGAAAAACTGATTTCTGAAGATTCTAATGAAATACCTCAGTTGTCTGTTATAGCTGATCCTGATCAATTAAGAAATCAAAGTGAATCAAATAAAGAATTTTATAAACTGGCTAGAAAAAATGACATAATCGTTATTTTTAGTGATGCAGGTAAGATTGCAGTATATAATTCAGATAGTCAAAGCTTTGTCACTTCGGCTAATTTCTCAACCACATATCAAAAGGTTTAATTAATAATATTATTAGCAATTGATTAGAAAATACAATAAAATATTTTCTATAGATTCAGATTTATGTTAAAAATATTCTAAATTACTATTTTATTTTTATAAGGTATAAACATTATGAAGCGAATATTAGTTGTTGAAGATGAACTTTCTTTAAGTGAGGTGCTTGAAAATGGTTTAAAAGATTTAGGTTATGAAGTTATGACTGCTGAAAATGGCAAGGTAGGTTTAGATATAGCTTTAAAGCAACATCCTGATTTAATTATAACTGACATATTAATGCCAGAAATGGATGGTATGAAAATGTTGACTGATTTAAGGGCAGATGAGGAATTTGGTTCAAAAGTTAAAGTAATTATTCTTACCAACTTAGAGCCTGATACTAGCATTATTACTGAGGCCATAAAAGATCACCCTTCATATTTTCTGGAAAAAGCAAATTCAAGTCTCGAGGTCATTTTTCAAATGGTCAAAAAGTTATTAGATGATGAAAAGAAAAACTTAGACCAGGAAGAAAAAAAAACTGAGGATAATATGTAGATTTTTTTTCCAATTTAGTATAGATTGTTATTGAGTTGATCAATAAGTGATTTTTGTCTGGATTTCTATGTAGAATCAGCTGTTAATTAAGTTATAAAATAATTAATAATCAAACTAGTCTTAAATAAATGGAACAAACTTCAAATTTAAAAAATCAATTAAATAATAACCCAACTTCTAGACAAAACAATAATCTAAGTCTCCCTGAAGAAGAAGCAGCAAGATTGTTAGGAATTAGTGTAAAAGAATTAAGAGAATTAACTTTGCAAGGAATGCATGTTAGTACAAAAGAAGATATTGCCAGAATTAATGCAAATAAAGGAATTTCTATTGCAGAGCGCGCAAAACTTGCAGATTTTCAGATGGAGAGAAGAACAGTTAAGCTTTTAAAGAGACTAAAGAAAGCCGCGATTATTCTAGGAATAATCGCGTTAATATACATAATAATTGTACTGTTATTATTTTTATTGTTTAATTTCTTCCCAGACTCAAACTTCTGACTTACTTGGCTATACTAATGGTGGTGTTACAAATGGTGTTGAAGAGCAGCAGCCATCTTTTTTGCAAAGTATATTTCAACCTGTTGGAAGAGTATCTTTAGATTTGCTTAAACCAGTAAATCCAGATGCTTACAATCAAGTTACAAAAGTTACTATATTAGATACAAACCAGGTATTACAGATTAATCCATCTGGAAGCTCTTCAAATAATAATGGAGGGACTGGGGGTACAGGAGGAACAGGTGGGTTTGGAAGTAATAATAGTGGCCAACAGTCTGAAACTCCAACAAGTACACTTAGCCCAACAGTACCACTTAAGCTTATTTCTAGTTCATATCTTATAATCCCTGATACTGGTCTGATTAATAATTTAAATGCTGAGTATCTTCAAGGAAGAGTACCCGGAACTAATATTGGAGACATTGCTATAGTTGGAGCAAATGGTAATGGTTCAAATTTTGATCAAAATAGTATTTTCGGGTTAGCCAATTCACAATTGGCGAATTCTAGTTTAAATATAAAAACATCAGGACCAATAACCGGTGGTGGTTCAGTTAGTTTGGGTGGTTCATTAACAATTGATTGTCCATCTTGTTCAGCGTTAAGTCCATCAGGAATTACTGCAGCTACTTATGGGACTTCGAATTCTGTACCAGTATTTACTGTTGATACTTATGGAAGGTTGACTTCAGCCAGTAATGTAGCAATTGGGGGATTAACTAATACGAGTTTATCTGGAAGTGCGGGAATAACAAATGCTAATTTAGCAACTCCTTATGTGACATTAAACAGTGGTTTAGGAATTAGTGTTACTGGAGGTAGTTCATTAGCTCTTGGAGGTATAGCAACGGTTAATCTATCTGATACTTTAGTTACTGCGGGGAGTTATGGTAGTGGAACTACTGTGCCTTCATTTACCGTGGATGCGCAAGGTAGGTTAACTTCTGCAAGTAATACAGCAATTGCAGGTTTAACAACAACAAACCTTTCAGGTACAGCTGGAATAACAAATTCTCAATTAGCAAATTCGAGTGTAACTGTAAATACTTCTGGACCACTCGGAGGAGGTGGGTCAGTTTCTCTTGGAGGTTCTGCATTAACATTAACTTGTACTACATGTATAACTAGTGGAGGAAGCCTATTTACTGCGGTAGCTAGTAGTGGAAGCAACAGTACCATATCACAGGGGGGATCATTAACATTATCACAAGGCACAGGTATTACAACTGTAAACGGCGGATCAGGCACAATAACAATTAACCTAGCAAATACAACTGTGACAGCTGGAAGTTATGGTGGTGGAGCGACTATTCCTACTTATACAGTTGATGCTCAAGGTAGACTAACTGCTGCAAGTAATGTTGGGATATCTGGTTTAACAGTAAGCAATTTTGGATCTTCAAATATTTCACAATGGACAAATGATTCTAGTTATGTCACTGCAAGTTCAACACAAGAATTAACTAATAAAACTATTAATGCATCACTTAATACAATAACAAATTTAACAGCAACAAATCTTACTGCTGGAAATTATTCCACTGTTATAAACACAGGTACCTATTCAATAGATGTCTCAGGGAATGCTTCGACAGCTACATCTGCAACAAATTTTACAGGTTCATTAGCCGGAGATGTTACAGGAACACAAGGTGCTACAACTGTAGCTAAGATTAATGGGAATACTTTAGGTTTAACAACTCCAACTGCTGGTAATTTATTAATTGGAAGCGGTACATCTTGGGTTACTAGGGTTCTGAGTGGAGATGCTACTATTGATTCTAGTGGTGCTATTTCACTGAATTATGATGGTGACCAAGCTGCCAGTTCTACCTTAACAGGATTTTTAACATCAACTGACTGGAATACGTTTAATGGAAAGCAAGATGCTTTAGGCTTTACCCCTGAAAATGTTGCTAATAAATCGACATCAACAACATTAGGAACATCAGACGTTTTATATCCTACTCAAAATGCTGTAAAAACTTATGTTGATAACATTGCTACAGGTCTTGTATGGCATAACCCGTTAGAAGAAATAAATGTAATAGAGGATGCAAGCACTCCTCCTGGATCACCAGTAAATAATGATACTTATTTGATTAATACTGGTGGAAATACAGGAGTATGGTCAGGATTTGCACCTGGTGATCTTGTTCAATATCAAGATCCAACTTGGGTCTTAATAAAGTCACTAACAGTTGGTGATAGTTTTGGAGTTGCATTTAATTCAAGTACAACTCCTGCAGGTTCACTTTCCGGACTTAAAGATTATCAAATTCATATCTCTGGTGGTTCTCCAGGAAGTTTTACATATACAACAGAATCTCCAAACAACAATGATGCACTTTATGTAGGAAATACTAATAGTGCTTACCATGATATCTCATATACATATTCAACACATATTGGTGGATGGGTACAACTTTCAGCTAACGCAAGTTTTACTTTTGCAAGTGGACTTAATAATAGTGGAAATACAGTCTCCCTTGGAGATTTAACTGAAGATTGGAATCAGACTGGAGCCTTTAACATTATTACAGCAGGTGATATTGGAGTTAATGGTGGTGATTTAACAACAACTGCTACTAATGCAAACTTATTCAATACAAATGTTACTACACTAAATGTTGGTGGAGCAGCTACAGCGATTAATTTAGGAGCTGCAGGAGCAATTGTCACAGGAGGAGGAGCTTTAACGGTTAAATCAGGTAATGCAACTGCCTTAACTTTAGATTCAGGTACAACAGGGGCGGTAAATTTGGGAACAAGTACAAATGCAAAAACTATAACAATAGGCAATAATACAACTACAACAGCATTAAATATCAAATCAGGTACAGGTAATGCAAATTTTACAATTGGAAGTACTGGTTCTAGCGGCCAGGTTCTAATTGGGAATAGTGGGACAGACACTCCTGATTTACTAGTATTGGATAATGGGACAAATGATCCTACAGGGGCAAACGGTGGAATTTATTATAATACTACAAATGATAAATTTAGATGTTTTGAAAATAGTTCCTGGGTTGATTGCATAGGTTCCAGCGGAGGTGGATCGTTTACTCTTACAGCAGGTTCTGGTTCTGATTCTACAATTTCAGATGGGGGAACGCTTACCTTAGCACAAGGTACAGGAATCACAACAGTTAATAATGGAAGTGGTACTGTAACGATTAATATTGCAAATACTACTGTTACCCCAGGATCATATGGAAGTGGTTCAACAATTGGTACATTTACAGTTGATGCTCAAGGTAGGTTAACTGCCGCTGCAAGTGTTGCTATTTCAGGATTAACAACATCAAACTTCACTTCAGCAAATATTTCTCAATGGACAAATGATGCAGGGTATATTACTCCTACATCGATTGATGTACTAACAAATAAAACTATTGCAGCTGGTTCAAATACAATAACAGGATTAACTAATTCCAATCTGTCAGGAAGTGCAGGAATAACAAATGCTAATCTTGCAAATTCAAGTGTAACTCTAAATAATGGAACAGGTATAAGTATAACAGGGGGTTCACCATTAGCGTTAGGAGGATCAGCAACTATAAACTTAGCTAATACTGCAGTATCCGCAGGAAGTTATGGAAGTGCAACAAATATCCCAACTTACACAGTTGATGCTCAAGGAAGGTTAACAGCTGCTGCTAATGTTGCAATTTCAGGACTAACAACAACAAATCTTTCTGCAACAGCAGGAATAACAAATTCACAACTTGCAAATTCAAGTGTAACTATAGGGACTACTGGACCATTAGGAGGAGGGGGTTCAGCAACATTAGGTGGTGCTGGATTAACATTAACTTGTGCAACTTGTTTAACATCTGGAGGCAGCATATTTACTGCTTCAGCATCTAGCGGAACAAATAGCACGATATCCCAAGGTGGAACATTATTACTAGCACAAGGTACAAATATAACAACAACAAATAACGGGTCTGGAACAATAACACTTGCGACAGTTTCAAATCCAACATTTGCAACTGGTCTTACAGTTACAACAGGTGCTATCAATCTAACATCAACATCAGGAGCATTAGCACTTTCAGGTTTATCAGCTTCAAGTATATCAACTGGAGCAAACTTGTTAACATTAACATCATCGAATATTAATACTACCTCAACCGGAATAAACGGAACAGCAATAGGTACTACAACACCATCTACTGGAGCATTTACAACAATTGCTGGGACTTCGGAAGTCTTAACAAGTACTACAACATTGACTAATGCTTTGTTGATTAATCAAACTACCGGTGGAACTCTTACGAATGCTTTAAACATTACTAGAACTGCAGGAACAGTTACAAATGGGATACAATTTAACGGGACAATTGGAACAGATATTACAACTGCTGCTGCAAGAGCTTTAACAATAGAGTCTGGGACTACAGGCTCGATTACAATTGGTGGAGATGCAAGTGCTGAAACAATAAATGTAGGAACTGGTGCTGCAGCAAAAACATTAGTGCTTGGTTCAGCAACATCAACATCAACAACAACAATTCAATCTGGAACAGGAAATATTAATTTACAGGTAGCAGGAACCGGGACTACTGGATCAGTACAGATTGGTGCCGGTGGTTCTGGTTCAGCAACTCCGGATTTATTGAAAGTTGATGTCAAAAATACCTCTGGCGACCCCACCGGCACCAACGGTGCAATTTACTATAATTCAAATACTAACAAATTTAGATGTTATGAAAATGGGGCTTGGACAAATTGTATCGGAGGAACAGGAATAAATCTACAGCACGATGCAGCATACAAGACAAGTGATAGCTTTATAAACATTTCAAGTTCTTCACAAACAACATTAGGTACTGTTTCTGTAACTCCAGGTTCTACTACAGATGATGTTTATGTCTCAGGTTTTGCAGATTTACATAGTGGTAATAATACTGACCAGCCATTTACTTTAACAATTGAAACAACTAATAACTGTTCAGGTACAACAGTAGGAAATGCTACAGTTACATATACAATATCAACAAATAATAGTAACACAACTCCTGTAGGTAATCTTCATATTTATGGTGTTGCATCAAATCCAGGAAATTCTGCGCAGAGTTACTCACTTTGTGCTTCTGTAGCAGCAGGTGACACTAATATTTATGACTGGGGACTAGAGGCACTTGTTATCGGAACTAGTGGTGGAGCTAATTCAAATCCTGCAGCAAATTCGTCAACAGAATCTGTAGATGATTCAAGTATTACCTCACCAACACCGGGAACTAGTCCAACATGGGGGACAGAAATTGAAGTATTAACTCCAACAAATCCAACAATTAGTCCTGACAATACATCACAAAGAATATTAATTACTGGAGCTATTGAATATACCAATCCTTCTGGAGGAGATGATACTGAAACTGCAGTCAGAATTAGAGTCAGAAGAGGAAGTGGAAACTGTTCAGGATTACAAATCGGTAATGATTTTGTTGCAGCAATGACTGATCCAATACAGCAGATTTGGATACCATTCACGGTAATTGATTCACCAGCTTCGACTTCACCTCAAACATACACTGTTTGTGCTTCAACCAGGGATACCAATGGTTCTTTTGGAAATAATGCAACAATAGATGAGGTTATGTTAACAATTCAGGAAATTGCAGCCTCAGGTGCTGACTTGGCAGAAATTTATCCTACAACTGATAATTTGAATTTAGGTGAGGTAGTTTCAATAGATCCAACACTAGAACTTGGGGTTAGAAAAAGTCAGGGAACTGATGATGCAAAAGTATTAGGAGTAGTTTCAACAAGACCTGGAATGGTTCTTGATGATGGTAAAACTTTAGGTAATGGTTCAATAGTTCCAGTAGCTTTGTCAGGGAGAGTCCCGGTTAAAGTTACAACAGAAAACGGACCAATTGAAGCTGGAGATTATTTAGCCCCTTCTTCAACACCTGGGGTAGCTATGAAATCAAAAGGCTCAGGTTTAGCAATTGGAATGGCATTAACTAATTTTGATGATCAAGGTATCGGAGAAGTAACAATGTTTGTAAATTTAAATTATCTTGGTAATGGTTTAGCAGTAAATAATGATTTAAATCCTAACTCTGAATCTGGGTCTACACCACTTGAACAATTACTAAAGATTTCTGATGCTAAATTATCATTAGACAAAGTACTTTCTGTAAATAATTCAATTGAAGCAAAATCATATACAAATATTTCCGGATTTGATTTAACAATGCAAATCGTTTCAAATGAAAATGCATTTAAATTATTAGATGCTGGTGGTAACACACTTTTAGGTGTAGATACTAATGGTAAATTAACACTTAAATCCGGACCAAACTCTAGCATTGGACAAGCAAATATTGCTTCTGGAGAGACTGAAATCACAGTTGACAATACTTCTGTTACAGAAGATTCTCATATACAACTAACGAGTAATCAATTTGTACTTCCAATAGTAAAATCTATTATTCCTGGACAAGGCTTTACAATAGAAATTGAAAAAGCTCAAGAAACTGATGTTAAAATAGACTACTTAATAATAAATTAATACTATTTCATAGATTGTAATTTAAATCTTCGTAAAGTAATATTAATCCAATGTCAGATAATAGTTACCTAAAAAGATTAAAAAAAAGATTAACCCTTCTAAAGCAAGCATTATTTCTTCCAGAATTAAATTTTGATTTAGAAAAACAAAGGAGAAAAACTAAACGAGACAGAATGATAATACTTATTTTAATAGTAGTTATTTTTCTTGGGTTAATATTATTTTTGGTTCAAAAGAAAATAGAGTTGAATAGTTTAAATGCTTTTGATGATTCAAGCATTCAATCATTAGAAGAAAGCATCTCTAATGTTATCAAAGTAGATTCTTCTGAAAAGCCAACTGTTGCCCAAATTACTGATATAGACAATCTCAAAAAACAAAACCCAAGCTTATATACTGATGCAGAAAATGACGATCTAATTATTATATACCCAGACACTGCGATTATTTATCGTCCTAGTCTTAATAAAATAATTACAATCGTAAGAATAAAACCTTAAAAAAAGAGAATTACTTAAAAGCTGTATAAACTAATATAAGATAGAATATCCCAAATAATATTGATATAATTCCGTTGGAAGATATTATTATATTTAAATTTAAAAGATGAAGAAGATACTTCAGTACGGGAGTCCTGTACTTGAACAAAAATCTAAAAATGTTAGTGATCCTAAAGATACAAAAATTTCAAAGTTGATTGACGATATGCTTGAAGTCTTGGATTCAGTAAAAGAACATTCTGCTGGTTTATCCGCACCTCAAATTGGCGTAGTTTTAAGAGTTGCTATTTGTAGAAGAGTAGACTTAGAAGAGGAAAGAGATCAGAATGATAAAGGCGAGGGAGAACCAATTTGGGAAGTTATGATAAATCCAGAAATCAAAAAACAGAGTGATACAACTTCACTAAAATGGGAAGGATGTCTTAGTGTTAATGAAGGTGATTTATTTGGAGAAGTTGAAAGATCCGAAAAGATTACTGTAGAGTATACTAATATTGAAGGAGATAAAGTTGAGTTAACAGCAGATGATTATTTTGCACATGTAGTGCAGCATGAAATTGATCACTTAAATGGAATACTTTTTATTAAATATATAAAAGATCCAACCGAATTATATACATCAGAAGAACTTGAAGATTTAGAAAAGAAACAAATTTAAATTACTGAAATGAATGATTTAACAATCTCACAATTTAAGAAACTAATTCCTCAGTATGTATTAAACATTGCAGAAACATTGCAGAAAAATAATTTTGAAGCTTATCTTGTAGGTGGATCTATTAGAGATGTTCTAATGAATAAAGAACCTGATGACTTTGATATTGCTACTAATGCTTATCCTGAGCAGATCGAAAAAATTTTCGAAAAATCAATCCCAACTGGTGCAAAATTTGGAACCATAACTGTTATTACTGAAGATGATAATGGAGAAAGATTTGATGTTCAGGTTACAACATATAGATCAGAAGCAGATTATGTTGGAGGGCGATGGCCTTCTAAAGTAGAATTTGCAAAAACTATAGATGATGATCTGTCACGAAGAGATTTTACAATTAATGCCATCGCCCTCGATCTCCAGCATTTTGATGAAAGTGATGTTTCAGTTCAAGAAGTTCTTGTAGACCCTTTTAGTGGTTTAGTTGATTTAAAAAATAAAACTATCAAAGCTGTTGGGGATCCTATTGAACGTTTAAGTGAAGATGGTCTTAGAGCTGTTAGAGCTTGTAGATTAGCTTCGCAATTAGATTTTGAAATCAAGCCAAAAACCTTTGAAGCTATAAAAGAAACTTTGCATGTTACTAAACAAGTTTCAGTAGAACGATTCAGAGAAGAATTAATGAAACTTTTATTAAAATCTCCTCAGCCTTCAAAAGGTCTTGGTCTATTAAAAGATTCAGGGATACTTCAATTGTTTATACCAGAACTTTTAGAAGGTATCGATATTGTACAACCACAATTTCATACTGATGATGTTTTTAATCATTTAATAAAGACAGTAGATTTTGCTGAAGATTCAGTGAAACTTGCTGCTCTTTTTCATGATATTGCAAAACCTAGTACAAGAACTGAAGATGAGAAAGGAATTCATTTTTATGGACATGATGTAAAAGGTGCAGAAATGACTAAAGAAATTATGAAGAGATTGAAATTCTCCAATGCTGAAATTGAAAGGACTGTAAGATTAGTAAGGTGGCATATGTTTTATTATCCTTCAGCAGACTGGAGAAAACAGTTCTCAGATGATTCAGCTTCTGTGAGCGCATCCAGCAGATCGCAATTTGGATGGTCAGATGCTGCAATAAGAAGATTGATCCAAAATGTAGGTGGTGAAGAAGCAATCGATGATTTAATGAAACTAAGAATTGCAGATGCAGCTTCAAATCCGAAATCAGAATTTGATCCAAAGGAGCTGGATGCGCTTTCTGACCGTATTTCAGAAGTAAGATCTAAAGAAATGGCTCTTAAAGTTACTGATTTAGATATCACAGGGACAGACATTCAAAATAATTTTGGAATTCAGCCAGGGCCAGAAATGGGAAATATACTTAAGTATCTTCTTGATAAAGTAATAGAAGATCCAGCTTATAATAAAAAGTTAGATCTTTTAAGATTCACAAAAGAATATTTAGAGAAAAACAAATAAACTTCAATTTTGCTCTTGTTTCCTAAAAATGATATCTTGATAAAGATAAGATTTTTAAACTTTATAAGTGAGACGTACAATTATAATTCTCATAGTTATAGCATTATTTGCAGGTGTAGCTTTCTTTATAATTTCTAAATTAAATGGTACAGACTTAACGAATATTGGTGGAACAATAACTTCAGGCAAATGTAGTACTCAAGGTTCAGGATCGGGATGTGTTGGAGGGGATATTGGTTCTTCTTGTACAATATCAAGTGCACCAGGTACATGTCAATCTATTGGTAGTGAAGGATCTGATGGCTTGCTTGAATGTGCCTGTATAAAGAATAGTACATCAGGGAGTGATGATAAAAAAACTCTAATAAATAATTGTAATAATAGTTGTACAGATGTTGATGGATGTATTTGCCCAACTAGTTGTATTAATCCAGGTAATATAGATAATGGTGCAAGTTGTGGTGGAACTGGTCCAACATGTGCCTTTGCAGGTGGAACTTGTTACAGCAGTTTAACTATTTGTCCAACTGGTACAACTAGTAAATCTGGTATTTGTACCGGCGGTGGGGTTTGCTGTGCAGCAACCTCAACATCTGGCGGGGGTGGAAATGGCTCAGATACAGGAACAGGAAATGATACTGGGACTGGAGGTAACACTGGGGGCGGATCTTCAAATGGAGGCGGTCTAGTTTCAGGGACCATAGTTCAATGTGGTGGTTCATGTACATCAGATTCAGATTGTGCAGCTCCAGCTAATGGAGGAACAGCAGTTTGTAGAAGCGGCATTTGTGAAAATGCCGCTTGTCCAGCCGGGAAAAGTCTCCCCGGTGCAAATTGTGACTGTTCTTCATTAAATGCTTGCGGTAATCCATGTAGTGCATCTTTAGGATTATGTCAAACGGGTTCATCTTGTGTTTATGTTGTTGGATCAAGTTGTAGTACTTCTGGTGGAAGCTTAAGTTCAACAACTTATTGTTTACCTAGTACAATATATAACGGAAATCCCACAGGTTGGTTGGCTCCGAAGTGTGTCTCAAGAGATCAGGGGAATAATTATGCAACAATCAATGGTAGTAATCCTATACTTTCGCAAATACAGCAAGCTTGCCAAGCTATTATTGTAGAACCTGCTATTACAACTACTTGTTATAGATGCACATCAGCATTAACAGATTCAAATACTTGTGAGTCTTTTGTAGTTAGTGGTTCATCATGTCCAGCAGGATCAACAACTACTTCAGATGCTTGCGCAACAGCAGCAGGTGGAAGTTGCCCAACAGAAAGTACAAATAATATTACATGTTATGCTTGCTCTGATTCTATAGCAGATGGCGATGCGTGCTCTCCATTTACTGCAAGTGGAACATCTTGTCCAACTGGTTCTTCATCTAGTTCAACTGGATGTGCTGCTGCAAATGGTGGGAGTTGTTTAACTTCGGCATCGGGAAGTTTACCTAATACAGCAATAATAAATGATAGATTAGATATATTAATCGGAATTTTGTTTATAGTTCTGGGTATTACTGTTTATAAATATAGAAAAACACATTATTAATATTTGCCAAAGGGTTCATTTATAATTTATAATTCTTCAGTAAATTATTAAGGGTTAAGAAGCAGCGTCAATATGCAATGTACTATATGCCATATGCTATAAGTTCAGTAGAATATAGCACATCGTATATTGCATACACGAAAAATTTCTTCTTTTTATATTCCCCTTAGATTTTATGTATTTATTTTTTATTCGTATATTATGGAATATACAAAAACATATGATTTCCTAGGGAAAGAAATTAAGCTATCAACAGGAAAGTTAGCAACATTGGCTGCAGGTTCGGTATTACTTCAAGTTGGCGGAACAAGTGTTTTAGCGACAACAACAATTGATGAGAAAGATTCTGAACAGGATTTTTTCCCATTATCAGTTGAATACATTGAAAAGATGTATGCTCGAGGTGCAATCTCAGGCTCAAGATTTGCAAAGAGAGAAGGACATCCATCTGAGGACGCAATAATAAAAGCGAGACAAGTTGATCACTCGATTCGATCACTTTTTCCTAAAAGTTTCAGGAAACCAACATTAGTCGTCTTAACAATATTAAGTTATGATGAGGTTAATGATCCAGAGACATTAGCTGTTTTTGGAGCCAGTCTATCGTTGATGTTAAGTAATGCTCCTTATTATGGACCTAGTTCGAGTGTTGTTGCTTGCATTGATAAAGACAATAAGATTGTTTTAAATCCTGAAGTAGAAGTAAGAGAAGATTATAATGCTGAATTTTCAGCATCAGGTTTAGATGGAAGATTATTAAATTTAGAAGGTTGGGGTAAAGAAATCTCAGATGATTTAATGGACCAACTTTTAGATGAAGCTAATGGAGCAATTGAAAAGTTAAATAAAATTCAAAGAGAATTTGTTAAAGGTGCTGGCAAAGAAGTATTAAATCCAGATGAAATAAAAGAAGAATTTAGTGATGTACCTGCTCCACAAGAGTTGATTGATTTAGTTAAAAAAGACTATAAAGACTCAATAAAAAAAGGTTTATTTGTTGAAAAAGATAAAGATACCGATAGGGCTCAAAACCTGAATGCAATTAAAAAAGAAATCTTTATTACTGTAAATGTACCAGAAGAAACTGAAAAATATTCTGAATTTGAAATTGATTTAGCAGTAGAATATGTCGCAAAAAAAATAGTAAGAGAAGCTATCTTAAAAGATGAAAAAAGAGTAACTAAAAGAACTCTTACAGAGATAAGACCTTTATCTGCAGAGATTGACTTACTACCAACTGTACATGGATCTGCATTATTCAATAGAGGTTTAACCCAATCATTATCAATTGTTACAATTGGTTCTCAAAGTAAAGAACTCTTGACAGATAACATGGAAGGAGAAGCAAGTAAAAGATTTATGCATCATTACAACATGCCACCAATGGCAACAGGTGAAGCTGGAAGATATAACTATATGCCTGGGAGAAGAGAGATTGGACATGGTGCAATTGGAGAAAATGCTTTAAAAAATATGGTTCCAAGTCAGGATGAATTCCCTTACACAATAAGAGTTGTTTCAGAAATTTTAACTTCAAATGGATCAACTTCAATGGCAGCTACTTGCGCATCAAGTATGGCTTTAATGGCTGCAGGAGTTCCAATGAAAGAACAAGTTGCTGGAATAGGAGTTGGACTTGTTACAGAAGATGGGAATGAAGATAAATATAAATTACTTTTAGATATTGAAGGAATCGAAGACTTTTATGGTGATATGGACTTCAAAGTAACTGGGACAAAAAATGGAATAACTGCGATGCAGTTTGAAAATAAATTAAGGGGAGTTAAATTAACAGTATTAAAAGAAGCTTTTAGATTAGCAAAAACCGGAAGAGAAACAGTTTTAGAGGTGATGAATAAAGCAATAAGCGAGCCGAGGAAAGAACTTGCTCCAAATGCTCCAGTTGTAGATTTTGTACAAATTAAACAGGATAAAATCGGCGAGCTTATCGGACCAGGTGGAAAGAATATTAAAGAACTAGTAATGAGATCTCAAGAATACAGCAAAAGTAATACTCCTGCTGATATTAATGTTGATGAAGATGGAAGAGTAATGATTACTGCCGGTAATAAAACTCAATTAGATTTTATAAAAACTACAATAGAAGAAATGCTAGGTGAAGCAGAAGTAGGAAAAGTTTATGTCGGTGAGATTGATAAGATTATGCCTTATGGTGTATTCGTAAACGTAAGCTCAAGTATTTCTGGGTTACTTCATGTTTCTGAGATTTTTGAAAAACAGGGACAATATGATTTATCAAAGATGTTTAAAGAAGGACAAGAACTAAATGTTCAAGTTATGAAAGTTGAAGATGGGAGAGTTAATTTCACGATCAAAGGAATAGAACAAAGTCCAAAAATAAAAGAAATTCTCGAACATCCTGTAATAGGTCAAATGCAAATTGAGCAAAGAAATGATAGACGAAGATTTAATGATAGAAGACCAAGATATTAAAAGCAAAAATTTACTATCCATTTTATATAGAAGCAGAAAGTGATTGTAAATACAAAATAACCAAGTAAGATGATCTGACAAGTTTCTCTTAGTTTATTACTTGTGGTCCTAATATCAGGACAATTAATAGCATTAGAGTGATATCTCAATAAACTTTTCAAGTAATATTTTGTATTTAAATCATCTTTCTGCTTCTTCATTTGTGAATGTCTAATTCTAAAGATATCGACTAGTCGGCGGAATTGTTGTAGTATAACTACATCAATTCCGCCTTTAAAATACTCAATTTTAAAGTGCTTTTTAATTTCTAATAACTAAAAAGATGGATCTTCTAAAAATTTCTGAGAACACAGAACTATTTGTAGCTAAAGTAATTTCTTTTATCTCAAATCCTTTTGTAATAATATTTTTTGCAATTATTGTTGGAGATTCAGAATATATATTTTCTGATCCGGGACCACTGTTAATGTTTATTGTTATTGGTTATACACTTCCATTTATTGTTTATATTAAGCAGCTATTACATCATAAAAAACATTTTTGGCACTTTGTATCTTTAGAAAGAGATACAAGAAATCCCGTTTATTTTATAGCAATATATTCTTTTTTGTTTAATGTCTTAATATTTTCATATTTAAATTTAAGTTTTTGGCAGTTTCAGAGTATACTTATTTTTGTATTTTTCTGTTTGATGTTCTTAATAAATAAGTATATTGATAAGATAAGTATGCATGCAGCAGCTTTTTCATTTTCTGCAGTTTATCTTATTGATAAAGGAAATAATATATTTATTATCTTGTTATTTTTGCTACCATTAGTTTGGTGGGCGAGAATAAAGCTGCATAAGCATAATGAATTTCAGCTATTTTTAGGAACTGTGACAGGTTTGTTTATTGGAGTGTTATCATGGCTAATCAAGTAATCTTAGTTTAAAGAAAATATGACAGCTTTACAAAAAAGCATTAACAGCATCAAGAATATTTTAAGTAAGGAACAAACAGAAATTCTTGAGACTGCAATCATCTTGATGATTCCATCTCTGTTAACTAAGTTCTCCGGACTCTTTTTTAATCTTATTGCTGCTTCTTACTTTGGAACTCGAAACCAAGGCTGGAATCAATTTCAGTTAGCAAGTTCTATTCCAGACATGCTGACAAATATACTCCTTGGAGGAGCAATTAGTTCGGTAATTATTCCTACATTAATTGAGATTCGAAAAAAAGAAGGTAAAGAGGCTTTTTATAAGCTCTACAATTCAATAATAAGTGGACTCTTAGCATTATTTGTCTTCGCATCTTTAATATTTGCAATATTTGCTGATTCAATATTCCCATTTTTATTAAAACTGCTTGGGCAGGGGCAAGTTGATTTGTCACCTTCAGAGATACAGACAGTTATTTCTATGATGCGGGTTTTATTAATCCCTCAGGTAGTTTTAGGTTTGAGTGTCTTAATATCAAGTGGACTTAACATTTATAACAGATATGTAGTTCCTCAACTTGCCCCACTATTATTTAATATTGGAAGAATTGTTGGGTTGTTGATCTTAGTTCCACTCCTAAATTACAGCCCATGGGCAATTGTAATTGGAGTCTTTATGGGTTCTATATTACATTTGTTGATACAAATTCCATTATTTAAATCTCTTGGACTTAATTACAAAATTGAATTTGAATGGAATGGATATCTCAAGAAAATACTTGTATCTAGTTTACCTAGAACACTAGCTTTAGCTTCGGAGAATATAGCTTTAACTATTGATGATTTTTTAGCTTTTGCAATTAGCGCAAATAGCATTTCTGCCCTGAACTATGCAAACTCACTATCGTTAGTGATTCCTACGCTTTTCGCCGCCTCGTTTTCATATGCATCGTTCACAATTTTATCAGAGTTATTTGAAGACAATAATTTAGAAAAGGCACAAACAGTAATAATTAAAACATTAAATGAAATTTTGTTCTTAGCTTTACCGTTTATAATTACTTTAATAGTATTAAGAGTTCCGATTGTAAGGTTGGTCTTCGGAATTTTACCTAATACAAACTTTACTCTTGATGCTACATATCAAACTGCTTGGGTTTTATTATGGTTTGCTGTTGGTCACGTATTTGTTTGTGGAAGATGGTTTATGTATAGAGTTTTTTATGCAGCAAAAGATACTTTTGTACCATTTTTAGTTTCTGCAGCAAGTCTTGTTATAACAGTATTCCTTTCAATAATGTTTACTAATTTATTCAGCCATAATGCTGACTATGCCATCTCATTAACACAGATTAATCTTAATAATTTGTTTACTAGAGGCAATGGACCGGCTGCAGTTGGGGGTATTTCTTTAGGAATGAGTGTTGCGTATTCATTAGAATTTTTTGCACTTTTAATAATTTTTAATTACAAGAAATTGAAGTTGAATTTTAAAACTCTTGCCAGAACAACTGGTTTGAAATTTGCAGCCGGTGGAATAATGTTTATTTTAATGTATGTAATGTATAAGATCTGGACTACATTTGCTTATGCTCTTCCTACTTCTGCAGGACAAGGATATTTTGGATCGACTACTTTGAACTTGATTCTTTTAACATCTTTAACTGTGATAACAAGCTTCTTAGTGTATTATCTACTTTGTTTCTTATTTAAAGTTGAAGAGTTAAGAATTATGAGGCGATATCTAAATCCGATTTTTAGGTTAGGTGGATTAAGAATAAAGTAATTTATATATAATCAATTTAATTTTTCATATAATTCTACCCACTTTTCATTCTCAATTTCAGCAGCACGAGCATTCTCTTTAATTTCTAGTTCAGAAAAAGTTTTGATAAGAAACTCTTTATCCCATTTATTTGAGTTCTTTAAGTTTTTTAGAAGGGTTTTCCGCGGAGCGGAAAACCCTAGTCTCATAAACTTATAAATTTCTCCAGCATTTTCAATTACCTCTTTTTTAGGTGTAATTAATAATATAGCACCGTTAACTCTTGGTTGTGGAAAAAACTGAGAAGCAGGGATTGATTCTAATTTTTTAACATCTGCATATAAATTAATATAGTTACTCAATAAACTTGCTTTTGGTGCTTTAGAAGCATATTCTTTCGCAACTTCATCTTGAACAATAAACGCCATTTGGGAGACAAAGTATTTATCTTGTTCTAAGTTAAAGTCTTCAAATTTTTTTATAATCTTCTTTGAAATATTATATGGAAGCGAACCTGCTGCTTTTACTTCTGATGTAGCATTAAATTTATCTAGTGCTTCGGTAAAATCAATGTGTAAAATATCTTCATTTATTATTTCGAAATTCTTATTTTCACCAAATCTTTTTATTAAATTAGGTATTAAAGAATAATCGATCTCAACTGCGATAACTTTAGCTTTCACTTTTAAAAGCGAGTTTGTTAATACTCCTTCTCCTGGACCTATTTCAATCACAGATTGATCGGGTTGTATTTGAAGAGCTTCGGCCAGCTTATTTGTAAACTTTCCATTCCTTAAAAAATTCTGGCCGAAGCTCTTTTTAAATTGATGTTTGTTGAACATAACTATTTTTATTATTAGATAATGAATTATAGCTTAATTTTAGTGTATTATGTATTGGTGCTCAGTCAGTATCTTTTATTAACAATGAGTTCATGTTTAAAAAGTTAATAAGTATTTTAATAATTTCAATCGCGTTTATTAGTGTATTTACTTTAAAAGTAAATGCTGATTCAAATTTAAATTCTGTAAAGCTTCAAATTGAAGATAACCTGAATACTAAAATTGATCTTTTATTTAATCTTAAAGACAATAGTAATGTTAATTTTCTTACTGGATTTCAGTTTACAGTTCCATTCAAAATAAACTTGAATAGTATTTCGGCAAAACTTAACGATTCAGAAATTGATTCCTCAAGTACAAGTGTTGATGGGCAAACTATAATTAAAATTGAAACTGAAAATTTAACAGTAGATTTGAGCAAAGATACGATTCTAAATCTTCAATTTGATGCTCCTAAACTAGTTAAAGATATGTATGGTTTGAAATATTTATATATGCCAGCAATTCAGAGTAATTTTAAATTGGATAATTTAAATTATACAATTACGTATCCTATAAAATTTCCTAAAACCTCTTTTATTTCGAGTAGAAATATTTCACAAAATGATACAGGAATAATTTCAGCTGAAACATCTAAATCACTATTAATTATTTGGGGTGAAGAGGCTAGTTTAGATTTAAAGTTGAATTATTCAATTAATAATGTTTCGGATAGTGATAAGGCATATTTAATTAATTTGCCATCTAACTTAAATCAATCAACCTATTATAGAAGTTTTCCTAATGTTGATGGAGGTGTTTACGATGAGTATAATGATAATTTTGCGGTTAAAAATGTTTCTCCAAGTGATACTTTCAAAGTATATTTAGATTCTAATATTTCATTAATACAAGATAATTCAAATCAGCAATTCAATATTCCAAAATATAACTGGACTTTGAATACAGACAGTCTTTTTGTTAAAAATCTTCTGAAAAAAATATCTAAAGAAAATGACTTTAAAACAAATTTAAATGAGATTGATAATTATTTAGTTGAAAATCTTACACCTTATAGTAGCGAAAGACTGGATATAAAATCGATTAGTGATATCTGGAGCAAACTTGGTGGGTCTGCAAAACTTAGTTCAATAGAATATTGTTATTTAGCTATTTCAGCTTCGGAGTATCTAGGTTATAAGGGTAATCTTGTTTATGGATATATGTTTCTTCCAAATGAATTATTATCGAATGAACGGCAGCCTCATGTATGGTGTGAAATAAATGATGGTAATAGCTCATATTTTATTGATCCTTTTTTAGAGGATGTATTCAACATTGATTATAACTTTAAAGAACCTATGGATAGAATAATTTTTGGGAGATGGCATCCAGGAATGGATTACAATAATATCTTAGGATTGATCTCTGTAGATTCAGATCCTGTATCAGTAAATATTTCAGATGGAAGTAATATTGAGGAAAGTAATAAAGTAATTAATATTGATTTCAAACCTCAAGATGGAGATCTTTATTCAGGTGATTATTATTCAGCAGATTTGGGTATAGAAAATAAATCAAATTATTTTTTAGAATTAAACTCTATAGGAGTTGATGGTCATGATTATTTATCAGCACTAAAAACTGATAATTTTTACCCAGCTTTAATACCAGGCAAAGCTACAATTTTTACATTTTCGAATCTTTTAGAATCAGATAGTCTTTATAACGGATTTAAAGATTTAGAAATTAAGGTTGGAGTAGATGAGAATAAAATTGATTCCTCGAGTTTGAGTACAAGTAAAAATGTATTTTTTAAAATTGATATAATAAATTTATTGCGAAACCTTATTTTTATAGCACTTTTTATAGTACTGTTAGTATTTATTTATAAATTTGTTTTAGAAAAAAGAGTTAGAAAAATACTTAAAATTCCTGAAAAGCAAGAAATTACCTAATGCCATTTTTGTAAATTTTAAGTATACTGTATAGCTAAGTAAATAATTTGTTAATAAAAATACCTTGGTAGAATTTAGTAATGTAAGCAAGATTTACGATAAATTGATCAATGCAGTTGATGATGTAAGTTTTAGTATAGATGATGGAGAATTTATATTTTTAATAGGTCCATCAGGAAGCGGAAAAACTACAATCATTAAAATGTTAATTAGAGATGAGGTCCCAACATCAGGTAGTATTTTATTTAATGATACTGATATTACCAAAGTCTCAAGGAATAAAGTATACAAGTTAAGACGAGAAATCGGTGTGATCTTTCAAGATTTTAAACTTGTGCCAGAAAAAACAGCTTATGAAAATGTCGCATTTGCAATGGAAGCTGCAGGTAAGAAGAATAAGGAGATTAAGGAGACAGTTCCTTACGTTTTAGATATAGTTGGGCTTTCTGATAGAACAAATGCCTTCCCAAGACAGCTTTCAGGCGGAGAACAACAAAGAGTAGCTATAGCTAGAGCAATTTCTAATAATCCAAAAATTTTAATAGCTGATGAACCAACTGGGAATTTAGATCCTGCAAGTTCATGGGATATTGTTCAGGTTTTAACTAAGATTAATAATTGGGGTACAACAGTGATTATGTCTACTCATGGAACCGATATTGTTAATTCTTTAAATAAAAGAGTTATTCAAATGGAAGGTGGAAAAATAATTAGAGATGACAACAAAGGACAATATGAACTTGCTCAAAATCCAGATGATGAAGTTGTTGATCAAAATGTTCCAATGGAGAAATTTTCAAAATCTGAAGATGATGAAGAACCAAAAAAGAAAGTGTACCAAGTTAAAATAAAAAGCAATTTAGAAAGCGAGCCTTCAGATGAGTCAAAATCTGAAGATGAAGAAACTTCTGAAGGTAACAAGAAAGATTCAAATAATAAAAATCCTTTCTCAAGGATTTTTGGAGTTTTCAGAAAGAATAAAGATGTAGAAGTTGAGCAACCTGAAGAATCAATAGTTACAGAACTATCTGAAGGCTCGCAAAATGAAGACCAAAAAGAAACAGAAGTAGAAGAAGAAGATGAGAAATCAGAGTCAAATAGTGATGAATCTCAAGAATTAAAAGAAGATGAAGAAAAAGATGATTCTAAGAAGCCGGCATCTTCAAAAATGGCAAGAACAATTGAAAAGGAAGAAAAATCTGAAAAAAATGTTGACGATAAAGATTATGAAGAAGCCTTAAATAATGCGGGTAAAATTAGTATTGATGATATGAAGTTACCTAAATCTGTTAAAAGGGATTTAAAATCCTCAGGTTATAAAACTGTACAGGATATTGTTAATGCTGGTCCAGATGAGCTTTCAAAAAATTTAGTAATTGATCCTGAAGAGGTAATACTTGTTTCTAAGGAGATAAAGAAACTTCTTGGGAAATAAAGGGTAGGCTTTAATTTAATACTATTTAGTTATAAACTATATAAATGTTAGGAAGAATAATTTCAAATACAAGAAAACAAATTAGCAGGAGTGGTTGGGTCGGATGGGCATCAGTTAGTGTGATGACTCTTGCATTCGCTGTCGCAATCATATTTGGTGGTCTTGCTTATGTTTCCAATCTGTATATACAATACATTGAATCAAAAAGTAATTTATTGGTGTTTTTTGAAGTAGGAATGGATCCAAATATTGTTAATACGCTGCAGGACAAATGGAGTCAAGATCCAAGAATTAAAAGCGTGGACTATACCACTGAAGAACAAGCTTATAATCAATATAGTGACTATACTTCAAAAGTTCAGCCGGAAATTTATTCTGTATTGAAAACTCAAGAAAAAAAAGCCTTACCTTCAAGTTTAGATATCCAAATTTATTCATTAGATAAACTTGAAAGTCTTAAAGAAGATATGCAGAAGGATATTGATGCTCAGCTAGATAAACTAATAATAATACCAACAACTGATAAATCAACAAAAACAAGTAAATCTACGACATCATCAAAAGATTCTAAAAGTGTAGCTGCTACTTCAGAAACTCCTGCATCTTATCCTGTTACATATAAGTATTCAGAGGATCCAACAAAACCACCAATTACACTAAGGGTCGACGATGAAAATCTAGATCAATTAAGGCAAGTGCTACTTTCTTTGAGGATTGCAGGAATTGTTGTAATTACATTGCTTTTTATTGTTATATTCTTCTTTACATTTATGACAGTAGAGTTCAGATTATATAATCAGATGGAAGAAATAGGAGTTATGCAACTTGTTGGTGGAAGTCTATTCTTTATAAGAGCTCCATATATACTTGAGGGAGGGTTTTATGGATTTATCGGTGCTTTGTTCTCAAGTTTAATGATAGTTGGAACATTATTTGTAGTATTCGTTCTGAACAATACTTCAGCAATATCTAGGTTTGTGTTCGAAAACTTTAGTATGTTGCCGTGGCCGCAGATTAGTACATTGGGCTGGGTTGGAATAATTGCTCTAATTAGTTTATTTGGTTTCTTATTAGGATCATTAATAAGCTTTATTTCAATTAAAAGATATATTAGATGAAAAACCTCCACACATTTATAGTTAATATTTTGATATTTTTCTTTGTAGAAGAGCTTTTTAATTCTATTTTGAGCATAGGAGGCTCATTTTATGAAAGGTTAGTATATGCTAGTATTTTTGCTGGTTTAATGTATACAATTCCGCATATATTACTTTTCTTTAAAATCCCAATTACTGAAGTTTCGGAATTTGTTATTGGTTCAGGTTTAGCTTTCTTGTTCTTCTTTTTAGGCTATTATATGTTCAGTTTTGTTGATATCAAAGGATATATTTTCGATCCTAAAATACCAGTTATTGAACCTGTAAGTTTAGTAGATAAGAGTGTTGCATTGCTGATTGTTGGAATTGTTGCAGCCGGGTTAGCAGTAGGAATAAAAATGCTTAATAAGAAAAGGAAAAGGTCTTCATCTTATTCGTCATATTAAGTTTTTTCTGTTAAAATTTAGTCATTAAATTTAATATTTAGCACAATGTCACTAGTAGATATTTTGAAATACGCTTTAATCATTGATTCGGTTTTATTAACGATCTCAATTTTAATGCAGAATAGAAGTGGGGGTTTAGGTACAGTATTCGGAGGTTTTAGTGGTGGAGAGTTTTATAGATCGAAAAGAGGAATGGAAGCGATTCTTTATAATTCCACCATTGTCTTAGGAATTATTTTTGCAATATTAGCTATAGCAATAGCTGTCTTAAATGCTTAAGATTTTCGAATTAATTGAAAAAATACTTTATGGTATTAGAGATTCTTTCTGGAATTATCCTGATATTTTATTAGGTAGAAGTTCACTCAAGGTAATTGGTCTAAATTTATATAACTACGCAATTCCTTATTCACATTTCATTCTTGCAATAATTGTTGCTTTAGGTGGAATTTTCTTTTTGTTTACTACTAGTGGAAAGAATGTTGTTAGTGCAGAAAATAACACTTTGCTTGAAGCAGTTGTAATGGGCACAGATAGTTCAGGAAAAATTCAAAAAATAAATAAAGTAAATCCACTAATTCCTACAAATATTCAGCTTGAGAAAGATTTAACAGAATTGATTTACGAACCGCTTGTACGATATGAATTTGTGCAAGGTTCTAAGGGGAAATGGGATACAAAAGTTACTGAAGTTTTAGCAAAAAAGGTTGTATTAATACAAGCTGGAGCTGATTATCAATTTGATCTTAGAACTAATGTAAAATGGCAGGATGGAGTCGATTTTACAGCAGATGATGTTATTGCAACTTTTAATTTAATCGCATCTTTACCTGAATCTACTAACACTTATGTAAACACCTTCAAACAGTTACGGTGGGATAAAATTGACAAATACTCAGTAAGAGTATGTACAAAAGTTACCGGAAAAGAAAATTCTTGTGATGAAGTAAAAAACAAACCGATTTTTTCTAACTTTCTAGAGCTTATTAGCGTTAAAATTTTACCAGCGCATAAAATACAAGATATTAATGCTGCCACATTTAATACATCTACTCCTGAGTTGTATAGGTCTCCAGTTGGAACTGGTATGTATAAATTTACTGGTGCAGATGATTATACAGTTTCAGTACAATACAACACTGATTATTACTTAGGTACTAAGCCGCAGATAACTAACATTGTTTTCAAATATTATAAAACACTAAGCGAGGCTGTAGAAGCTTTACAGAATGGTGAAGTCCATTCTTTAGCCTCTAATTCTATAGAATATTTATCCCAGCTTAATGATTATTCACAAATAAAAGAAAATCTAAGCCCGGTTTTATATAGCCAGTATTGGGCACTTTATTTCAACCTTCGAAAAGATCCAAAGGGGAATTATATAGGACCAAGTTTTTTTGGTGATGTTAAAGTTAGACAAGCAATTTCATCAGCAATAAACCGAGATGAAATTATTCAAAATGCACTTCAAGATGTTGGTGAAGAGGCTATAGGTCCGATAAATTCGAAATCATATTATTTTAATCCAGATACTAAATGGTATAGATATAACATTAAAACTGCTAAAAAGTTACTGGACTCAGCAGGATGGACTTTGAAAGATGGAAATAAATATAGAACCGATAAAAAAGGTAATGAGCTATCATTCTCCCTTTATTTTGTAGATACTTATGACAGAGAAAGTGTTGCTAGAACCATTAAAAAAGATTTAGAAGAAATAGGAGTAAATGTAATTATAGATAGAAGGCAACAGCCTGGTCAAGATAGCTCTGAAGATGCTCCTAGCGGTTGGAGTTTAGATGAGTTAAGCAATCAAATACTTGCTCCAAGGTTATTTGATATGGTTCTTTACGGAGTAAATACCTTTATTGATCCTGATAGATTTGAGTTATTTGACAGTAGTCAGACTGAATATCCAAAATTAAACATTTCGTCTTATATTGGTAGTGTGGAAACTGTAAAACCAAGAGAGAATCGTAAAGCAGGTGAGAGCAGTTTGGTAACATTACCTAAAGTTGATAAGCTTTTAGAACAAGCTAGAAGTTTTGACCCAGTTTCAGCAAAAGAAGATCGTAAAAAAGATTATTATGAAGTTCAAGATTTAATAGCTGCAGATGCTCCAGCAATATTCCTTTATCATCCTCAATTTATTTACTATACTCACTCTTCGATTGAGAAAATAAATTTGATGAATGTTTCAAACATGGAAGATAGATTTAGAAATATTGCTGACTGGAAAATAGATTAGATAAATCCCCCAATAATGTATAAATTTTATAAAATTTTCTATTTTTTCTCTTGACATCAGATTTATAAGAACTTAATATAAATGGTAGAAAGTGGTGAAAAGTGGAAGAAATTATAAAAAATTAAGTAAATAATATGTTCATTATTTACAAGATTTCAAAGATTAGTAAAAATGCACTTTTAACTATTTTTGCTGATGCTATTTAACTTAAATAGAATTTTATCTGCTTTAGCTACTTTCACATGTTAATAGGTGAGTTTTATACGCAATTAGGAGAAAAGAATAGGTTGTCAATTCCAAAAAAATTAAGAGATTTTTTAAATGGTAAAGTCATTGTTACAAGAGGTTATGAAAGATGTTTAATCTTAGTAGATAGTCAAAGATGGGACTCGTTGGTAGAAGAAATAAATAAAAAACCTTTACTCTCTTTAGGTGTACGGGATACAAAAAGATTTATTATTGGAGGAGCAGTTGAAGTTGAATATGACTCCCAGGGCAGGTTCGTCCTGCCCGAATCTTTAAAGAACTTTGCAGGTATTGAACAAGGAATAGTTTTTTTGGGGGTTGGAGAATGGATTGAAATTTGGAATGAGCAAAAATGGCAGGATAAACTAGATAGTTTAGGTGAAAATGTTTCTGATATCGCCGAAAGATTGTCTGGCTCCTAACCTTAATTCCAAATAATAATAAACACTAAAGAGTTTTTATGAAACATATAACAGTTTTTTTAAACGAAGCAATCGATCTTTTACAAATTAATACCAATGGGATTTATGCCGATTTGACTTTAGGAAGTGGCGGCCATTCCCTGAAAATATTAGAAAATTTGAATAGTGGTTTTCTTTATGTTTTTGATCTTGATAAATCTGCAATTGAAAATTTTGAAAATGAAATAAAAAACTTGGGATATAAAGAAGATTCTGATAAAAACGAATTAGAAAAAATCAAGAACGTTTCAAAATTTTCTTTAGGGAATGGCCGCAATAAAGTAACTATTGTTAATGATAACTTCACTAAATTAAATCAGTATTTATTAGAAGAGCATAAAAATAACCTCGATGGCATATTAGTTGATTTAGGTTGGTCAACAGATCAGTTAGAGAATATAGAGGGATTGTCATATGAAGGTCAAAATAATGATCTTGACATGAGATTTGATGAAAATCTAGGAGTTAAAGCATCTGATTTACTGAATGCTCTTAATAAGAAAGAACTAAGTGTTATGTTTAAAGAATACTCTGATATTTACGGTAAGCTAAACGAGCAATTAGTATCTGAGATTATAAGAAAAAGGAATCAGAAACTCTTTAAAACTGTTAGTGATTTAACAGAAATTATCGACAAAGTATTTAAAAATACTAAGAATAAAAATTCAATATATTCAAAAGTATTTCAAGCTTTAAGAATCGCAGTTAATCAAGAGATGATTAACTTAAGTGATATATTAAATTCTGGTTTTGAAAGTTTAAAAATAAATGGGAAGTTTTTAATAATCACTTTTCATTCAGGTGAATCAAAATTGGCCGAAGAGTTTTTTGATAAAGAAGTTAAAGCTGGTGAAGCGAGTTATTTAACTAAAAAATTTGATAATAAATTTTTTACACCGACTGTTGATGAATTAAGGAACAATATTAATTCTAGAAGTGCAAAATTATTTGGTATTAAAAAAATAATAATTAATAAATGAAAGCAGGAAATTTTGATACAAAAAATATAAATTTTAAAAGCATAAATAAGAAATTATTTATGATTAACATCTTTCTTTTGATGGCTTTTTTTGCTGTACAGATTATAATTACTTCAAGATACGGAACAAAAACCCAGGAAATCGATTTAACAAGAAGTCAAAAAGATACAGTAAGACAAGAAAACAAATATTTAGAATCTGAAATTGATAAAGCTAAAACTTATGCTTCTACAAAAACAGTAATTAAGAAATATGATTTAGTACAAAAGACAACCACTTTTGTTGATGATGCAAACTTTGACGGCTTAGCTGTAAAAGTAAACTAAGATGAAACTTTCAAAACCTGAAATTTTCGGGAAGATTAAAATAATTCATTTCATAGTAATCCTCTTTACATTACTCTTACTATTTTTTCTTGTCAGATGGAACGTTGTAGAAGGGTCAAAGTTTACTCAAATTGCTAATAGTAGAGTTCAAAGTTCAGAAATTGATTCAGTTAGAGGTTCTATTTATTCAGATGACGGAAGTACTTTGGCTTATTCAGAACCAAGAGTTAACGTATATATTTGGCTTCCTGATCTTGAATTTTTTGAACAACAAAAGCTTCAAACAAGAGATGAATTTATTTCAAAAATCGCTTCAATAATAAAAGTTAAGCAAGATGATCTTACAAAAACAATAAATAAATATATTCAAGATGGTGTTCAAAGAATTCCAATAGCAAAAGAGATCACAATAGGACAATGGCAGGAAATTCAGAACTTAAAATCAGATAAATATCCTGATTTTAATATTAAAGGAGTAGATGCAGAATTTACTTCAAAAAGAATTTATCCAGAGGGTAATTTAGCTGCTCATGTTTTAGGATTAACAAATACTTATAAAGATCAGGTTATAGGAGTTGGAGGTCTTGAAGGAAATTATAATGATATGCTTAACCCTGTAAAAGGTTATGTTATCCAAGAAAATGATGCTAGAGGACAGGCTGTAACCAATGAACTATTGCCAACTATTGAACCAAAAAATGGAAGCAATATCTATACATCAATTGATGAACAAATTCAAAAGATTATTCAAAAAGATTTGAAAAATGGAGTAGAAAAATATCAAGCTAAATCAGGAAGTATCGTAGTTATGGATCCTAAGACTGGAAGAATAATTGCATTAGCAAATTACCCTGATTATGATCCAAATACTAGGTCAGAAAAAGATCCTAATGCATATGGTGATTTAGGTATTACATCTCCTTATGAAATCGGATCAGTTGGAAAAATATTTACTTCCAGTGCAGCAATTGAACTTGGAGTTGTGACTCCGGATACAATAATCTTACCGAATGGGCATCAAGGATGTGAAAAAATCAGTAACGATCTTCAACCAATTTGCACCTGGGATAAAAAGCCCCAGCCGCCAATGCCTTTATGGAAATGTTTTGTTCTTTCAGATAATATATGTTTTTATCATGTTGCTCTTAAGTTAGATAGAAAAGATTTTTATGATTATTTAGCTAAATTTGGTATAGGGGTTCCTAGCGGAATTGATTTGAGTGGAGAATCTTATGGACCACTGAAAGATTATGAAAATTGGACAATTGGTGATGTTGCTGCTTTCTCATATGGTCATGGATATTTATTAAATACAGTCCAGGCAACCGAGGCAGCTGCTTCAATCGCAATGGGGGGTATCAGAATGAAGCCTATGATAGTTACTAAGGTGGAAGAGTCAGATGGAACTGTTAAAGACTATAATCCTGTTGTTGTTGGAAGAACTGTTAGTAAAAAAACAGCGAATGAAGTTACAGATATGATGAGAAAATATTATTCTGATGCCCTTGATGAATGGTATTATTGGGATCTAAATAAATATGATATTGCAGTAAAATCAGGAACTGCTTTAATTGCTAATTCTACTGGTTATTCTAATGATATTAATGCGACTTATGTTGGATTCGATGCTTCAGATCAACATACTTTTATTATGCTATTAAGACTTGAAAGACCTCAAATTCCAGCAGGTGATTTACTTTCTTACTATAATGCAAGACCTATGTGGCTTGATACTTTCAATGATATAAAAGATTACCTAGGGGTACCAACAAAATAATTTTTCAGATTTTATGAATTTGCTATAATATTGTTGCCAGTATCAGATGACAATATGTATATATTGATGATATAATACTGATAGAATAAAGGTAATGATGCGATTAGCTCATACCTAATGTTCTTTAAAAATAGAAGCAATAGCAGGGATTGTTCCCCATCAGTTTATATAAATTTGTAATTTGGTGGGGAACAATCCCATTTCGTTTATTTTCCACATAGGAGAAATAAAATAATGTCCGGCTCGTCAGTTCGTGATTTAGTTCTGCTGTATCAAGAACCCGGAATGGTCTGTTTTTTCCAGGAGACGATGATTGCCACCTGTAATGGTGGTTGGGTCTCTGATGAAGTCACCGAAGAAATGGCGCATGATTACTCACGGCGGTTCGTGAGCCTTTTGCGTCAGAACCCAGAAAATGAGTTCGTTATAATGAATAGTAAGGTTTTAAGCGGTCTGATTATGACTGGCACAATCAACGTAGCTGCTTTGAAAAGGGCTATCGAGATTGTAGAATCAGGAGTAGTCAAGCTGCCCATCAACATTAAAGGTCGAGATTTAGAAATTACCTGCGTGCCAAACTCTGTATGCAGGGAAAAGTATAGCAAGAGATCTCTGGCTTGGATTGACATCGCCGGCAATCTCCTTTGATCTTATTCCTAAGCAGGATGGAAGATACATTGAACTCAAACGCTATTGCTTCTATTCTGCCTAATTATTTCAATATAAGCTTAAATTTTTCAATTCAGATTCTCGTGAGTCTTTTTTTATTTTTTTTAAGTTGCCCAAATTGGAATCAATTTGGGCAACTTTTGGTACAGAATTGGTCAAGTTTTGGGCAAACTAAAAATTCAACTTTTAAACACCCGTTCCTCAGGTAGTGAAGAAAAATTTCAAAATCTTCATGATATAATTTTCAGTTATGTTTAAAGTACTTCTATATTACAAATTTATAAATATTTCAGATCCTAAAGCATTTAGGGATTTTCAGCATCAGTTTTGTTCAAAGTTTGAATTAAAAGGTAGGATTTTGATATCTAAAGAAGGTTTGAATGGTACTTTAGCAGGTCAACCAGAAAAAGTAGATGAATATATGAAAGCAACTGAAGAATATCCAGAAATTGGAAAGATAGAGTGGAAGGTTTCTGAGGCTACTGAAAATCCTTTTCCTAAATTAAGAGTGGTTATTCGTGATGAAATTGTAAGTTTCAAAACCAAAGTAGATTTAAATAAATCAGCAGAATATATTGAGCCAAAAGAATTAAAAGAACTGTATGAAAATGGAGCAGAGTTCGTAATATTGGATGGTAGAAATGAATATGAAGGAAGAATTGGGAAATTTAAAAATGCAATTGTACCTGAAATAAAAAACTTTAGAGATTTTCCTGAATGGTATGAAAAAAATAAAGAATTATTTAAAAATAAAAAAATTGTTACATATTGCACAGGAGGAATAAGGTGTGAGAAACTTTCAGCATTCTTAATAGATCGGGGAATAGAAGATGTGAAGCAGTTACATGGTGGCATTCACAGATATTCTGAACTTGCTGGAGGAAAAAATTTTGAAGGCGAAATGTATGTTTTTGATAACAGAATTAATGTTCCTGTTAATTTTGTTAATCCAGAAATTATAAGTGAATGCCACCACTGCGGCAAAAAAGTTGCAAGGTATATAAACTGCTGCAATGCAAAATGTAATAAACAATTTATCTGTTGTGAAGAATGCGATAAAAAATTTGAAGGTGGCTGTTGTGAGGATTGTAAGGAAAACTCAAGATATAAAAATCAATAATTATGCCTCTAAGCTTTCATCGTTAAATAGTCTGGGCTGTACAATCTCAATAGCTTGAATAAGTTTGTATCTCTTCTAATGTTCTTTTACTTAATATTATTTGAGTTAGTTTTTCTTCTTTAAAAAAATATAAAGAATCTTCTAATATAAGATCCATTGCTATCCCATACCTAACCTTTTTTTGAAATAGTGAAATAATTTCAAACCATCCATTAAAATTTTCTGGATCATAATCTGGAATTTCGGAAGTTTTTACTCCAAATTTTCTGTTAATATCGAAGTTTGGTGTTTTCATAGGCCGTTAATTTCATTAACGGCCTATTTATAGCAAAATTTTTAGTAGTAAGTCAATTGAATTGAACTTTTACATTTTCTCTTTCAGCAGCATCAGCAACTTCAAAGAATTGTCTAGCTTTTATTCCAAACATATTTGCAATAACGCTGTTTGGAAATACAACAATCTTTGCATTCAAATCTCTAACTGCACCATTGTAGTATCTTCTTGCACTTTCTAGTTCATCTTCAATTTGTTGCAAACTTTTTTGCAATCCCATAAAGTTCTCATTAGCTTTTAATTCAGGATAGTTTTCAGCAACTGCAAATAAAGTCTTAAGAGTTCCTCTTAATTCACCTTCATATTTTCCTACTTCCTCAGGTGTTTTTGCATTCATCATTCCCGATCTTAATTCTGCAACTTTTTCAAAAATTCCTGTCTCATGTTTTGCATATCCTTTTACTGTCTCAACAATATTCGGAATCAAATCGAATCTTTTTTTTAGCAAAACATCAATTCCGCTCCAGCCTTCATCAACAAGAACATTCTGTGTTCTTAAAGAGTTATATACTCCTAAAACATATAACGCAGCTCCTGCAATAACGACCAGTACGATGCAGATGACAATTATTCCTAATACTCCTAATGCCATATTATTTATTATAAAAATTATTACTTGTTTATTTAATTATATATTAATCCTGGAAATCTTCAATACTTTTAGTAGATAAACTTTTTATCAGATTCATCTTCTTCATTGATTGTAGTAACAACTGCCTCTTTTTTAGGTAATTCCTCTTCTTCCTCTAATTTTCCTAGAAGATCTAACTTTTGATTCTTTTCATTACGTTGTTTAAGAACAAATATTGCACTAAATGTTATGAAGATTACAGCTGTTGCAATCACAAATGCTGTAACATCAGTTCTAATATCTCCAAAGACAATTGCTATTGTACAAAGTACTGTCATTATAGAAACTTCAACTAACATAACAGCCTTTTTTGAATATCCTGCTGCTAATAATCTATGATGTAAATGATTAGTATCACTCACTCCTAGAATCTTCCAAGGACTTTTCCTTAATTCTGGATGAGATCTAAACCGCATAAAAAATACAAGTAATCCATCAACAATTGGTAAACCTAAAAGAACAAGAGTTGCAGTCCATCTAGTACTTCCCAAAATTGCAAAAACTGCCAACATATAACCATTTATGTAATCTCCCATACCATAATAAATTCTTGCTGGATTGTAATTGTATGGTAAGACTCCCAAAATGCTGCCTAAATGAATTGATATTATTATTGCCAAAGGGATATTCCCACTTGAAATTGCAAACAATAAAAGAGTAAATGCTGCAAGACTGCTTATGGATCCATTCAATCCATCAATACCGCCGACCCAGTTTATAACATTTATTAATCCTACAATCCAAAGCAAAGTAATTAAGTCAGCTGGAAATATAAAATTATAAGTGAATCCTAAAAAATCTATTACAGCAGAGAATAAGTTAAAATTAATTTGTGTCCCAAGAAAGTGAATATTTGTTATAGAAATTCCAGATATTACAACTACAGCTGCTGCTGCAATTTGAAAAAGAATTTGTATTCTTCCGTCTAATTCAAAAGTATCATCAAGGAATCCTAATATAATAATTATTGCTCCTCCAAGCACTATTCCTTTTGGTAAAACTCCAAAACTGTTTGTAGCAAGTAATACTATGATTATAGCAATAACCATAGCTAATCCACCTAATCTTGGAACAGCAACTTCCTGAAGTCTGGTTTTAAAACCTCTTTCGGTTTTATTTCTTAAAGTTGCAGGAAGATCCACTGCTCCTATAGCATAAGCAATTTTCCCAGCAATTGGTGTAAAAAGGAATGCAATAATAAAAGCTAATAGTCCTGCAGAAAAAAGATTAGATAAATTTTCGATTAAGTAATGATTGCTAAAGATATTCATGCTTTCTATTTAAGTTAATAATGAGTAAAACTGAGCAATAATTATAAATATTAAAATATTTAAAAGAGTTAATATCCAAAAAGATACCATACTTAATCTTCGATCATATCTAAAGATTTTGATAACAAAGTTTATTGTTATAGCTTCAATAATAAATAAAAAGATTGGGAAGATAAATATTATTGATTTATCTGTTTGTTCCCATTTTTTATCAGCTGAATTATAAAATAAAGGTATTTTTGGTGGAATATTGTTAAATGCAATAATACCTCCGATAATTAGAATTAATAAATCTAGAACAAGTGAAGTTATTGCAAAAGGTAATGCAGGAGACTTCCAAAGCATAGAAATTTCTAAAAGTTCATTTCTTTTTTTTAAATTCATCTTTGAAATTGCGACCCATTTTTGAATTTTATCAGAAGGAGAATATAACTCCATTTCTAACTGATCTTTAGTATAAAGATTCTCTTCATCGCTTTTCTGCAAATCACTTTCAGAAAAGTCTTCAGGAGTAGGATTAATCAAAGTATGATCTTCATTCATTAAATTCAAATTAAAATTATCAGTTTGATTTTACAATAGAAAGTTGCTGAGAGCTAGGAGTTTAGGACGATTGAGTTCTTAAGTCGGGTAAGTGCCGCAGGCACTTACCCGACTGTTCAGAATATGATATAATTGTGCCTAGTAAAGCTGTCAGCTTTTAGTCTACCTTGTTTGGCAGACACTGCTCTCAGCTTTTTTTTATAATTAACTATTAATCACAAACTTATGCCTCAGACAGATATAATGTCAGCAATAAGACAAATTGCTGCAGAAAGAAAAATTAATGCTGATGAAATTCTTGAAGCAATAAAAGAAGGAATAAAAATAAGTTATAGAGAAGAAAAAGGTCTTGAAGAAAAAGATAATCTTGAAGTTGATATTGATCCAGAAGTAGGTCAGATTGCTGTATTTGCCATCAAAACAGTTGTTTCAGGCAAACCTGATGAGGATACTGAAATTAGTTTAGCTGATGCAAAAAAGATTAATCCGAAAGTAAAATTAGGAGGAACTGTAAAAGTTGATGTAACAGCAGAAGGAGATTTCGGTAGAATTGCAGCACAATCAGCGAGACAAGTAATATTACAGAAATTAAGAGAATCTGAAAAAGAAGCTGTATTAAAGCAATTTGAAAATAAAGTAGGGACAATAATTAGTGTTATTGTTCAGAGAATTCTTCCAGAAGGTGATATTCTTTGCGAAGTTAGTAAAGCAAGAGCAATTATGCCTAAATCTGAAAGAATTCCAAGTGAATTCTATAAATTAGGAGGGACTTTGAAAGTTCTTTTAAAAGGAATTGAGGAAGATACAAGAGGAAGATATATGTTGGTTTCAAGAGCTGATAATAACTTCTTAAAAGAGTTGTTCAAGATTGAAGTTCCAGAGATAGAATCAGGATCTGTAGAAATAGTTAGTATAGCAAGAGAACCAGGTTCAAGATCAAAAGTTGCAGTCAGATCAAATGCAACAGGAGTCGACCCAATTGGTTCATGCGTTGGTCAAAAAGGTGTAAGAATTAATGCGATTTCAAATGAATTAAGATCAGGTGATCATGAAGAAAAAATTGATATTATTCTTTGGGATGAAGATATTGAAAGATTCTTGATGAATTCAATTAGACCAGCAGAATCTATTAAGATTATTATTGAAAGTAAGAAAGAACAAGTTGCAACAATTGTTGTCCCTGATGAACAATATTCATTAGCAATTGGAAAAGAAGGACAGAATGCTAGATTAGCAAACAAGTTAACCGGTTGGAAAATTGATATAAAAAGTGAGAATGGGAAAGAAAATGAACCTAAAGAAGAAAAGACTAATGAAAGTGAGCAAGAAAATAGTTTATCAGAAGCAAATGCAGAAGAAGAGAATATTGAAGCAAAAGAAGAAACAGAGGTAGAGAGTGAGCCTGAAGTTGAAAGTGAAGATGTTGAAGGAGAAGAAGAAGCTGAGGAATAAGAAATGATACAAAAAGGCGGGAGGCTTCGCCTCCCGCCATATAAAAACTACTTAAAAATCTACGTTACGGCCCTATCGTCCTCAAGAGATTCTTAGCGAGTAAAACGAGCTTAGAAAATCTTAGTCCCGATATATCGGGATAACGGTCCAAGGGTTTAAATGATAGAATATATTTTAATATATTGGCCCTATCGTCTAACGGTTAGGACAGCAGATTCTCAATCTGTAAATTCGGGTTCGATTCCCGGTAGGGTCATTTTTCTAAATTCTCTTTCAAGTACTTAAAAGCTTTAGGAATAAAAACATCTATATCCATACTTTTATCCCATAAATCTACTAATGGCTTAAAGTGTTTCTCGTGATTAGGATATGCACCATCGCCATAATTATTGAGCAATTTTACAAACTCATCCTGAGAAAGAATCACATTATTGAATAGTTCTGCCAAAGACCAGTAGATCCCCTTATTAGGATTAAGTCCCGCAAAGATATTAGCATGCTTATTTAAAGTATAATCATAAAAAAGAAAATGAGTTAATTCATGTGAGATGGTCCGCGTTGGTACCATTGCTTTGTAGTACATTTGAAAAGTTTTATCCTCTAAAAATCTAGGATTACAGTCAGTAATAGACAAGTAGCATATATATTTCCCCGCAGGAAATTCATAGCCCTTAAAAACCTCTAAAATTTTATGTAAAAATTCAGATTCAATTGGTTCCCATATTGAATTTGCTATATGGACAGCTCTATTAAGAATATCTTTTTGTTTGGTGTATTCCTTAGAAAAATATTTATCTATCTCATAAATATTGTTTGTATCTACATCTCTTAGTCCCGGATTGGTACCGAAAATACTCTCATCAAAATTTACTCCTCCGATGCTCCAGCCTAGAAAGTTGTAAGTCATTTGAATATCAAGTTCTTTGTTTAAATCGAATTTTACTTTAGGAGTCATGCATAGATTATACTTAAATATTCACTAAAGTTCGACATCCATCATCGTAGGGTCAAAAATTACTTCTAATTCCCTCATAAAAAAGTTATATTAGTTATATACTTCTTATTTACTTAATTATGGCAGATGGGCAATTAGATGACTCAGTATTTCAACCACTCTCAAAAGTAGAACTTCAATTACAAGTAGATGAATTAGTTACAAAATTAAGAACACTTCATGGTGAAGAATATATAGCTGCTGTAGCTAATCTTTGGACAACCGAAGAAATAGTCGATCGTTATATAAATATGGGACAAGATCGTAGAACTGCAGAATATAAAGGAATGTTAGATTCAAATCCTAATTCAGAATCATTCCAAGAATTTCAACTGAGATATTTGGTTTTTTATTCATTAACAGATGAAGAACTAAATAATATTAAAGACACAATCAAAGAAGTAAAGGCAAGGGAACAAGGATTCAATAACTATGATGAAAAAGCTGAGCTTACTGAAGAAATCTTAATTAGATACCTAGAACTTTGTAAACATCACTATTTTTCGACTTTTTTTACTATATCTTGGGAGAATTTAATAAGTAAGGGAAATCGATATTCAGTGCTTCGTTCACATGCATATGTAGAACCTGGGGGAGACTTTGCACCGGAGACAGTGGAATATTTTAGATCAGACCTAATGCAATGTAGTATGGATGTCTTAAAAAATTATGTCGTAAAAGGTTTAGAAGAAGCAGAGCAGAAAATGATTGAAGTTATGTATGTAAATCCAAATCAGAAAGAATCATAAATTTATTTGTACTATAACTGAAAATTATTATTTATAAGCTCTAGAAAGATTTACACTAATCCTCACAAGGTCACCAGAACTGAGTTCTAATCTTAATCCATATGAAGGTGGATTACCAGAACAAGAATCTTAATAATAATTTTACTTTAAATCTAAACTTTTGTAAGTTATATCAAAAAATTATTTCTAGAGATATAATATCCTCATGACTCAAGCATTACTACAAACAGACAACCTTACCAAAGATTATGGAGAAGGAAGAGGTGCGATTGATATTAATATTGAAATCTTTCCTAATGAAATTGTTGGTTTTATTGGTCCTAATGGAGCAGGAAAAACTACAACATTGAATATGATTACTCATCTTATTCATCCTGATCATGGATCTTATTATTTATTTGGACATGAAATAAAAGCTGAAAGTGATTATATTAAAATTTCAGAAAAAATAGGCTCTCTTCCTTCAGAAGGTGGATTATATGATTCATTAACAGCTAGACAGTTGCTAACCTACGCGAAAGCTTTATATGAGACTGAAAATGATAATATCGATGTATTAGCAACAAATTTTAAGCTTGATTTAGATATGAAAATAAAAAAGCTTTCGCTTGGGAATAAAAGAAAGGTTGGTATTATTCAATCTTTAATTCATAAGCCGGATTTATTAATCTTAGACGAGCCTACATCTGGACTCGACCCGTTAATTCAGAAGGAAGTGCTTGATTTAATTCGTCAGGTTAAAGACTCCAACGGAGCTGTATTTTTATCTTCACACAATTTAGCTGAAGTTGAAAATATATGCGACAGAGTAATCATGATAAAAGAAGGTAAGATAATTTTCAGTGGAAAAACTACTGATATTTTAAAGAAATCTTTGAAGAGATTTAGAATAGAAAATTCAACTAAAGATTTCTATCAAAAAGTCAAGAATTTGAAAAGTGTAAAGAAGAGTGAATATACAATTGGAGATATTATTCTTTATGTAGAAGACCCGAAAGAAGTCTTACAATTTCTGGAGAAAGAAAATAATTATAATTTTTATTTAGAAAGGCCGACTCTTGAGGAGGCCTTCGCGGACTATTATTAATATGAGATATTTTTCTTTGTTAAAATTTGAAACATTAAAAAATTTTAAAACGAGTTTATATTTCACAATAACTTGGATTGCTTTAAGCTTTTTGTTTATGGGGTTCTTTGAACCTATAAGGCAGAATTCAGATCAGCTAACTCAACTTTATGCATCATTCCCTAAAGAACTATTAGAAGTTTTTGGAAAAGGAATAGAATCATTAACCTCCATTTATGGGTATTTTGGGAATCAAATTATGATTTACATTGTGCTTTCAGGATGTATATTTTTTATTTTTATGTCAGCTAATTCATTATCTGGAGAAATTGGGAATAGAAATATATTGTTCTTGTTATCCAAGCCATTAAGCCGCTTGCAAATTTATTCTGCTAAATTATTTGCAGTCTTAATTAATGTTTTAATTTCTAATTTGATACTTTTGGCATCAACATTATTGGCAATAAACTTTTTAACTAAAGAGACTAATTTAGATTTAGGATTCTTTATTTTAGTTTTTGTTGCTTTAACAATACTCGAATTTTTCTTTATTGGACTTTCTGAGCTAATTGGTTCAAAATTTGCAAGCGGCAGGGCAATAGCTTTAGGGTCGTTATATGTAATTGTTGGTTATTTGTTTAATACCTTGTCTGGTCTTTCAGATCAAGCTTCTTTCTTAAAATATTTAAGTCCAAATCATTATCTGGATTTAGTAGCAATATCAACTGATAGAGTTCTAAAACCCGAAGCTTTATTAATTCTAATTGTTGGAATATTTTTTACTGTTATTGGAGCTTATATCTTTAAAAAGAGAGATATAAACTAATCTTTCTTTTCAGATTCATCCCAAGGTGTCATAAGTTGAAAATAGTTGCCATCCGGATCTGCTAAGGTTGCAATCCATCCACCTTCCCAGCCTTCCATTTCATACGGTTCTTTTATAATTCTTAATCCAGGAATATCTTTTATTCTTTCAAATTCTTCTTTAACTTCTTTTGATTCAATATTAAGTAAAATCCTTTGAGGTTCTTTCGATTCTCCTTTAACTTCTGAATGTTCACCTATAGTTAGAAAACATGAACCGACCTGCCATCCCCAATAGGTCTCATCTTTCATATCAGGCTCTTTATCGAATAGTTTAGTATAAAATTCACCCATTTTATTGAGATCATCCGTTCCAATCATTATTGAATTTAAATTCAGCATTTTTTCTAACTAATAAATAGAATATATATAAAACTATCTAATTTATCATTTATAAAAACTATTTTTGTTAGAAAAATGTAAATGTTTATTAAAATAACTGTTAAATTGGATTCCTATCACTTATCTTCAAATTGTTTATTAATATTTTTCAATTTACTTCTAACGTAAATAAATAAGTGATACTATAATAGTAAATTTATCCTTTAAAATATTCATATGTTCAAAAAACGGTTTAATATACCTACGTATTTGTTCTGTTTCTTGATAGTATTTATCTTATTTAGTTTTGTAAGTATTCAGTTTTCAAATAAAGTTAAAGCTGATGAAACTGTATCTTTATATCCAGTTGCAGATGCTGAAGTATACTCCGGAACTCCAAATACTAATTATGGCTCCTACAATATAATTGAGGTAGGTCATTCAACACTTAACGGATTTGATAGATATTCTTTTGTGAGATTTGATATTAGTGGAATCCCTTCGAACGCAATAATTACAAGTTCATGGTTATCAGTATTTTCCAAACAATGCGATGGGGATCCAATTTCTGTTACTGTTAAACAAGTTACTAACGATTGGAGTGAAAGTACAATAACTTGGAAAAGTGCTCCATCTTCAACCGATATTGATTCAGCATTAACAGTGGTAACATGTGATTATGATATATATGGGTTTGATGTTACCGGTATTACTCAGAATTGGATTGATGGACAATCAAATTATGGATTATATATGGTTTACGATTCTAGTGAATCATTTCTAAAGACTTTTTATTCTAGAGAAAATGGTGATATTAACAGAGAACCAGTTTTAGATGTCATTTATACAGTTCCGTCATCTGAACAGCCAACTCAAGATAATCCTTCGACAAATGATACAAATGAAACAAATCCTAATAATCAGAATAATCCATCAGACAATTCAACACCAACCACAGATAATCCTCAGTCAAGTGACACAAGTCCTGTAGATAATATTCCAGATGATCTTCAACAACTTTTAGATAATCCAGAGAGTGATTTATCAACTATGCCAATTTTTTCACCACTTATTGGATCTTTTGGGTACTCATTTTTACCATGTTTAGTTTTACTTTGCTGCTGTTTATTGCTAGTACTGTTACTAACAATAGTATTCCTTTTGGTTAAACGTAATTCTTCAAATAAAAAGGAGAAAATTCAAAATTTAAGTAAAGACGAAGTAAATAATAAAAATGAAGAAAATATAAAAAATTAACTTGAATTAATATACAGAAATTAAAGCTTTTGTAGGGGCTGCGAAGCAGCCCCTACTTACGGAAGAAAGCCTTAGCTCTGTGGGTGCGACCAGTTGGTCGCCCCCTTAACATCATCTGTAGATATCCAAACTTCCGGAAACCCCGGCTTTGTTACTTGCAATGCTTTGGGATTTTCAGAAGAACAACCGATGACATCGTACTTGTATATATTCTCAAATTGCTGAGTACTATCTACAAGCGAATCATACTGATAAACAGAAATTAACCCTGAGTCATCATAACCTGCTAGGATTACAGATTCACCGACATAATCGCAGGAGTTTATATCTTCCGGAAGGATCCAATTACTTCCTGCAATTATTGATTCTTCTGCAACCCAGAATGGAGCTTCACCAGGAAAAGCGACCTGCACAGCTTTTTCCGTGCAGCCAATAACGACGTACAAAAACTCGTTTTTGGTTTGAAGTTCAATTTCTTCAAGTGACGAATCAGTATAGCCATAGAAAAGACCATATGGATCGTTGGTACCAATGATATCTACTGTTCCTGCCGTATCACAAGGATCTGGTTGAGCCATTGGAGTCGGAGGAACTGGAGTGGGTTGAGGATTCCCAGTCACTACTGCATATTTGGTTTCAACCCAGCCTGTAGTATACAGGTTGACTACTAGAATTGCATCACCACTGCAGCCCACTACTGTGAATTCATCCTGCCGGCTTAGACTATAATCTAGAATTCCTGTGAACTTGTCATCATCATACATTGTGACGATTCCCATAAGTCCACCAGAATTATTCTGAAACTTCACCCGTGTAAATGCAGTGCAGGGATTGGTTTCGCTTTGTGCTTTGACAGCACCCGGTGTGCACGAAGTTACGGCGAAGAACAAGATCATGAGGAGAACTACTTTCTTCACTTTCTTTTCCTTTCTTCTAGATGCGACTGAATGATTTTCAAGCTAGCTTTCTTCCTTGTCAATGTGCTGTTTAACAAAAAATCAACTCTGACACTTTAAATGATCAGAGTAATAGGTTAAACAACTCTATAAAGTACAATGAGTATGAAATATACAATACCCATATATATAAAATAACATAAACAAATATTATAAAGAAATGAATCAGTTATATTGAGGAATTAAACAAGCTTTGCTTTTTTACTAAAAGCTTTATATGAGAAATATGCACAAAATAGAACTAATAAACTCCCAACAAGAAATGGTAAAGGAATTGAAACTGTCGCAACAATACCTCCTAATATTGGGCCGATAAACATTCCTATACTTTGATAAGAAGTGTTAAGTCCCATTATTGAACCTTGAGATTTTTCATCTGCTTCTTCTGAAAGAATTGTAGGAATAAGTGTTTGAACAATACTATTAGTTAACGCTAAAATTCCTGCTGCTAGAACAAAGATTATTAATGATTGAGAAAAGTACATAATTATAAATGATACTGCAGTAAATAGTATTCCAGATATAAATGATTTCTTTATCCCAAATTTTTTTGAAATCCTTGCGACAAGAAAAGACTGCGCAATAAGCCCAACTACACCGAAAAGTGTAAAAAGCAAGGCATTCTGAGATTCGGAGATTTGTAAAATATTTTTTGTAAATGGCTGAAAACCATAAATAATTGCACATGAGAATGCAAGCCAGAAAATAAATGAAATAAGAAATATTGAACCAACCTGCTCATCAAATAAAGTGTTCCAAAGTTTTTTTAAATCAAATAGTTTTTCTTTTACAACTTTACCTTTATTTTTATTAGTCTCAGGTAGAAATACAATTGTTAATAAAACTGCTATAACAGTAACTACTCCTGCAATAATAAACGGAACTGACTGACCTAATCCTACAGTTAAAGCTGCTGTCGCTGGACCAAAAACAAATCCAAAATTAAATGCTGCTCCAATAATTCCAAATGCTTTAGCTCTCTCTTTAGGTTTAGTAGAATCCGAAATTACAGCAAATGCAACTGGAATATTCCCTGCTGTTAATCCGTCTAATGCTCTCGCAATAAATAGAAATATTGCGCTTGGTGCAAAAGCCATTATAAAAAAAGAAAGAGCAGTCCCAGTAATTGAAATTATTAATAACGGTCTTCTTCCTATTCTGTCAGATAATCTACCAATAATAGGAGTAGAAATAAATTGACAAATTGAATAAATTGCAAAAAGAAGGCCGTTCTGAAAATCATTTAAACCGAATTTTTGTGAATATGAATAAAGAATAGGAATAATAATCCCATATCCGAGCATATTTACTACTGCAATTAATGATACGATCAATAAATTCCTATTTAATCCATATTTTTTAATCATAATTATTTTTCAATTAATTAAAGAAATATCGTAAAAGGAAGTACAACAAACTCCCATAGTAATGTATTTTAAATTTTTAGTCAATATTAACTTTAGTTTTTTAAATATGGGAAATAATTATGATTAAAGATGAATTTAAATATACATTTCAATGTTTATTTTCAAGAGTAATTAATTTATACTAGGAATATGGCAAAAAAACTTACCATCTTATTTGTGGGTCTATTAATTATGGTACTTACTTTGAGTAGTTTTTCTCAGCTTAGCTATATAACTACTGTTCATGCATCTTTAATTCGGGGAGAAACTGATGATACAATTGCTGATTTGGTTATCGGCAAGCCTGATTTTAATACAATCTCAGCTTATTCTACAACTTCAACCGCATTAGCTTTGCCTCATGGTGTTTTTATTAATCGAAATAATCCGAGTGATAATAAAATGTATATATATGATGCTGGAAATAATAGAATTTTAGGTTATGACCTTGAAGATTGTTTGTCTTCAAATACTGACCCATTGAATTGTGTACCATCGATCGTTTTAGGACAACCAGATTTTACATCTTCAGGATGTAATGGAGATTCTGGATTTCAAAATTATCCAACTTTTCCTACCGCATCAGCTTCAACTCTCTGTGGTGAAGATGCATCAATTCTGTCAGTTTCTGAAGGTGGTTCAGGAGCAAGTATGGCAGTAGATTCATCAAATAATTTATTTGTTGCAGATTTTGCTAATAATAGAGTTTTAGAGTATTACGATCCTTTTAATACTGATACTACAGCTGACGAAGTATGGGGTCAAGGAGATGGAACACAAGGAGGAATGAACTTTACAACATCTTTATGTAATAAAGGTTTAGCAACTCCAAGCAATTCAAGTTTGTGTTTTAGCTGGGGAGAATCTAATAATTGGACTGCTGGTGTAGATGTAGATTCAAATGGGAATCTTTGGATTGTGGATAGTGCAAATAATAGAGTTTTAAAATTTCCGTGTTCTTCCGGTTCCGGAAGTTCATGTACTAAAAGTAAAACGGCTTCATTAGTTCTTGGCCAAACAGGATTTACAACTAAAACTTCCGGAACCGGCTTAAATAAGATGCATGACCCAAATACTGTAAGAGTAACAACAAGTGGAGATGTGTTTGTAGCTGAACATTTTGTTGACAATTACAGAGTTATGAAATATTCAAACCCGTCTACAAATGGAGCTTCTGGAATAGTTTTTGGTAGTGGATTCCTTTTCCCTTCGGGACTTGATTTTGATGATACTGAGCCAGGAAGGATTTGGATTACAAATCAAGGACATTCGGTAATTGAACTTTGGGATACTAGTGGATCAGGTACATTAATTAGACGTGTTGGAGATTATAATGATGGGAATTTATTAGGTGATGTTAGTGGTTCAATTGGCGTAGATTCAAATGGTAATCTTTATGCAGCAACAGGGACAGGAGTATCAAATAATGATGTATTAATTTTTAATAAAGGAGATGATAATACAACGTATTCTCATAGATTATATACTCCTACAAGTTATGGAAATTATGTAGATGAAAATAGTATGGCTTCTGTGTCTGGTGTTGTAGTAACAGATAATCAAGTTATTTCTGCAGATTCAGGAAGGATACTCTTTTGGAATACTCCAGATGGTGTAAGCGATCTTAGTGATGGAAAACCAGCTGATGGATATGTAGGTGCACCAGATTTCAATACCCTCGAACCACAATGTTGTTTTGGTTTAAAAAAAGATAATTCTAATCATTTATACACACTTGTAAATACAGCCGGAGATGATTTATATCACATTGATGTTTATGATCTTCCTCTTAATAGTGGAGATTTACCTTCTCATCAAATTTACTTACCAATTAATCTTTTAGGAGGAGGACAGATAAGTTATACCGATGCTTTCCATTCATTCTCCGGGTTGGTTCCGGCACCAGATGCAAGTTATATGTGGGTATCAGTAGCTTCAGAAAGCAGAGTATTTAGAATACGAGATCCTCTGGGGGCAAGTCCAACAATTGATGTAATTTTAGGACAAATAAATTCTACGGGAACAAGTTGTAATCGAGGTGGAAGTAAAGGGACTACAACACTTTGTTATCCTGGATCATTGTCTTTAGATAACTATGGAAATTTTTATCTTTCAGATCACTCTTTAGAGATACAGGGTAATTTTCGACTATTGGAATATAATGCTGGAACATTTCCAACTAATAATTCTTCAATTATTTATGCAACAGCTCCTTCAAAAATTATTGATAGTGTAGCAACGTGGGAACCTGCCTTTGATGCTTATAATAGAATGGTTGTTGGATATAATGCATATTATGTTCCAGGTGGGTCTCCTGCAGGATTTGGCAGGTTCCCTGCTGTATATTATGATCCTTTAGCTTCTAATCCCACACCAGACACTTTTTTATCTGATTATTACTCAATGGCATTAGGAGCTACATTTGATAGTGACAATAATTTATATGTAACCGATTTGAACAGAGGGAGAGTTATGATTTATTTACAGCCTTTTGGTCCACCAAATCCAATATTGACAGAAGTAACACCAGTCCCAACACCAGGATCTGACACAACACCTAGTTACACCTTTAGTACGACCTCAGCAGGGACTATCGCATATGGTGGAACTTGTTCGAGCTCTACCTCTTCAGCAGTAGCTGGAAATAACACAATAACTTTTGATGAATTATCTAACGGTACTTATTCAAATTGTACAATAACTTTGACAGACAGTAGCTCGCATGTGAGCAATATTTTGGATATTTCGCCTTTTACAATTACTGACCCACCTTTTTTAACCGAGGTAACACCAGTTACTACTCCAACAATCGATACAACTCCTAATTACACATTCAACACGACTCTCGGAGGATTAATAGTTTACGATGGTGACTGTTCAAGTAACACAACTTCAGCATCTACAGGAAATAACACAATAACATTTAATACTTTATCTGTTAGCACTCATTCTAATTGCAAAATTGTTGTAGTTGATGTAACTATGAACGAAAGTAATTCACTTAATGTAACACCGTTTACAATAATTACAGCTCCAACATTAACTCAAGTTACTGCAGTACCATCAATTACAACAGATACAACTCCAAATTATACTTTCAGTGCAAGCAAGGCTGGAACTTTAACTTACGGCGGTTCATGCAGTAGTTCAACCACTAGTGTAAGTGGAGCAGGTAACAAAACTATTACATTTCATGAATTAAATCTTGGTACATATTCTAACTGCACTATTACTCTAACTGACAGTAATTCTTTTGTCAGCAATGCACTGAATGTTTCTACATTTACAGTAACATTTAAACCTTTTGGTGATTTTAATAGTGATAGAAAAGTTGATCTATCTGATTTTAGTATTCTTGCAACATATTGGAATCAACATAAAAGTACTGCAGATGCAAATTACGATGGAGTTGTTGATTTATCTGATCTGAGTATCTTAGCTTCTCATTGGCAAGACACTTTCTAAATTTATTAATTTTTTATTAATAATGAAAAACATATGCCATTAGGAAAATATAATAAAAAACGAAATTTTAAAAAAACTAATGAACCTAAAGGTGAACCAGAGCCGGTGAAAACGACAGGTCCATTAAGATTTGTTGTACAAAAGCATCAAGCAAAACAGCTACACTATGATTTTAGAATCGAAGTAGATGGGGTTTTGAAAAGTTGGGCGGTCCCAAAGGGACCGCCCAACAAATCCAATGAACGTCATTTAGCAGTAATGGTCGAAGATCATCCTTATGACTACAAAGATTTCGAAGGAACTATTCCAGAAGGGAATTATGGCGCTGGAACTGTGATGGTTTGGGACGAAGGTACATATTACATTCCTGAACTTCCTGATGGAACAAAGGAAGTAAAAGATAGAAGTGAAATTCAAACAGAAATAAATAAAGCTTTAAAAAAAGGAGCGGTAAAATTATTTCTTCAAGGTAAAAAACTCAAAGGGAAATATGCTCTAGTAAGATTTAAAAGAGCAGGTGAAAAATCCTGGCTAATGATAAAAGATAAAGATGAGTTTGAGGGCAAGGCATTTCCTAACGAAGATAATTCTGCTAAAACAGGAAGAACATTAACTCAGATTGAAAAAGACTCTTCAGAATAAATTCAAGATGTTTTCATCGTATATTTATATTAATTTTATATAATTCTTCTATTAAATTCTTGTAAAGAATTATTCTTCTATCTCTAAACTTTACTTTAAATTTACACCAACTTTTGGCAACTTTTTACATAACAACCGTATCTTCAATATATTACTTTTTAATTTATTACGGGAAGGAGGTTGAACAATTAGTCATTCAAGTAATATTTTAATTGTTAACATTGATGAAATGCGAAGAATTTTAGCTAGTGTTTTAGTAATAGTGGCATTAGTAGCTAGTATTGGTGAGATTGCATTTGCTGTATTTAGCGATTCAGCAACAATTCCGGGAAATTCAATTTCTACAGGAGCAATAGATATTCAGCTTAATGGAGATGGTTCTGAACAGACGCCACTTCCAATAATTGCAGATGGTTTAATGCCTGGACAATGGACAGATTGGCAGAGATATTTGGTAACAAACAACTCGAATAATAATGTAAGGCTGTATTTTTATGTTACAGATGTTGTTGGTGATGCTTGTGTTAAGACTAATATTCAGATCAAGACTGGTCCAAAGGATGGAGACGAATTTATGTACAATGTATATAAATGGAACATTAATGCTATAAAAGGTTTTAATCAGAAAGAAGAAATTACAGGGCATCATAGAGTATTCGACCCAAGTATGAATCCAGATGATGTAGCTGCTGTAAGAATAAGAGCAGGACTTGATTATCATGCAAATAATAATCAAGCTAATGAAACATGTACATGGACTGGAGTATTTTATGCAATAGGGACAAATGAAGTTCCCACTTCATCCCCAGTTTCATTTCCTACTTCTTACACAGAAGACTAAATAGGGTTGAAACTAATGTACATTGAGAGCCCCGATTCCATCGGGGCCCTCAGATTCAATAACTTATTATTTATAAAATGAAAAATTTAAAAAAAATCTTGAAAGTATTTTCAGTTATTTTAGTTTCAATAATTTTAGTAATTTCAGTTTTAACTTTATTATCCGTATTAGGTATTCCAAAAAGTGCTCAAATTTTTGTAGTAGAAACAGGATCTATGGAACCTGAGATTCCTCAGGGTAGTATGGTTTTTGTTTCTCAACAAGATTCATATCAAGTCGGAGATATCATTACATATAAATCCAATCTTGGTGAAATTGCTCCAAAAAATATTAATGTAACTCACCGTATCGCAGATATTAAGAATGATAATGGAGATACTTTTTATGAAACAAAAGGGGACGCAAATACAGGAAAAGATCCTTGGACTGCGAACAAGTTGGATGTTTTAGGTAAAGTAACTTTTCATATACCTTATGTTGGTTATATTATTGGTTTTGCAAAAACTAAATTGGGATTTATTTTTATAATTCTTATCCCTGCTTTATTAATCATATTCTTAGAAATGTTGAATATTTCCAAAATACTTAAAGATAAGAGACAGGAAAGAAACTATAAAGAAGAATCTATCCATTTAAATTTATAGAAACTTCAGATTGTTGCGACTTTTTTTTCTTCCGTGTATTATTTATTAATATTTATAATCATTATAATTATGGCTGAAGAAGATAAAAATGATACAACATCAGTTGAGGATGATTCAAATCATATGAAAGGAGTTAAAGTAGTTGAAGGGAACCATGTTCCAAAAGATGTAGGAGAGAATATTGATGTAAAAGCTCATCAAGATGCAATAGATCCGGATTCTAATAATAATGGACAGGTTGCTCAGGAATCAGATAAGACTAAATCTGTACCACATCCTAAGCAATCTAAAGTTGAAAATCCACCAGCAAGTAATACTTCTGCGCCAAAGGAATCTCATAAATTAAGAAGTTGTATTCTTATAGGATTATTGGTTTTATGTGTATTATGTGTTTTGAGTTGTATTGGAATTTATGTGTTTAGAATGCAGTTAGTGCAAAGCCTTGCAACTACAGTTCAGAGAGCCCCAGATTCAACATTGACTACCGTAAGTGATAAGCAAATTACAAATACAGAAGATTTCCCAACTTTGTTTGATCAAAAAAGAATGGATGCAATAGATTCTCAGAGTACAAATGCAGATCATCCATTATATACAGTCACTTTTACTGAAGATGAATTGTTAGCTTCGATTTTAAAAGATGCAAAAGGTGTAGATCCTACAGCTATTGCATTAAAATTTGAGCCAGGGATTGCACATATACAAATTGATATAGGAAAAGTACTTCAATCTCCTGAAGTTCAAAACTCTACTGAAATAAAGAATCTTCCTATAGATGCATCACTTTTAGAAGGGATAACAGTTAGTGCAGATATAAAAACTAATGAAGATGGAACAAAATTTACGATTGAAAATTTAACTACTGGAAGCCCACTCCTAGATTCATTGATTCCACCAGATCTTTGGAATAATTTGAATGACCAGTTGAGTGTCGATAATATAATACAGAGTACAAGTGATGCTGAAAGTAATATTCAAGTACAGGTGAAGAAAGTAGAGTTTATGTCTGGAAAAGTTTCTATAACTATTCAGGAATAATATTAGGACTCAGTTAAATAATTTGTAAAATTATTCTCAAAAACTTTTGAATCTACTTCGTAAAGTACTTCTATTTTACCGTCTTTATTTTTGACAGAATATACTGACCAGAGATAAAGCAATATATAATATGTTTCAAGTATTCCAATAATATTTGAAATTCCTGTATTTAGAATATTATATATATTTGATAAATAATAAATATAATTATCAAGAGAGTTAAAAAGAGCTCGTAATAAATTAATAAGGTCATCTTTTACTACCTGGAAATTGGTTAAATCATCTTGAGTCATAATTTCTTTGTTTTTGAATTCGTTCATTAATGAAGTTATTTCGTTGAACTTGTTAAGAGATTCTTCTATTAATCTATATGTTTCAGAATCTTCACTAAAATTACTATTATTTTTTATATTATTTAAATGAAATTCTATCTCATCAATCTTATCTCTAACCAGTTGGAAACTAGTATCTGTATTACCAGTAATTAGAAAGGTGATTTTATCTTGATCGTCAATATTAATATTCTGAATGCTGGATTGAATCATTTTGTTTGTGAACAGATCCAAATCTACAATCCTGATTTTATTTTGTAAAATATACGAGGAATCATCATTTATAACCTCACCAAGTAGCTTCTGATTCATAATACTGCCAATATTCCCTGTAAGTACTAATAATGTAATTATTATTCTTAACGGCAGATAATCTCTTAATGGTTTACTTTCTATTTTATTTACTAAATTTTCTAATATTGATTTCATAGATTTTTCTATATAGCTTAACTGTGTTATATTTACGCAGTAATTTTAACATTTTTCCTTTGTGGATAACAATACTATTAAGATTTCTGATACATGCAATCTGGTTTCTGGAGTAAAGTTTATTGCATGGTCTCATCCAACTTCTATTATGGATCAAAGGGCAAATAAAACTACTTTAGATGCAATTAATAAAAATATACATAGTTATCCTGGTAGAGTTCCAGTGATTTCAATGGATGGTATATCAGCCAATCTTTTAAGTTCTGGAGAATCTTTTTATATAGATCCAAATATTAGTGATTCATTTACTTACTTTGTCGGAAATTTGCCAGATAATTCAATAGTTTTAGCAGCTGATCCAGTAGAGCTTTCAACAACTCAAGATGATCCTAATCATGAGAAATTAATTAAAGGTGGATTAGTAACTGGCTCAGCATTGTTGGGTGCTCTTTCTTTTCTGAAAATAAAAAAAACTCAATTTACAAGACGTCAATTTTTAAAATATTTTGCAATGGGAGCTGTTCCATTATCTATTGTGTTGTTTGGTCAAGATATATTTGCTGAAATTGGGAGAGCTTTAGCAGTACTGTATGAGGAGTCAGTTAATGATTGTAATTTAAAAATAGAGGTTAAATCTGATTTTGGAGTTTATGAAAGAACTTTATTAACTGCATTTAAACATTTAATTGTCAGAAAAGTATTAGAAAGCAAGAATATTGACCCAAATGATATTTCTATCTTTGGTATATTACATCTTGAAGATTTTGGTTTTAATGATATTGAATCTGTTACAAATGATCCTGATCAAATTAAGGAAATCCTCAAAAAAAGTATTCAATATTTATATACTTATGTTTTAACACATGATTTATCAGAAAAAGATAAAATTGAATTTTTAAATAGAGCTATTTTTAATCTTTTTTATGTGGAAGTACGTCAAGTTATTAAAGGTGACGATGGAATATCGTATCTGTTCCCACCGATATTTAATGTTGGGAATCAAGATATTTCTATTCCAACAAGACTAAATATTTTAGATTTTCTTCCAAATTTTGGATTAGATGAAAACTAGTCTTATTATTGACAAATATATCCCCATAATATATACTTATTATAGTAAATATCTATTATATATAGTTTTTACTGGTTCTTTAACAACAGCAATCCTATTTATAGGATTAATGTTGTTAGTAATCTGAAAATTCATATGCGAAAGCTGTGAAAGATTACTAATGACCCTGCTTTTATATTACGGAAAGCAATCTTTACTTTCTGCGAATACTCAGTGGCGTGCAAAACGGGAATGATTTATTTACTCATAATGAAATACTAGTTCTAGGTTAAGAAGTGAATTTGATAAGTTTTTGATATAAATCGTTTCTGTTTTGTGCGCTGCTGGGGAATCTGACCATTTCGGTTGGACAGCAGAGGGATGAAAGGTTGCTACCCTGGCGAAAACGCAAAGCGACTTTTAAAACGAAAATGCGGCCTCTGGCCGCAACCCCAAGACCAGGGGCTTATATCTCGGAAACGAGAGGAGGATAGGTCATGAAGAAGTTTGGATTTTTTGCTTTGCTACTGGTTGTCGTTTTCTTGTTCGTGGTTGGTCACACCGTCCTCGCGCAGGACGAGGCGGCGACAGATGTTCCCGATCCGAACACGCCCTTGCTGGAAGAGGATATCCCCTTGTGGATGTCCTACTTTAGCGATTCTACGGGTTGCCGGTTTGCGGAAGCTTTCAACGGCGTCGTCAATGAGCGCGGCATGGCGCTGCCTCACGGTTTGGCCTTTTACCAGGCGAATCCGAGCGCGGCAGTGATCATCAATGGCGCAGAAATTCCTTGGCGTGAAGTCATTACCATCCTGCCGCCGAGCACGATGGCAATGCCGGCGTTCCCGCCTGGTTCCATCTGGGTTCTCCAATCGGACGATGGTTCACTACCGAGTCTTGGATGCTTTGCTTCCCAGCTTCAGTACATGAGCTGGGACAAGGTTGCTATCATGTCGCGGTACAACGCGCGGACCGGCGAGGGTGCCTGGGCGGATCTTTTCGTGCCCGATTCGAATTACCACAATGTGGTCCTCGAAGTCGGCAGCTTGCTGCCGGTATGGGCTCCGTAACATGAGCAGGGTCGACCGGAGAGTGTCTCGAAAGAGCCTCTCCGGCTCGACCTAGTGATAATAAATAATTGTTATTAGTAGGTTGAGTATTTTAAATAAAGCGGCGGCTGAAAGCCGCCGCTTTATCTTTATTTAACAAAATATGAATAAAAATCAATACGACATAATTTCAATCTCGCATTTCTTTTACCCAAAAGTTGGAGGGCTTGAAAACATCGCCTATAAATTGTTAAAAACATTATCAAAAAGTGGTTATAATTGTTTAGCTATCCATGGAAATGGAAGTAATTCACATTATAAATTAAACGGATTTGAAGGTTTAAGTATAAAGAGTTTTGCTATATTTGGAGGAACTTATCCTTTATTCACAATAAAATTCTTTATCAAAACTTATAAAATTATAAAAAATAACCCAAATGCAATAATTTTTGTTCATGACAGACATTTATTCAGCAGTATTCAAGCATTAATAATCACAAAGATTTTAAAAAGAGATTATATTGTTGTATCTCATACAACAACTTCTAATTACTTTAATAATAAGATAATTGAATTTATTGGTGCACAGCTTGATAAGAGACTTTTTAGTAAAGTATTAAAAAATGCAAAAAATATCATTGCAGTTTCAAGAACTAATAAAGAATATATTGTATACAATTTCAAGTTAAATCCAGACAATATAGTTGTAATAAATAATGGCTTTGATACTGATTTTATTAAAAAATTTAAATCATTCAGAAGAGAAAAGATTGTAGTATTTTCTACTAAATTTATTCCTGTTAAAGATCCTAATACAACTGCTCAAGCATTCTTATTCCTTGCAAAAAGTTATCCAGATTGGAGATTTTTATTCATTGGTGAAGGGCATAGTATATTTTCTGAAATAAAGCAATTACCTATAAATATTGAATTCATTCCAAAATTTTTACCTCAATCTGAGTTATTTACGATTTTAAGTAATTCTGCAATTTATATAAATTCTTCAATAAATGAAGGATTATCATTAGGAATTGTTGAAGCAGCTTCATTAGGAAGTATTCCAGTTCTTTCAGATGCTCCAAGTAATATTGAAGTTGCTAAGAAATTAGGGACATATTATTTAAGTTTTGGAAGAAAAGATGTAGAAGATCTAATTTTCAAAATTGAAATAGCAATGAATCAGTTTAGTAATGATAAAAAATACTCACTAAATAATCAGATTAAAACAAATGCATTCAATCATTTTTCAGATCAAAAAGTATTTAAAAAATATTTAGACTTTATAGAAGAATATAAATACAATATGCAGTTTGTTGAATTAAAGAAAGGTAAACTGCAAATTAGCCCTAAATTACATTTTAATTTAGATTAAAATGAACACAAAATTCTTAAATTCAAAATTTTTTGTAATTGGAATAGTTTTAATTTCCTTAATTATTAGCTTTTTCCAAGCTTATAAATCGTTAACATATATTCCTTTAGATGTTGAATTTAACCAAACTTCGTTGGTAGTTGCATTAAAGAATGGACAATATTTTGTGCTTAGACCGGAAGCAGATATTATTGACGATAAATCATCACAGACAATTAGACCTTTTCAACAAATTGATAGTTTTAATAATTCAGTAATAGGTTTTAATTTGGCTTGGATGAATGAGACATATTATCAAAAAGTTCAGTCTGGAAATAATTCTAGAGAATTAGAACTAAGAAGAGAAGGTGCAAATGGTATCAATTTAAACGATGATATAAATACAAATTACAGTCTTACAAAAAACTTTAATTACCAAATACAACTTGACTATTCTAGAGAATCTGAAATCATATACAATGATGATTCAGTTGTAATAAAAGATATTGATTGTTCAATAACAATTTATAAAGACTCAAATTATACTATCTCGGATTTTGGGAATAGAAAATCGTTAATAATTAAGCAGGTATACTCCTCAAGCATGAATTTTGATATAAATATGAAAATAGAGAGCAATTAAAGTTGAGAAGCTTCTGAAATAGTATAAAATTCTAGTAATGTTTGTTAAATTAGGGATTTGATTGAAGATATTATTGAAGAAAAATTTATAAATATGTTTGTTAAATTCAGATCTCTTGGTTTGATACAGAGCCTGGAACAAAAATTTACTCAGAGTTCGTTTTATAAATTTTTCTCGACTACAATTTTTTATAAAAAATTTAAAACGCTTTCGGTTAGCAAGAAAATATTCACAATTGCTTATATTATATTCTTTGTACATTTTCTGATCTTATTTCTAATAGGAGGTTATACTGCTCTTGAAAATAGTGATTTATGGATTTTCTTCTCAATTTCAGCTGTTTTAGTTCTTCCTAACCTAATTTCAAAAGTTGTTTTTAGAAAACAATTTATAAGCATTTATTCAATTTTAGGGTTATTTATTTATCCTGCAGCATATTTTCTGATATATTTTGGTTCAAATCTTGGGATTTCAGACTTTCAAGTGTTATCAAGGGCGTTTTTTATTTTTGTAGTCTTGGTTTCTAATATTCTTGTTTTATATTATGTTTTCTATTCTCCAGTCTCAGAAATAAAAAACGCCAAAAAGCATTTATTCCCAATCGTAATTGGTTCGATTTTATATGTAATTATATTGCTTCTAATACGTCAAAATGGCTCTATTTTGGCCTTAGACTACCTTCAACACCAGGCAGCGGTGAATGGGATGGTAAACGGTGATATATTGTGCATAATTCCTAATCAGTGCTCTAATTTGTTTCTAAAAGCAGGATATACGACTTTTTATCATTCTATTCTAGGAGTTTTTGGAAGTTATGCTGGAAATAATCTTGTTAGAGTTTTCTATGTTCTAGATTTTGTTTGGGGAATACTTGGAATTTCTCTTTTATACAAATTTTTTATTACTTTTTTAAAACGAAGAAGCTTATCAATTTTTGCAGCTTTAATTTCAATTTTTGTTTTTGTTAATGGAGCATACGATTTTGTTTTCTTTATTCCTCAGACTTTAGCATTTTATATTTTTATTTCATTATTTTTACTAAAGAAATTCAAATTTATCCATTTGATCCTTGGAATAATTATGCTTTTATTGATTCATTTTATAATTGGAGCATATCTTTCAATTTTATTAATCATTTATTTTCTTTATAAAAATAAATATCTTGATGCGATTATAAATGACAATAAATTCAATAGATACTTCTTATATTCATTAATTCCGCTTTTAGTCGTAATTTTATTATCTTCAAGAGGCTTTTCTATTGAACAGAATTTTCAAGCATCTGATATTCAGTCAATAGGAAGTGCAACTAACTTATCTTTCCCAGATAATTTACTATTTATCTACAATACTTTAGGAATTCCTTTGGTTTTTGTTTTATTTTCAATTTGGTACTTTTTAAAGGATAAAAACAGATTAAGATTCGGAATGTATGCATTAGTCTACTTATTTATAGGAATTTCAATATATGTACTCGGACCAACATACGCTAATAAATTTCTAATTGGGTTAGGGATTTTTTCTTCAATTCTTGTAGTAAATTATTTAATTGATACAAGAATGAGTATAAAGCTCTATGGATTAGTCAGTATAATGATAATCGTTATTTATATCTTTAATTTTGCAGTTAATTACAATACATATTCAGAGTTTTATAGCCAACGAGATGGTACGGTCTCTGCAGTTACATTTGAGGATTCAAAATTAGTCAATTATTTAAATAGTAATTTTTCTAATTCTTGCACTATAATTTCAGATCCTTATTCACAGATTATGGTTGCTGGTCTTACTAAAAATCAAACTGCTGCAGCTCAATATATTTCACCAGAGTCAAGACAATCATTATATAATTTTATAAATACTCCATCTTCTTTGACTTGGAATAGTTTAATTAATATTGATGAATTGAAGAACTCAAATAAAAATAATATATGTTTTTTGTACTCATCTAGATTAGAAGAAACTTTGAAAGCTAATAATACTAATTGGCTTAATAATACTTATTCGTTACCGCTTAATAATGATTACAGTATAAAAGAATTACCTAAATCTGTTGAATATCTCCAAAATTCAGGATATGGAACATTTTATAAAACTGGAAACTTTATACTCCTTGGAAAGTGAGATTATTTAACCTTAAATGCATTAACAAAATTTACTGCAAAGAAGATTATATTTATTCCGATTAAAATTAAAGGTAATATTATCAACCCGAATTGAGGTAACAGTAGAGTAGAAAGGACAACAAATCCAATACTTTGAATCAAAGCTGCGTTCCTAATTACATGTTCTCTTCCGATGGCTTGAAGCATTGAAACTGCTGGGATAGCACATACGTAAATCAATATAGCCAATAGAATTGGACTAAAATAAAAATATCCATTTTCTGCTATTTCATTGTTATAAACTATTGATAGTCCTAACTTCGCTAATGGAATACTAATTAAAACTAAAATAGTACTTCCTGCAAATAGAAGTTTTGTAAAATATAGAAAACTTTTTCTGATCTCTTTTATTTTATCCTCTTTATGTAACTTACTATATTCAGGTAGGAGTTTAGTATTCAATGCTACACTTATGACATATGGAGCACTAGCCAAAAGTGCTATAGGCTTATAGATACCATTTTGATATTCACCAAGTGTTTTTGTTATTAATATTGAATCCCATTGATTATAAACACTATATGAAAAAATAATCATAAAGTTGTTCACAGCAAATGTCACAAATCTTTTAGGAAGTTTTATACTAAACTCAAAAAATTGTTTTTTATAAAGATCAAGAATTGGGAGAAAAGTGAATACTATCCATGATACTAACCTCCCATATAAAAATGAATCTACTGCATTTGTTCCGGTAAAATAGAGAATAAAGGTTGTCAATATAAATAATATTGCGGCACCAAGAAAATACTGACTTGTTCTTAAGTTATCCTGCAGCCCATTAAATACCAGAATTATTACATTACTTGCAGAAAATATTAATATAAAGAACAAGACTAAAGTGTGGTTGTAGCTTAACTGTCCTTTTGAAATCAAGTCTGCTGCAACAAATATTAACCCTCCGACTATCGTTAAAATAAACTCAAGGGCAATAGTTGGGAATATTAATTTTTTCGAATCATAGTGTGAAAGAAACCTTTGTATTGATTCAGTAAGTCCAAAATCTGTAAATATTCCGATTAATACTATTAATGATATAAAGTAATTTAAAGCTCCAATTTCTGTTGCATCTTCAAATTTTGTAAAGACGAAAAGAATCAATATAGGGGTAATATTGGAGATTACTCGAGAAATTCCTGGGATAAAAGTTACAGCTTTTTGTTTCATTTAGAATATTTAATTAGTATCTATACCTGAATTTATTAAATAATAAAGGCGGGTGATTTATTTATAATAAATCACCCGCCTTTCAAAATCTATACTATTAATTATTTCTTTAAAACTCTTTTTAATAATTTACCGTTTGCAATTAATATACCTCCAACTACTATACTTGCAACAATTGCTACAACTTCAACATCTGTAATTGCTGCTTCTGTTGGAATAATACCAGTATTAATTCCATAAAGGTTTATTTTTGTTGCGTCACTAGCTGCTACTGCAACTGGACTAACTAAAGAAACTACTCCAAAAAGTAAGGAGTATCCGATAGTTTGTTTTATTAATTTCTTTAACATTTTTATAATATTAAATTAATATATTACTATTATATCATTAATCTCGTATACTATCAAGGTATATTAAGATTCTAATGTCCCTTGTTCCATCTCATTAATTATTGGACTTTCTTCCATATTCTCAGCAGGAATTTCTTCTTCAGCTAATTGAGCCATTTGCATTTTTCTTTTCTCAATAACTAAATCTCCATCATCAGTCATAAAGTAAAAATTATCTCCTTCAATTTTTATTAAATGAGCATCGACCATTTCGCCTTCAGTATTAAGTACTTTCGTCTTTATACCTTTTATCTGTCGGTTCTTCAGTTTTTCGTTTACTTTTTTTCTTAAAAGAAATGCATACTTTGATAATAGTAATGTCAGTGAAGCAAGTGCAAATTTTAATATATCTACATCTTGGTGAGCTGGATTTTCCTTTATATACTTATCTAAATTCTCTACAGCTCTAGCGAATAGTATATTTTGTTTGGCTAATTGATTTCTTATAGTTCTTAACTCTGATTCACTTAACAATCTATCTTCTGAAATTGCTTTCTGCAAACTTTCTCTAATAGTTTGAAATTGATAAGTGATTTCACGAATACCTATTGGTGTACCTCTATAATCTTCTCTACCGAATAAAAAATTATTGTTCCAATAAATTTTTAACCATTCTGATTCCATTGGATTAAAAATTTTAACTAAAGTATTAGTTATATCAACTATTCTCGTATCTATAATTTTATAGGCATTTATAATATCTTCTATAGTGAACTGCTGGTCGACTTGACCATAATGATCATTTATATATGGCAATTCCCCTTCATTGTAATAGTTTAGAGCTATATCAACTGCATAGAAGTTCTGGTCATCAAAGTAATCAGTTCTATCTTGAAATAATTGCATTAGTCCAACATTGGCAATTCTGTCTCTAACATCTTCTAGATCTGATACTTTTTGTAAATTTTGTACTTCCATGCCAATAGCGGTAGCAGCACCGGCTGCAACAGCTACATTTCTTACTTTTCCTAATATATTTTTCATAAGTTTATATTTTAAAATTTAAATTAAGCTTCTAAATTAGCCTGTATAGAATTATCAGTATAATAATCATAATTTTGGTCATATGGGAGATCATCTTCTTCAGTTAATTTTCTTTTAATTTCAACTTCATCATCAATGGGTACTATATGAATTTTTAAATCCGATCCTTGATAATAAATAGCTTTGTCATCTCTAGTTAATTCTCGGACATAAACTATTTCAGACTCAGTAGTTAGCAAAGGAATAGGAAATTTAACATCATCTCTTTTTGGTTTCTCGTCTTCAGTATCTTCATTTCCCCCTGTTTCTTCATTATTATTACTTGATTTGATAAAAAATTTTGTAAGAAGCAAGGTTAATGATGTTATAGCTGCAATTATAATAGCAGTAGAATCTTCGTCTTGAGTATTTATTAATATTTGATTTAGAGTATTAATAACATACTGAGTAAAATGATGTATTACAGCAAGCTCTTTATTAATTAAATCAAGCTCAGTTCTTGTTAATAATCTATTTTCATTTATTGCATTATTGATTATTCTTTTTATGGTTGTATAATATACTGGTGAGACTTGATTAACACCATTCGCTATTAGATTACCTAATTCCCTAGAATCATTAGGAACTACGAAATCATGTGCTTCAGTATTGTTCATTTCAAAGCCCATTCTCATGAAAATATCTGCAAAGTTTTTAAAGAAACTCTCAAATCTAATCAGAATGTAAGGATAAGTGTTAATTATCTGTTTCTCAGTAAGTTGGTACGCTATTGATTGATTAGTTGCTTCTATGAAAGGAAGTTCATCCCCTTGGGCATATTGGAGTGCAATGTCATTAGTTGTGATTTCACTAAAATCTATATCTTGTTCTGCTGCAGTAAATATATATTGCTTTAGATTTGTGTCTTTGTATAAATCTGATTCAAATACATGAATTGAATTTTCAGTTTCTAATAAAGAGTTTGTATCTTTCATATATTTATATCCCAATCCAACTGTAGCTGCAGCACCGGCTGCAATAGCTACATTTCTTGCTTTTCCTAATATATTTTTCATAAGTTTATTTAAAATCTAAAATTTAGCCTTCAAATTTAGCTTGATCTCTCTCTTCATGAAAATAGCCTAAATCTAATTCATCTGACTCAGCACTATCAGGAATCATTTTCCTCTTTACTTCAGTTTCATCATCAATTGGTTGAATAATAACCTTCATATCTGGTGTCTGAAAATAAAGCTCATTATCGGTTTTATGTATTAACCTAACATATACAACTTCGCCTTCATTAGTTAATAAGGGAATAGGGTAGTTGGCATCAACTCTCTTTGGTTTTTCACCTTCAATTTCAGGCTCATCTTTATTTCTTCTAATAAATTTCATAAGATAACCACTCAGAAATAATGTTACTGCAAATGATATTGCTGATATGATTTGACCTGTTCTTTCATTTGTTACTTTATCTATTGCATCTTGGAAAAAATTATGAAAAGATTCCATCCCCCTGTGTACTTCATAGAGTGCTTCTTTTAAATTAAGTAACTCATCTCTTGTAAGGAGCCTATTCCCATTTATTGCATCTGTTAGATAAGTGTTGGCTTGACTTAAGTAATTGAGTGAAAAATCAAGTGAATCTACAATCCAACCCCAAGTATTAGCATCTTCTGGTATAATGTTAGTTTGTTCAAAGTGCTTTAATAAATTTTTGGTTCCATCTAGTTGATCTAGAATGAGTTTATAAGTTGAAATAATTCGTTCTTGGTTAAGTTGATAGGATGGTCCAAACGGATGCGTGTACTGATACTGGGAATATGCTTCCTGAGAATGGGTCGGTATCTCATCGTCACCACTTAATTGAATGTAGGGTAATTTATCACCTTCAGCAAAACTTAAGGCAGTAACTATATCAGTATATACAGATCTTGAAAAATACATTCTTGAATCAAAATTGTCTGATTGAAATTTGTAAAAATCCAAATTTAAATCTGTAATTTTCTTTTCAAAATCTTTAATATTCTCGACTCTTTGATTTCGATCAAAATTTAGGCCTACAGTTGCTAAAGCTGCTGCTCCTATAGCTACATTTCTTGCTTTTCCTAAAAAACTCATTTTATATTTAAAATAATATTTTAATTAAATTTTCTTTGCGTACACAATAATTCTTATATCTGAATTGTAATATTTACAAGTAACCAGTATTAAATCTGAATTTTTTGTAATATAACTGTTTTCTTCTTTATATGTAACTTTGTATTTATATACCTTATTATTCCAAGTTAATTCAATCATGTCACCTTCAAATATCTTGTCAGCATTATAGAAAAGATTTTTTATCCTATCGGCTGTAGATAAATTATCTGGACCCCACCTGTGGGCAGCTAAAACAATTGGCGAATTATCATTTATCGGAGTACCAAAATCAGGAAGTCTCCAAACTCCTTTAGTTAAACCACAAACAGAAGTTGCACATTCATAAATTAAAGCATCTATCCCAACAGACTTAACTTGGATTTTATTTCCATATGTTACAGCATTCTTTGTTGGAACAAGTATTTGTTCAGTTGTTGAAATCCTTGTAGAATCGGCTTTATAGCTTGGATCAATAACTTCTTCTGAAAGTATTTCTTGATTTGTATTATTTGCAGATACAGTTGTATAGCTGTTATTATTAACACCTGTAAATAAAAGGAAAATGACAGGTATAACAAGTAAAGCTATACCTATATAAATATTTATGTTTGCAAAAGTATTTAACGCATTTTTCATATATACCCATTATACCATAAAAATACTACTTTAAGTATAGTTGAGTATGTTATGAAAAGACTTTAGAAGGTATAAAAATTTGCCGGTCGGGGACTCGAACCCTAATTAGCGGCTCCAAAGGCCGCTGTCCTACCATTAGACGAACCGGCAGCAATAAAGGCGTATAATTATATCATTACTTTTTAATCTATTTAAGTGTTTATAGGAAGATAGGATCATAATAAGATTTTATAGATAATTTAAAAAGTGTTTCCAACTGTTGATGATTGTAGTAAAATTCATCAGTAATTAGTTATAAAAATTAAATGAGTACAAATTATTATGATGAAATTGAAGAAAGGGCGTATGCAGAATCTGCAGCCAGTGCTTCAATACCAGAAGGACCTGAGAAGTGGTTAGATGCTGAGATCAGGTTTAAATATGGTGATAATACTCCCATATCTTTATCTCTTATGGGAGGTATGCTATCTTTAAAGCCGTTTAGAAAAACTGGTGGTGAAATTGTTTACTATGCAATTACAGGTAATACAATGGTAATTGTTGAAGCTGATAAAGAAGGTAAGTTTAGTATACGATTAAAACAAATTGACAATAAAGAAGCTTAATAACATTATTTACTAGTTAGTTTCTAAAGCTTTTATCCAAAGAAATACTAATGTAATTAGTATAAATAGTGCGAATATTACCTCTGAGACAATATCTGGCTTTATAAAATTGAAACTTATTAATACTAAGATAATATTCAGTAAACATAATATTTGAATAGTTTTATCCTTTAGAATTCTTCCAACAAAGAAGTAAGCTAATGGCATAATAAAAAATAGAACTCCTGCAAGAATATAATGAATTACTCCATTTAAATTGAAAGGGATCAATCCAACTCCAATAAGCGAAATAGAGGAAATATATAATAAAATTGAAATATAATTACTAATTTTTAATTTTAGATTTTTCCTTAAATATTCAGAGTAAAGTAGATTGATAAACCCTCCGATAATCAGAGTGAGATTAAAAATCAAAGAAGTTTTTTTCATTACTCCAAATTCGCTGAAAACATAATTTTGTTTATCTAGAATCGAAGAATCAACTAAGAAACAAATGATAATACCAACTGTTACAACTATAAAAGATAATATCCCCAAATTCTTATTCATTCTCTTATGCTAATATTTAAAATTAGTTTTTACAAAATAATTATGACAAATAATATAAATAATTGCGAAAGTGTATATGTAAGTCAATTAGGGAAGGTATATATTTCACAAGAAGGTCAAATCATTAGATCTGCTAGTAGAGGTAATAAAATTATTGATACAGTTTTTACTAAAGATGAGTTAATTATTATATGCCAGCTGAGTAGTAAATCCGAAGAAATTCTAGATTTTATCTGGGCTTCAGGATATAAAACTTTAGGTGATTACTTAATGATCGCTCCACCTTTTACATCCATATATTTAAATGATAGAACAGGATATAGATCAATTATTAAAAGGGCTGTAAAACGGATTAAAGCTTTTATAAAGATTTCTGAAAAAGTTCGTAAGTCGAAACGTTTAAAACAACAAATGCCAGATTTAGAAGGTAATAGAGCAACTTCGGAGGATATAATAAATGGCTCTCAAAATGAAGAACTAATTAATATGCTAAAAATCTACATGAATGATCTAATTGCTTTTCTAGGTGAATCTTAAAGTTTTATAAATTTAAGACTTTCTTCATCCTGAACAATATTTCTAAATAATTGACCTATCAGTCTTGTATAAACAAAATAAGCAAAGTACGTAGTTATTGCTGCTACAACAATTTGATAAAGAGTCTGGAAAATGAAATTTAATAAAGTGGAACCTTGACCTAAAAAATCTGTTACAACTCCACCTAATGCACTAAATATTCCAAAAATAAATGCAAATATAAACATAAGACATAATAGATAAATGAATCTCCATTTATATTTCCAACCAATTCTCCATGATTCGCGGACTTTTAAACCTTCAGCAAATGTATTGCTTCCAATCAATCGTAGTACTGCTGGAGTAAAAGCTAAATAGAATATTACATACAAAGCTATTCCTACAAAAAGTAATGAACATAAAAGCGCTATTCCTACTCCTGAAGTTAAAAAGAATGCAATATTATTTTGTAAGCTTGATGCTTGAAGACTTGAATATCCAACTGCAGTAAGTGCAACCATCCCAACACAGAATATCCCTAAAAGCAAAAGAATTACTATTAGAGCAATAAACCCATAAAAAAGACTAACTAAAAAGTATTTCCCTGATTTTTTTAAAGTATCTGTTAAATTATTTTTCCAAATGGGTTTAGTTTCCCGATTTTGAATTCCTGCTTGCGTGTTTTCATACATGTACCATAGATTTACTACAATGTATGGTATAAAACTGAAGCAGAAAATACATAGGAATAGTAATGAAAACACGCTATTACTTGTGTTATAAGCATTATAACTATAGTTGTACCCCATGTTATATCCCATCATGTAATTATTTGTATTCAAATAATTATTTTGTGCAGCACCATTTGTTAAAGTAATTAATAAAGATGGAATCACGATTAAAAGCTGCAATCCAAATGGGATTAAAAATTTATATCCCCAATGTTTTTCTTTAAAGATATATGTAAGAGCTTCGTTGAAATTAAACATTTGAATGAATATAAGATATATTTATGAATATTGTAGCAAAAAATTGTATTAGTAGCAGTTTTTATAAATCTCTATTAATCATATAATCGGCAATTCCATCCAAGAATTCTTTTCCTCCATCTTGCCAATGAGGATTTTTATATTTTTCTAGGCCAGCTTGAGCTTTTCTAACTAATTGTAAAGCTTTTTGTTTAGAATATTCTAATGATCCAGTATCGATAATCACTTTTCTTACTTCTTCGAGATCTTTTGTTTTTATATGCGGATTTCCTAAATTTCTTCGAATAATTTCAATTTGGTTCCGATTCCTTTTTCTAAAGCTTTAACAATTAAAAAGTTTTCTTGCCTTCCTTTAAATCCGAATTAGCTGGTTTCCCAATTCGATATTCATCTCCAAACATACCCAAGATATCATCTTGTAATTGAAATGCGATTCCTCCTGGAATCGCATATTCTGTTAAAGCTTTTAAATCCTCATCTTTTGCTCCTGCAAGGATTGCTCCTACATGTAAAGGTGTTTCGTAAGTATATTTACCGGTTTTATAATAATGCACTTTCATTACATACTCTTCATCTACATCATCTTTTACTTCTCCATAAATATCAATAATCTGTCCATAACCTGTATCTGTAAATTCTCTGTTATATTTTGAAAAGACTCTTATTTTATTTTCCGCATCAAAATTTGTGTTAGCAAGTGTGTATGATGATAAGTGAGATAGTACATCACCAATATTTATAGCGATACTTTCTCCAAAATGTCTTGAATCTCTATAAAATGGCTTCACTTCTTTAATTTTATTTTGATATATCTTATGTAGAGTTGGTTTTCTATGTCTAACTGAAGATTTATCCATTACGTCATCATGAGCAAGTAAGTAAGAATGAAGTATTTCAAAGACGGCAGAAACTTTTAAAATCTCATCAATATCTTTGCCTCCAAACATTAAGTAGCTATAATAAACAAATGCCCCTCGTAATCTTTTACCTCCAAAACAAACTGCTGGAATATTATTTAATATATCTTTAATTATTGGTGAGATATTATCTGATTGGGATCTTTCAGTGTCAAGAATATCTTCGACTCTTTTGTCTATTTCTTCTGCAATATCTTTAAGAGCAGCTTTTGCATTCATATGAAAATCTTGTTTTTCAATACAATATTAATCTATCTATATAAATTTCCAGAATTCATTGACAGATAGCCATGTTCAAGAGTATATCAAATATTTTTTTTGACTGCTAGATGGAAAATTAAGCATGGTTTATAAGTTGTATTTTTGTCAGAAATTTTAGAATTTAGGTTTACTTAGAGTAAGATGAATTACATTTACCTTTAATATTTTTTTGTATTGTAATACAATGAAATTTTGCTTTAATAGTAATATACTATGCACAATTTTTTTAAATTAAAAATGTTTGAAACTGAATTTGTTAAAAAAATAATAGAAAGTATAAACTCTGAAAAAGTTGCGGAGGTTGATACATATCTAAAAGACTTTTTTAATGATCTTATTGATCGTTATGATTTCTATCATATACATAATAAGATTTATTCGAGAGAGTTAGATGTTGTTTATGCTGAAGATTGTAGGAACATTCACCTTTTGAAGTCTTTTGATTATTATTTTAAAGATAAAGTAAAAAACAATATTAAAAAGTTTCATCCTGAATTGTTATATGAGCTCAAATTTGTTGTTAGTTATTTACTCTAAGAAACCATTACTATTGAGTCATTTATTAAAATATTTTAATAGTTATATTTTAGATCTTTCTAAAAAGCCTTCAGAAAGAAGTATCACTCATGCAGAATTTTTAAAGTTTGAAGATATTTTGAGTATATATGTGCAGTTTATTAAAGAAGAATCAACAATTTCCCCATTTTTATAAAACTTCTAAATTTTACGTGATAATTTATTAGAATTTTTCAAAAAGCAATAGTTAGAAAATAATATTATTAATGAAATACATTTAAAAATAAAGTAATTTTGTTTACTCAGGCATATATCCATAATATTAGTCGAAACCACTTTTATGCAAAATCTAACATACATATATTTGTTATTGAAGTCTGACGTTGTAATCTTATTGTACTTCATTAGTAAGTGCTGAAAAAGAAGAGCCAAATTTTATATAATTAATCACTTTGAGTTAAATGAAAATCATCTAAAGAATATTTGAATTGGAATGAAATAATTTATTCAAAGCTGTATACTTACTAATAAAACAAAGATTTCTTATAAGTATAATGAATTTAGTGAAAAGTATATTTTTAAAACTAAGTGTTGAGTTTGTTTATGGCGGACATTTATTATCTCTAGGCGCTTCAGGAATTGTAATGACAGTTATTTTGCTTTTAGGGTTACCGATTAATTTCATAATTCTTGCAATTTCTTATTTAGGTTCACAAATTATTTACACCTATAATCATTATAAGGAGCTAGGTGTTGACATTCTTTCAAATCCAGAAAGATCTCAGCATATTCTACAGAGGTCTAACTTTATAAAACTATCACTTATATTTTATTCGGTAGTGTTAATTATATTGCTAGCACTCACAAATATTCCAACAATTTTATTTATACTTTTTATAGTTTTATTTGGAATTCTTTATACAGAAGGCATTAAGAATTTTTTTTCTAAATACCTTTTAGGCTTCAAAAATATATATACTTCATTTTTTTGGGCATTAATAATATTAGTTGTGCCTATTTACTATGGATTAGATTTAGAATTGTTTTTTATTTATTTTTTTATTTTTGTACTTTTAAGATGGATTGTTAATTCTACTTTTTTTGATATCAAAGATATAGAAAGTGACAAAAAGTTAGGACTTAAAACGATGGCAGTATACTTTGGTAAAAATAAAACAATAATGATACTACAACTTATTAATTTATTATCACTTATACCATTACTATTAGGTATTCTTAATAAAGTAATTCCACTAGAAGGAATAATTCTCATATTTTTTATAATTTATGGAACTACTTATCTTATAGTTAGCCAAAATATTCAGAAGAAAGATTTGCGAACCCTTTCATATATTGTTGTTGATGGTGAGTATATATTTTGGCCAATTATCCTTATAATAGGAGAAATAATATTTAAACTGTAAAAATGACATCTAATTTAGTTGAGGGAATAATATTAGCTTTAATTAACGCTGCAAGTGTTTTCCTTGTAATTGTTGTTTTAGCAAATTCACTAAAAGAACCATTATATAGATGGTTTGTTGTGATGACTTTATTCTTAGTTGGTTGGGTTGATTTTGCCTATCTTGGTTATTCAAATAATGATTTATCAGCAGCTATTTTATTTTATAAAATTAATTGGTCATTTGTCGCTGGTTTTTTTCTTGCAGCATACATTTTCTATATTGAAAATTTTTTAAAGATTTCTAATAAAAAATTTAAGGGTTTATTGATAGCACTTACTTTGATATTCATTTTCTTATCATTATTTACAGATAGTATTATACAAGGGGTAATCAGAAGAGAATGGGGTAATGAGATTAATTTTGGTCCAATAAATCTCTATTTTAATTTATATGCTGTCTTAATTACTGGAATTCTAGTCTATTATTTTGTCTCTCGTTATTTTAAACTTACATTTGTTGAAAAAAGGAAAGTAATATATTTTTTAATAGGGACATTTTTCCTTATAGTTTTTAACGTAATATTTAATATATTATCCCCAACGATTCTAGGTACAGCTGAATACCAACATTTAGGTGATTATTCAGCAGTTTTATTTTTGGCATTCACAGCATATGCAATACTTAAGGGTGAATTTTTAGGGGTGAAAGTTACATTAACTGCACTTCTTATTAGTATTATAGGCGTTTTATTAATAATAGATATCTTAGCCTTAAGTAATAATTTATTAGAACAAGTAGTAAAGATTATTATCTTCACCTTTTTTGTAATTATTTCAATAATTTTGGTCCGAGGTGTCCTTACGGAAAAGCAACAAAGTGAAGAATTAGTTAAAGTTAATAAAGCACTTAAAGATGCATCCGGTGCAATGTCTGTTGAGCTAAAAAACACTAAATCCTTATACAACCTAACCTCTAACGTATCAAAAACTTTAAATCCACGAGAAGTAGCTCAAGCAGCAGTTGATTCTCTTCCACAAGATGAATCGATGATGGGGAGCAGTTTTAGGTAGTTTCAATGATGTTAAAAAAGAACTTAGAGTAATCGCTACAAGTAGAAATCAATTTTCTTATCAAGTTGAAAAAATTATAGGACAAATATTTCTAGAACACTTATTCCAAGAGAAGTAGCACAATCAGCTGTTGATTCCTTACCACAGAATGAATATATGATAGGAGCAGCATTGGGTAGTTTTGATGAGGTGAAAAAAGAATTAAAAATTATTGCTTCGAGTAGAAACCAGTTATCTTATCAAGTGGAGAAAGTAATCGGTGATTTTAGTCAATACATAGTAAATATAAATGATTCTAAATATGTTAATAATATTGGGACAGTAGTATTAAAAACAGGTAGACCACAATTCACTACTAATTTAGAAGATTATATGTCTCCTCCTGTTCCTAAACAACTTATTCCTGCTGTATCGGCAATATTAAATATTAAGTCTATAGCAGTATATCCTGTAATCTCCCGAGGACAAACGATCGGTGTCTTAGCTTATTTCCTTAAAAATAAAGATATAAATCAAATTGAAGATAATGAGAAACAGTTATTCTCAACCTATGCCAATCAAATCGGAATTGCGTTAGAAAATGCAAATCTTTACGAAACTTCACAGGAGGTTCAAAAAAATCTTGAGACGGCTTTAGGCCAACTTGAAGAAGTAAGACGTCATGAACGAGATATGATAGACATTATGGGGCATGAATTAAGAACTCCAATCTCAATAGCAAGAAATGCACTCTTAATGATGGATATGTCTGCTAAAAAAGATAATACCCAATCCGTTGCCAATCTTTCTAAATATTTAGAAATGGCTATTGATTCAACAAGAAGAGAAGTAGATTTAATTGAAACACTCCTTTCTGCAACTAAAACTGAAGGAAAAGGTTTCCAGCTAACTCTAGAAAAAGTAAATCTACTTGATGTAGTGAAAGAGTCATTAGAAGGATTTCAGAAAGATGCAGAAAAGAAAGGTCTATCAGTAATCTATAATCCTCCAACAGAACCAATATTTATTTATGCAGATAAAACTCGTGTTGAAGAAGCTGCTGATAATTTTGTTAGCAATGCTGTAAAGTATACTTTCAAAGGAACAATTGAAATAATCTTATCCAAAGATGATCAAATGGGATATCTTTCAGTTAAAGATACTGGGATTGGTATTACAGACGAAGATATGAAAAGACTAGGAGAGAAATTCTTTAGAGCAAGGCAGTATATTGAAGAGCAAATTGCTGCTCATCAAGATCTTAAAAGCCAAATTGAAATTGTAAGACCTGGCGGAACTGGTTTGGGATTATTCGTTACATTCAATCTAATTAAGATTATGGATGGGAAGGTAGACGTCAAAAGTAATGTAGGTGAAGGAAGTACATTCACACTAGGACTTCCTTTGTATAATGGTCAACCAATTCAGCAAATCGAAAAGAAAATTGAAAAAGAAGGATAACTTTTTCAATTTTCTTTAAGTGAACACTCCAGCTAATAGTTTATTTCACGATAATTATTTAAAATAGAAGACATATTTGTAATATATAACTTCTTTTTATAGTATATTAATTTCTATTCAGATTTACGTTGACCAGTTATTTTATTCTTGTTAATATTATGTCAGATATTTTCGGAATAGTTATGGTAAGTTATTGCGATACTGTAGGTGGTAACGCAATATGTACGCGAACCTATGTCAAGCTATTTCGGAAATTTCCGGTACCGGAGACTAATAAAAATATAGAAAGTTATATCTTCAGGGAGTAGATTGTATCATATGTGTTTCTTTTTTTCTTCTAGATTTTCATCAGGAAATGTGGTTTGATTCACCTATTTAGTTTATAATTAACAGATACTTTGTTGAGCCCCGATAAATCGGGACTAATGCGACAATATAGTTTTTTTACATTTAATTTATAAAACTATTGTCTTGATGAGCAGTAGCTTAATGGTAAAGCACCCCGCTGTTAACGGGAGGAGTGTAGGTTCGAGTCCTACCTGCTCAGAATTTTATTTCCAAATCTCATTTTAAACTTGATATACTAAACTAGTATTTCATTTCTTAAAATGCACTAAATGTCCAACGAACTTCCAAATCCGCCAATGCCGGCAAATCCTACCGAACAAACTAAATCTAGTAAAAATAAAAAATTGCTAATAATAGTTGCTCTGGTGTTTTTATGTCTTATTATCATTGTCTTAGTAGTTTTATATATTTTGCTAAGCAATAGCGCGAGTAATAATAATCTAGGAAATAATCCAAGTTCGTCTGCAAATGATACTCAGACAAATACTGATCAAAATCCACAACAACAAACTAATCAACCAGAAGCAGTAGATAATAAAATTTATTATGTTCAGGGAAACAATATTTATTCCTATGATGTAGATAGTCATACAAGTACAGAATTAACTAATTATCCTGCTAATCCACAGAACACACCAGCTTATGATTCGAATGGGACAGAGCTCCCATCAATTGATATAAGAAGTTTGCAGGTAATTGACGGTGATAATGTTGGCTTTACCAAATGTGCAACAGTTACTGGAAATTTTGGCTGTGGGGTGTTTACAATAAACGTTAATTCAGGATCTGTCACATCTAAGAAAACATTAGGTAACTCAGATTATTTATTAGTATCAGGCTTTAGTTCAACCACTAAGTTCGCATATCTTTATACAACTGATACAAAATGGGTACTTAAATCTAATGATAATGGAAGTGAATCAACTTTAGAAAATATTAATATCGAAGCATATGGGCGAGGAGGTTTTGTTGAAGATAGTGAAAAAATTAGATTCTCACCTGATGGGACAAAGATGTTTGAAATTTCAACCTCCTCGCCCCGTGATCCAATGGACTTTAATGTTTATATTTACAATTTAGCAACAAACACTACACAGACTATAGAACATGCAACACAACCTGAATGGTTAAATGATTCAGTTATAGTTTACAGACAGTATAATAATAGCAGTACAACGACAAATGGGATCTATTCATATAATGTGGATGATGCAAGTTCAACCCAAATTACAGGTATTAGTTCAACTTCATATAATCCATCAGTTCTAACAGGATCAAATATGATAATTTATAGTGACAATTCAAATCATAAAGTTTACGTTTATGATTTGGATACTAATACAAATACTCAAGTAGCAACAAATGCTAAAGACGGTTTTTGGATTAGTGATACTAAATTGGCTTTTACTGAACTTCAAGCTTGTGTAAATGAAGAGGATTGTCCAATGGAGGGAGTCGGTAGTTTGATAGATAAATCTTTTGATACTTATAATTTAGATACAAGTTCAAAGACAGTTACTCCTTTAAATATTACTAGTGTTGGAGGAGCGTCTTGGATGACTTCTAAGTATGGGAATTAAGGTTTAAAAATAGATTCGAAAGTTCTATAATCAATTTATGTTTAGAAGAATTTTTATTTTCAACAACACTTCAGATGGTGTCAGCTAAAAGCTGACAGATTTCTATACCCTAAAAAATATCCAAGTGCAATAATTCAAATAAAAATGTAAAATCCAATAGAGATTTACTAATATAAATTAAATTTTAAACCTAAATAAATGGAACGAACATTAGTTAAACAAACTACTGAACTAGTTGGAACAACAATCAAACTACAAGGATGGGCTGAAAATGTAAGAGTCATGGGTAAATTAACATTTATCGATTTACGTGATAGAACAGGAAAAATTCAAATTGTAGGATATGAGTTAATGAAAGATGTAACTGTAGAATCTGTTATTGAAGTTGTTGGTGAAGTTAAAAAACGACCTGAAAAAATGATAAATCCTGATATGGAAACAGGAACAGTCGAAGTTGATGTAAAAGAATACAAAATTTTAAATAGAGCAGAAGCTTTGCCTATCCCAGTAGAAGGTGATGGTTATGACATTAAAGAAGAAACAAGGTTAAGATATAGATATTTAGATTTGCGAAGAACCCGAATGAATAAAGTCTTAAATTTAAGATCAAAATTTGTGCGGGCTTTGCGGGAAAATCTTTATCAAAGAGACTTTGTAGAAATTGAAACTCCAATGCTTACAAAATCAACAATGGAAGGAGCAAGAGACTTTGTAGTTCCATCAAGAATGAATCCCGGAAAGTTTTACGCACTTCCGCAAAGCCCGCAACAATACAAACAGTTATTAATGACTGCAGGTTTTGAAAACTATTTCCAAGTTGCAAAATGTATCAGAGATGAAAACCTAAGAGCTGACAGAGGATTTGAGTTTACTCAATTGGATTTAGAGATGAGTTTCCCTTCGAGAGAGGATGTTATGAAAACTGTTGAAGATGTTGTTAAATCTTCAGTTAAAAGTATCGGAGGAAAAATAAAACAAGATCCTTTCCCAGTAATAAATTATCAGGAAGCAATTGAAAAGTATGGAGCTGATAAATTTGATCTGCGGAGTGAAGAAGAAAAGAAAGATGGGACTTTAGCTTTTGCCTGGGTTGTTAATTTCCCATTCTTTAAAAAAGTTGATAAAGAAGATGCAGCAGAAGTTCGAGATGGCAAAAGCGGCTGGACATTTACACATAATCCGTTCAGTGCTCCAATTGAAGAACATTTAGAATGGCTTTTAAAACATGAAAATATAGAAAAAATTATTACAAATCAATATGACTTAGTATGTAACGGATATGAAGTTGGTGGCGGAAGCATTCGTGCTCATAATCCTGAAGTTTTAAAAGCCACGTATGAAATTATGGGATATTCTGAGGATGAAATTGAAAAAAGTGTTGGACACATGATTGAAGCTTTCAAAACCGGAACACCACCACATGGAGGTATAGCTTTAGGAATTGATAGATTAATAATGCTTTTATCTGGTGAAGAATCTTTAAAGGAAACGATTGCTTTCCCTATGACCTACAATGGAAGAACTTCAGTAATGGATGCACCTAGTGATATTAGCGAAGAGCAGTTGAAAGAACTTGGCATAAAAATAGAGAAGAGAAAGTAACTAAGGCTCATCTTGATCCCTTCGTTTTAAATCTTTCAAATACTTTCTGAGAGTTTCTCCACCTTCTCTATAATTCTTTCCTGTATGTTCACTGGTTGGTTCCTCACTATTAGGTTTTTTCTTATTTTTTGTAGAATCATTCTCAACTCTAGTTTGATTATGTTCGATAGTGTTGTTAGTTTCCGGTGTATTATCCGACTCTTCAGCTTCATTTTCTTTTCCCTCTATCTCATGAGTCAATTTGTCTTTTATTTCTTTCTCTAAGTCATCTTTTATAATATTTAAAAATCTAAGAGTATTAGAAGTGTTTATAACAATTGAAGATTTAGGATTAACTACAAAAGTAAAATCTCTGATTTCACAGATTGGGCCATATTCATCTATTGGATCGAACTCAACTCCAAAAAGTGAATCTAAATCTTTAGCAGTTGTGGTTTTTTTCACACCAATAACAAGAACATTTGCATTGTTTTCAACTAAAATTTGATAATCTTTAGATCTATATTTAGCTGTTATCATTTTTTGATTTATTCCAAGCTGTTGTAAAAAGTTAAATATTGCATTAGTTTTTTCAACCAATCTTTCATTGGTTTCTGGATCTATAAATTCAAATATTTCTCTATTTAAGTCGTCTATTTTTGAAATATCAAATTCTTCTAATTTTTCGGAGAATCCTCCAGGCTTTCTTGAAAATTTTATTACTATATTCATTTTTAAGCTGTCAGTAAGATAAATTTATGAAATTTTACCATGATATAATTTAATATTATTCTTCGGTGAATTTATATATTAAACTTTATATATAAAACTAGCAAAAATATTCAAAAATAAATATGTAAGAATTAGCTACAAAGTAGCGAGGGCGATCTTTATCGCCCTCGCCATATTTGTTTTAAGGTATCTATTGTTTGGTAATTCAAATAATAGTGGGGTATATTTGTTTTTTCTATTAGGTGTTATTGTTTCTTCTTGGTTTCAAGGATTTTATTATGGATTAATTACTACATTATTCTCGGCTTTCTTAATAAATTATTTTTTGCAGTCTCCAGTTGGTTCTTTGAGGGTAGCAACTACTGAGGATGTTACTCTTCTAATTATTTTTTTAATACTTTCAACAGTTATATGTTATCTGGCTGAAAATATGCATACTGCAATAAAAAAAAGCAGAATGCAACTAATGGAAATTGAAGAAATGAAAACAGATTTAAAAAGCTCCTCAGAAAAAATTCAGATTCTTATGGACAGCATTAATGACGCTTTTCTTAGTATTGATTCAGCTTGGAAGGTTGTTTATTTAAATCATGAAGCTGAGGTACTTCTAAAAACTCCAAAGAGTAATATTATTGGAGAAGATTTTTGGAGTTTGTTCCCAAATTCTAAGGAAACTGATTTTTCTAAGATGATTAATAATGCTTTAACAAATAATGAGTCTATTTCTTTTGATAATTACTTTCCAGATAATAATAAATGGCTCGAAATTCATGCTTTCCCAACTCTCCAGAATAATGGATTAGCTCTATATTTAAGAGATATAACAAGTTTTAAAGAAAGGGAGGAGGTGATGAGAAAAAATGAATCTTATTATAAGAAATTTGTTAATTCAAATGTAATTGGAATAGTTATTGCAGATTTAAATTGGAAAATTATTGATGTAAATACTGCTTTCTTAAATATGCTTGGTTACTCAAGAGAAGAACTAGATAAAGGATTTCTTAACTGGAATAAGATAACCCCAAAAAAATATAAGGAAATTGATAATAAACAAGCTAAAATTCTTAAGAATAAAGGTGTTACAGATACATATGAAAAAGTATACCTAAAAAAAGATGGGAGTAGAGTTCAAGCATTAGTTGCAAGAATAATGATTGATTATGATAAAGGAATTCATTTAAGCTATGTGTTGGATATTAGTGAAAGAAAACAAAATGAACGTAAACTTAAAGAATCTAGAGATCAGCTAGAAGTCATTTTTCAAAATGTAGCAGATGCTATTTCAGTTCAAGATGAGAAAGGTAAAACTATATTCTTAAATGATAAGGCTGCAGAATTATTGGGGTATAGTTCAGCTGAAGAAATATGGAAGTTAGAACCAAAAGGATTAGCAGAAAATTTAGCATCAAGATTTGAACTTTTTGATGAGAATGGTAAAACAGCAGGTAATAAAGATCTCCCAGCTACAAAAGTTTTAAAAGGTGAAAAAAAAGAAGTTGATAAAACATTTAGATTATATGATAAATTGGGGAAAAAATATCGTTGGCTTAAAATAAAATCAACAGGCATTTTTGATGATCAAAAGAAAATTAAGCTTGCAATAAATATTGCGAGTGATATAACTGAAACACGAGAAAGAGAAAGATTAAAAGATGAGTTCATGAGTATTGCAAGTCATGAGCTTAAGACTCCGATTACTACAATAAAGGCATTCACCCAGATTTTAATTCATAGATCTAAAAAAGAAGATGATGAAAAATCATTATCATATTTAAAAAAAATGGATATACAAGTTGATAACCTAACGAATCTTAGTAAGTCATTTATTAGATGTCTCAAGACTTCAAGCTGGAAGATTATCTCTTGAAAAACAAGTTTTTGATTTTAATGTTCTATTAAACGATACTATCGAAAATCTTCAAATGACTTATCCAACACATAAATTAGTGAAATTAAATAATATAGAAACATTTATTTATGCTGATAAAAGAAGAATAGAACAAGTGATTATAAATTTACTTAATAATGCTGTTAAGTATTCCCCGAGTAGTAATAAAATTATTATTGATATTAAGAAAGGGAAGAGTAATGTTGTTATGAGTGTGAAAGATTATGGCATTGGAATAAATAAAGATGATCAAAAGAAAATTTTTAAAAGATTTTATATTAGCGAAGAAAATAAACAAAATAGATTCTTTGGCCTTGGATTAGGACTATATATCTCTTCAGAAATAATAAAGAAGCATCAAGGTAGAATTGAAGTTGAAAGCGAAAAAGGGAAAGGATCAACATTTTATGTGACAATACCACTATATAAAAAAGTTGCTCATCAGCAAGATAGTTAAATATTAAAATTTTACTATGAAAAAAAATAATAAAAAAATGAAAAAAATACTAGTGTGTGATGATGAAGAAAGTATTTTAGAAGTTTTAGGCATCATTCTTGAAGATAATGGATATAAGACCTTACTGACATCTAGTTGTGAAAGAATTTTAAGTTTAGTTAAAGATTTTAAGCCAGATCTTATATTACTTGATCTTTGGATGAAGAGTTGTGATGGTAGGGAAGTAGTAGATAAAATTAATAAGGAAGTTTCAGTTGGAGAGATTCCAATCCTTTTCATTTCTGCTTTAAATGAGGTTGATCAAATTGCAAAAAAAGCTAATGTAAGTGGATATATAAAAAAACCTTTTGAAGTAGAATTATTATTAGATAAGGTTAAAGAAGCAATTAATTAAATCAAGGTTATGTATTTTACAAATTATAGTCTATAATTTAAATATTTTAGAAATCTAAAAAATGCAAACAATACTTGTGGTTGACGATGATGTTTCATTACAGAATTATTTAAAGGAACTTCTTACTGAGAATGATTTTTATGCAAAGATAGCTTCAGATGGTTCAGAGGCATTAAATATTTTATCCTCCTCAATTCCAGATTTAGTAGTTTTAGATTTAAAGCTACCTGATATTTCTGGTGAATCAGTTTGTCAAGAAATAAGGAAAAAACATAAGGATTTGCCTATCATAGTTTTGACTGGAAAAAACGAAACAAGTGATGTTGTGAATCTGCTTAATTTAGGTGCTGATGATTACATTTCTAAACCTTTTGTTGCTGATGAATTTTTAGCAAGAATCAGAACTAGATTGAAAAATTCTGAAGGTGATGACTCTGAATTAAAACTTGATGATCTTATTTTAAATAGGAAAACATTTGAAGTATCAAGAAATGGGAAATTAATAAATTTATCTCCAAGGGAATATAAATTACTTGAATACTTAATATTAAACAAGAATCAGGTATTAACAAGAGAAATGATTTTAAACAGAATTTGGGTATTTGCTCCTGATATAGAGACAAGAGTTGTTGATGTCTTTATAAGTAGTTTGAGAAAAAAAATAGATAAAGGTCATAAGAAAAAACTGATACACTCTGCAAGAGGTTTTGGTTATTCAATAAAGGAATAGTTTAGTTATCTTATCCTAATATCAATAATTTCGTAAAGTTTTTTCGATTCATTTAAAATTTCTTGTATCCATTTTTTTTCTTTTTCTGTTTTAATTCTTTTAGAAAGTAGTTCGGAATATCCTTGAATTATTGTTAAACTATTTTTAAGGTCATGCCTTATATCACTTAGATTATTAGCATATGTTTTATTTGTTTTTTTCATTTTACAAAGTTTTTACAATTAATTTACTGATGTTCTAAAATTTTATACTATTATTAAATAATTTTGTTGACTTTATATTCTAACTTAAATTTTAATAATTAAATAAATGCAGAAGGTTAAAAGTAGAAAACAACTTGCCGATGTTAAAGCATCACTAGATATTTTGGAAGAAAAGTATAAATTAAAAAATAATAATATAAAAAAGAAAGGTATAAAAAAGCCGAAGTTATTAGAAGAAGAATATTTATCCAATTTAAAAAATACAATTACAGGATATGTTAAAAAAGTTAATATTAAAAAGAACAAAAATATTTCAATATAATCGTTTTATCAAAGCTCCATATTCTTTATTTCTATAAGAAAATATAATACACTTAGTAGTATTTTCAAATACTACCAAATATGAGTAATAACGAAGAATTTCAATTAAAAGATAAATATAATAATGTAACAGAAAAACCAAGAGGTAAGATTTTTATTGATAACTTAATAGGTGGTCTTGCTTGGGGAGCAGGGGGAATTATTGGTGCGACTATTATAGTAGGTGTTTTGGGACTTATAATTTCACGATCGAGACAGATCCCTCTAATTGGCGATGTTGTAAATGTTGTAATTGATGAAATTAATCAAGGAAGAAATTCAGATATATTCGGTAATGGAAATAATGCAACTTCGAATAGTCAGAATTCTAATTCAAATCAGAATCCAGTTTCTTATCCTTCTAACTAAGGTTGAAATTTAAAACAGGTAAGGATATAATCATTTTGATGAAAATAAATACTAACAATAATAATCAAAATAACAACTCTCATTAATGGGAGGGATTATTATTGTTGAAATAATAATAAATCCCTAAAAAGGGATTTTTTTATATTTTATTAAGAAAATATGAAATTATCAGAAAAAGATGTAGATAGTATAACTTCCTTAAAAGGTAAAATAGCTCAAGAAGTTAAAGTTTTGGGATGGTTATATAATAAAAGATCTTCTGGAAAGATAGCTTTTTTGCAACTAAGAGATGGTTCAGGTTTTACACAGGGAGTTTTAGAAAAAGTTAAGGTTTCAGAGGAAGTTTGGAAGGCATCAGAAGATGTAACAATTGAATCTTCTTGTGTTGTATCTGGTATAGTTTCAAAACATCCTTCAAAAGATGAATATGAAATTCTAGTCACTGATTTAGAAATTGTAAGTTTAGCTCCAGAATATCCAATCGGCAAAAAAGATCATGGACCGGAGTTTTTGTTCGAAAATAGAGATCTCTATTTGCGATCAAAAACTCCCTGGGCAGTACTAAGAATCCGCAATCAGGTATTTTTATCGATAACTAACTTTTTTGCCGAAGAAGGATTTATAAGATTTGATACTCCAATTTTACAGCCAACTTCTTGTGAAGATACAACTCAACTTTTTGATCTTGATTATTACGGGACCAAAATGTATTTGACGCAATCTGGTCAGCTGTATTCGGAAGCAGGAATTATGGGATTTGGTAAGGTATATGATTTTGGTCCCGTCTTTAGAGCAGAAAAATCTAAAACAAGAAATCATCTTTCAGAGTTTTGGATGATGGATGCTGAAATGGCTTTTCATGACCAGCAAATGAATGAAGATTTACAAGAAAGATTAGTAAAAAGAATCCTTAAAGATGCTCTTGAAAATTGTAAAACTGAACTTAAAATTTTAGAGCGTGATATTTCTTTAATGGATAAGATAGTTAATGAATCTTTTATAAGAATGAAACATTATGATGCTAAAAAACTACTGGAAGAGAAAGGAATGAAAGTTGATTATAATGACGATATGACAACAGAAGAAGAGATTGAAATAGGAAATCATTTTCAGGTCCCGGTATTTATTGAAGATTATCCATTTGATGTAAAAGCCTTTTACATGAAAAATTATGTTGATGAAAGAGGTTTAAAAAGAGCGGTTTGTTCTGATTTAATAGCACCTGAAGAAGCGAGGGAAATTATTGGCGGAAGTCAAAGAGAAGATGATTATGAGAAATTGTTGAGTGAATTAATTGCAAGAAAATATGATATGAAAGATTATGAATGGTATTTGAATGTTAGAAAATACGGTTCTGTTCCTCACTCTGGTTTTGGAATTGGATTAGAAAGAACTGTAAGATGGATTTCTGGAGTTCACCACATTAGAGAAACAATTCCTTTCCCAAGGACAACTGTTTTAAATAAACCATGATTATGATTCTTGTAATGCTTCTCTGCATTTGAAATATGACTCTTTTAAATTATGTACTTTTCTAAATAATCTTAAATCTTCTTCTCGAAGATGTTCGAAATATCGCTCTTTATAAATTTCCTCAAAATCTGCGAGAATTTCAATAGCTTTACTAAAATCCATTCTTTCAGATATAGCTCTATATGCTAGTCCTGCTCTTACTCTAAAATTGATTGGAATATCATAATTATAGTCGAAGATACGTTGATAAATTATTGATATAAAAAGCTCAATATTTTTTAGAACAGATTCATCTATAACTGTTTTATGCTCATAAATATTAAGTTCTTTAGGAAAAGTAATACCCTTATTAGAAACAGTTTTTCGTTTGAGGTTATCTTTCACTTAATTATTATATCAAATACTATAAATATTTAAGGATTATATCAGATAAAATTATTTGATTAATTATTTAACAGTTTATATAATCCAATGAATCTACATGTTATAGTCATATTATGCCCAATAAAAAAACTTTGACAGTTGACGAGGTAAACTTAACTGCAAGAGATTCTCTTGTAAAGTTTAATCAAGTTAAAAACAATTGTGAAGTAATTGATCTTCCTGATGAAATAAAACAATCACTTCTATTTCTTAATGAATTTAATAGAAAGTTATTTTTTAGAAATACTACAATTTTGAGATCAAATGAATTAGTTAAACTTGAAGAAAATTGGAAGAATATAATGAATCTTTTTGTGGATCTTGAAAAAGGCGCTATCGAAACTTCAGGGATTACCGTAGGTATTCTAAAAGAATTTTTTCAGTCACTTTATGATAATTTATTAGAATATTTAAAACATATTGGTATTATAAACGTTGATAGCGAAAATGATGTTAAACTTAATGTTAGTAATTTAATGAATATTTTATTAGACCATAAGAAAAAAGAACTAAAAATTTTAGAAGCTTAATTATTATTTAATATATATGGATTCTTCATTTTTAAAACAATCTTCAAATCACGAAGTAATAAACGTTAAAGATTGTATGAATAGACTTAGACAGATTTACAAAAAATTAACTGAAGAGCTCGATCAAGAAATTGACCAAGAAACTTTAAGTAATTTAAAAGAAGAAGCAATTACTCTTTTATCTGAAGTATATGAATCAGCACTAAATACTGATTATAATGTAGAAATACAGAAGTATTATGAATATTTTACAAAATAATTAAATTAAAGATTGTAGTTATAAAAAAGGGGGTTTTCAAAGAAAACCCCCTTTTTTTATCTTAATATTTTGTAGCTTTTACTCTTTCTTATCTTCTGGTTCTATAACTTCTCCTTCTGCAGGTTTGTCAGCATCTTTTTTATCTTCTGGATTATCTGCTTGACTATCTTTAGACCCTTCCTGAGCAGCAGCTTCAGCTTTATTTATATCTTCATAAACCTTTGCTCCTGCTTCCTGCATTTTATTCATTAAGTCATCACTCGCTTTTTTAACTTCTTCTGTATTAAAGTCTTCTTTTGAAATCAAATCCTTAACAATCTTAACTTTCTCTTCAATCTGCTTTACCATATCTTCACCTATTTTTTCTTTATTATCACTTATTAATTTTTCAGATTGATAGACTAGAGTATCAGCTTCATTTTTTGCTTTTAATCTTTCTACGACTGCATCGTCTTTTGCTCTATTTTCTTCAGCTTCTTTAACTCTTTTATCAATTTCTGATTGATCCATGTTTGTTGAAGCTGTAATAGTTATATCTTTCTCTTTATTTGTCCCTAAATCTTTTGCTTTAACGTTTAAAATACCGTTTGCATCAATTTTAAATGTTATCGAGAATCTTGGAACTCCTCTTGGTGCTGGTGCAATGCCATCTAATCTGAAAGTGCCTAAAACTTTATTATCATTAGCTAGTGGTCTTTCTCCTTGGAGAACTTTGACATCAATTGCAGGTTGATTATCAACTGCAGTAGTAAACATGTCTTCAGATTTTTCTGTTGGAATTGTAGTATTTCTTGCAATTAATACATGCATTTCCCCCGCATTAACTTCTATTCCTAATGAAAGAGGAGTTACATCCAATAGAGTAATATCCTGAACATTTGAATCTCCTGCTAATACTGCAGCCTGTAATGCAGCTCCAACTGCTACAACTTCATCAGGATTAACAGATTGGTTTGGTTTCTTTCCAAAATATTCTTCAACCCTTCTCAAAACTAAAGGCATTCTAGTCATTCCTCCAACCATAATAACTTCATGAATATCGCTCTTTGAAACTCCTGCATCTTTTATAGCTTTATCGACTGCAGCAAAAGTTTTTTCTACCAAGTCTCCAACTAATTTTTCGTATTGGGCTCTTGTAATATTCATTCTGAAGTGTTTTGGGCCTTTTGCATCTGCTGTAATATATGGAAGATTTACTTCTGTTGATTCTGAACTTGATAAGGTAATCTTAGCCTTTTCAGCAGCCTCTTTTAATCGTTGTAAAGCTGTAGGATCTTCTCTTAAGTCAATTCCTTGTCCCTTTTTGAATTCATCTGTAAAGTAGTCAATCAAAGCCTGGTCAAAGTCATCACCTCCAAGGTGTGTGTCTCCATTAGTTGATTTAACTTCATAAACTCCATCTCCGATTTCTAAGATTGAAATATCAAAAGTACCTCCTCCTAAGTCATAAACTGCAATTGTCTGATCTCCTTGCTTATCTAATCCATAAGCTATAGCTGCAGCAGTAGGTTCATTAATAATTCTTTTTACATCGAAACCAGCGATTTTACCTGCATTTTTTGTTGCTTGTCTTTGTGAGTCATCAAAATAAGCCGGTACTGTAATAACAGCTTCAGTAATTTTTTCTCCTAAATAAGCTTCAGCATCAGTTTTTATCTTTGCAAGAACTTTAGCAGAGATAACTTCAGGAGCAACCCATTCATCTCCAAATTTAATTTCCACACCACCTTTGTCTCCTTTTCTAATATCAAATGGGAGTAATTTAACATCTTTTTGAACTTCAGGATCATCATAATGTCTTCCGATTAATCTTTTTATTGAATAAAAAGTCTGTCCAGGATTAGTTACCATCTGGTTTTTTGCTGTGATTCCTACAATTTCAGTTTTATTGTCGATAGCAACAACAGAAGGGATTAATCTTGAACCTTCTTTGCTGGTAATAACTTCAGGCTTACCTGCCTGAACGAATGCAACAACCGAGTTAGTTGTTCCTAAATCTATTCCTACTACTTTTGCCATAATAATTTTAATAATATTTATTTTAAATTAGCACTCTAATTGTATACCTGCTAACTTTTGATTGTCAAGAAAGAAGTTATTTACCTATAACAACCTTAGCAGGTCTTAAGATACCTTCCTTGTTTGTCAATTTATATGCTGAACTAATAACTGCAATGACTCTTCCAGATTGTTTTTTATCTTGTACAGGAACCATTGTTACTGCTTCCATTTTTTCTTTATCAAATTCATCGCCAACATTAACTTCAATTTTTTCTACTCCTGCTTTTAATGCTGCAGCTATTATTTTATCTTGTGCAGATTTCAATGAATGCTTTGCATGCTCTAATGTTAAATTCTCATCATTCATGGCTAGCTCAATATCATCAAAGACTTCAAGAATATCTTGGATCAACGCCATATTTGATAAAGCACCCCAGGCGGATTTCTCCTCATTTATTCTTTTTTGGAAGTTCTGGAAATCCGCCATCAACTGCAATCTTTTCCCCTTCTCTTCAGTTAATTGAAGCTTTAGTTCCTGCAATTCATCTAGATTTGAATTGGTATTTTCTTTTTCTGAACTTAGCGGAATTCTTGGAAAGTAAATCAAAACATCAAAGTCTTTATCAGATAATTCAATAAGCTCAAATCCATCTGATGACTTTTTTATAATAAAATGAAAATTATCAAGATATTTATTTTTAAATTCTTCATAGTTTGCAATTTTATAATCGGGTGCACCTAATTGTGTTTTTTTATCATCAGGTTTTCTTATTTTTAGAAATTTAAATTCACCATCAATAGTTTCATAGTTTTCATTTAACTCAAAAGTTACACCAGTTTTGTTTTCACTTTTTATTTTCCCTATTTTACTAGCTTCTTCTAAATAGAATTCATATTCTTTATTTTTATGTGTAAATAAGGCAACATAATCTAATTCAGCTGGAGTATCTAAAATATATTTTTCTCTTAAAGCTTTTGCTTCATTAACTATTTTCTTAATTTTATTACTTAAACTTTCCATAAAACAAAAATCTAATAATTTACTTAAAAAAAATATTTAAAAATCACCAATTTGAAACTAACTTTCGTAAAGTATCTGCAAGATACTTGATAGCAGGAATAATTTGATTATAAGGCATTCTATTCGGCCCTATTACAGCAATATATCCTTTTTGATTTTGATGTGTTCTGATCTCAGAAAATACAACAGCATAATCCTCAAACTCAGTTTGTTCGGCTTCTTCACCTATTAAAATATTAATATCATCATCAACAAGATGTTTATTAACAATTTCTGAAAGTGTATAATAGTCTTCCAAAAGCGCTAAAATTTTCTGCATTTTCCCAATTTCTCTAAACTCAGGTATATCAACCATATTTGAGAGCCCTGCATAATAAATGTCTCCATCAATTAAAGCAAATGCGGCATTATCAGATAATTCACTTAGATAATTTATGGCTTTCCTAATTAATTCATTATTATTAAACTTTACTTTATTTAAATTAGTTTTAATCTGTTCTTTTGTAACAATATCAGGTTCATCCCAAAGACCAGCACTTATTAAAGTTTCTATAAAATATCTCCAGCCTTTTGTTGTAGGAATTCTTCCTCCACTACTGTTTTTTTGATATAAATAACCTTGTAAGACAAGTTCAGCCATTTCATTTCTAATTGTTGCAGGGCTTACTTTGAATTTATATTTGTTTTGAAGACTTATTGAACCGACTGCTTCAGCAGTTTCAATGAATTCTTGAATTATAGTTAATAAAAGTTTTTTTTGCCTATCTGTTATATCCATTGAGTATTTTTAACCAGGTTATTTATAACATATTTTAGCAGAACTTGATAGTTTCTGCTAAACCAGAAATTTTAATGTAAAATTTACACATTCTTAAAGGTAATTTAGTTTCTCTTTTGGTAAAATACACCTTACAGTTTAATATTCAAACTGATTTTAAATTATCTAAGTTTACATATTATTGATTCTCTATGAAGAACTCGATTAAAAGCATCTACGACCCAAAGTATGAATTTATTACAAAAAAGTTAAGAGAAGCTAGAAGAGAGGCTGGTTTTAAGCAAGAATATGTTGCTGATAAGATTAATAAATACGCATCATATATCTCAAAAATTGAAAATGGTGATAGAAGGCTTGATATAATTGAGCTTATTGAATTAGCAAATATCTACAATAAAGATATTAACTTTTTTATACCGCATCATTAATTGCAGTCACAGCTTCTATAACTTCATCTATTATTAAGCTAAGCTCTTTCATACGACTAACATTATAAGGTTTAGTGTCTTTTTCTATTAGAATATAAAAAACATCTTCAACTTTACTTTGAAAGTGGTCAATAAATTCTTTAGTTAATTTTAATATGCTGGGTTCAAATTTTGAAATATCACCTGTTTTTATAAATGAGAAAAATACAAGACTAAAGCACAAATAATCTAATTTAGCTCGCTCAATTTTTAAAATATTTAGCGGTTTATTATCTATTTTAAAATCTTTAAAAAGTTCGGTATTATCAAATGTTTTATTTATTATTTTAACTTTCAAATCTTCGAGTACTTTTTGATTTTCTTGAACAAAACTTGATTTGAAAGTATATAATTCATCCCAACTAAAAGAATCTAAAGAGTCATCTAAAATTGGATCAGGCAAGTCGATCATAAAAATCAATATAAAATTTAAATTAGTCCTAACTGCTCCGGATGAATTTTCTTCGGAGTAGTAGGAGAGTTTTTCTTATCCTTTGTCTGTTTATTATTATCAGGATTCTCAAAATTCTTCAATATTTCATTTGCTCTGGTTACAACTTCCTTGGGTACACCTGCAATCATAGCAACATGTACTCCATAGCTTTTATTTGCAGAACCTTCAATAATTTTATGTTTAAACATTATTTCACCATTATCTTCAAGAACCTCTACATTATAATTTTTAATTGAATTCATTCTGTTTTCAAGTTCTGTAAGTTCGTGGTAATGAGTTGCAAAAAGAGTCTTGCTTTTCAAATGCTTTGAAATATATTCAATAATTGACCATGCAATTGCAACTCCATCATAAGTACTTGTTCCTCTCCCAACTTCATCAAGAATAATCAAGCTCTTAGAATCAGCATTATTTAGAATGTTGGCTGTTTCGTTCATCTCAACCATAAATGTGGACTCACCTCGACTTAAATTATCTGAAGCCCCAACTCTGGTAAAGATTCTGTTAATAATTGATAGTTCACACTTATCTGCTGGAACGAAACAGCCAATCTGAGCCATTAAAACGATCAAAGCCGTTTGTCTAATATAAGTTGATTTCCCAGACATATTTGGTCCGGTAAGAATGTGTATTTTTGAATTCTTGTCAAATTTTGTTGAATTTGGAGTAAAGCTACTAATTAGACGTTCAACAACTGGATGTCTTCCGTTTTCAATGTTTAGAATATCTGAATCTACTAGGTGGGGCTTGCAGTATTGGTACTTTCGGGAAATATAACCAAAGTTGGAAAGAACATCGATTTCAGATACAAGATCTGCAAGCCCCAATAAAACTTCTAAATGCTTTGAGATTTCTCCTATTATATTTTTGTAAAGTTCACTTTCTAATCTCAATAAATTATCTTGCGCACTTAATATTTTTTCTTCAAGAACTTTTAACTCTTCAGTTATAAATCTTTCCGCGTTTGCTAAAGTTTGTTTACGAATATATGAATCTGGAACCTTATCAAGATGGGTTCTTGTAACTTCAATATAATATCCAAAAACATTGTTATATGAAATTTTCAAAGAGGGGATACTTGTTTTTACAATTTCTTCCTGTTGCATCTTAGCTAAAATTGACCTTGCATTTGTTCTAATTTCTCTTAATTCATCAACTTCATGATTGTATTGATCATTTATAATTCCTCCTTCACTAATTATTGCAGGTGGATCTTCCTTAATACTTTTTTCGATTAGTTCGATTATATTCTTTTGAATTTCTACTTCTAATTGTTCAGATTGGTTAACTAAATGCTCGATTCTCGTAGGCAGTTTTGTATCAATTTCTTTTAAATTTTTAAAAAATTCAAATACAAATCTTAAACTTAGTTTTAAAGCATATAGATCTTTTGGATTAGCTGATCCAACTCCAATTTTTCCAGCAACCCTCTCTAAATCTATAATATTACTAAGATTCTCTTTTAACTCTGATGTAATAATTGGGTTTTCAAAAAAATAATCTACAGATTCTATTCTATCTTCCAGCATTTCTTTATTAATTAATGGGTTTATTATCCAGTTTCTTAATTTCCTTTTACCCATAGAAGTCTCACATCCATTCAAAAAGTAAAATAGAGTAGAATCTTGCCCTGAATTATTCATAGGGAAAACCAGCTCGAGATTTCTTATGGTTTCCATATCCAGATGCATAAAATCTGAATAATTGTATATTTTAATATCTTTAATATGATTTAATTCAGTTTTTTGGCAATCTATTAAATATTGAATAAGTATTCCTGCAGAGGTGATTATTCCTTCGTTATTTTCAATTCCAAAGCCTTTTAAGTTTGAAGTCCCAAATTGTTTAGTTAATAACTCATAGTTTTTTTTATAGTCAGAATTTTTATCTTCAACAGCTTCTAGAAAAAAATCTGTCATTTCATTAAGTTTTTCTTTCTGCTTTTCAAGAATAATCACCTCTGCAGGTGCAATTTTATTTAGTTCTATTTTGAAAGCGGCAGCTGAGTTGGTCTCAAATGTTTTTAATTCTCCAGTTGAAAGATCACAATAAGTTAAACAAATATTCTTTTCATCAAAAAATACTGAAGCTATATAGTTATTCTTTGAGCTATCCAAAGAATTTTCATCTAAAATTGTTCCTGGTGTGATTAATTTTGTAACTTGCCTTTCAACTAATTTTCCTGCAACAGGCTCTTCCATTTGATCAGCAATAGCAATTTTCAGATTGGCTTCAATTAATTTGGGTAAATAGTTAGGAAGTGCATGATGTGGAATTCCTGCCATTGGTCTTCGTGTTTCATTCTTACCTCGTCCGGTTAGTGTGATTCCTAAAATTTTTGAAATACTGACGGCATCTTCATCAAAAGCTTCATAAAAATCACCAAGCCTGAAAAGTACTATAGCATCACCATATTCATGTTTGATTCGATTGTATTGTTCTTGCATTGGTGTCATAAATGAATCTCAAGAGTATAATGATAGAGATTTTAAACTAAATAAATGAAATTGTTAAAACAAAATTCTTTTCTTATTTTAATACTTTTAATTGTAGCAGGTGTATATCTGTTTAAACTTTTTAATTTAGACCAGTATCTTGCCTATGACCCAAATGGACAGATTTTAGCTGCAAAAGTTCAGGAATTTATAACTTTATTTTTAAGTGTAATAGTTGAAGCTTTCCCGTTCATTTTATTAGGAGTTGCTGTTTCAGTTATAGTAGGTTTATTTGTTAGCGAAGAATGGCTTCATAAACATTTACCAAAAAATAGATTTGTAAGTCATATTTTAATATCACTTTTAGGATTCTTAATGCCAGTCTGTGAGTGTGGAAATGTTCCTGTCGCAAGAAGATTAATAGCTAAGAACTTTACTGTGTCACAGTCAGTTACTTTTTTACTTGCAGCTCCTGTTGTTAATCCCATAACATTATGGGCAACCTATCAAGCGTTTGCACCTGATACTTCAATAGTTCTAATTAGGGCAGTTTCGGCCTTTATTGTTGCAAATTTTATAGGAATATTAATAAGTTATAAAAAAGATCAGAATTCACTCTTAACTGATGAATTTTATGGAGAAGTTTGTGAAGTTCATGAACATCATGATCATGGAATGTTTTTTGAAGGAATCGAAATATTTCAAAATGAGTTTATTGAAGTTGCAAAAATGCTGACAATTGGTGCGGTTTTTGCAGCTTTATCGCAAGTATTTATTCCAAGAGATGTTATTACAGCTATAGGGCAAAGCCCGTTTCTGTCAATTATTGCCATGATACTATTTGCATTCGTGATCTCAGTTTGTTCAAATGTTGATGCTTTTGTAGCTTTACCTTATGTTGGAACATTTACGATTGGTTCAATAGTTTCATTTCTAGTTTTTGGACCAATGATTGATATGAAAATTTTAACCATGATGAAAAGCACATTCAAATTAAAAGTTCTAGTTTTAATTACTTTGTTTGTAACACTGTTTAGTGTTTTAATTGGTTTAATTGTTAACCACTTTATATAATGAAGTTATTTTTAAAGCTGATAATAATTTTAGTTTTTGGAGGATATAATCTTTATCTTTATACAACAAATCAGATAAATAATTATATTAATCCTAATTTCTTTGAATATAGCCACATTGCAAGTCTCACTGCTTTATCAGTTTCTTTATTAGGTCTTTTGTATCTATTATTCAAAAACTATAAAACTATAAAACCTTGGATTCTCAAGTATAGGGGGTTTATCGGCAAATTTATTATATTGTTTGTGGTGGGCTTTTTGGCTTTTGTAGTAAATGTTAATTTGCTTTTATTAGATTTATTATTAACAATAGTGTTCTTTAAAAAAGTTCATATTCCAGTTTATATAAGTTATCTTGGATTAACTATTTGTCTTTTATTATTCATTTTTACCGCGCCAAAAAGCCTTTCTTCAATTACAGCATATCAAAGAGAATCTGATTTTAATACTGTAAGCCTACAGGGAAGCAGCTCAGTTGTGCAAACATTTTCAAACACAGATAATTATGATTTAGGTGATTGGATTACTTCACTAAATTACAACCCAGACTTAAGTTTTTATAAAGGTAAAAATGTGAATGTTAAAGGATTTATTTTCAAAAAAGACTCACTAGGAAGTAATATATTTCTTGTTTCAAGGTTTGTAATTACTTGTTGTGCAGTTGATGCAAGACCAGTTGGTATGCCTGTTATTTCTGGGAATTGGGACAAAGAATTTAAGGTAGATGATTGGGTTCTAGTACATGGAAAGTTTGATATTCAGAATATTGAAGGAAAAGACCAGCTAGTTATTATTGCTGATAATCTAGAAAAGATTGATGAACCTAATAATCCATATATATACTAAAAAATTTTATGAGGGTTTTTTTTAAAGACAAATTTAATCTTATAATGTCATTTTCAATTGTAGTGATTTTAATTTTGATACTTATTTTTGTGTATCTAAATTTGAATACAGCTCCACATGTTAGATTTGTTGAGATTAATGGAGATCAGAATTCATTAGGAATAAAAGACCAAAGAGTTAAAGTATATTTTAGTGGGCCGATGAATAAAGATTCATCGGCCCACTATGTAACTATAAATCCATCAGCTAATTTTTCTACATCATGGTCAAATAATACCTTGTTTATCATTTTTAAAGGCAATTTAATAGCTTCAACTGATTACCAAATTAAAATCAGCAAGGATATGAAGGATGTTTATGGAAAAAATTTAACAGAAGATTTTCTCTATAATTTCAAAACAGAAAATTTACATTTAGCTTATATTCAAAAAAACTCACAAAGTGATCAGCAAATAATTTTAGCAGATCCTGACTTCCAGAACCCAAAGGTTCTATTTCAAACATCAAATATTAAGCTGTTCGCATTAAATAAAGATTATCTTGTTGTTGTTACAGATAGTGAAGGAATTGATAGTTTACAATTTAAAAATCTTAAAACAGGAGAAATTAAGAAATTTGATTTGGGTTCTGTCACCATTGATAGATTAGATTTTTCACCAGTTGCAAATCAATTTATTTATTTAACACAAGAAATTGAAAAAAAAGACGAATATACCCAACCTTCTAACCAGATTGATTTGAATTTATATGATATTGATTCTGGAACTAATAAGATTTTGAATAGTGATTATCTTTCAATACAGATAATTGATATGAAGTATTCTGCTGATGGTGGAAGTATTTTATTTAAATCAAGTGACTCATATTATTACATTATACCAATTGATAATCCTTCAGATAAAACAGTATTGGAAAGGTTTTTAGCTGATGGTGGTTTTAACAAAGACAGCGATAAAATAATTTATATAGCATATGATCCTTTATCGACATATACTAAAGCTCAATATCTTACGGTTTATACTTCTGACAGAAAGCAAAAAAAATTAACTAATGGTGATGTACCAGTTCTTGATCCTGAATATGATTTTACTGATGATGATATAATTTTTGCACAAGAATATAAAGAATTACCTACAACAAAAGGGATTTATGAAATTGTGAAAATTGATAATAAAGGAAATGAAAAGGTTTTATTAAAGGATGAAGATCGTAGTCTAGAACTTCCAAGAATCAGTCCTGATGATAGATATATTGTAATCGAAAGATACACTAAGCAAAATCTATTGAATTTCGAGGATCAGAGGAACTATTTATTCCAGACCAAACCTTCTTCAGCTAGTTTGATAGTTTTAGATCAGAAAGATAAAAAACTAATTGATAATAATATAATTGGAATAGAGGCTATGTGGGTTTATTAATTTAATTCTCTAAATTCAGCATCTTCTATTTTATTTCCATTCTTATCATATTTCTTTGGATCTACTTTTGTTTTGAAAAAACCTTGAATTTTTGTAAAAATGCTTTTAATTGTTTCAGTCAGATTGAACTTACCAGTATTACCTTTTAAAATAAAATAAAAAAATACAGCAATTAAAATAGGGACTAGAATTATTGCAATTATAAAAGTTATGAAGAGAAATAATATAATATCCCCTACAGTTTGAATCATTTATATATTGAAAAAAATATAACTATATTATATCAAAGTAAATCATTTAATTTGTGAAGCAGAAATGAATATTTAGCTTTCTAATTGAGTAGGTGTAACTCTTATCTGTTTATTAAGAATAAGTTTTAGAATATTTTCAAGACTGACTTTATCACTTTCAGTTTTTTTTAGAATTTCACCAATTAAATCTCTTATTTCATTTTGCATTTGAGCTAACGTTGCATTGACTGGAAGTCTTCTTGAGGCAATATTATGCAAAAACCTCTGCAAAGCTTCAATATTTGATTGCTCAAGAAGCGGAAAAATTTCATCTGAATCTAAAAAGTTATATATTTCAGGATAAATTCTTGATCTATCAGTTTTATATAGTTCGAGGATCATATTTATCTGTTGTTTAATTTTAAGATCATCAAACCCAATAGAAATTTTTTCGCACAATGCTAATAAATCTCCTTCATCATAATTATCTCTAAAAAATCTTAATAATTTTAAAACTGTATTTGAAACTAACATTTCATTTTCTGGAATTTGTAGATTATCCATAGCTTATTTAGATAAGAACTAAATTTATCTCCAAGAAAGTGTCAAAAGCTTTAAGAAGTTGATGTGAAGCATTTTCTAATGTGTTATATCATTATAGTTTATGGAGGGTAATTATGTCAAAATATTTAGATTTTCAAAGAAAAAGCTCCATTGAATATGTATCAATAAACTCATCACCAATTTTTATATCTTTCTTTAAAACTCCAGCAGTTTCAAAACCTAATTTTTTGTATAAGTTTAATGCATTATTTTGAGTAGAATTTACTAGAAGACTTAATTTAATAATATTTTCCTGAGTTTTTAAATCATTAACAATAAAATTAATTAATTCTTTTCCTAACCCTTTTCCTCTGAATTCTTTTTTTATATATACCCAAACTAAAGTTGCAACATGGCGTTTTCTTTCTCTAAATTCAAAAATTATTCCAGCCATCCCAACAACTTGATCATCTGTGCTAATCAAATACATAACATCTTTTTCTCCTGAAAGGTATGGATCAATATAAGTAAACCACCAAAAATCTGAGTTGGTATTATATTCTTCAAAAGAAACACTAAATCCTTTGGGATCTTCTTTTAACGCAGTAAGCATTAAACCTTTAATATCCTCAAAATTAGCTCTAGAAGCTTTGAAAATTTTAGATACCATCTTGAAATAAGGTTTAATCTGTATTAAGTTAGTATAGCATAATATTATTTTTCTAAATGGCTATCAAAATAAAAAGACCTACAAATAAACTTGATAACAGGTTAACTGTATTCATTATAATAATAATTGTACTAATGATCTTCTTTATTATTTACAGAAATTCTCAGAATAGTAATAATACAAGTGAGGTACAAAACACACAGCTCTTTGGCTCAATTACAGGGACTGTTTTAGAATTAAATAATTCAAAAACATTAGAATTAGGAGATAAAAAAATAAATGTTCCGAAAAATTGGGAAATTACAACTGCATATCAAAATAACGATAATTCATTGATAAAGTGTGATACACAAAATCAGACAGATTGTAGAATTTATGTTGTTAATAATGGGAGTAGTACTTTATATATTTCAACACCAACTTTCTTAATAGCGCCTTATGCACCAGAGGTTAAAGACGTTGTAAAAACAATAACTTCAAATGGACAGGATATTGGGGCAGTTTATAAAGCTTTAGTTTTAGAATCTAGAGATGAAAATTCTGATCAGTCTCAACCTGTTACAGATAAAAATATCTACTACCAGGTTTATGGATGTTTTAAGCAAGGATTCTGCATTAATACTTCATCATTAGATTCAGATTTAAGTAAGAACCAGGAACAAGTTAAAATTTTTGAAAATTTTGTAAAAGATATAAAGATTAGCTGACCTTCTTATTGAATGCTGTTTTGATATAATCAAGTTGTGAGGGGTCGTAGCTTAACTGGCTAAAGCACTGCTATGGCATAGCAGGGAGTGTGAGTTCGAGTCTCATCGACTCCAAAGTATAGTTTATTACTAAAGGTTAATGCAAAAAACAAAGGATCAGAAAATAATGACTGGGTTAGCAATTATAATATTTATAGTCTTATTTTTAATTTGTTGCATTTGTTTTTCTGGTTTAGTTTTGGCATTTAAGGTAATTTAAAAATTTACTTCCAAAACTTTTTATTATACTTTACAATTATATAATTAAAATACATTAAGTAAATATGGATCCATTAGAACAGATAAAACAGGGATTAATAGATAAAGAATATGCAACGTATGTAGGAATTTTCGTTATAGTCACAGTAATTATTGCTGTAATGAGTTTTATTATTATCTCTCAAAATAAAAGAATTAATGAACTTCAAAAACCAAGATATGGATTTTTAGGTAAACCGTTAGCGGTATTTTTAGCAATTGGATTATTAGTAGGTAGTTATGGAGTTATATTTTATGCAAACAGAAATTCCACTGGAGTCTCAGATGTAAGTGCAAATAGAGAGTTGACAGCAGATATTAACTATCAAAATAAAGGTGGTGGAGATTATTTATTTAATGCTGTTCCTAAGATTAATGGTAGTGATTGGGGAGGAAATCCTGAAAATCAGTTTGATATTTATTGGACTTTTGCAAGTAATAGTGTTGATACTGAAGTTGAACTAAATTTAAGTCAAAATAAGCCTGGAGGAGTTACTGTTAAGTTAGATCCTGGTCATTATAGGGTTGTGGTAGATGTCTTCCTTGACAGCATAAAATATGAAAAATTAATTGAGATCGATGTTACTGCACAATAATCAGACTTATTTCTTCATTTATAATTACCGTATATGGATGAATCAGACTTGTTACTCACAATGGTTAATAATATTAAGAAGAAAATTAGTAATGCTAATACAATTTTAATTATTGCTTCTAGACCAATAGATTATGATTGTTTAGGCACAACTCTGATAATAAGGTGGTATTTAGAAAATATCTTGAAAAAAGAAGTTTCAACTTATACTTTTACAACCATTCCAGATCATATTAAACATTTTCCTAATATCGATTTTGTAGAACAGAGATATGTTAATGAAGTTGATTTTAATTATTATGACTTAATAATACTCCCCGATGGTAATGAATTTCGGCAATTTCTTACTAATGATTACAAGAAGGTGATGGCTTTAACTTCTTTAGATAAATTTGTTAGTATTGATCATCACCTTTCTGGAAAAATAGAAGAAGAAATTGCCGATTCTACTGTAAGAAAGTTAGATTCATGTACTGCAAAAGTTTTTTATGATTATTTCCTAAAAGATGAAGATATAAATATCCCACAAGAAGTAATTCAATATATTTATATGGCTTTGATAGGGGATACAGGAGTATTTAGTCATGCAATTTTTAAAGATACTTTCTCTTTTGCACAGCAACTAATTGATTTAGGAGCAGATCATTATAAAGCAGTTGATCTCTCAATCCCTAAGGAAATGATGGATTTCACAGCATGGGCAATAGAAAATACAAAATATTACAAAGAATCAATGACTTCTATTTTGGAGATTGATATGGATAAAAAAAGTTATTTAAATAATACGTTTGGTGAAGAGTGGGAGTCTAAGAATTTATCAAGGTATTATGTTAATCAAGTTATGAGAATGGTTGAAGATTATCCATACAGTTTAATTTTGACTGTAAATAATGATCTTAAAAGTGTGAAACTTATATATCGTGTGAAAAATTATAATGCCAATATTGATCTTACAGAAGTATTATCCCCTTATGGTTTTGATCTAAAAGGACATAAAAAAGCAGGTGGTGGAATTATTAATAATGTTTCTTTATTGGAAGCTATATCCAAATATAATGAAGCTATGAAAAAAGCTCAGAAGGTTTACATAATATAACCTAAAATGTTTGTATTTAAAGTCTAAAAATAATACTATTTAATAGTATCAATTTAAGAAATATTATTTTAAGAAAGAGGCTCATTAGAAGTCCTAATATAAATTTTACTGCTTTGAGCCTAATTATGGACGAAAAATCTTTTGAACACCGGTGCTCCAAATGTAACAAGCTTCTTTATAAAGGTACTTTTGAAAATGGGATGATAGAAACCAAATGCAGTAGATGTGGACAAATTGATCATTTGGTAAAAATTGCAGCATTAGGTGATGATGAATTTGTTACAGCTAATGATCCATGGGAAAAGCTGTTAATAAAGAATAAGTTGGGAGCTCTTAAACTTGCTTTTGATAATGCTTCAGACCATATAATTGTAACTGATCCTCAGGGGAAAATACTTTATGCTAATAGAGCAGCTTCAAAAATAACAGGCTTTGATCTAAATGAGATGATTGGTAAGAAAGCTGGGAGTAAAGATCTATGGGGAGGTAGAATGAATAAACCTTATTATGAAAAACTTTGGGATACTATAAGTATAAAGAAGATTCCTTTTGTTAGCGAAGTTATAAATAAAAGAAAAAATGGTCAACTTTATACTGCAGCAGTGAGTATCGCTCCAATACTTAATACGGAAGGTAATATTCAATTTTATGTAGGGATTGAAAGAGATATTACTAACCAGAGGAATGAAGAAAATAAAAAAAATGAATTTAGAGATTTATCTTTTAAGACAATACAATCTTCTTTAAATCATATCGATAAAATTGTAGATGAAATGATTAAATCTAAAGTTTCTACCAAAGATAGAGAGAAATTCTTTAATGAAATCTTAAGATCAACAAGAGTTTTAAGTTCAATGATAAATAACATTCTCACAATAAATAAAATTGATAGCTTAAATGTTGATGAAAATAATAATAAGATAAGAATAGTAAAATATATTAAAGAGCTTGTCAGCAAGGGAGAGCTAGCGAATAAATTTAAAATAAAATTTAGTTCAAATATTGATGAAGATATTATTATTTGCGGAACAAATGATCTAATTTATTATGCTTTAATGCCAATAATATCCAATGCAGCAGAATATTCTAATAATGGGAATATTAATATTGATTTAAAAAAAGATGATTCTAATATTATTATCATAGTTTCAGATGCAGGTATCGGAATTCCTGAAAATGAGCAGCCTCACATCTTCCAAAAATTTTATAGAGGTCAAAATGCACAGAAAGTAAACCCATTCGGTTCAGGACTAGGACTTTCCATAGCAGAAAAGGCAGTAAAATCACTTAATGGTGAAATATTACTTGATAATAGTAAAAAAGGATCAAATTTCAAACTAAGTTTTCCGATAAGAAAAGACTGTTAAATATCATCTACTGGAAAAATTATATCTTCAGTTCGTTTATCAATAATTTTTATTGCAAGAACTGGACATGATTCTGCGGCACTTAGAATTAATTCATCATTATCCCAAGTACCATCATCTTTGATTTCTGCGCGGTTCTCTTCATTCATAAAAAATGTCAAAGGAGCAAGAACCGCGCATGATGCAGCACCAATACATTTATTCATATCATATTCAATAATATAGTTACTTGAATCAGTTGTTGCTCTAAAAATTCCTGCTTCAATTTCTTCTACCTTAATTTTTTTTCTAATATCATCAACTGTTGTCCTTTCTGAAGTTTGTACAGATGAATTTTTCGGTGTATTATCAGTTATGCTATTTTGGTTATTCATTTGCCCAAAAATTTTAAATTAATCAAAATATCTTAACACAATTTATGCATTAGAATTAACTACTGTAAGTTATGAAAGAAGATTCCAACGATAGATTTGAAAGGTTTTTAGAAATTATACCCGGAGTTTTACTTTGGTTATTATTACTTTCTCCAATAATTGCAGGACTTGCCGGAAATACAATTTCATATTTAATTATTAATATATTGGTTGTTCTTTCTGTATATTGGCTTTACAGGGCAATATTTACTGCAATTGGAGTTGTAATAGGATTTGCAAGGTATAAGAAAGATATAAATATAGATTGGAAGAAAAATTGTTTAGAACTTAAGAGAGAACAGCTTCCACAGGAAGAACTCCTTCCTACGGAAGGAGTTCTTCCTAAATATCTAATAGTCATAGCTCATTATGGTGAAGAATATCCTGTACTAAAACGAAGCATTCAGGCATTAGTTAATCAAAATTATCCAAAAGAACTAATTTATCTTTCAGTTTCTATTGAGGCAAGGAAAGCCAAAAAGGATCCAATATATGCACAAAGAGAAAAGCAGCTTCGAGAAGATTTCGGTGATTTTTTTGGAGATAGATTAATGGTATTTACACATCCAGATGATATTCCTGGAGAAGCAATAGGTGCTGCTGCAAATAGAACCTGGGGAACAAGAAATGCTGTTGCTGAACTTGAGAAAAGAGGAGAAGATATTAGCAAATTTCTTATTACAGCTCCTGATGGAGATTTAGTATTCCACAAAGAATATCTTGCAGCTTCGGCATATCAATGGCTGATTTCAGTAAAAAGAAATAATAAATTCTACCAAACAGCAATATATACTTTTAATAATAATTATTGGGATGTACCGGCTTTGATTCGAATCATTGCAATCAGTTTAACTCTTCCAGTTCTGGCTTCTTCAGTTTTAGAGAAAGACAAAAGAGAAACTTGGTCATGTTACACTTTGAATTTAAAACTAATGAAAGATGTTAATTATTGGGATACATCATTAGGTATTGATGATACAACTTTTTATTGGAGACCTTATTTTTATCTACATGGTGATTGGAAGTGTGAAGTATTTTTTGTACCTCTTAGTGCAGATGCAATTTATGAACAAGGATATATGAAAAATCATAAAGCACAATACAGTCAGTATTTAAGATGGGGATGGGGAGTAATAAGCGTTCCAATTGCATTAAAAATATTATTAAGTCCAAAACTACATGTAAATATTTTCGAAAGGATAAGTAAAGTATTTCATTTATTCCAAGTTTTTGTTTTTTGGAAAGTGTTTGCGTTTTTAATGGCTTTTGGTTTACCAATAGTTTTTTTAATCAACTATCAACTAAATAATTATGTACTTGCTTATACTGTCCCAACTACAATTTCCGCAATTATGAGTATTACTGTTTTATTATTATTACCTACAACTTTTTATAAATTCTTGGTCATACCTGAAAAACCAAAAAATATGTCAGGATTAAAGTTTTTATTTATTATGTTAGCAGAAATTCCTTTAAATATTGTCTCACTGTTCACTTTTAGTTTTTTTCCTTTTATAGAAGCTACAACAAGAATGATGTTAGGTCAAAAACATACAAAAACTATTAAATGGTCTGAGAAGTCTATTGCTAATCATTAATTCTTTACCAAAGTATAAAGATAAAGTGTGTTAAATTGTTTTAATAAAGTATATTCTTTTGTTCTTTTATCAGATAGGATATGATCACTAATGATAAAATCAGACATTTCAACTTGTTCAACTGAAGGATTTAAAAGGACTTCTCTTCCAAAAGCAACCTTAAATTGATGATCTCTTACAAATATTTCATCATTTAGTTCTAATTCAAAACTACTTTCTTTTATTATATTTTTAATATCGAGCACATTCTGGTAGTTTACAATGTTATTGAAATAATTTAATTCAGAATCATTACCATTTATCTTTGTGATGTCTGTTAAAAAGTAAGGTATAAAATTAGATTCAAGAGTAATGTTATTAAATCTATAAGACTGATTCCCATTATTATAATTAATGTCTTCAGAGATTATAGAATTTAATCCAGTAATAATTCCAAAGTTCCCAATTGAATAAAGGTTGTTATAAGCAATTGCAATTATTCCAAAAATAATAGAGCTAGTAAAAATAATCTTATTTTTTAGTATTAAAGGTTTAAGAAATATTAATCCTTCACAGAATAGTAAGTAAATAATGGGAATAAAATAAACCATAAACCTCCAATCAATCCAAGTATATAAAAATAGAAAAAAGATTACAGAAGGCAAAATTAAAAGAATAAATTTAAAGTGAGATTTGCTTCTTATTATTTTATATAAACCTCCTAAAGAGACCAAAACTACAGGAATTTTAAAAAATGCAGGAATTGCAAATATATAATAAACTAGACTCGAAAGTTTAAAACCAATAAAACCAAAATGTTCAACTTGGGAATATAAAGGATTGCCGAAAAATAGAAATCTATAAATAAAAAAAGTTGAAAAAATTATTCCTGATGAAAGTATTAAAGTTAAACAATTTCTAATTTTATTTTGTTTTGATAGATTCTTATCAAAAATTATTAATAGAATTATTAATGGTATTGAGAAAATACCAGAGTATTGAATCAGCCCAGCAAAACCTAAAATAATTCCAACAATAAAATTCCACTTTAATGACCTAGATTTGATAATAAACAAAAAGACACCTAAAGTTATTACAAAACTGGCTAGAAGATCATAAAGACCAAGATAATTTGCCTGATTTATTATAGAATAATTCGTTAGGTAAAAAATAGATGTTACAAAAGCTGCAATAGAATTCTTAGTAAATTTTCTGCAAATGATAAATATTAAAAATGCAAATAAAGTATTTGAAATAAAATTTATTATAAACAGCTGATTATTTTTAAGTAAAATAAATAATGAGAAGATCAAAGAAGGAATTGGTGGATGAAATTGTGGATCAGCTCTTAATCCTAAGTAATACTGTGCATCTATCATCCTTCTCCAGAAATCTTGATGAATATAGATATAATTCTGCCAAGTGAAATTTCTAAAGATATTTAATTGAAATACCAAATAGAGTAGTAATAAACAAATGATTAAATATAAAAATATATTTTTCTTCTTAAATAAAGTTTTTATTCTTTGATTCATAGATAGATATTAAATTCCGATTTATTATATCAGTTAAGATTTTAGGTTGTAATATAATTATGCTACATAACCACTATTAAATATTGTTTCCTTATTTACCTTTAGTTTCTTTCCACTCATAGAAGCAACAACTCGTATAATGTTTGGTCAAAAAATATTCCAAGACTATTGAATGGTCAGAAATATCTATTACAAAAAACTAGTATTCATTAGTGCTATAATTTCCCAAACGGGAAGGAGGAGTCACAATGAAAAGTTATAAAGCTATGGCAACAGCTTTATTAGCTGTTGTTCTATTAGGAATTCTGATAGGTGTTGCTATAGCAAATAATCCGCAGATTCTCCGCTGGTCCCCGTAAGGGCTCATCCGCTGCAAGAATCTTTTTAGTTGTTGCAGGAGATCGGAGGAGCCCTGCAACTTAGAAAAATTTTGTCTAGAAAATTTTAAGTTCTCATGTAATAATGAAGATAAATTTCTAACAAAAAATTCCTTTATTATGTCGTTCACACATTTACACGTACACTCAGAATATTCATTATTGGATGGTGTTAATCGAATCCCAAAACTTTTAGATAAAGTCCAAAAACTTGGAATGGATTCTGTAGCTTTAACTGACCATGGCGTTATGTATGGAATGGCTGAATTCTGGAAATATTCCAAAGATTTTCATATAAAACCGATAATCGGTTGCGAAATTTATCTTGCACCAAAAGAGAGAACTCTTAGAGAGACAGTCGGTGGTATAAAATATTATCATTTATTACTTCTTGCTAAGAATTTTACTGGTTATCAAAATTTATTAAAAATTGTAAGTATTGGACAGTTAGAGGGGATGTATTATAGACCTAGAGTTGATAGAGAAATTTTACAAAAATATTCTGAAGGCATCATTTGTACTTCAGCATGTATGGCTGGCCCATTATCAAGGCATATTTTAAGAAAAGAATTTGATAAAGCAGAAGAATGGCTGCAATTCTTTAGTAATACTTTTAAAGATAACTTTTATTTAGAATTGCAGCGTCATGGCTTTAATGGAAGTGATGATTTAACTAGTGGTGAAAAGTCGAGAATTAGCTCAAACTTAAATGATGACTCAGGTGAAGAATCTATTGATGATGCAAGACAACAGAAATTCGCGAATTTAAAGCTAAGAGAATTCGCAGACAAATATAAACTTCCGCTTGTAGCCACTACAGACGCTCATTATTTAGACGCTGAAGATAAAGATGTTCAAACAGTACTATTTGCAATAAAAGACGGAAAACTTCTCTCAGATGAAACTTGTAGAAAAGGTTACGTTGGGACTTATATAACATCATCTGAAGAGATGGAAGAGAAGTTTTCCGATGAAATCTCCGCAGTAGAAAATACAATGAAAATATCTGAACAAATAGAAGATTATAGTATAGCTTTTGACAGAGTTCAGCCAAAGTTTTGGAATGTACCAAAAGGAAGCACTGCAGGAGATGAACTTAAAAAAGCAGACTTATCAAGGTGCAATAATAAAATATAAAGATTCTAAATATCGTCATGAGAAAAAGTCATTAACTAATGATTTTATGCTTCAAGAAATTGATAATGCAAATTATGAAACTTTAAAAGATTATTTAGGTGATGATTTATTTGAAAGAATTGAATATGAATTAGGTGTTATTCATGACAAAGGATACGATGATTATTTTCTTGTAGTTTCTGACTTAATGAAATGGTCAGCAAGCCAGGGAATCCTTATGGGAGTACGAGGTTCTGTTGCAGGAAGTGTTGTTGCTCATTGTCTTGAAATTGTTGAGGTTGAACCTTTAAAGTGGGAACTTTATTTTGAAAGATTTTTAAACCCTGAAAGGCCTTCACCTCCAGATATCGATATGGATATTCAAGATACAAGAAGAGATGAGGTTATTGCATATGCTCAAGAAAAATATGGTGAAGATGCAGTTTCTGCGATTATAGCCATTGGAAGATTAAAAACTAAAGCTGCGATTAGAGATGTTGCAAGAGTAATGGGTATCGATTTAGTATTAGCTGATAAGCTTTCTAAAATGGTTCACGTTTTATTTGGAAAAGTTTATCCAATAGACAAGATGATGGAGACAGATGAAGAATTTTCTTCGATAATAAATGGAAATCCTAAGCTTCAGGAACTTGCTAATTATGTTCGCAAGATTGAGAATATGGGGAGACATTCTTCAGTACATGCTTGCGGACATCTTATTACTCCAGGTCCAATAATAAACTATGTTCCACTTCAAAAAGAGCGAGGAGGTGAGGGTAGAACTGTAACTCAGTTTGAAGGTCCATATATTGAAGAGTTAGGTTTAATGAAATTTGATTTCTTGGGTTTAAGAACATTAGGTATTATTGATTATGCTCTTAAGTTAATTAATGGAAAAGATGGAAATAATGTAGATTTTTATAATATTCCTTCAGATGATAAAAAAACCTTTGACATATTTTCTAAAGGTGAAACAATTGGTGTATTCCAGTTTGAGTCACCACCTATGCAGCAATATCTAAAAGAACTTAGACCTGAAACACAAGAGGATATCTGTTTTATGGTTGCTGCATATCGTCCAGGTGCCATGAAATACATCCCTGACTATATAAAAATAAAACATGGATTAAAAAAAGCTGAATATCCAATTCCTGAACTTAAACATATTGTTGATGTTACAAATGGATATATGATTTATCAAGAGCAGTTGATGAGAGTTGCTGTAGATTTAGCAGGTTATAATATGGGTGCAGCTGATAGCCTGCGAAAAGCCGTCGGGAAAAAGAAACTTGATGTAATGAAGAAAGAAGAGCCAAAATTTAAAGAAGGAATCGTAAAAAACGGCTTTTCGCAGGCAGTAGCAGATAAACTTTGGGAAATGCTTTTGCCATTTGCTGATTATGGATTCAATAAAGCTCATGCTGCTGGGTATGCTGTGTTGGCATATAAATGTGCATATTTAAAAGCACATTTCCCTTTAGAATTTATGACAGCTTTGATGCATGCTGACCTTGAAAATTTAGATAGGGTTACAATTGATATTCAAGAAGCTAAAAGAATGGGTTATAAAGTCTTGCCACCAAATATAAATACTTCTAAAGTTTACTTCTCCCCTGAAAACGAAGATTCTATCCGATTTGGGTTAGGTGCTATAAAAAATGTTGGGATTAAAGTTTGTCAAACGACTATAAAAGAAAGAGAAGAAAATGGAGTATATACAAGCATGGATGATTTAGTAGTAAGAGTTGGAACAGATATTATTAATAAAAGATCATTAGAAAGTTTAATACGTTCAGGTGCATTAGATGAATTTGGGGATAGGAATGCGCTTTTAACTGTAATGCCAGAAGTTTTACAAAAGGCGAATATAAAATCAAAAGCTGTTGATGAAAATCAGACTGACTTATTTAGTCTTTTAGGTGGTGATGAAGAACCCGTTGTAAGAAAAGTTAATGCAACTACTTTACCCGAAGTTGATCCTGTTAGAGAGAACGAGAAAATAAAATGGGAAAAAGAGCTTTTAGGAATTTTTATCTCATCTCATCCCTTACAGAGATTTGGATGGACAAGAATTTTCCCAGAATTTGTTAAATTAAACACAATAGATGAATTAGAACACAATAAGAATATTAAAGTTCTATGTACTATTTCTAATGTAAGATATACTTTTACTAAGAAAGATAATCAAAGGATGGCGATACTTACACTTGAAGATGACACAAGTAAAGCTGATGCAGTTGTATTTCCCCGAACTTTTGAAAAAATTCAACATTTGCTTCTCGAAACAACACCTTTAATTATCAGAGGTACAATAAATATTCGCGACGATAGGAAATCAATTATAGTAAATGAAGTAGAACATGGGAACACATTACATCAACCAAGAAAATTAAATATTGATATACGAGGTGTAACAGATGAAAGTGAGTTACAAAATTTAAAAAAATGTTTTGAGAATGGAGGAGATACTGAAATTGTAGTCCGATATGGTATAGAAGGTAATAATGAAAAGATGATTATGAGAAGAGCAGACCTTTCAAAAGATGAAGTTCTTGATTGTTTAAAAAAATGGATATCGATAAACTATTAATATAAAATGATAGTAAGTTTATAAATTAATTTTAATGAGATGGATGAAAATAAAAGATTTTTATTAATATTTTTTATATTAATAATCTTAGGAACTCTTTTTTCTATTGTAGTACTTTATTTTGCAAATCAAAAAGAAGAGGTAGCTAATAATTCAATAAACACCTTTGATGAGTGTGTAACTGCTGGAGGAACAATTATAGCTACTTCGCCAGTTAAGTGCGATATAGATGGAAATAGTTATAATCAAGAAAATCCTGTTTCTACTCCTGAATACTATGGGAGTTCTACAAAAGGAGCCTGTAATATCGATTCTGATTGTACTGTAATGGGATGTAATTCTGAAATTTGTGGAAGTGGAACAGATGAACCAGCGGTTTCAGTTTGTGTTGCTCCAACACAACCTTTGCCAAAAGATTTAGGATATTCATGTAGATGTGTTCAGCAAAAATGTGACTGGAAAAAGTAATCTAGACTTTACAACTGTCAAAATAAAGTGTTAATATCTGCGAAACTTTTAATTTAAAGATATGTCTTCTTTAGAATCTATTTATGAGTTAGAAGAGCATACTCCCGATTGGGAAGGTGAACTTAATTCCCTATATTTTCTTAAAGATATTAACTCACTGTTGAAATGGTTAGTTATAGGTGATGGTAGAACATTTGCTACAAGGTATATTCCAGATTCTGAGTATATTAAAAATGATAAAAGAAATGTTGAGAATTATCTTTGGTTTAAATTTATGGGTGAAATATCAAGGGATAGATTTACAAAAGATCATATCGGGATTGTTTATACTGAATGGAATGGGGTTATTTATGAGGTTAAAGGTTATAATAAACCTACAGTATTATCTCTTAATGAACAGTAATTAAATTCTTTTCTAACTATTTAACTATCTGCTGCTCCTAACCAAGCTAAATCAAAGGTGGCTTTCATTGTTTTTGCAATAAAAGGATTGTGGATAATAATCCCAATTAGAGGCTCGCCCTTTTTGTAGTTAATGAAAGCCACCTTGTCGCCAAAAATATCCATCTCAAGTTTGAAAGGATATTTTTGACTAGAAACTAACCTAGTTTTACCAATATCATCTTTTTCTGTTTGTTTTACATAGTCAGTGGACCAACTACCAGTTGATACTAATGCATTTACTCTTATTCCTAATTTTTTTCTTCTTTTAAAAAAATTTTTATTTAGCCAGTTAAATAATTCCGGTTCAACAATACTTGGTTGTAAAATTGCAAATATTTCCTTTTTTTCGGAAAGCATATCTTCATATATCTTTTTTAATCCTTTTACACCTTCAAATGTTGTAACTATTGGTTTTTCAGTTGATAAAATATAATCAGAATTTAAATCAGGTAAAAGACCTTCAATATCAGATAAGACACGTCTTGTGTCAATATATTTTTTTTCTGCTAATTCAAGTAATTTTTTGGGAGGTTCTGCTTTAAAATTGATTACTTTTTTAACATCAATTTTTGTAATTAATCCGATACTTTCTAAGGAATATAAGTTTTTATAGACTGTTGCTCTTTTATAACCAGACTGTTTTATTAAGTAGCCAACAGTGGAGAGCCCATTTTTTAAAAGTATTGAGTAAAGTTCAAAAGCTTTATCAGTTATTCCAATATCTGTTGTATTAATCATTTTGTTTATCTAAAAATTTATAATCTTCTTCCAGGTGTTTGTAATAATGCTGTCTTATTGTTTAATATAAAACTATCTACATTTCTTGTCTTTTTTAATACAAAAACCATATTTCTACGATTATTATAATCTTCATCAGTTAATCCGTTAGAATGATCTGATCGTTTAGTATATTCTGTTGAATTTACTCTTTCTAAAATGCATTTATCCATCTTATCAGTTTGTTCAAGGTTCCTAAAGTTTGATTTCCCAATATTCTCCGGTAATGTAACAATTTGAGGTTCTAATCCTATAAATTCAAAAATTTTCAATAGTTTCTGATAGGAAGGTGTAAATCTATTATAATTATGTTCACCATCAGGTGAATCAACCAAATAGTCAAAATCTTCTAGTTCGATGTGTACAATTGGGTCTAAATTTTCCCCAATTTTATTGAACGCATTAACCATATTTTGTCTTAGTTTTATATATGTTCCTGTATTTGGATCAGGCATATCCATTATTAGAAAATCTCCATTTTCCATAAACTTAGAAAAGTTAAGTAACGTTGCTATAAAGGAATCTTGACTCTCTTCATGTGTAGCACTTCTTCCCATCCAAAGTAATACTGCTGGAATTGTCTTGTTTCTATTTATAAAGGGAACCCAACTAGATAATTCGTCCCAAGATAGTTGGGAAATTGTTATATTTTCTTTATCTATTGCATCTTTCAAAAATCTTTTTGCAGCATTTATTTGGTCAGTACTTATTTCCAGACTGTGTATAGGGACTTCAGGTAGGGAATCGTGTAATTGTTTTGTAAGCCAACCACTCCCACTGCCTAGTTCAAAGATTTGAGTGGTATTCAGGTTTAATTCTTTTAATATTTCTAATATCATATTTCTTCTATATAGTGTACTTTCAAGTTGTTTGCTTTCTGAATATTCTTCAAAATTTGCTATTTCATAAACGCTATCTAAATCTAAATGAGCTCGAGGGGAATTTACATCTATATTTTCTAAATCTTCGTCTGGGAACATAAGGCGTCGCAATGCCAGATAGCTTATAAAAACATTTTGGCTTGAATTTTGTGCAAGAAAATTCGTAGATTTTCCTCTATCGTCTTTAGGAGCTGGAGTTTTCCCAGGTAGAGTTTTTGTGTCGTAATAAATCTTTCGTTTAAATTCAGATAATATATTTTGCCTTAATGTATTTAAACAAAAAGGATATTCTAAGTGTAGACCTCTGATGTCCTTATCTCCTAAATATTCTACCAGTTTATTTATTTCGGTTATAATTAATTGCCACCCAGGATCACTTTTATTTATTTTAGTAATATAATTAATTAGTTCTTGTTCGTAATTTCTCCATATTTCTGAGATATCTTTTTCTAGTACATCATCTGGTTGTATAAAAGGTATATTCCTACCAGCAATTCTCCAAATTTCGCTTTCATGATCGGTGCGTGTTGTAATCAATTCTCCATTTTCATCTCTTGAATAGTTGTTGATTCTACCTTTTGCAAGCTTTCGAATTTGTGAATTGAATTCATAAATACCCTCAATCTTTTTCTGATAATCTAAATAATATTGATATTCTTCCTCTTTCATACCGTATATATTTACCCAAAGATCATGATTCTGTAGTGAAATCGCTTCTAATAATTTATTTACCCATATATGACCACCTAGCTCAACTAGCAGATTTATATTAACTAGAATTTTCTTGCTTAATGTTTTTGCGGATTCAATGTTTCTTTGCTGTAAGAGTTTTTCTATTATTGAATATAAGATTTGTATAGTTGATGGTATAACATCTTCTTTCTTCGCTTCATTTATCAGATTAGGTGTTAAAAATGGAATAGACCAAATATTATCAGTAATAAATTTAACAACTGTATCTAAATTTTCAGGATTCCCATAAAAGTAATTTACGTAATCTGAAGAGTTCCAATCAACTTCATTTATATTCCATTCAAGATGATTATGGAGCAATTGTTCACTTCTGAGCTGAGGAAATTGGTGAAAAATTGCATTTAAAATTTCTTGACTATCATATGAGTCCATTCTATTAGCTTTAGTTCTTGCAAGAATGGAGGATTTTATAAGACTAAACAACTCTCTTTTTAAATCAACCTGAGTTTCAATATTTTCATCAGGTTGATGTTTGTTATTTTTTTGTATCATATGTATTTATTCTAACTCATTTTTGATAAAAACTATCACTAATTGGTGAAAAAATAGTAAATAATGCAGCGTCGATTTGTTGATAGCCTTATTGATAGGGTGAATAGGTGATATGTCAAAATATATAAAATTTGTTGCCATGTATTGACATATTATATATCTAGGTATATAATAGTAATATCTTTAAAGTAATAAATGCTCTTTTAAAACTTAATATTTGCTCAAGATAATAAATCCTACCTTATTGGCTTGAACATATTAATATTAAAAATATAATATGTTTTTTTAGAAAGCTTAGCAAGGTTTAAGATTGAATTATCTTAAGTCACGCTAAGCTTTTTTTGTTTTTTAGGCTTTGTTCCATTAAACAAAAGCTTAATGCTAAATTCGGTGGTTCACTTAAATGTGAGTACGAACTAGCTATTTAGGTAATCAAATATTTATATATTTGTTACCTTACCCTACCAAGGTAGTTAAGTATTTAAATACTTGATTATCTGGATGATCGGTTAGATTACTGGTGGTCTCGTAAAAGCGAGGTACAGTTAACCGGTTAAAAAGATAGTAGTCTCAAGTTACTATCACTTGAGCAAAGACTTTCCTTTCCCCGATTTTCGGGGAGAGGATTGAGAATTTTAAAAAGTTTTCAATCCTCTCTCCGAAAAGTGATAGGAGAGATGCAATTATGGTCGGGGGTAACATTAGTTGTCCGAAGCAAAGTGCTGCATATAATGCAGACAAATATTAAATAGTAAATTCCGAGTTTTTCGGCATTTACAAAATTTACCTCCAAGCCGTTGTGGCCGAGGTGTAAGAGAAAAGTCTTAAAGTAAGTCGAATGACAAAAGCCCCGCGAGAGCAGGGCAGTCCTTAAAAGCTTTAATAGAGGTTGGTAAATCAAAAAGTTTATCAACCTCTGTGAAAGCAGTGTTCTTTAAAAACTTGTACTTTCAAATTGCTGAATGGTAGTAGTATGTAGATTTGTGTCTATATACTCATGCCATTCGGGCATGAATATTCTCCGAGGAGGAGAAAAATGAAAGTAACAATGCACTTTGATGACGGTCTATACCCCACCGTTAGGGTGGGGGATTTTCTCGAAGGTGTAAAAACCTTGGAGGGTATGATCGTTCGCCTGCAAGGTATGCAGGCGAAGAAAGAACAGGTTTTGCAATCCTTCCTAAAGGAAGGATTCAAAGCCGAGGTTAAATACCTCGAGGTCGACGCCCAGTGGGTGGGCGTCGAAATTAGGGTGGAGGGCGGTATGCCCTACACCTTAGAGGAGGCAAAAGAACTTTGGGATACTCCTGTGGAGGATCCCAAAAAGAGTGACCTCCTTTTGAGGATTGCCGAGGTCAGTCCTCGGCTGAATCGGATCGCTGAGTCAGTCGGGGCGACCCGGCTGGTTAGCAGCCCCCTTGGGGGAGTTCATGAGGTGGAATCTTTTTAACCCACCAAAAAACTCACAAAGAGGCAACCTAGAAATAGGTGCGAGTGAAAAATGTCTAAAGTCTATCTACTTGAAAACTTAAGTTTTTTTAGTAATCAAGTAGAATACAAATGAGGGGTGGCTAAAGACCACCTCTCGAACCTTGAAATAAGAGGGTATTTTAGTCTTTTTAAATTAATCTCTTCTTTTAAGAAGATGTTCTTTAAAAAACAAGTTATTAATTAATTTTAATAACTTCATAAAATATTAATTTCAATGTAGCAGTATAACTGCAAACGAAATTTTCAATGTCTAACTCTAAAAAGAGAAGATTGCCATTGGCAGTAGCTTGAAAGCAAAAATTTGTTTTCTGACTCATGCCAATGGGCATGAAATCTGTTCTTTTAAGTCCCCACGAAGGGGAGGAGATTCAAAATGGCAAATGAAATTCAAACCAAAAAGTTCTTTGTTGTCGGTCGTCATGCGACCGACTTCGGCCACATCCAAGTCGAAGTTGTTGGAAGCGCGAACGTTACGTTCGCGCTCAACAAAGCTGAAGTTATCGGTCAGTTGACCGAGATCGAGCAGCAAGCAATTACCGCCTCTGCCGAGGCGGTTGTCATGCAAAATACCCCGGGAGTCGTTGCGGCAGCGATGCCGCAATGGCTCAATACTTCCCAGCTCCGCTGGGGGGTTATTGTTTCCGTGCCTGGCGAACGCCAGGCTGGGATTTCGAAAGAATGGGTCACCCGCTGGGCGGACGACCCTGACTCGAACTGGGCGGTGGAGGCAGCGATGAAAATCGCTGCTGAAGCTGTCCGGTTTGCAAACGGTCGTGCTCAGGTTGAGCACGACCAAGCTTTTTTGAAGGTCACGGTTGATCCCGTGACCCCGTTCGTGTTCGACCACATTGAGTGGTTCGAACGGGAGCCGGACACATTCATTGTGTCCGGCGCTTATCTCCGCCAAGCTGCGGGGGCATTCGCTTACACGGCGGGTATGGTTGGGATGGACATTGGAGGCTACGAGTTGGACTCGTACGTCGCCAGTGTCCTAGCTCAGAGCAGCGATTCCCAGATTTGGGCAAAGCTGTTTTCCCTCCGCGAGAAGGGACGAATCTGGACAATTTATACGGAGGGAGAGGGTGTTCGCATCACTCTCCCTGATTACACTTCGAGCGGCTTGAAGCCGCTCTCAGAAATTATCGGCTGGGTGGAAACCCAGCCGTTTTCAACGTCGTTTCCGCTTCAAGTTGGAGCGGGAGAGGATGATATTCGTGTCATCCTTGAACAAAACCCCAAAACTCAGGTTTTTGTGTTCTTCCCCACCGGGGGAGATAACTTCAAACTTGAGTCAGAGCGAACACGCCTTGAAAGTGTATTCGCTCGAATGGGGATGAAGATATCCCCACCCAAAGCCTTTGGGTCTGGGATGATCTATCGACGTTAGGTGAAATTTCATATCTCAAACCTAAACTTGAATAAAGCTTAGGGACAGTTTTAGTCTAACCTTACCAGGCTGAACTGTACGGTTAGCAGACCCGTTATAAACCTGAGAAAAGAATAGATCAGAAAAATCCTGCCTTGTGCAGGTACAATCTCCAATTGGAGATAGACTAAAGTCTGAAATTTCGTTATCTCTCCCCTGAGAAATCAGGGGAGAAACCTTTTATGCTTTTACATTGGGATTAATATAAAGTTCTTTAAAAATCTAGACCATCTTAAGTCATAGTCGGCATTTTGAGTACTCAAAGTTCTTAGAATGTCGATTATGACAATTCGTTCAATTTTTCTACTAGGGAGTAAATGATGATCACTCGTCGGGATCTACGAAAATTTTACAACTATATCAGACTTTCCAAGAAGAATTTGGGGAGGGTATTTTCTGTTTTATTCTTTGGTGATTGGGACTGGTGGATGCTACACGGCAATACCTCCTCAATCTTTTTTTTCAAATTGGTATTACCCCTTATTATCGGGGCAATAGCAATAATAATGTTCACGAATTCAATTAATCCCATGAATTATGACTTAGTGCAAGTCGTAATCCAAGCTTTAATAATCATGTTAGCGACCTACATGGTAGGTCAACTCCTGGTTGATGGAGTCAGGATTCTTCTTTTTAGATTCTGGGAGAAGATTCCAGAGGATAAAGAGGAGAAAGAGAAGAAAAAGAAAAACGAAGAAACCCCCAAAAATGATCTTGTGTGGCACGAAGAGTCGCTTGAGATCATAGAGGAGGACGAAGATCCTCAGAAAGGATGGTTTAGAAAAAAGAAATAAAGTCAAAATCGGAGAGGTGAAATTCCTCTCCACAGTCTCAGGCTTAGCCTGACTGATGAGTCTTCCAAATTTTGGTAAGACGAAACTGGGTCTTTAAAAATTTATACTATCGAATTGTTAGATGGCAGCAGTTTGTAGATGTATGTCTATAAGCTCATGCCATTTGGCATGTAGTTCTCTGTGGAGGAGAAGATGAATAAATACTCAAGGTTCGAAATTGCGGCGGCAGTCGAGCTTCAAAAGCTCGACCTTGACCTCGCAGGTCAATACTGCGAGTTTCTGGTTGAAGACCCACGGGGTCATGTAGTATTCCTGGTCATCGTGGAGGACCATGGGGGACTCGAAACGTATCTCAAGATTGAGATGCGTGAACAGGACTCACTCCAGTGGTATCCCGCTGGAGATTGCTTCTATAGAGGCGTTGTGCAGGGAATCCGTAGATACAAGGAGTTAACTTTGAAATAATTCTCGAGGGAATTACAAAATTCACAGGGTATAAGTGCAGATGTTGGTTTGGGTTAGTTACTCAAATCGTGGTTAGTAGCCCTCTGCTGTGTTAAATCACAAACTGCCTGTGCGCAAAGTCGGTACGGAGTTAGCTAATTCTCTGGGGCCGATGCGATAGTACTAAAAATATTAGTGCAAACTCAATAGGGTCAGTAACTTGACCTGATCAACTACCTAAGATGGAACATCGAAGGAGTTATTGAGTACTTTAGTCTCACTAGCTAAAGTGAATGATCAAAGGGCTTTTGCCCAGATGTTCGATTCTAGAGGAGATATCAAAATGATTCACTCTGTGGCGTAAATTGGCGGGATACTTTAGTTAAAGTCTATATGAATCCCGCCAAAACCTCTCCCGATAATCGGGACTGATGAGTCTTCCATATTTGGTAAGACGAAAGGTTTGTAAAATAATATTGGACTTCCCTACAGTCCAAAAATATTAAAATACACTCTGAATGGTATAATTCGTAGGTAAATATATGCCCTTAAACACGGTAGGGATCTTGATTTTATCGGGATGTTGTTTGAGGGCAGATATTTGTTTCTCCTAAAACATTTGATAAACTCTAATTAATACACGATATATACATTATATATTTTTTATGATATAATAAAATAAGAATTAGTATTAATGTAAAATTTTTTATTTAATACTTATTGTTCTTTTAAAATCTAAACCATTCTAATTTCTCAAGATATTCAACCCGCAAAGGAGGGAATCAAAGTGTCTGTAAAACGTATTGCCAAAGTCGTTGTTGTAGTCGTCGGGAAAGTAATCTACGTGATACTGGCTGTCCTTTTTTTTATCGTTTTTGGCGTTCTATTTGGCGATTTTTTCACCGATTTCTGGTTTAAAAATGAAACAAGAGAAGATGTGTGGGGATGGCTCAAGATAGGTATCCCTATGATGGTGTTCGTAATACACCTACTCGACCTATACCTTAATCATTGGATGTTTGATTTATTACCAATGGTGATGGTATTGCTGTGCTATAACTTGGTAATTGATGGACCACGGCTTATCTTAACCTGGGTATTGAAGTGGGAGAATTCTGGAAACGAGGAAAAAAAGAAAAACGAGAATCAACCAGTACGCTACCATTGGGTTGGGAAATATCTTGTCCCAATGGAACCTGAGAAGGATAAGAACGAAGAGAAGCCGAAGAACGAAGATCTCCATTGGAATGGAGAGAGTCTCCTCGTGGTTGACGCCACAATCGACGAAAGATTGGAGAAAGGTATGGTTTAGGGAAAGGGGGATAAAATCCCCCTGACCGTCTCCAGCGAAGCTGGACTGAAGAGTCTTCCAAGTAATTGGTAAGACGAAACGGTAAAAGTTAAGTGCTAATGTAAAAAATTATTTAGTACTAAAGTTCTTTTAAAACTAAACCATTCTTTATGCTCTTAACAGTAATTTAATCTCATTATTTATGCGGTAGGTAAGGTTTTCCCTGAACTTCCGCTGCTTATAACAGTGGTCTGCATTATAGTCCCTAATTTGCTCTATCAACTTCTGGTTGAATGGGTAAAACTAAAGGTAAGTACTTTTTGGGACAATCTTGCTGAAGACGAATCCGAGTTGAAGAGGAAAAATCATCTACCTGAGAAACCTAAGAGGTTCCTCGAATCAGCAGATGGGCCTGTTGAAATCATTAGTGAAGAGGAAACTCTTCAGAAAGGATAGTTTAGAAAAGGGGGATGAAAATCCCCCTTTTCGCTATTGAATCTTTAAAATAGCTAATAAAATTTGTCTATAACAATTTCATCTGATAAAATTCTTAATATGAATATTACTAAATCACAAAAATTCTTTATTATGATGTCTGTTCCCAACTAAGGGATTTATATTCATACCTATATGAATCTTAAATCCCAAGAAATTGGGATTTTTTTATATTCACTTTTACTTTTATTATTCAAAACTTTTTAGTAAATCATATAATAAAAATATGAAAAACATTAACAATTGGAGTAACTTTGAGGTAGATATAGAATCAACAATAAGAATTATTAATGAATATATCTCTGCATTAGAACAGCAGAACATTTCTAATAGTGATATTAATAAATATAATCCACCTTTTTATATTTTATTTGATAAAGTATATCGATGTTCTTATCGGATTAGAGGTACCGGATCAGTTCAAATGCCGCTTGAGATATGTAATATCCAATTATCTAATGCAAGTAATGCAGAAGTAGATTTATCAATTTATAGTTATAATGAATGGTTATATTTGGTAAGAAGGATAGCTTCAAATAAAAGTAACGATTTTTATTTTAGATGGAATGGTGCTACATTTAAAATATATCAAGAAGATCCAGATAAAGGTCTATCAATTATTACTAGAATTACCTCGGACAAAGAATTATGAATTTATAAGATTATTTTAATATTAAATTTTACTTACTTTAAAAATGAACGATAACTTTTACATTACAACACCGATATTTTATCCAACAGGACTTCCTCACATAGGAACAGCTTATGACGTCTTTATTGCAGACTCAATTGCAAGATACTATCGAAACAAATTAGGAAATGAAAATGTTTTCTTTTTAACCGGTTTAGACGAACATGGTGGAAATATTGCAAAAAAAGCAAAAGAAAACAACCAGTCACCAAAAGAATATGTTGATTATTATGCAGCTGAATTTCAAAAAATTTGGGAAGAATTAAAAATCTCAAACGACTATTTTGTAAGAACAACTGATCCTGAACATGAAAAATTTGCTCAAGAATTAATCCAAAAATCTTATGATAACGGTGATATTTATGAAGGTGAATATGAAGGATGGTATTGTGAAAGTTGTGAAGCCTATTATAATGAAGATGATTTGATTGATGGAAAATGTCCTAACCATCCTACAAAAACACCAGTATATACAAAAGAAAAAAATTATTATTTTAAACTTTCTAAGTATCAGGATTGGCTTTTAAAGTATTATGAAGAAAATCCCGAATTTGTTAAACCTGAGAAATGGTCTTCTTATGTTCATGGTTTAATCAAAGCAGGCTTAAAAGATATTCCTGTTACAAGAGCAAATGTTTCTTGGGGTGTGAAAGTTCCGTTTGATGAATCACAAACTATTTATGTCTGGTATGATGCGCTGCCGAATTATTTGTCGGTGCTTCAGTTTCCAGAATTTAAAGCAAAAGATTACTATAAAAAGTTCTGGCCGGCAGCGCATCATTTAGTTGGTAAAGATATAATTAAATTCCATGCTATTTTATGGCCAGCAATGCTAAAGTCTGCAGGGTATGAGCTACCGCAAAATGTAATCGTTCAAGGATTCTTTACAGTAAATGGACAGAAAATAGGGAAGAGTAATAATAATGCAATTGATCCTGTTGAATTATCACAAAAATATACTGTTGATGCAGTCAGATATGCATTACTTTCAGAATTTCAATTAGGAAATGATGGTGATTTTAATTTTGAAAGATTAGAAACTAAATATAATTCAGATTTAGGAAATAATTTTGGAAATCTTTTGAATAGGGTAATTCATCTAGCAAATAGGAAAACAATAAAATTAACTGATTTAGAGTCAGTTGATGATGAACTAAAAATAATAGTAGATAAAGAAGTTAAAAGATTTGAAGAGTATTTTGAAAATTATCAGATATTTGAAGCTATACAAGTTGTGAATGATTTATGTTCGTATGGAAATAAATATATTGATGAAAACAAACCTTGGCTTGAAAAAGATGAAAACAAAATTGTAACAACTCTTTATAGTTTAGGATATCTCTTAGATAAAGTGATAGAGTTATATTCTCCAATAATTCCTGATAGTTCTGTGAAGGCAAAAAATGCTTTGGATGAACAAGAAACTATAATTCTTTTCCCAAGGTTTGATTAGTAGTATTAAATCTGGAATTTATTGAAACTCAAACAACTGTGTTAATATTCAATATATAAATTTTAATAAATCTTTATGAATAATTTAAATGCTGTTCCTGCTAATCTCGATGAATCTTTAGATAATTTCGAAGTACTTTTGCAAGATTCTTTGTGGAGATTAAGTGAAGGATCTAAAAACGAGTCTAAAATATATTTAGGTAATGAAGGTTTAGGACTTTTGCTTACTGATTTATCAAATTTAAAAAAAGCTCTAAGTTTAGAAAATCTAATCAGTGATTTAGATTTTAATAATTGTTTTAGATTTATGTCAGATATTAGAACAGGAGTCGGAACTTTGTATGAACATATAATTGACTATACCTATCTTTGGACAGATGTTCAAAAATTATTATGGGAAGAATCAAAATAAATTTCTAATTTGATTTATCCAAACTATTTATATAATCAGATTTAGCAAGGTAGTTTCTCAAAGTCACAAATTTTACTGGCCCCATATCATATTCATTTTTATATTTGCTTATCTCAGTAAATAATTTTGTAAGTTTAGGCTCATCTATATAAAACCAGTCTGGGTGAGACAGAAATACAACAATCTTATCACTAGTCAGAACATCACCAGGATTATAATTTGAATAAAAATTTTGAATTAATTCCTCAGCAGCTGACCAATATGAATCCATTCCATTGTCAGGAAGTTCTTTTAAAGCCATTACTGGAGGAGTGTCTGAATTTTGATCATCTTTGGAAATATAATATGGCTGACTTGTTGTTTTTAAATTCCAGGTTTGAGTAATTTTATTTGCTCCAAGTGGTAAAGGAGATCTTCCGGAAGTATCATAAATAAATCCAGCATCTTGTATTGCTCTTAGGGTATCAAGATTAGCAAACCATCCTCCAGCTCGATAACCTTGAAGGTCTGGGATATCAAAATTCGAAAATCTTGAGAGTTGAGTCTTTAATTCATTTTTCCCCCAATCTAAAATTTTCAGATATTCATCATGAGTATAATCTGTACTTGGAGTATCATAACCACTAACACCATTATCCCAAGATTGTGCATCATATTTTGCTTTAACACCAGCTTCTTCAACCATATCATGCTGCATATGCATGTGCATCCCAATATCGTCACCTAAAACATATCTTTTCTTTAACCAATCTGAAACATACTTTCTTTGCTCATCAGTAATATTTAAATTAATATAGATTCTAGGATTAAAGTATTGAGTCATTGGGATAGAAAAGTCTTCTGAAATATTCTCCATATCGCCTAAATATTTATAATCAGGAATTGTTCCTTCCCAGTCTATTGTCCATGCAACATATAAGGGGTAAGAATAATTAAAGATTGTAGTATTAGTTCTAAATGTTGTTCCGTTATATTTTATGAGAATATAAACTTTATCTCTTCCAACCTTTACTTCTCCGCTTGGAACAGTGATTATTCCATCTTTATAAATAGATTTAATTTTGTTATCTGTATTATTGTTTATTACAGCATAAACATCAGATGCATTTTCAATCCTTTCTTTTGTTTGTAAACTTAAGAGAATACTTTTTGTATCTGAGTCTTTTAGAACCCACTTTTTTTGAGTATTTATGGTAAAAATAGGTGACTCTTCAAGTTCAAGTGAGGAATTTGTATTCAGAGAAATCTTAGTAGCTCCTAAAACTTTTGTCTGTTCAGGATATCTATTCCCATAATATAGATAATATTTATATGAGTTATCTTTAAGTAATGTAAATTCAATTTTGGTATTAGTTACATCTGGTTTTGATAAATTAATACTAACAATTGATGATTCATTATCTTTTTGAGCTACAACTTTCAAATCATTCCCATCAGAATTTGATTTTCCTTCAACAACCATTTCTGCATGATTTATTTCAAATACTGCTGTTGTGGAATCACCAGCATCAATCTTTTTTCTATAAGAATATTCATCGTTCCACCATTGATCTTGAACACTACTTACTGTTGGAGAGTCGGGTACATCAACCTGTGCTGAAAGATTATTGCTTATCAAAATATAACCTCCGACAAGAAGAATAAAAAATAGTAAAAGTTTTTTCTTAGTTAAGAATCTTTTTTTCTGTATCATTCTCACAATAGTTTAAGTGCACTTTATTCTATCACAATAATTAGTATAATCTAGAGATTATTATTTAGATATAAAGCTATGCTATCAGAGTTAAAGTGGTGTGAGACGCTTTTTTCGAATAATATTGAGACTTTCAATACCCTTAGCTGCATTCCTTATATTCTTATTGGAATTTATATAATACTTTTAAACTCAAAGAAAAAAGCGTCATGGAAATTTGTACTTTTTGGGGTTCTTACTAGTTATTTAGGAATTACAAGTATTATACTTCATACTTTTAAAACTGAGTTTGGTCTAATATTGGATTTATCTTCTATGGTACTATTGTCGACCTTTATAATTTTGGAATTTATATTGAATTTAAAGGCGAAAAATAAAATTGTAGTTTATGTTAGTTATTTCATACTCCTAATAACATCAATAATGCTGAATACTTCACTTCTGCTAATTTTATTTTTCGCATTGATATCATTTGTAGGATTGATGTATTTAATTCTCAAAAAACAAGAAATAGTGGATATAAAATTCCTGAAAATTGGAATAGCTTTATTTTTTTTAGGATTCTTATTTTGGATAGGAGACTACACAAAAATTTATTGCAGCCAGAATATTTTAATAATAAATGGTCATACTATATGGCATTTACTGACTGCATTAGCTGTTTTTTATTTATTTAAATCATTGAAAGTTAAAGTTTTCAAGTATGATGTTTTTGAACAATAGATAGAAAGCACGTAAAATACACAAAAAGTACACAGATAAGTGCCTTCTATATATTGTATTTATAAGTATATTCAACATTAATGCATTAATAATCATTGGAACTGAAATTAAATAACTAACAGTGTATAATCTGGTAATTGTTAAGTTTACATTATGCTAAAAGTATTCAACACATTGGGAAGAGAGCTTCAAGTTTTTCAACCGATAGAAGAAGGTAAAGTAAGATTTTATCAATGTGGACCTACAGTTTATTGGACTCAACATATTGGGAATATGAGAGCGATGGTGATGGGAGATTTGATAAGACGAAGTCTAATTTATCTTGGATATGATGTTAAATATGTAAGAAACTATACAGATTTTGGTCATTTAACTTCTGATGCTGATGAAGGTGAAGATAAGATGGAGAAAGGAGCAAAGCGGGAAGGTTTAACCCCACAGGAGATTGCTGACAAATATATCGAAGAATTTGATAAAGATGTGAATTTATTAAATACTTTGCCACCAACAATTTCTGCAAGAGCAACAGACTATATTCAGCCAATGATTGAAATGGTAAAGGTACTTTTAGATAAAGGTTTTGCCTATTTGACACCTGAAGCGATATATTTTGATGTGTCGAAGTTTCCTGACTATACTAAGCTAAGTGGGCAAAACCTTGAAATGAATAAAGTAGGAGAAGGTCATGGAGAAATTACTGAAACAAACAAGCGAAATCCAGAGGATTTCGCTTTATGGTTCTTTAAAACAGAGGCTCATAAGAATGCTTTACAGTATTGGCCTTCACCATTTGAATCTCCTGAAGTTGAAAAAGGTAATGGGTTCCCAGGTTGGCATATTGAATGTTCTGCGATGGTGAAGGCCAATCTAGGCGATACAATCGATATTCATATGGGCGGGGTAGAGCACATACCAACTCATCATACAAACGAGATCGCTCAAAGCGAGTCTGCAAATGGTGTTAAATATGTAAATTACTGGGTTCATAATGAACATCTTGATGTTGACGGAACTAAGATGAGTAAATCACTAGGTAATGTTTATAACCTTTCAAGTATAATCGAAAAAGGTTACAATCCTCTAGTCTTGCGATATTTTTTCTTACAAGCTCACTATCGTTCAAAACAAAATTTTACTTGGGAAGGTTTGGAAGCAGCGAAGGTTGCATATAACCGTCTAATAAATTTTGTAACAGACTGGAGCAGGGAAGTGAAGGGTCAAAATTCTGAAAGTGCTCTACCCTCCTCTGAATTTAAAAATAAATTTGTTGAAGCTTTAGAAAATGATTTTAATATTCCTGAAGCTCTTTCTATTGTTTGGGAACTTACAAAGTCTAGTCTATCTGCTCAAATTAAATTAGTAACAATTCAGGATTTTGATAAAGTATTAGGGTTGAATTTAGTAGAGAGTATAGAGAATCCAAAAGAATTAGAAATATCAAATGAAGCTAAAATTTTACTTGAAGAAAGAAATATCGCAAGAATAAATAAAGATTGGGCAAAATCAGATAAAATAAGAGATAAACTTTTAAATGAATTTGGAATTATAGTTAAAGATACTTCAGAAGGTCAGGTAGTTGGTGAAAAATAATTTTCATAGACAAGTCCCTGCAGTATAAAGCTTTGCAAAATGTCCCAAATCTACAAGGTTAATAACATTATCCTGGTTAGAATCTTTTAGCCCACATTGTAAAGTAATATTTAAGCCTTTGTTATCACAATATTTAAGGTAGTCACCAACAAAGGCTTTCAAATCATCTTTGTCTATAACTCCATTATTTTGTGTATCAATGTAACCACACTGGACTGCTTCGGTTGAGGAATCTTCAAAACTTGAATTGCGCAAATTTATCTTTTGATAAATTTGCGCTCCGGCAGCAAAATTGTTTATATAACAAGAATCAATACTTGAGGCTATCGTAACAAATTTATTTGTACCTTTTTCAAATACAGCACTTCCACTATCACCAAAACATAATCCTCCTTGTCTACCACTAAAACTAATAGCATTACCAAGATAGTCTGTACTTTCTATACACACATCTGTACTTTTTCTTAAAGGAGTAAAACTATCTAAATTGCTCTGCTTTCCGTAACCGACAACTACATAATTACATCCAGCTTCAGGTTGTGCAATTTCAGCATATTGATCAAGTATAATTGGATCTTTTAAGATAATTATCCCAAGATCATTCCCTATTTTATTAAATGTAAGCCAATTTGGATGTATGACTACTCTGTCTACATTATAATATTGAGTTGCCTCACTAGTATAAGAACCAATTCCTACGAATTTCTGCCCATCATTATCTAAGCAGTGTGCAGCAGTTATTGCCTGAGTAGGAGATACTATTATTGCACTACAAATTTCTATACTCGTTACTTTATCCGAAATTACATAACCTGCAAATTCATAACCATTTTCTAGTCGTCCTCCAAAAATTGCATTTGAATCATTTGGAGCGTTATTATTTTCAGTCTGAGTTCTGAAAAAGATTACTAGACCGATTAACCCAAGCATCGATATTGCTAAAAGCAAACTTAGAATTCTTGGAATTGGTTTCTTAATATTCACAAGAGTAAATTTTAATATTAAAACGGTCCTGGATTTTCACCATTACGGCTTGATAAGACAGTTTTTATTTTTGGTAGAAACATTAAAACAAGTAAAATTACAATGAATGCTAATGTTAGGGCTATAAGTATTGGTTGTAAATTTTCACTAATTTGTATATTTAGTAACTGTGAACTTGAATTATTATTTTGAAAAGTCTTATTAAACTCGGCTAATGTTCCTAAGTCATTTCTTAGATTTGTTGAATCAGAATAAAGATTGTTTGATCCTTTAGTTATTTTCCCATATGTAGAACCTTTTATTTGTACTGTTATCGTTCCAAGAGATTCTCCATCCTCTATTTTTGAAGATTTGGCCATGCTAGTACAGACTCTGTCAGATGAATATAACTGACCGTTTGAACAATCAGATGTATTACCTATCCAATCAGAACTTGATGGTGGAGTATAGTTAGTAATTGTTAAACCTTCAGCTAATAGATCAATACTCACTGCATTTTCATTCCCTTGAGGTTTAGCTTTGAGTTCTAAAGTTAAAGTTGTATCTTGAGTATATTCTCCGCTATTTGGATCAGCTGTAAAAGCATCTGTTCGTATTCCAAATGTTAAAAAAATTCCAAAAATAAACAATAGAATAAAAACTTTCTTCATTATTTCAAAATAATAGCTATGAACACATAATAATGAAAATTATTTTACATTACAACATTGAAGCTGTTTGTATAAGCTCTGGTTCAGAGAATTTTTTACCCATTAATTGAAAACCAACAGGAAGATTATTATTGTCTTTTCCTAAGGGGATAGCAATTGATGGAATACCAACAAGATTTGCTGTTACTGTATAGATATCAACTAGATACATTTGAACAGGATCCATAGACTTTTCTCCAAGATTAAAAGCTGTTAGAGGAGATACGGGGGCGATTAGATAGTCAACTTCTTCAAAAACTTTATTGAATTCTCTTTTTAATTTTGTTCTAACTTTACTAGCTTGTAGATAGTATTTATCAGCATAACCAGCACTCAAAGAATAAGTCCCTATCATGATTCTTCGTTTAACTTCATCTTCGAGATATTTACTTCTGCTTTGTATCATGTTCTCTTCATAATTATCACTTACTTTCTGACCAAATCTAACTCCATCATATTTAGCTCTATTTGATGAAATCTCTGAAGGAACTAGAATATAATAAGCTGCAAGTCCATATTTTGTACTTGGAAGTGAAACATCTTTAATTTCAAATCCTTTATTTTTTAATTCTTGGATTTTATTTTCAATTTCATTTCTTACTTCTTGTGCTAAACCTTCTTCAAAGTATTGTTTAGGAATTCCTATTTTAATTTTAGACTCAGATTTTGGTAAATATTCATTAGGAATTTCATAGGTACTTGAGTCGTTAATATCTTTACCAGCCATAATTTCTTCAAGAAGCGCAACATCTTCAATATGCCTTGTTAAAAATCCAGGAGTATCAAAAGAAGAGCCCATCGAACCAATTCCATATCTTGAATTCCTTCCATAAGTCGGCTTTAGTCCATATAATCCGCAAAAAGAGGCTGGTAATCTTGTTGAACCACCAGTGTCAGTAGCCAATGCAAAAAAGCCGACTCCTGCTAATAAGGAGGCTCCAGCGCCTGCGCTGGAGCCTCCAGGTGTCTTTGTAAAGTCTAAAGGATGTTTTGTTGGTCCATAACCAGAGTTTTCTCCGCTACCTCCAAAACCCCATGGATCTGAATTTGTTTTCCCAATTAGAATTGCTCCTTCGTCCAAACATTTCTTAACTACTGTTGAAGTATATGGAGCAATAAAATTTTCAGTGATTTTTGAAGAAAATGTTGTTCTTGTATTTTCTACTAAATATAAGTCTTTTGCTGTGAAGGGTATTCCTAAAAGTTTAAGTTTAATTACCGATTCATCTTTATTCTTAATCTTTTTGTCTAATTCTTTAGCTTTTTCTATAGATTCATCGAAAATTGTTATAAAAGCATTAATCCTAGGATTAACTTCTTTTGCACGGTTTAAATGTTCTTGAATTAAATCAATGACTTTAATTTCTCCATTTTTAATTTTTTCTACTGTTGAAGTAATATTTACGATTGTTGGAATTTCTAATCTTTCAGCCATAAATTCTTTTACTAATTTGAATATTAACAATCAGAGTTTATTAAAAAGTACTTAAAATGTCTATAGATAAATATAAAATAGTTGAAAAATAGATAATTTTTATCTTGAAATATAAAATACTTTAAAATATAATCGTCCTGTTTCGTTATTAATAATAAGCAACAAAATAATGAATAAAAATTCTTTAAACAAAATTATTTCTCTCATTCTTGTCCTCATTTTAGGAAAGATAAGCTATGGGAGGTATTTAGCGCTATAAGAATTAATTAAGTTAAATTCAAAGCCTCCCGAAAGGGAGGTTTTTTTATTATTTGCCGATTATGTATAGTCAAGATAGAAAAAAGTTCTTATATGAAATATTGAATAAAGGGACAGTAGTACTTATGCCAAATGATGATACGTTTAAAAATTTGTATAGTACTCAGAACTGGATTGAAGGTAGTAGTATAGTTGATACATTTAAGTTTTTTAACTTTGCTTTTGCAAGCAATATTTTAAAACCTGGGGAAATTTTTACAATCGAGAAACAAAGAGAAGCATTTCTTCGTTATTATAGCAGTGGGAACTATGATGCACCAACTCTTATTCCTTTTGACAGGATAGATAGTAAAAATAATCACATTTTATGTTTCGTAATTTTTGGTGGTCATCATAGAATAAATATTGCAAGAACTTTTAATATTCCAATAGAGGTTGATTTGGATGTAAATTCAGGAGTAATTGAGATAGGAAATGCTAGAAGTTTACGTGAGCTCAATGAAATAATGAGTGAAAAAACCTTAAAGAAAGTAGGAGGCGAAGATAATCATATAAACTTTAATAGATGGGTTTATAGTCAAATAACACTATATTTAGCTAGAATGGAACAGTAATAAATTGTATAATATATCTAATATATATTAAACAATTATTGTGCGACTATTAGGACTTGTAGAAAATAATCTAAATGAAGTTGAGACTATTAACATAAATCCTGGCTCAGAAATGAATGATAGAATTTATACGACTCAGGAAACATGGGACAGTGAGAAGCTCGGAAGAGCTATAGCGTTTATCAATTTGGCTTTTGAAAAAGGAGTTATTAATAATGGTTATTTTTCTTTAAATGATCAGATTAAAATTCATAATCTCGCTACTCCAGGTATTCTTTATTATCCAGCAATTATTGTTCCCTTCTCTCGAATTAATTCAAATGGTAAAAAAATTGATTGTGTAATTATTAGAAATGGTCATCATAGAATATGGGTTTCAAGAGTCTTAGGAGTAATTTTTGAAAGTGTAGTTGATGATTCATTAATCATTGGTAGTATTGGTGAATTTAAACCTAATTTATCAAACTTAAACAGAATAATAAATGAAAAATCTGGTGGAATTATTGGAACTGCAGAAAATTTATTACATAGAAATCGATCAATCGAGCGAGGTGTTCATTCTCTAATTAAAGGTATTGAAAGTTAAATTCTTAAATCACTACTTCATTGCATTTTATTTTTACTTCCTGTATCCTGAACTTGAAGGTGGATTTATAGCTAATTCATCTATAATAGATATTAATTAAAAAAGATGGGATTGTTCGATTTTATTACCAAATCAAGTTCAGGTACAAATAATTCACAAGTACAAAATGGTACTTCTGTTCAAACTACAGTTCAAGATGACTCACAACAAGGCGATAGGTTAGTATCTACTCCATTTTCTGAAGTCAAGTATCCAATGCAACAACCTACTCAAGACCAGATGTCATCTTCAGTTCAGCCTTTACCAGCACAGTATCCAACTGGTACTGATACATTAAATTCTGAATATACACCTAATAGTCAAACTTTTAATCCAAATCCTAATTTATCAACATATGATAATTCATCACAAAACCAAAATTATTCAGGAGATTTACCACCTTTACCTGGAGAGGATACAAACTCAAGTGCTCCAGTTCAAACAGATTATTCTCAAGCTGTAACACAGCCAGTAGTTGAACAAGTACAAGATATCTCAAATAATCCTCAAGTTGATACATCTGTACAGCAAGTTCAAAGTGATTCTAGTGTAGCACCCACAACACAAGAGGGGCAGCTGCCAGAATTACCTGATATGACTCAAGCTTCTTCTGCAGCTGCCCCTCAAGGTCAGCAAGAACAAAGCTCAGAATATTTACAATATAAACCAGATTTTGATCAAGACGTAGTTCCTCAACAAGTTTCAACGGAAAGTTTACCTGTTCAGACAGAAAATTTGCCAACAACTGAAGTTGAAACAAATACTTTACCTGAATCATCTACGTTAGATACCAATGATCAGAGTGAAAATAAAGTTACAACACCAGAATCTACAAATATTAATGATTTACAAGAGACAAGTAGTAAAGTAGAAGATAATTTAAGTAAACCTTTGACAGAATCTAATGATTCTAACAACACAGATGTTTTAACAGATGCAAATAATGTTAGTAAATCGGAACCGGAAAATGCAATCAAAGACACTTTAGTTGTAGGAAATGAAGAGGAAGTTCCTGAGAGTACAGATCAACAAAAAGAAGGAGATGTTTCATCTCTCGAAAACAAGGATCAAGAAGAAGGTTCTGAAACTATAAATCCAGAAAGGACTGATATACCTGATCATTCTGAAAAAGAAAAAATTGTAGAGGGAGGACCAGTTGATGAAAAAGCTGATTTAGACAAAGAAATTTTTAGTAATATTGAAAAAGCCGTAAACGATGAATATCAAAATGATGATAAACCTGATATCCCAGAAACATCTATAAAACCTGTTGTTGAAGAAATTCCTGAATCTGAAAAAGAGAGTATTGGTACTTTTAAAGTATTTGACAATGTGGCTTTAGTTGGATTAAATACTGATCTTGTAAATCAAGGTTTGAATGATGAGTTAATTAAACTTTTTGAAAAGCTTGCTTCAAATAATTTAAATATAACAGTAGATTCCGGAAGAGGTTATGGTGAAAATCTATTAAATAAAGTTATGGATTACAAAACTGTAAAAATCAAAGGAGTGTACTTGAAACCATTCTACTCAGATTATACTGATGAACCGAAATCAAAATTAAATTTTGATAATTACACAACTGCGGTATTTTCCGATTTAGATTCAAAACTTAAATATTTAATAAAATCCTCAGATGTGTTTATTTTGCCTGAAGTTAGAGGTTTATCTAATTTATCACTACTGTTTACAATTCTTGCAAATGCTTATCTTTACTTTGGTCAACATAAGCCTGTAATTCTATTAGGTAAATCTTGGAACGATCTTATGTCAAGTTTAAAGAGTACCCTAAAATTGAATGATACAGAATCAAATACTTATATTGTTTGTAATACAGCCGATGATGTAATGAGCAAATTGAAGGAACTAGATGAAGAGTACTCAAAAAAAGGTAAAGTTGTTGTGCATAAAAATATTGATATGAGAAGTGAAAGTGACGAATCTGATTATTTTGTAAATAATATTTAACTATTGATTAAGCTCAAGACTGTAGTTATATATGCTTTGAGTTGAAGTTACATCATTGCTACTATCGTTCAGAAGAAGATATAGGTCTAACCCATTACTTGAAACTGCAAAATTATTATTAATAATTTTCTCGCCATTAATTAATTTTACAGGATTCATTCCATCATAATCCATAAACCATAGTGCATTATCACCTTTTGTATCTTTGATTAGACCAATTAAATTATTCCCGGATGGAGTATAAGATAGACTGACTAAATTCGAAGGATCTAGTGAAATAGTATAGATATTATTTGTATAGGATTTTAAGTCAGCTGATGATTTTAAAATTAAAGTTTCTAGTTTTCCTTCAATATCTTCAAATGCAAGATATTTGCCATTAGAAGATAATGCTTTTACTTCTTTAACGTCTTGAATATTTAAAGTAGCATGGTTATTTAAATCGTAAATATATAATAAATTTCCAGCTAGAAAATAAATTAGTGAATTGTTATTTGTAGGAGTAAGTATTTCTGAAATTTTATTTTTTATATTTAAGTCAGCGAGAAATTGTACTTCTGTACTTTGCCCGTTGACATATGCGTACAATTTCTCTTTATCATTTCTATAATAATAAACGTTATTCCCATTTACTGAATATGTGATTTTTTTGTCTGGGGAATAATAAATGAGATTTTGTTGTCTCGAATTTACATCTAAATAGATAAGCAATTTCCCATCTGTAACAACTACATTTGTAGAATTATTAAGCCAATTGATCTGGGATGGAAAGAACGTAAGGATGTCATTTAGTGATATTAAAACTGGATTATTAAAATCAAGATAATAAGCAATTTTGGCCTCAGGTAAAGAGATTATTGCTTTCGAATTATCATCTGAAATTTGTGCTTCATAAGTATTTTCTCTTAACATTTTCAGATCATCAGAATTATATGTATATATTTTTGTTGGTGTTATTGCTCCAATGTCTAATAAATTCCTAGTAAGTTTTAATCTCCAAAAGCCATTATCTTTTGAATTTACAGCATTAATTACAGAATAAAAGATGTAATCTGTATTATTTGAAAAGAAAAATTTATCAACATTAATTGAAGTTAACTTGTCAAAATTTAATTTATCAGGATAAAGTTGAGCATAAATATCTTCTATTATGCCAGCTTTTAAAGTAACCTCTTTTTCCCAAGTTGTATAACCATTCTTTTTTAAAGTTACTTTTACTGTTCCTGGCTCAAGCCATTCCACCCGATTCTCGGTAAGAGATGCTTGCTTATCATTAATATATACTGAAACATCCTTTGGAATACTATTAACTCTTATTATGCTTGTATTTACAACATTCCCACTGTTGTCTATTTTAGTACCTTGTGCGGTAACTATTACATATACACAGATAACTACAAAAACACAAAAGATTAATAATGATAGTAAAACTCTTCGGATCACTTTATAGTGCTTAAAATTAGAACATTCATAGTATACCAGAGTTGTTTTTTAAATTCTAATATATAAAAAGGTATACCTGTGATAAGAATTATATGCTTATTTATTACAAATAGAAATATGGCAAGAGAGATAGAAATAAAAATAGCTTTAGTTGACTCAGAAATTAAAAAATTAAAAAGTTGGTTGAAAAAGAACGCCAGTTTTGAAAAAGAAATTTATCAAAAAGAATTTTATTTAAATAATCCTAAAAATACTTTTTACTATACTCATAAAAAAGGTTTTAAAGATTCTGAACATTATTTAAGAGTAAGATTTGAAAATGAAAACTTAGGTTCTGTTTGTTTAAAAATTTTTGCTATAGATCAAATTTTGGATACCGCTGAGAATATAGACGAAATAGAGTTTCAAACAAATAAACCGGATGAGTCATTAAAATTATTAGAAAAGTTAGGTTATACAGATAAATTACTACTTGAGAAAAAAAGAGAAGTTTATGTATATAAAGATTTTGAAATAGTTCTAGATGATGTTACAAATTTAGGACACTTTGCAGAATTTGAGTTAAAAAGCGATGATGGGAAGAGTAATATCAAAGATGAATGGAATAAAATCAGAAAGCTTATTAAGGGTATAGGTTTTAAGAGGATAAAAGAACAGCACAGAGGTTATATAAGTATGTTATGGAACCCTGATTATGAATTTGGGGTTGAGAAGGTTTTGTAGAAGTAGAATTATAAGCCTTCCATTCTTGAGTAAATGATTATAAAATTAGACAAGTTATATAATTTTTAGATTTGATGAATACAATTCCGCCAACTGTAACAAATACAAATAATAATGAACTTGAACAGAAAAAATACCTAAAATTAATGGTTATTTCTACTATTGTTATTGCAATTATAGGAATTATCGTAATTTTAGTTTTATTTTTTGTTTTGAGTAATAATACCAGTGAAGAAAAATCTGGAGATTTGACTTCAACTACTCCTTCTTATCCTCAGTCATACACACTCTCATACCCAATATCATATTAATTTTTCATGCTTATTTCATTTTAATATTGTAAAATACGTGTATGAATAAAAAAGTCCTGATATTATGTCCATTCTCTTATCCTTCAGCTTGTGGTATCTGGACTCGTGTTTACAATGATGCAATTACATTACGAGATAATGGTTATGATGTTTCTATCTTTTCGTCAAACATTATTAAAGGAACAAAAGATAAGTCTTCAGATTATGAAGAATATGAAGGATTAAAGATTTATAGGTTTAATGTTTTTCTTAAACTTGGCGGTACATCTATGTTTTGGAATTTTTTAGGCAAGATACATAAAGTAAATCCTGAAATTATTCATACCCATGGATATAGACATCCTCATAGTTTACTTTCATTAATTTGGGGTAAATTAAATTCAAAAACAATTTTTTTAACTACTCATGCTCCTTTTGAGAAAGATACGCAGAGACCAGTATTATTGAAAATTATTGATACGCTTTATGATATATTCATTGGTTGGTGGGAATTAAAAATATACTCAAGAGTAATAAGAATAAGTAAATGGGAAAACAAATATCTTTTAAATTTAGGTTTAAAAAACTCTATATTAATTTCAAATGGGATTAAAGATATTTTTTTGAAAAATAAGCCTAATATAATTGATGCTAAACCAAAGAATTCAATAATTTATATGGGAAGAATTGATCCAGTCAAGCGGCCTGAATGGATCATTCAGGCCGCTTCAAAACTACAACAATATAATTTTAAAATTGTTGGACCACTAAGTGGATACCAAGATTTTAGTTCAGAATTATCTAATGTTGAAATTATTCAAAAAAAATATAACGAAGAAGAATTTATTGCAGAATTAGCAAATTCAGATATTTATGTTCTTCCAAGCATACGCGAAGCTATGCCGTTCACTCTGTTAGAGGCAATGAGTAGAGGTGTATATATTATTAGCAGCAATTCTAATGGTGGAAGTGAAGTTGTAGTAAATGAATCAAATGGGTTTATTGTTGAAAACATTGATGGGTTAATAAATAAGATTAAAGATATTTATAAAAATTGGGAGGATTTACAATTTATGAGATATAATGCTTTGGCAACTGCTAATAAGTATTCAGCAAAGGAAAGTGGAAGGAAATTATTAGTTTTGTATTCTGATTTTGATCTAAATTATTAATAAAATTGTTTATGAAAATACCAAGTGTAGTATGGATAGTCTTAATATTAGTTTTAGGTGGTGGTTTTCTTGTACTTTTAAGTAATCAAAAAAATAACAGCATTACTGCAGTAAATGAAACTTTACCTGTGAAAGTTGATGTTTATGTCGATTATAACTGTCCTCATTGTGCAGATTTCGAAAATTATGTGAGAGATGTAAAAACAACCTATGGTGATAAAGTTGATGTTGAAACTAAGAATCTTCCTTTTCTGGCAGATTCTTCAATAACTTATGCATATGCTTCTGAAGCAGCAAGAATGCAGGGTAAATTTGATGATTACAGTTATGACTTATTTAAATGGGTTTCTTATCAAAGAGATCCAAATAATACAGACTTTACTTATAGTGATACAGATAAATCTTTTTATGGAAATCCTGTTGATCCAGTTCAACTTGCTCAAAAACTTGGGTTGGATGTTAATAAATTTCAAACAGATATGAATGGTGATGAGGTAAAAAATATTATTAAACAAGAAAAACAAAAAGTAATAAGTTTGACTGGGACTCAATCAACACCAACAGTTCTGATCTATGGGAAAGTATTTACTTTGACATCATTTGGTGACTTAAAAACAAAAGTTGGGGATTTAATTAATCAAATTGAAAGTCAAAATAATCAATCATGAGACTAAATAGATTTTTTACTGAAAGAACTAATTTAACAATCAACAGTAGTGTAAAACTACAAGATAGTGATATCAAACATATAAGAAATGTTTTGAGATTGAAAAAAGGGAATGAAATAATTCTCTTTAATGGAGAAAAGGAATATTTAGCAGAATTGAATGTAGTTGGTAGAGAATTTGTTACAGCTCATATTAAGAAAATTCTTAAAGTTGCAGATTTTAGCGAAGAAAGTGGTGTAGAGATCACCTTGTTTCAATCGCTTTTAAGATCTAATAAATTCGACTTGGTTATTGAAAAAACTACTGAATTAGGAATCGATAATATTGTTCCGATTGAAACTGAATTCTCTCAGATTAAAAGAGATGTTGCTTTAAAAAGACTATCAAGATGGAAAAAGGTAACAATCGCAGCATCAAAACAATCTGAAAGAGTTAAAATCCCTGATATATCAGAACCGATAAGTTTTAAAGAAGCAATAAATTTAAAAGATAAATTTGATATCGTTTTCTTTTTCACAATTCCTAGAGACAATATTAAAGAATCGCAAACTACAATGAATTTAAAAGAATTTTTTGAAAGTAATGAAGAAAAATATAAAAAAATAGCTTATATCATAGGACCTGAAGGTGGCTTTTCACCAAATGAGCATTCACTTTCAAAAAATTCTAATCTCGAGTTTGTTAGTTTTGGTAATACTATTCTGCGAAGTGAAACTGCTGCAATTGCGATTCTAAGTGTTTTTAAATATATTTTTGATTGAAAGAGAATCATTTATATATTAAATTGTAAATAATTTCTTATTTAGTTAATTTATCTCTATGAAAAACAGAACTTTAATTGTAGCTGGGGTAATAATCGCTTTAGTAATGGTAATAGTAATTATTTTAATATTAAATAATAATTCTACTGTCAAAGAAAATAATATAATTAATAATTCTGGTAATTCATATACAGCAACAAAAAAGTATGCTTCACCAGAGGGTACAGAGCAGATTGATGTTACTGTTTATTTAGAGGGTGACACAATAAATAATCTTGTTGTAAAAAATACTTCAAGTAATAAAACTAGCAGTAGATATCAAAGTAATTTCTCAGAAAGTATTAATAATTTAGTAGTAGGAAAATCGATAAAAAACAATTTTGACCTTCATGCTGTAAGTGGCTCATCAGCTACTTCTGCAGCATTTTTAGAAGCTTTAAAAGATATTCAGTCACAAGTTAATTAAAATTCTATGACAGACACTTTTAAATTTGAGGGAATTGGTACTCATTGGTGGATAACTATCCCAGACAAAATAGAAGAGAGGCTGTTTTCTGAAGTCCAGAATAACATACTCAATATCTTGCATGAATTTGATGAAAAATATTCACGATTTAAAGAAAACAGCCTCATTTCAAAACTTAATAGAGAAAAATCTATTTCGGATTTTCCACTTGAGTTATATGAAATGTTAAAAACTTCTGAGAAAGTCAGAGAATTAACAGATGGTCATTTCAATGTTTGTGTAGGTACTCAATTAGAAGATTTAGGCTATGATGCTAATTATACATTTTCAAGCAAACCTAAAAACTATTCACCAGATGATTTGAAAATTTATACTTTAACCAAGGATTTAATAAGAATATCTAAAGATGCCAGAATTGATCTAGGAGGTATTGGAAAAGGATGGTTAATTAACAAATTTAAAAAGAGTCTTAATGAATTCAAATTAAAAAATTACTTAATTAATGGTGGTGGTGATATTTATGTTAAAGACTCTAATGACAATGAACATGAGTTTGCCTTGGAAAATCCTTTTGATGATACTGAAATGATCGGTTCTATTAAGATAGCTAATGAAGCAATTGCATGTTCTTCTCCAACTCGAAGAGCATGGAAAGATAGAAGAACTGGAGAAGTCTATCATCATTTAATAGATTTCAATTCAGGAGGTAGCGTTAATAATACTTCAGCTGTATTTACTCAGTCTAAAAGTATAATTAATGCTGATTTAGCAAGTACTGCAATATTTATTTCAGAACCAGAAAAAGCGGATAGTATCGCTAAAAATCTTGAGGTAGAGTATTTAATAGTCTTTCCTAATAAAAAATTTTTTAGAAGTAAAGGATACAAAGGTGTTTTGAATTAATGTAAAATACTTTTATGAAAGGAAAAATAATCTTAGTCACAGTATTCATTTTAAGTTTTCTTATTCTGTTTATTTTTTCATACAAGTTTATTCTAACTGGGTTTTTTGACGAAGGTGATGAACTCTGGATAATTGCTGATATTTTAGGTTTGGTTGGATATCTAATGTTGTGGTGGGAATTTGTAATTGGTACAAGATCAGTTTTACGAATTTTCACTGTAGAATTAACTTGGAGTAATGAGCTTCATGGACTTTTAGCAAAATATGGCTTTATCTTTATTACACTTCATCCAGTCTTAATGCTTATAGACAACTGGATTCAGGGGTTTAATTTAACAATTTTGGGTTTTGAAACTCAATATAGTTTTTGGGTATCCGTTGGTACAATAGGATTTATAATATTAGCAGTTATTTGGGTTTTGAGTGCTTTTCTTAAAGAAAAGATTGGATTCAGGCCATGGAAGATGATTCATCTATTAAATTATTTTCTATTTGTATTAGTTTATTTCCATAGTGTTAATTCTGGAATCTTTTTAGAAAGTCCTCTTCTTAAAACTTATTTTGATATTTTGTTTGTAATATTTATTTTTATTGTTATATATAGAATATTATTTCAGTTTGGTATTTTAGGGAGGGCAAAATACAAAGTTAAATCTATAGTTTACGATACTCCTAATGTGATAGATTTAACATTGTCACCAATTAATAAAGTATTGAAATCCAGACCTGGGCAATATTTATATTTGCAAAAGACAGGTTTTTGGAGAAGCTCATCCATTTAGTGTTTCGGATTATCATGATAACAACCATGATATTACTTTTGGAGTAAAATTTCTTGGGAAATATAGTGTAAGTTTAAAAGATTTGGAAATAGGGCAAGAAGTTCTAATGGATGGACCTTATGGGACTTTTGTTGATGAAGCTTATAAAACTAAAGAGAAATTGGTTTTAATTGTTGGAGGAATTGGAGCAACTCCATTCTTAGATTTAATTGAAGATATTGAATTTAATCCCGCTGATTATCCAGAAAAAATATGGATGTTTTATGGTAGTCAAGATGATAAAGATATTGCATTTAAATCTAAATTGGATAATGCAATGCAAAAGAATCCGAATTTTAAATGTATTTATGTTCTTAGCAAAGAGAAATCTAAAGATCCAACTCACGAATTTGGTTTTATTACAGCTGATCTCCTGAAAAAGTATCTAAAAGACCCGCTAAAATCGTATATGATTTATTTATGTGGTCCAAAAATTATGACCGATTCACTTAAAAAGATATTAAAAAAAGAGAAGGTTACTGAAGATATGCTGCATGTAGAGGAATTCAGCTTCTAGTCAATAAAAGATAAAGTTCCTCGTTAAGTTTAAATTTCAACCTTTCAATTTTAAAAGCTGAATTCCTCGCAAAGTTCTCTAATTCTTCAAGACTCCAATATCGTTGAATAATCTTATTTTTAAAACTATCTAAAAGTTTGTTATCTTTATCTAACATATCAATTGATTCAAGTGATACAGAGGTATTAGTTTTTGAATCATAGCTTTTAGTTTTCCAATGAAGTTTATAGGTGTAACCGTCTTCTTGGTAAGTTGTTTTAAAATCAAAATTAGCTGGATTTACTTTTTCAGAATCATCTATATTAATTAAAATACCACCATCTTTAGTTAACCATTTACTTACTTTTTCAAAAAATAATTCTGCCTGTTCGTCTGTTAATACAATCTCATTAAAACTATTCCAAAAAAGTATAATAAAATCAAAAGAGTCTTCGTCAAAATCTTTATCAAAAATATCATTATAGAAAACTTGTATATTTTCTTTTTTAAGTTTTAGTTTTTCTATTTTAGGAGTTAAATTATTCAACATCCCAAGGGATGAATCTACAACAGAAATTTTATATCCTTCTTTGGCTAAAGTTATTGAATGTCTGCCAGTTCCTCCTCCTATGTCTAGTATTTTTGAACCTGGTTCGACCAAAGAATTAACTAAAGAAATTTCTTCATCTGTAACTTCACCCGGTTTTAGTGGTTTAATTACTTTATCGTAAATTGATGCGGTTATATCATTTGGGTTTTTATTCAATCCATTCACTTGAAGGAAAGTAATTAATATCTGAAATATTATCTGCATTTGCAAAGATCATTGCAACTCTATCTAATCCCATTCCAATTCCTGCAACTCTTGGAATCCCGCTTTTTATTGCTTCAATAAGATCGATATCCATTTTTACTTCTTTTTTACCCAATTCTTTTCTTGCTTTTTGTTCTTCTAAAAATCTTTTTTCTTGTTCTTTCCAGTTAGAAAGTTCTGAATAACCATTTGCAATTTCTTTTCCACCAAAGTAAAGCTCTACTTTTTCTGAAACTAGTGGGTTTTCTTCATTTACTTTAGTTAAAGGGCAAAGTTGTTTTGGGTAATTATATACAAAAGTGGGCTTATCATTTGGAAGTTTCCCTTCGATTTCTGCAGTAAAAATAAGCTCAAAAAGAGTCTGCCAATCATCGTTTTTGGAAACAGAATATCCTTTCGAATCAATATATTTATATAATTTACTTTTATCTTGAATATCAGAAAGTTCTATACCGAGTTGATTTTTTAAAATATCAGGAATTGAAATTTTATTCCAACCTTTACTTAGATCAATTATCTGTCCTTTGTAAGAAATTTTTAGATCTGTCTTGTGGTTATTAATTTCATCAAAACTCATTGAGAATATTTCATTAAGTTTTTCTCTTGGAGTATTTAAAGCAAGATCTAAAAATTTCTTTATAAAAATAATTAAATCTTCAGTATCATTCATTAAATCAAAATAATCTGCATTCAAATGGTACCATTCAAGCATGGTAAATTCAGGACTATGATTTGGACTAATTTCTTCAGTACCTCTTGCAACTTTGGTGATTACAAAATGCTCTCCTAAACCTGCTGCTAAAATCTTTTTATTGAAAGTTTCTGTTGTAGGAATAATATATGCATTAATATCATCTTTGTCTTTTAAAGTGATTTTAGTTTCAAGAACATCTAAATATCTTTCCTGTGGAAGAGAAGATGTGATTATTGGACTTTCCAATTCATGATAATTTCTATGTTCAAAAAATATTCGGCAGGCTTTGATTATATACTCTTTTGTGTAATATCTTTGGAAAAGTTCAGGATTATTTTTTAAAATCTGCCAGGTTTTCATTATTCTTTTGAGAAATAATTACCGGACTCAGTATTAATTACAATTCTATCTCCAGTTTTTATAAACATTGGAATTTGTACTTTAGCTCCTGTTTCAACTGTTGCTTCTTTTAAAGCATTGTTTACAGTATTACCCTTCACAGTATCTGCAGTTTCAGTTACTTGTAATGTTATTTTTTGTGGAATTTGGATATATATAACTTCCCCTTCATAAATTGACATTATATATTTCGCATCTGGATGTAAATAGTCTGTACCACCTGGGATTATGTCTAACTTAACATTAATCTGTTCGTAATTATCTGGATCCATAAAGACGGCATTATTTCCATCAATATATAGATATTGCATATTCCTTTTTTCAACATCTAGTTCTTCAACTTTCTCACCTGATTTAAAAACAGTTTCAAAAAATTTACCGGATTTTATATTTTGAAGTCTAACTCTATTAAAAGCCGCTCCTTTTCCCATTGATCTAAATTCTTTTTCTACTAGAATATGAGGTTCATTATTGAATTTTATAATCATTCCTCTATAAAGATTTGTTGTGTCTGCCATTTCAAAAACTTTAAATATATTACTTTCAATTCCTAATTTTATATAACCTTTTATGCAGATATAAAATCAATAATTGACGTTGCATTTTAACAGAAACTAGAGCTAAAAACAATTGAATATAATTATCAGTTAAGCTAATTGGGGATTTACTTTTAAGGCTCTGTCGATATCACCACCATTACTAAATTGACTTTCATAAATTGAAGCATAGAATCCCTTTTGAGCTAATAATTCTTCATGAGTACCTTGCTCAACAATATTACCAGACCTCATAACAAGAATTAAATCAGCATCTTTTATAGTAGATAATCTATGTGCAATTACAAAACTAGTTCTACCTTGCATTAAATTATCCATAGCTTTTTGGATTAACACTTCAGTTCTTGTATCAACAGAACTAGTTGCTTCATCAAGAATTAAGATTGGTGGATTTGCTAACATTGCTCTAGCTATTGTCAATAATTGTTTTTCACCTTGAGATATATTATCTGCTTCTTCATTCAATATCATATCGTAACCATCCGGTAAAGAGTGAACAAAATGATCTACATGTGCAGTTTGGGCTGCATTTATAATTTCTTCTTCACTAGCATCAAGTTTCCCATATCTTATATTATCTCTAATTGTTCCGTTGAAAAGCCAAGTGTCTTGTAAAACCATTCCAAATAATTTTCTTAAATCTGATCTTCGCATATTTCTAATATCAATGCCATCAACCTTAATTGAGCCTTTATTTACATCATAAAATCTCATTAATAAATTTACCATTGTTGTTTTTCCTGCTCCTGTTGGTCCAACTATTGCAACTCGTTGCCCAGCTTTAATTTTTGAGTTAAATCCATTTATTACATAGTGACTAGGATCGTATCCGAATTTAACATTATTAAACTCAACATTACCTTTAATATTTTTAATAACAACAGGATTTTTAGATTCTTCGATTTCTGAAGGCTCATCTAAAAATTCAAAGACTCTTTCAGCAGCTGCTGCAGTAGACTGCAATACATTTGCAATATTCGCAGTTTGCATTATTGGCTGATTAAATTGCTGCATATATTGCATAAATGCCTGTATATCTCCTATTTGAATTTTCCCGTTAATTGCCAACCATCCACCTAATACAGCAATTGCAATATAACCTAAGTTACTTATGATATTAGTTATTGGGAATAATAATCCTGAGAAAAATTGCGACTTCCAACCGCTCACATATAAATCATTATTTATCTTATTAAATTTTTCTAAAGATTCATCTTCACGGTTAAATACTTTCACGATATTATGACCAGCATACATTTCCTCAACATGACCATTGATTTCACCTAAAGATTGTTGTTGTTGAAAAAATAATGTTTGAGACTTTTTTATCACAAATCCAATAAAGAAGAAGCTTATTGGTAAGGTTAAAAGAGCTATCACTGTCATAGGAACACTTATTAAGAGCATCATTATTAATATTCCAATGATTGTAGTAATTGCTGAAATGAGTTGAGTTAAACTTTGATTTAAATTTTGGCTTACCGTATCAACATCATTTGTTATTCTACTTAAAACATCACCATATGTTTTCTTATCAAAATAACTTAAAGGAAGTTTGTTAATTTTTTCTGAAATATCTCTTCTAAATCTGAAAGTAATTTCTTGAGTCGCACCAGTCATTATCCAGCCTTGGATATATGTAAATATAGAACTCAATAGGTAAAGAGCGATTAAAAATAATCCAGTTTGGGCAATAATGTCAAAATTAAATTGTGGTCGAGTAGAGAAGTCTAAAGCTTTAATTTGATCAAGTTTATCTGATGGGATTTTAGAAACTTCTTCTTGTGGAGCATTTTTCAGCAAATCTGCACCAGTGGTTCCTGGAGGAATTGTCATGCCTTGTGGCAGATTAGCAGTAACTTGATTATAAATTGTAATATTTAAATAATCACTAACGATGTTGTTTGTAATGTTTCCTAATATTCTTGGACTTAATATAGCAAATGTTGTACTAACTATCGCAAAAAATACTACCAGAATAATAGATTTCCAGAACGGTTTTAAATAATTTGCTAGTTTTTTTAAACTTCCTTTAAAGTCTTTGGCTTTTTCACCTACACCTTGCATACCTTGGCCTGGTCCAAAAGCCATCCCTTGTGGTTTTTTACTAGTTACTTTTTTTAAATCTTCTTTTTTATCCATATTTTAAATATTTTTTAACTCTTTCTCTGAAAGTTGAGATAAAGCAATTTCCTTATATACTTTACTAGTTCTCATTAATTCTTCGTGTTTTCCGTTACCAACGATTCTTCCTTCATTTAAAACGATAATTTGGTCTGCATTTAAAATAGTTCCTATCCTTTGTGCAACAATAAGGACAGTAGAATTTTGAGTCTCTTTATGTAAAGCTTCTCGCAAAGTTGCATCAGTTTTAAAATCAAGAGCTGAAAAGCTGTCATCAAAAATATAAATCTCAGGTTTTTTGACTAATGCACGTGCTATTGAAAGTCTTTGTTTTTGACCCCCTGAAACGTTACTCCCTCCTTGAGCTATTGGTGATTCAAATTTTTCATTAAAGCTGTTAATAAAATCTGAAGCTTGTGCAGTTACAGCTGCTTTAGAAACTTCACTTTCTGTTGCATCTTCTTTACCGTACTTTATATTTGAATTTATTGTTCCAGAAAATAGAACACCTTTTTGAGGAACATATCCAATTTTGTCATGTAAATTCTTTTGTGTCATGTTTCTTACATCAACACCATCCACTAAAACCTGACCCGATGTAACATCAAAGAATCTTGGGATCAAATTTATTAAAGTAGATTTACCACTTCCAGTACTACCAATGAAAGCAGTTGTCTGACCTGGTTTAGCTGTAAAAGTAATATTATATAAAACTGGTAAATCTGCTCCAGGATATGTAAATGTGACATCTTTAAATTCTACTAATCCATGTTTTTCATCTTCAGGCGTTTCAGGATTTTCAGGGTCTTTAATAAATGGTTCTGTACTTAAGACTTCAGAAATTCTATCTGCTGAAACTGAAGCTCTGGGGACCATAATAAAGATAATAGACATTAATAAGAATGATAGAATCACCTGCATTGCATATTGCATAAAGGCGATCATATCCCCAATCTGTAAATTATTATCAGCTATCATATGAGCGCCGATCCATATAACAGCAATAGCGGTTAAATTGAAAATAAGCATAACCATTGGCTGCATTAATACTAAAAGTCTATTTACAAAAAGATTAAGGTTAGTTAAATCTCTATTTACTTTCTCAAACTTCTGTTCTTCATATTTCTGAGTATTAAATGCTCTAATTACTCTTAGTCCAGTAAGATTTTCCCTGGCAACTAAATTCAACTTATCTACCATTTTTTGAAGGAGAGTGAATTTTGGGACTGCTACTCTAAAAAGAACATATATAATTATAACTAGAATAGAAACTGAAACTGCCATAATCCAAGTCATTGATGGCGCCAATTGATAAGCTTTATAAATTGCAACAACTCCTGTAATTGGCGCCATTAAAACTAACCTGAATACCATAATTAGTACTGTTTGTACTTGTGTGACATCATTAGTAGATCTTGTTATTAAGGAAGCTGTTGAAAATTTATTAAATTCAGTTAGGGAAAATCCTTCAACTTTACTAAAAATTAATTCACGGATTTTTCTTGCAAAACTCATTCCAACTCGAGAAGCTAAATAACTTACACAGATTATTGCTACAGCTCCAATTAGCGCGACTCCAAGCATTTGAATACCAGTAGAAATTATCAAATCTTGATTCTGAAGAACTATTCCTTGATTAATAATCTGTGCCATATAATCAGGAAGCTGTAAAGTTGCAAAAACTTGTATTAAAGTAAGTACAATCATTACTACAAGCCAAAGAGAATAAGGTTTTAAATATTTAAGTAATTTTGTCATGGAATTAATATTAATCTTCTGCTGTTGCAGTATTTGATCTAAGTTTTTCTAATATATTTATAAATTGATCTAATTCCTCATCTGTTAAATTATCGAAAAAAGGGACTAAAGATTCTACATAACCTTTTTTAAAATTATTGAATTTACTTTTTGCATAATCAGTTAATTTTATTTTAATAACTCTTCTATCATAAGTATCTTCTTCTCGTTTTACAAGATTTTTTTCAATTAAACTATCGATAAATTGAGTTACTGCTCCAGAAGTTATTCTTTGGAATTTTGATAAATCTTTTACTGAAATTCCATCTTGAGATTTTCCAATAATAAAAAGGAATATAATTTCTCTTCTGCTTAGATTTAAATCTTCAAATGGGAATCTTTGTTTATTTTTATGAAGATGAAAACGTCTTTTATGTATTGTTTTAAAGATATTTTCGAACTTTTCAAAGATTAATTGTATTTTTTCTTCTCTTGATTGGAACATATTTATTAGTTAAGTAACTAATTATTTTAGCAACTAAACTAATATTGTCAAGAAAAATAAATTTTGAGTAAGACTATGCTTCTGTGAAGTTTTTCTTATTAATTAGTAGAAATTATTGGGGGAAGTTCTTTTCTTTCGGGAATGAATTTTATGGATAAAGAATTCACACATTCTCTTACATTTTTATCGGTTAAATGCTCTCCTTTAAATTCATGTCCAAGGTGAGCTCTGCAGTTTGCACATTCGATTTCAGTTCTTTGCATTCCGAGAGAATTATCATATATTCTTTTCAATGAATTTGGGAAACTTTCATCAAAAGCAGGCCAACCACAATGTGCATCAAACTTTGCCTTTGAAGTAAATAGGGGATTATTACATCTTCTGCAGATGAATGTTCCTGGTTCATAAAAATTGTCATATTCACCTGTGAAGGGAGATTCAGTATCTTTATCTTCAATCACTTTTCTTTCTTCTTCTGTTAAATCGTTATATTTCATTAATCTGCTATTTTAAAAATAATAGTATTAATTAGTGAGAGCAAAATTGCGAATAATAATGCTGGTAAGAATCCACTAACCATAAAACCAGGTACTATCCAAGCAACTAATAAAACCATTAAAGCGTTAATTACAAGGCTGAATAATCCTAATGTTAAAACAGTTATTGGAAGAGTTAGTAATTTTATTATAGGCATAATAATACTATTTACTATTCCTAGTAATACTGCAACTACAAGCGCAGTTAAAAAACCATCAACGGTAACCCCTTGAATAATATATGCTGAAACTATTACTGTAAGTGTACTCAATACAAGATTTATAATTATTTTCATAGAAAAAATAAATTAAATAATAAATTATTATACTTCTTTAAATATATCAGCTGTCCAAGTTTGAAAAACTGGTATAGACTTTTCTACAAAACCTACTTTTCCAAATTCGTCACAATAAATAATAATACTTTCAGTAGGTTTATCTTCATCCGGTGGGTAATCAACTAATATATATTGTGCCTTAAAGCTACCTATATTAGGAATCTCTATTGTTTTACCTTGAAATTGTAGAAAAAAAGAGAAAAAAGGTACATGGTCTTCAAGTTGATCCATATTAACAATTCTTGTATTATCACTTAATTTATCAAGAATTTCTTGAAATTCAGGTGCTAAAAATTCAAAGTGTAATTCATCTTTGACGCTGTTCCAAAGAACCGAAGTGTCTGCATTTAACTCATTATCTAAACTAGCAGTGTTAATACTCATATATTTTAACTAAAAAGTATTTTAAAGTTATATTAATATAATAATTTTGTAAAGTTTTTTAAATTGTCTCTAAAGGTATCTCTAAATTTATAGGTTTATTTTTAACTATTTTAACTTCCATAAAATTTTGTCCAGATTCAGATACAAAAATATGTTTTTGACTAACGCTATCTGCTGGGAACTTATATCCTTCAGCGTTTACTGATATTAAATATTCACCAGACTTTAGATTAAAGAAATATCTTCCGTTAATATCTGTCATCTGTACGTCGAGCTGTTTGATTTCTTCTTTTGTATAAATTCTTACAAAGGCTCCTTTAATTCTTAATCCTGTAGCAATATCATAAACAAATCCCCATTCTTGTTTTTTTCTTCTATTTAGTAAATAAACAATTATAAATTGGACTATGTATAACAAAAGAATGATGGTAGTGAAAGTAGTTCTATTAATCAAGAATACAATCACTGAGAATATTAATCCAAGATAAACAATTACAGTATTTGCTTTATATAATTTTTCTCTTAAAGTTCTTCTATACTCTCCTGCTTTACTTGAATTTTTGCTTAATGAAATATCTTTTTGAAGTATTCCTTCAGATTCATCGTAAGTGAAATTTTCTTTATATGAGAGATAATCAGAGTGTAGTACTTCTAAAATATAATCGCCTTTATTTACGATGAATCCGAATTTGCCTTCAAAATCAGTAATCTTTTGGGCAATTAATTTATTATTTTCAGCTGAATAAAGCCTTACTGTTACAAATGGTATTGGTTCCATAGTATTTTGATCATAAACAATTCCCCAAGGTCTTCTTTTCTTTCGGTCACGGATAATAAAGATACCGTATAAAATTATATTTGGACTCGCAAAAAGGTTTGTTGCTATTGTTCCAACGGCAAGAGTAAGTAAAGTTGCATCTACTGCATTTGTTGTATTAATAAGAACTGATTGCGGTTGTTCTTCACCTGGAATACCAGGGAAGTTGAATTGACCACTAGGATCATAAGCTATTGAAGCTGAATAAACTTCAGATTCATTACCAGCTTTGTCTCGAAACTTCACATAAATAGTTTTTACACCTTTTTCATTTGATAAAGTCCATTCTTTTGTTGATGAATATTGCTCATAATTCGAAGAATGAAAGTCTGAGTATTCAGAAATTATCATAGATTTTATTCCAACTCCTACGTCATCAGCTGTTAATTGAAGATTTACTTTTTGTATGCTTGTTTTATTTTCTCCATTGTTAATTTCTATAGAACCAGTTGGTTTTGTAGTATCTAAAGTAAAACTTGTACTATCTTCTATCGCATTATCAGCTTTATCAAATGCTCTAACAGTTACTATATGATCACCATCTTCTAAATTATCAGGAACTTGGTATGGGGAATCTGCAGTTACAAATGTACCTCCATCACTTGCTACTTTTACTTCAAAATGACCAATACCATTTTCATCATCTGCTGTGAAAGTAATTATTGGTCTCGGATTATTTGTTGGATTTTCTGTATTTAACTCTATTTTTAAGTTAGTAGGGTTAGTCAAGTCTATTGTTACTGAAATGCTACCATCTCTAAAACTTCCATTATTGCTGAAGGCTCTGACTACGATTGTATGGAATCCTTCTTGGAGTTCAGGAAGTTGATAAGGAGAAGTTTGTGTTGAGAAACTCCCATCATCAATTTTAACTTCATAATGATTAATACCATCTTGATCAGTTGTAAAGAAACCTACAATAGGAGTCGTGTTATGAGTGTATGCTCCGGTATTTAGAGTTGGAGTGAATGCGGCAGGTACCCCAGAGGTAACCTGATAATCTGATTCTGTTTTTGTTGCTTCATTTCCTGCAACGTCAGTTGCAGTTATTATTAGATCTCCACTAACTGGAATAGACACTGAACAGTTTACTTCTTTACTATTGGTTTGAACACAATCTAAAACACCACCTGCCGCATTCACTCCACTTGCATTTATTTGATAATTATCTGTAACTTTGATAATTGTGTCAGTTATAGTATTGTTTGCACTTTTTGTTGGTGCAGCTATTGTTATTTCTGGAGCTATAGTTTCAATTACATAACCATCAATATCTTCACTTGAAGTATATCCTACTGTATCTTCGGCATTTATTGTTAACGTTCCTGAACTCGCTATGTTTGAAGTACAATCAACTCGAGTACTAGAAGTTTGAGTACAATTTATTATACCAACACCGCTTGCAGTGACATTTGAAACATCAATTGCTGCATCATCTATTACAGTTATAGTTGTATTTGTTATGTTAGAGTTTTTGACTCTAGTTGGAGCAGAATAACTAATTACAGGAGCACTTTGATCAACTATTGCCCCAACCATTTCGGTTGTTGAATTTCCCGCAGTATCGTAAGCTACAACAGTCATAGTATGATCTCCTTCAGGTACAGTTGGAACAGTGTAAGGACTAGCTTGAATTGAGAACATCCCAGAGTCAACTTGAACTTCATAGTGACTAACTGCAATATTATCAGTTGTTGAATAAGTTAATTCAGGGTTTGTTATATTTGTTATTGTTCCAGGGGTAATAATTGGTGTGAAAGATTCTGGTGGTGTTAAGTCCACTGTTAAATCAACACTCCCATCAGTATAATTTCCAACAATATTAAATGCTCTTACCGTAATAATATGATCTCCTTCAACTAATTCTGGAAGTTGATATGGACTTACTTGAGTGCTGAAAGATCCTCCATCAACTTGTACTTCGTAATGATCAATTCCATTATTATCAGTAGTGAAGAATGAGACTATAGGTGTTGTATTATTTGTAGGACTTGAAACATTAAGTATAGGAGTAAAAGCTGCTGGAGATGAAGTGTCTATTGTCACACCAATTGAACCGTCTCTAAAGTTACCTTGAGTATCGTAAGCTCTAACTGTTATAGTTTTAAATCCTGCAGATTGAATAGGGAGTTGATATGGACTAATTTGTGTTGTAAATGATCCATTATTTATTTTTACTTCATAATGATCTATCCCATCTGCATCTGTTGTAGAAAAGAATAATATTGGAGCAGTATCATTAGTATAAGCTGTAGTGTTAAGTGATGGCTGGAAAGGTGCTGGTGGTGTAGCAGTTACCACATAACCACTTTCAGTTAAAGCATCAGCGTTTCCTGCTGTGTCATTAGCATTTATTACTAAATCACCGGTGTCTGAAACAGAGGCGGTACAATCTACACGTGTCTGACTGGTTTGGGTACAAATGATTGTACCGCCTGATACAGCTATTACTTTATCAACAGTGATTTGGATATTATCAGTAACAAAAAGAGTAGTGTCTGTTATTGTTGTAGCAGAATTCTTTGTTGGCGCTGTAATTGTAATTTCAGGGGCAACCTGATCTATAATATATCCAGTAACATTCACAGTTCTTGAACTTCCTGCATTATCTGTAGCTGTAATACTAACAGTCCCGCTATTCGTAATTGTTCCACTACATCCAACACCAATAACTGATCCTTGATTGCATGTAAACACACCACCTGTAATAGATGTATTATCTTTGTTAATTCCTAAGTTATCACTAATTGAGAAGGTAGTATTTGTAATATCTGAATTTTTAATCTTTATAGGTGCAGAATAGTTAATAGTTGGTAAAGTAGTATCGACGTATAAACTTACAGTGCCATCTGTGAAATTATCAATAGTATTGTAAGCTCTTACAGTAATTGTATGAGGTGGAGTATTTAAGTTTGTCTGAAATAAATTTGGTAGTTGATATGGACTAGTCTGAATAGAAAAACTTCCATTGTCTACTTTAACTTCATAATGATCTATTGATGTCATTGCATCAGTAGTACTAAAGCTTAAAATTGGTGTTGAATCATTAGTTGGACTAGTAACATTTAATGTTGGTGTAAATGGATCTGGTGAGGTTCTATTTACAGTAACGTTGACTGATCCATCTTTATAGTTAGATGCTTTATCATAAACTCTTACTGTAATTGTATGATCTCCATTTGATAAAGGAGGTACTTGATAAGGACTTGTTGTAGTATAAAAACTGCCATTATCTACCTGAACTCTATAGTAGTTAATTCCAAAGTTATCTGTAGTACTAAATGAAACTGTTGGAGTCGTATTTATAGTAGGTGATGTTACATTTAAAGTTGGGGTAAAGTTATTTGGAACTGTTAAGTCAATTGTTACAGCTAAAGTTGTTCCATCTCTGTAATTGCCAGCACTATCATAAGCTCTGACTGTTATCGAATGAGAGCCTTCTGATAAAGTCGGTAATTGATAAGGACTAGAATGTGTACCAAAACTACCTGAATCTAATTTGACAGCATAATGGTTAATTCCAACATTATCTGTTGTACCGTAACTTACTGTTGGTCTTGTATTAGAAGTAAAACTTCCAGTATTTAATGTTGGTGAAAATGCGTTAGGTTTGGTTAAATCAATTACAATTATTACATTTCCATCAGTATAGTTTCCTAAAGTATCAAAAGCTCTAACAGTTATTGTATGTGAACCTTCAGTTAACTCATCTACAGTATAAGGACTTTCCTGTTCTAAAAAGCTCCCTGAATCAACTTTAACTTCATAATGATCTATTCCAGTATCATCTGTTGTAGAAAATGAAACTGTAGGAGAAGTATTTGTTGTAGGTGAAACTACATTTAATGTAGGAATAAAAGCATCAGGCCCATTGTTATCTACAAATAAATCTATTATATCTCCATCTGTATAATTTCCCGCAATATCAAAAGCTCTTACAGTAATTGTATGATCACCATAATCAAGCGGATCAAGCTGATATGGTGATGATTGAGTAGTAAAACTTCCAGAGTCGATTTTTATTTCATAATGATTAACTACATTGTTATCTGTTGTGGTGAATGTGACTGTTGGTCTTGTGTTGCTTGTAGGTGAAGTTACATCTAATGTTGGCGTAAAAGAAGCTGGGGCTGTAATGTCAACAGTCACATTCACCACTGTTCCAGTTTTTGAATTTCCTGCAGCATCATATGCTATAACTGTTATCGAATGGGCGGCTTCACTTAATGTTGGTAACACATATGGACTAGTCTGGGCCGTGAAGCCACCCCCATCAATATCAACTTCATAGTGACCAAGCTGGTGATTATCTGCAGTAACAAAACTTAAAGTCGGAGTTTGATTATTTGTATAATTTCCCACATTCAAAGTAGGAGTAAAATTGTTTGGTGCACTCGTATCTATATAAGTACTTACACTTCCATCAGTGTATACATCATTAATATTGTATGCTCTTACCGTGAATGTATAACTTCCTTGAGTTAATGTTGGTAACTGATAAGGTGATGATTGAGTAGAAAAACTTCCAGAATTTATTTTTACTTCATAGTGATCTATTCCTGCACCATCAGTTGTACTAAATGTAAGAATCGGAGAAGTGTTATTTGTAGGGTTAGATACGTTTAATGTTGGTGAAAATGCTACTGGTGGATTAACTTCTACTGTTATCATTACAACCCCATCAGTATAATTTGAAGTTGTATCATAAGCTCTAACAGTAATTGTATGATCTCCTGCATTTAAAGTTGGAATTGTATATGGACTAGTATGAGTTGAAAAACTTCCTGAATCAACTTTTACCTGATAATGGTCAACTCCAACATTGTCAGTTGTATTGAAAGTTACTGTAGGTGTTCTGTTTTGAGTAGGACTAGTTACGTTTAGAGTAGGAGTAAATGTAGCGGGTGCCACAGAATCAATATAAAACGCAATAGCTCCACCATTAGCAGTAGTATAGTTTGAAATTAATCCATTATTATCAGTTGCATTTACTCTCCAGTAATATCCACCAGTAGTTAATGACTGTCCGCTGGATCCAACATTATACGTACCTGTCCCTGCAGATTGTCCAACTGTAAAACTTTTAGATCCTTGGGATCCTAATACAGTAGAATAATCTATTACAGGAGAGCTAAAGTCACTATTATCATCGACTTGAAAATTATACTTTACAGTATCTAATGGATTCGGGTCTGAGATAGTAAAGCTAAAAGTTGGTTTTAAAGTTGTAGTATAAACAGCGCTGATAACACTTGCTGGTCCAAGATTTGAAGGATCATTTGGAGTTGCACTACTGAAGTTCCAAGCTATATTATGTCCACTGTCTTGGCTTCCCGACCCACCCATTTGCATTGCTGCAGTATTAATATTATTTGAATCTTTAATATCAAGATATAATAAATCTCTTGATCCTTGAGCATTGATTTGAAAGTATGTTGTTCCAGATGATGTTCTTAAATTTAATCTTGCTGATGTATCATAACCGTGTAGTATAAGATCTCCAGCGATAGTTTGTGTGGATGATGTTCCTGCAGGGAATGTTAACGTTTGAGAAGATCCAGTTGGAACTATCTTGGTTAGATTATAAAAAGTCAACGCTGCTGTAGAAATAGTTTGATTAGTACCGTCTAAAATCACTGTTCCATTATTATGATGAAAATTACTGCCACCTGTAATTGATCCACCGACATATAAATTTCCTGAAGGAGCGTTAATAGTACTAGATGCTTGTAAATCTCCTCCGATGTTAGCATTATTGGGTAAAGTTAAAGTGGCGCTACTTTGAGCTTGAACTGTTCCGGTTGTATCAAATGTTGTATAACTACTAAAATCTGCTGTTGAAGAAGCGCCACTTACTATTAATATGCCTCCATTAAAACCTATAAATCCTGAGAATGCTGCATTTGTTAGAGTTAGAGTACCAGTAGTCATGTTAAATGTTCCACTTCCAGTTAATGTACCACCACTAACATTTAAAGAATTTGCAACAGTAGGATTGTTTCCTAATGGAAAACTACAGTTACTTGAAACAGTTTGTGTTCCTGAATTATTAAAGATAACAAGGTTAAAAGTAGCATTATTACAGGAATGTGTTGCGGTTGAACCATTAAAAGTAATTGAACCACTACCGGCATTAAATGTTGAGTTATCAGAAAAAGTAAGACTACCCGAAATGTTCATATTACCATTATATGCATTTAATATGCTTCCATTCCCACTTAAAGTAAGTGAAGTAATATTAAAGTTAGCTCCAGAATTTGGAAATGTTAAGCTTGCACCAGTATCGACTGTAAGCGAACTGTTTAAGTCAAATGTTGAATAACTTGAGAAATCAACTGTATTACTAGCCCCACTTGTCCTTAGACCATTTGAGGTTCCCGTAAATCCACTAAATCCTGTCAGATGGTAGCCAGTATTTAAAGTCAGAATTCCAGTAGTCATTGTAATTGTCCCACTTCCACTTAATGTTCCACTATCTAATGTTATTCCGTTAGTTATTATAGGATCATTCCCTAAAGGAAAAGAGCAGTTGCTATTCACTGTTTGAGTTGCGGTATTATTTAATGTCACAAGATTAAAAGTCTTATTATTACAGCTATGGGTTACTGTTCCTCCTTTTAAATTAATTGTCCCACTTCCAGCATTGAAAGTACCGGTCGAAGAGAAAGATATAGCACCTGCCAAATTAAGATTCCCTGTTGGGGCATTTAATGTTCCAGATGAAAGTGTTAGTGTTCCAGATTCATTTAAACTTCCATTAGTCGAATTTAAAGTTCCTCCATTAACTGTTAATGCTCCAATGCTTGCTGTATCAGGTAAAGTTAAACTTCCAGAAGTAATTGTTATTCCTCCACTCCAAGTCATTGAAGATAAAGTACTTAAATCTTCATTTGCTCCTGAAATTTGCAGTAACTGAGCAGTTTTATTTGAAAATATGGAACTAAAATTTGATATAGAACTACCTGTGTTCATGGTTAATGTACCGCCATATCCATTTCCCATGGTAAGTGTCCCAGTCCCACTCAATGAACCATTAAGTATTAAATCTCCTTTTTTTGAATTAAATGAGTTTAAATTTACTACAACTGTTGGGTTATTCCCTAATGGGAGATTGCAGTCACTTCCTATGGTTACAGAATTATCGGACCCAACATTATCTCTATTTATAACTACTTTATTGAATGTTACATTATTACATGCCAATGTTTGATTATTACTTCCTCCTAGTGTAATTGTGCCACCATTTGCATCAAAAGTTGGATTCCCACTTATTGAAATATTTCCAACAAGACTTAGAGTACCCGATGGTGCTACAAATGTTCCCCCACTTATTGAAAGGCTACCGTTATCATATATACTTCCCCCAGCTCCAATAAATGTACTTCCTCCAGTTGTACTTATTGTAGATACTGTTACTGAACCAGTTGGTGTTGGTAATTTTAAAGTTCCTCCACTTTGAACAGATAAGTTAGTTAAATGGCTACTACCTGCCATCATAAATGTTGTATATCCACTCATATCCAGGGTGGTTCCAGATACTATTAGACCCATATATGGTGAGTTAAATCCACTAAATCCATTGATAGATCCGGTTGATCCAAGCGTTATATTTCCACCAGAACCATTACCAGTTGAAAGAGTTCCTGTACCACTCAGAGATCCGTTTAATATTAGATCTCCTTTTTTTGAATTAAATGAATTTAAATTTACTATGACTGTTGGGTCGTTCCCTAATGGGAGACTGCAGTCGCTCCCTATGGTTACTGAGTTATCAGCACCAATATTCCCTTTATTTATAACAACCTTATTTAATGTTACATTATTGCACCCCATTGTCTGAGTATTTGTTCCTAATAGAGTTATTGTGCCACCATTTGCATCAAATGTTGAGCTTCCACTTATTGAAATATTCCCATAAACATTCATACTCCCTGTTGGAGCAGTAAAAGCTCCTCCTGATATACTCAGATTCCCATTTATTGTTAAATTTGAAGGTGGTCCAATAAATGTGCCCCCACTAATGCCAAGTGTGCCTATTGTCGGATTTGCAGTCCCGTTCAAACTAACTGTTCCTGATGCCATAGAGATTGTATATCCACTTGCAACACTTAAAGTTCCACCAAGAGCAGTAGAATCAAATGTAACTCCACTACTGATTGTGAAATATCCTCCAATACTATAATTAGTGAATCCAGTAACTGAAGAGCCCGGATCTAAAAAAAATTGTTTTCCACTAGTTGTTCCTCCGACTGTTGTCAATGTACCTGTTCCAGACAAAGTGCCATCTAAAATAAAGTTTTGACTACCTGACCATGTTATTGTCGGATTATTTCCTAATGGAAAATTACATCCAGCATAAACAACCACAAATTGATTTGTATTAATAGTTACTTTATTAAACACAGCATTGTTGCAGGTTAAATATCTACTGGATGCACTTATAAAATTTATAGTTCCTCCATTTGCATCAAAACCCGGAGCTGCAGATGCACTAATGTTTATCTCATGATTAATATTTAAATTACCTGGTGGAGCTCTGAATGTCCCACCCGAAAGTGTAAGATCTTGAATACCATTAGTTCCAGTAATAGTAGGCATTTTAAATGTTCCTGAACTTTGTCCTACATACCCAGAGACACTGAAAGTAGTATAACTACTAAAATCTGCATCTGTATTTGCAACATAAAAATTCCCGACATTTAACCCACTAAATCCAACTAATGCTGAACCAGGCTCAAGGTAAAAATATTTTCCACTTGTGGTTGCGCTAGTAGCTGTAAGAGTTCCAGAGCCAGTAAGTGTACCTGATAATAAGAAATTTTGACGATAATCCCAAGACAAAGTAGGATTATTTCCAAGAGGTAGATTACAATCACTTTCAACAACGACATAACCAGCATTAGTAATCGTTACCTTATTAAATGTAATATTCCCGCAAGATATAGTTAAATATCCTAAGGTGAAATTAACAGTACCATTATTTGCATTAAAACTTGGTGAACCAGTTACCGTCATCATACTGTATATAGTCATGTTTGTTGATGGAGCAGTAAAACTTCCACCAGATAGAGTAAAAAAGCCAACGGTTAAAGACTGGTTTTCGCTATTAAATGTTCCAGCAGCCTGAGAATAAGTACCACTTGCGGTTAATGAACGAGCTTGAGTAATTGTTCCAGTATAGCCAGACGCTATCGTAATATTATTTACTGTTCCTGCAAAACTTGCATCAATAACAGAATTCTTTGTACTAGTCCCGTTGAAAGTAATTGTATCGCTACTCCCAGGAACTCCATCGGGATTCCAGTTTTCAGCACAGCTCCATTTATTCTCATCTCCTAGATTACCTCCACATGAGTCCTGCGAACCGCCTCCATCCCAGGTTCTTGCTGTAGCTGATTGTACATTTTGAGTTAAAACTAATGATGATGTTATCACTGTACCTCCAATTGCAAAGGCAGTTATACTTGTTAAAAACAACATTGTAAGTCCAATCGCTATTCCAGGAAGATTTTTCCTGAAGTTGGATTCGATATCAAATTTCTGTTGTTCCTTGTTCTCATCAGGGAATTTTCCTACTAGAAAAGAAAACAAGGTAAGATTAACACTAGATAAAAATTGATAATACACCCATTTTAACCAAGGAGTCATTGGGAAAAATCTTCCCTTATCATTGGCTATTATTTTATCTGATTTATTAGAGAATTTAACAACATTTTTACCTAACTTAGAAATTAAAGAATTTACTTTATTAATTTTAGAAACATACTCTGGAATAACTGTTTTTACATAATTTACTAATGTTCCAGGGAAATTCTCATCTGTTGTATCAATATATTTATATTCATTTGGTATTGAGGAATCTTCTTTCCCCTCACCAAGAACAATAACTTTTGTCTTTACTTTTTTTAATTTTTCATTGGATTTTATATAGTCGACAATATTTAAGCCATTATGCTTAGGAAGTGACTTATCTACAATAACTATATCCGACTTTAAGATGAAAATTAAACCAAGACCTTGTAATGCTTCGGCAGATGAATATATTTTTACATTTTTATCAAAATATTGATGTAGTAAGTTCTTAAGAACAATACGTATAGTAAGATCGTCGTTAAGAAGAATAATATTTTTATTCTCAGTATTTTCTTCCATGATTAATTATAGGATTAGGTTTTTTTGTGTTTAATTAACTTGATTTAGTATATAAGATTTTAGAAGAAAAATCTTTATTTTTTTGTGGAAAATTTCTAAATAATTTCACTAATTTTTGTCTCAATTTCAAAGATGTGATAAATGAAATGTTTTACATCAACCATTAAGCTCAAACTTATTGGAAAGCCTTCTTCATTTGGATTCAAATTAGCTTTTCTAAATTCAGGAGGAATGGATTTATATGTATTAAAAAGTTCTTCGAAAGATATAATAAATTCATTTAGAACTTCATCCCAATTTAATGTACTTCTTTTATTCACTTCAGTCTTATTAAAAAGGTCTATCTCAGCATCATCTATCCATATATTATCTTTTGTTTTTCCTTTTAATGTTCTTTTTATATCATCGGTTGTAAGTTTATTCCATCCTATAAAATGAGCAAGAATATCTTTCAAACTCCATTGATCGAAAATAATAGCTGTTTTAAGATTTTCAGGATAAAGATTAATTAAATTTAAAAGATAGTTGAAAAGTTCTTCTAATTGCTCTAAAGATTCTTCAAAGTTAATGATCTCTGATTTTTCGATATTCCCAGTCAATTGCCAATCCATGATGAATTATATCACTACTTATAGAGATGATTTTTAATTAGTTGTATTATATAAAGTAATACTTTTTTTTATAAAAAATATGGACACACAAACAAACCAAAATAATATATCTGGAGTCGAAAATAAAGAAATGACTCAACCAAATTTAACTGTTGCAAATAGTGTAAATAATAATTCGCCAAGAAACAAAATGATAATAATTGTAGGAGGGTTTGTATTAATAATAGTTGTGATAGTAGTCATAGTCTTATTTTTACTTTTACAAAATAATAATAATGCACCTACAAACCAAAATAATAATTCATCATCAAACAATAGTTCAAACCAAAATCCAGTGAGTACGCCTGTTTCATATACTAATGCTGATACAATAACAGACAAAAGAACAACTTATAGTTCAACAACTGTGCAAATTGCTGGTACTGATTATTATTCTTTCGATTATTGCGATAATAATTTATCAGTTTGTTACCATTATTTACTTGATGCATCAACAAAATCTGACTATCCTATTTTGAGCTCACTTCAAGACACAATGCCAGTTCTTATTTCTGGGCAGATTGTACCTTCACCTGCAGGTAATGCAGCAGGAAATGAATATTTTGTTTTAAATGGGGATATTTTAATTAATGTTATAGCTAAATATGTAGATAAAGAAGTTGATCCAGATGTTTCAACTAAATCTAATTATGTATTTAATTCATGTGCAAATCCGGCGCCTCCTTGTGTTAACTATTTAGTTCCTGAGTCATTTATTAGTGGAATACCTTTCGTAGCAAATCTAAAAGCTGATGATGAAGTTGCACTTTCTGGTGAATTAACTGCACAAGGAGGCGCCGCAGGAACTCAGTATTTTAAAATGAAAACTGTTAATATTGCAAAATTGTAATTAAACTGGAAAACTTTCTGAACAAAATGATACAGCTCAATGTTATATTTAAAAATTTTTAATATAAACGAATATAATTCTATATAAATTATTCGTCTAAATTAAAATAATGAAAGAATGTTAAGTCTACTATCTTTCATAATAATAAAACCATTGGCACTTACCAATGGTTTTAGAATAGTTTTTAATTAGATTTGCTATTTATCTAGCTGAGGAGTAATTTCCTGTATCGCCTGAGCTGTAGTTAATACTGTAATTTTGGAATTTACGATTGCTTGCATCTGTGCATCAAATAATGTAGGCGTTGTGTCATATTTGCCAATCTTTTTTGTGGCAACTCTATGATATACAATAACAAGCCAAGATTTATTTGCGATCGCATTGTTCACCCAAGATTGAACCTTTGCTGCTGTTGTAGTCTTCAGAATATTTTGAACATGCAAATTATAAAAATTCATATTGTCTCTGGTATTATATCCGTCATCTGTACTTCGGAAAGAAGTATAGTACTTTTGTGCTTCAGTAAAAGCTGTATCAGAATAACTTCCGAATGGCGAAATATAATTTTGAACTGCATCAGGTACACCAATCAAATCGTCTAAATAATTTTGTGAATAACTGTACTCATAATCAAGTTGGGAAGCAGTTAAATTTGTAATATCTTCGTGATGTGCTGAGTGGGAACAAATTTCATGACCATCGTCATAAAATTGTTTTACAATATAATCCCAAGTGTGATTTTCAGCTTCTAAATATTCAGTTGAGAAACATTGTGTGCTTTTAATACCTAAAGCGTCCATAGTGGGGACAGCAGTAGTTGAATTATCTTCATAGCCATTGTCAAAAGTCAGGGTTAGCAAAGCACGAGTCAATGGTTTATATACTGCAGGAGTGACGCTATAATCATCAGTAACAAGATACCCCGCCATTGATAGAAAGTGAATAACACTGACATTAACAGCATTATTTGGTACTGTGAAGTAAGCAGTATAATGATTCCATCCTGTACTTACAGGAGCATTTTTGAGTTCAAGAAATGCTTGTGAACCATTTCTTTTAGTATACATAACTGCGACTTCAGTAGAAACATCAGACTGATAATAATCTTGAAACTCATAATATTGTCCTTTTGTCAAAGGTTGTGGATTATACATCCATTTAGCATCGCCGTTAGTGTAAGAAGATATTGTTACTTTGACACTTCGATTACTATCATAACCAGTATTTAAATAATCGAATTGTGCATTATTTGTTCCCCAAGCATCGCTTGTCCAGCTGTCCGGGAGATTAGGATTTATAGTTGAAACTGTTTCTACAGAGTTGTTTGGAACATTGTAAGTTATTACAGCTCCTGGATTTAGATATAAACTATAGTCGTCTGTAGTTAATTCTCCGTCGTTATAGAGTAAATGTAAAACAGTAACTTTTACAGTTGTTGGTTTAGTTTTAAAAGTTGCTGAAAATTGTGTCCAATTTGCTGAAGGCTGGGTTTCTCCCAAGTCTATATATGTCTGTTTATTCGAAGAATCAATTAATCTAACTACAACATCACTTACAGCCGTGGATTTATAGTAGTCTGTAAAAAGATAGTTAGTGCTTGCTGAAACATTTACAGGATTGAATACCCATTTTGCGTCTCCACTTTGGTAATCGCTAACTTTTAGATAAAGACTTTTTGAGCCAGTATGACCTGTTGATAGATATTGGTAAGATACAGTGTTTTTCCCCCAGCTTTCTTTTGACCAATCTTGAGGAAGTGAATTTTGTGATGTTTCAACTGAAGGGTTATTTATTAAATTTATATTTTGAGCAAAAACCATGCCTGAAGCAGGCGAAAACATTAAGAATATTATTAATACATTAAATATGATCTTCTTTCCCATAATTAGTATTTTAATAGATATTTTATTTATTATACATTTGAGAATAAAAATATGCAAAAATTATATATAATTGAATGTATCTGTAATGATAGTAAGTGTTTAATAAATATATATATCAAAGATGAATAGTCTACGAAGGTTCTTGGTTTATTATTGTGACGTTTATAATATAATTGTCCGCTTTTTGTAAAAATCTAACCTGAGCGGTTCTTTTGTTTGTAAAATGAATTGAAGGTTTTGAAAAAGCGGGTTATGGAGCGAAGTTCAAACCAGTAATTTAAATTTTTAGTAAAACTCCGTTCTTTTTTTCATATTTACGAGCTTTGTTTTTTGCCAATTTCTTTGTAACTTCATTGTCTAAATCAAAACCTAGCATTTCTGATAATGCATAAAGGTAAATAGCCACATCAGCTAATTCATCACCTAAATCTTCTAAACCTTTTCTGTAGGCATTATATGCTTCACCAAGTTCTCCATAAGCAAAGCAGAATTCTTTATCAACATTTTCTGTATTAAATCCTTTGTCTAATTTATTTTGCCAGATTTGTTTTTGAACCGAGTTCTGTTTTTTACTCATTATTTTAGTCTTAAAAATTAATGTTTTAGTAAATTACTATTATTTATAAAATCTTCGACTCCACAATATTTTACAGAATCTGATGCTAATTTTATTCCTAAATTTATAGAATTATCAAATGAATCATTAGTAAGAAAAGAACCCCAAAAGCCACCAATAAAGCAATCACCAGCACCAGTAGTTGATACTACCTTGCTACTATCTACATTAATAACTCTAAATACTTTCTTAGTTTCGCCATTGAAATAGGTTACATCCTTACCACTATCTGTCACTAGAATATTTGCAGATGGTTCAAGATAGTCTTTAATAATTCTATACTCAGAGGAGTTACAAAAAGCAAAATTTATAGCATCTTTATATTTTTGGAACAATGGAAGATAATCTTTAATACTATGAATCATCACATCAATTGATAAAGATTTAAAGTTAACTCCTTTTGAGTCTAAGATTCTTTCAATAGGGACACCTCTCCTAAAGGAAACGTGTAATATATTGGTGTTAATATTGGGTATATTATTGTAATTTAGATAAGGAGGTTCTTCCAGAGTAAATGTATCTTTTCTTTCATTTATCAAAAAAGCATTACTCTTTCTACTAACAAATGAATTCTCAATCTGTATTCTATTTTTTGAAAGTAAATTTCTATCAAAGTCATTACCAAATGCTGTAATCAATCCGATACCTTTATTACTCACCACCCTACATACTAATGAAGAATTAAGTGAACTCCCACCCCAAACCTCTCTGTAAATACTATCCATACAAGAAATCTTATCCCTTGAGATGTTACCTGCGAAAACAATATCAGTAGTCATATGATTTCTATAAAAAGTCTAAGTCTTTTACAATTTGTTCTGTGCTCTTTAGTTTAGTATCAAATTTATATATCCTTATAAAATTTTTTAATGATTTCATTATGTATTCATACGAATCATTTAGTTCCTTATAATTCTTTTGGAGAATTAGCAAATCTTTATTTTCTTCTTTTGACTAGGGTGTTATAAGGTGCAACCAAATAAATTATCCTTCCACTTTTCTGAGCATAATTTTTTGCAAGAGTTTGTATTTGAGATTCACTCAGTCTACTTCCACCTCTAAGTACGTTCCCATAAACAAATTCACTTATGAATGAACGGTCTAAAATTAATTTTTGTAAGTTTCCACCTTTTAATATATTTAAATATTTCCCATAGATATCTTTATTTTCTGGGTCATGTGCAAAATATAAATTTGAATATCCAAATTGTTTTAATTTTTCTGAAAGGGTACTTTTACCTGTCCCATCCAAACCTTCTAGTATTATCATAGTTCCTCTTTACATGATTCTCTTAATTTAAAAGTATTTGCTAAAGGGCAGATTGATGGATTATGTTTATTACAAAAGAATCTCTTGTAGTAAATAAGTACTAAGTGTGTCCACCAAGTTAAATCTGCACCTTCAGGTATATTTATATAATCCAAATAATTATTTTTCTCTAATATTGGTCTTAAATCTACTTCTGAAACTAATCTCTCAAGCTCCAATCGAGCTTCTTCATGGCCAATTGCACCATTACTGAGATTGAATCCGATACATGGGAGCAGCATATCTTTCATTCCACTATCAACAGGCATAACTCCGCAATGGTAACCTCGCGAATATAACACGCAGCACTGTGCAACCTTATACGATGCTCCATCAACTTCTTCAGAAATCAATTTAATTAAATCTGAATTTGAATAAGAGGATAATTCCGTATCATGAAGTTGAATGAATTTAATCATTGAGTGAATATATTTAGTCCTAGTATTACCTAGTCCTAATCTCCCTACAATTTTTATTAAATCTTCAACAGGTAAATTTACTATATCTTCGTAGGAGTAAGCATCGAGTTCATCTATAACTGAGCGATAATGGTCAATCATGTTATATGAAACCCTAGTTGATAATCCTGCAAATAGTAATCTCTTTCTTGGATCCTTAACTTTTTGAGGCCACCAAAGGTTATCATCGTGATTTTTAATTACATGTTCTCTAACTATTTCTTGACTGCTAAAAATGTCTATAATTCTTTTAAAATATTCACCCTCGCTTAATCCTTCAGGTATGCATTCTTTCTCCATATAAATATATGTAAATTTATTTATTTGGATTATATCAAATTTGGTTCGATCAGACCGTTACTAGTTGAAAATATAATGGTTAATGGGAAAGAATTTTATGACACAAGCGGGTTATGGACCGAAGTTCGAACCGAACTGCTCGTACAAGTACATTAGATAATACATGTGGATCTAATCTTCAAATGCGTACTTAACTCATTCAAAACCATATTTGCCTTAAGAATTGGCTACTCTATTTAGAACCTAAACTGTCTTTTTTGAGAGGCTATCCTCGAGGTAAACGAAACTGAAATAATTTCACTGTTTCACCACGTTCATAACCTTTAAGTTTAAAAGTAATTTTAGGGAAATCTAAGTTATTGTTATCGTCGGGTACTAATTGTGACTCCGCCATTTCCAATGAATAATCATCATATTCTATATGTTTTACGACCGCCTCTACCTCAACTGGCAATATCATCCCCTTTCCTTCCACTATAATTCTTGTGCCTTCAGGTATTGTTAAAGTTTGCCCTACCTTATAACTTGTAGAACGTTCCTTATTATATCTCTCTCGCGTAGCATCTACGGCATCAGCGACTGTAGGAGTTTCATCTCTATTCATATGTTATAAACTAATAATTTATATGATTTTTATTATATCATTTATTTTTTGGCTAGAATAGTTATCAAAATGCTCATTGGGAAATGATTCTAGAAGCAAAAGCGGGTTATGGACCGAAGTTCGAACTAACAACTCGGTTTTCTGACAATATCCAAATATTTAATGTCTCTGGATAATCCGATTTTGGTATTTTATTGATATTAGGAGTTATGAATTTCAAATATCTTTCAAAATGTTTTTGTTGGGGTTGTTTGGGGCGACACATTGTGTCGCCCCGTGATGGAGTTAGTTACCCTTGCTTCGGGCCTGGACCCGGCGATTTAGGACCACCGCCCTTGGGACTGTTTCCACCACTTTTGGTTGTGTCAGGCATTTTGTACCCTCCATATAGTTAGAAGCTTAATGCTTCATACCGTATATACATTATATCTTGGTTATATAAGAAAGTCAATATCTTCTTCATTAGTAACAATAGTAAGTTTAGATATAGAATGGCAAATTGAGAAGAATATCGGACAACAATCACAGAAAGCGGGTTATGGTTAAATTAACTAAAATTATATTCTAGAGCTTTACAATGATTTAATGATAAAATTCTTTGATAGATATTAAATTAAAAAAATGGGTAGTAAATCTCAAGAAAAAGCAATAGAGCTTATAAATGTTTGGTTGGATCACTTTAGGAAAACTGAAAATATTCCCAGTATTACAATCTCACTTGTTAATGGGGGAAACAATATTTATTCTAATAGCTACGGATATAGCAATTTAATGAATAAAACTGAATCGAATACTAAAAGTATGTATAGGGTAGCCTCTGTTTCAAAGATGTTTACAGCAAATATGATTTTTAAACTTTTAGAAGAAGATAAGTTGTCTTTAGAGGATAAGTTAAATAAATATTTTGAAGAAATAAATTCAAATATTTCAAATATTACTATTAGGCAATTACTGAGTCATCAATCAGGTATTAAATCAGATGGTAATACTTTATGTTGGGAAGATGATAATTTTCCTGATAAAGAATTTGTACTTGAAGAATTAAAAAAGGATATTAAGATATATGCACCAATGGAGCAATTTAAATACTCAAATTTAGGATATGCAATCTTAGGCTTGATAATCGAAAAAATTACTATAAAATCCTTTGTAGAATTTTCAAAAGATTTTCTATCTGTTCTTGAAATGAAAAATACTTATTCTGACTTGGAAGATTCAAGTATAACTGGAATTTGTACTCCTTATAAAAGAAAAAGTTTGCACTCAGATGAACCATTAAATAATGTACAGACTAAAGCATTTTCAGCCTCCACTGGTTTTATATCTAGTGTGGAGGATTTATCTAAATTTGTGAGAGAAAATTTAAATCCAGTTAAATTGAGTAAAAATAGTTTAGAAGAAATGAGAAAAGTAAGAACGTCAAGAGATAGTGATTTACAATATGGTTACGGATATGAAACTTGGCATAACTCGAATATTTTAGTAAATGGTCATGGAGGTTCTTTCAATGGTTATTCTTCACAAATACTTATTGATAACGAGAATGATATTGGGATAGTAGTACTGACAAACTCCATGGATAGCTGGACAAATACAATAGCTAATTCAATCCATGCAATATGGCTATATGTTAAAAATAATTTTAAGGATGATGAAAATAATGATGAGCTCAGTAAATTAAAAGGAAAATATTCAAATAAGAGAACCGATGAGTATGTAACTCAGTTTAATAATGGTTTAATTTGCATCTATTTAAACAGTGAAACTCCAATGAATGGTTTCAGTTATTATAAACATAAAACTGATCAAACATTTTTGATAGGAAAAGAAGAGGATTATAGTTGGGCTGGAGAGGAACTTAAATTTATATTTGAAAATAATTCTACAGTGAAAATTATTGAAGGTTCAACTGAGATTTTTCCTAATTAGTTCGATCAGCCCATTACTAGTAGAAATTACATTGCTTACCAGGAAAGAGTTTTATGAAAAAAGCGGGTAGCGGGAATCGAACCCGCCTCCTTGGTTTGGAAAACCAATATAATGACCGATATACTATACCCGCATTAATTGTAAAGCTACTAAGATCGGTCATTGCAAGTAAAGAACAAACTTTTTCTTAAATGCTTTCTTCAAAAGCATAACTTTAAATGACCGATATACTATACCCGCGTTAATTGTAAAACTACTAAGATCGGTCATTGTAAGTTAAGAATAAACATGTTCTTAAATGCTTTTTTCAAAAGCATCACTTTAAATGACCATTTTACTATATTCGGCTTAGAGCATGATTATTATAATTTATAGTACTTATATTTTCAATAAAGAGATAGTTTTTCATACCAATTTCATATTTCTCGTTATATAATCAAAAAATTGTTTATAAAATATGATTTATGAAAAAAGAAAAGAAATTGAGTACTTCTTGGAATTTAGAAATCTTCTACAAAAATATAGACGACCCTAAAATTGAAAAAGATAGAAAAATTGTAAAGAAAAAAAGTTATGAATTTATCAATAAATGGAAAGATAGAGATGATTACTTAAAGAATCCTAAAGTGCTTGCTAAAGCATTAGAAGAATATGAGAAATGGCTAGCTAAATTTGGAAGTGATGGTAATGAAGGTTATTACTTATGGTTGAGTTCAGTTTTAGATCAAGAGAATACAGAAATAAAAGCAAAATTAAATAAAGTAATAGAAATGGGGCAAAAAATTGAAAATGATATTCAATTTTTTGCACATCGAATTGCGACAATAGACAAAAAGCAACAATCTAAATTTTTAAATTCCTCAGAGCTAAAAAAATATAAACATTTTCTTAAAAGGCTTTTTTTAGAGGCTAACCATCTTCTAACAGAAGACCAAGAGAAAATCATGAATCTAAAGTCGAAAGTATCTTATTATAATTGGGTTCAAATGACCGAAGAGTTCTTATCAAAAGAAGAAAAAGTTGTTTTTACAGAAGAGGGTAAAAAAGAAAAGAAAAGTTTTAGTGAAATAATTTCATTAATAGATAATAAGAAACAAAAGGTAAGAGATTCTGCAGCTTTAGCATTAAATGAAATTTTTGAAAAATGGATTGATGTTGGAGAGCATGAACTTAATTCAGTTCTTGAAAATAAAAAAATTAATGATACTTTAAGAAATTATAAAACTCCCGAACAAGCAAGACTTCTTGATGATGATATGGATATTGAAGTTGTAGAATCACTTAGAGAATCAGTAGTAAAGAAATTTGAGACTTCAAGAAAATATTATAAACTTAAAGCCAGACTTTTGGGAAAGGATAAACTTGAATATCATGAAAGAAACGTCCATTATGGAGAAATCAGTAAAAAATATAATTTTGATGAAACTGTTAATCTAGTAGGTAATGTCTTTAGAAAACTAGATCCATTGCTGTTCGATATATTCCAAAGTTTTCTAGATGAGGGGAGAGTAGATGTTTTCCCAAAAAAAGGAAAAGCAAGTGGTGCCTTTTGTACTGAAGGAGGAAAAGAACTTCCAGTCTTTGTTATGCTTAATCATACAAATAAACTTAATGATGTATTAACTTTTGCTCATGAAATGGGACATGGTGTACATCATACTTTAATGAAAAAACAGAATACTTTATATGCATTCGCACCAGTTTCAACTGCAGAAGTATCAAGCACTTTTATGGAAGATTTTGTTCTGCAGGAATTATTAAAAGATGCTGATGATGAACTAAGACTCACCCTTTATATGATGAAATTAAATGAGGAAGTTTCAACAATTCACAGACAAATTGGAATATATAATTTTGAGAAAGAGATTAATGAACAATTTAGAGAGAAAGGATATTTATCTAAAAAGGAAATCGGCTTGATTTTTAAAACAAAGATGGAAGAGTATATGGGAGATTCTGTTATTCAATCTCCTGGTTCAGAAAATTGGTGGCTTTATATTAGTCATATCCGAAGTTTCTTCTATGTATATTCTTATTCAAGCGGATTATTAATATCTAAATCATTACAACATTTTGTAAAAGAAAATCCTCAATTTATTAAGAAAGTTATTAAATTTTTCGAATCTGGAAGTTCAGAATCTCCAAAAAATATATTTAAAAAACTTGGAGTAGATATTACAAAAAAGAACTTCTGGTATCAAGGATTGAACGAAATTGATGAATTACTTACTCAGACAGAGACATTAGCTAAAAAATTAGGTAAATTAAAATAGTAATATTTTAATTATTTATAAAAAAATATGAATACACAAAACACAGGAAGAATAAGACCAAGTTCAGTTAAGGGTAATCCGAATATTCCAGGAATGACTGATAGTGAAATCCCTTTTATGAAAGGAGATTATGCAAAAGAAGGCTATAGAGTTCCAGAACATAATCCATTTGGGGTTGATAGAAGAGTAATTGAAGAGAATATTAAACTTAAACAAGACCAGAAAGAAATTATTGATGCTGAAGGAATTAATGATCAGGCATTATTGTGGCTGATTTTGCTATTTAAACAAGGTATAGGAGAAAACTTACATGAGGTTGAACATTCAAAAATGTTAGAAATATTTGATAAATATAAACCAGGTTTCAGTATTGAAGATTTAACTAAAGCACTGGATTTCTTAAAAGCAAATGAATTTGTAACCTATTATACAAGCCCCGAGGGTAATCAAAATGTAGTCGTGCCAAGTGAAAGAATTAACACAGAACTATTGTCGAATAATGGTATTCTAAAAAAGGCAGCTTGAGATGTAAATGTTTTGTAAGAACTTTGTGTTATATTTAGAGATATATTGATGTTAATAACTATTAAATAATATTTATGATTAAACTTGAAAATATTACCAAGAAATATGGTGATTTAACAGCACTGGACGGAGTATCTTTTGAGATTGATAAAGGAGAGGTTGTAGGATTACTTGGTCCAAATGGAGCAGGAAAATCAACAACAATGAAAGTAATATCAGGGTTTCTTATACCGGATTCGGGGAAAATATCAATTGAGAAGAAGGAAGTAAAAGATAATATGGTGTTTGCAAAAAAACTAATCGGTTATATGCCAGAAAATAATCCATTATATAAAGAAATGATTGTAGAAGAAGCTATAAAGCTTGCACTTGATCTTCACTCAATTCCAAAGTCAGAACACAAGAAGAAAATAGATTATGTAGTTAAGGCAACTGGAATTCAAGATGTTTTTTACAGACCAATTTCTGAGCTTTCAAAAGGTTATAAACAAAGAGTTGGGATTGCACAAGTTCTTGTACATGATCCTGAAATTATGATTTTAGATGAACCAACTGAAGGACTTGATCCAAATCAGCGAAATGAAATTCGAAACCTGATAAAAGAATTAGGTAAAGATAGAACAGTTGTAATCAGCACTCATGTTATGCAGGAAGTTGAAGCAATGTGTAACAGAATTATTATAATAAATAAAGGAAAAATAGTTCTTGACGATACAAAAGATGCAATAACAAAAAAGAGATTTAATACTAATGAAGTTTATTTAGCTTTGAAAAGTTCTGGGAAAAAAGTAAAACAAAACGATCTTAAATCACTTAAATTTAATAGTATTGCAGAAATTAACGATGACAGAAAAACTGCAAAATTTAGAATTACCTCAGAGAACTTAGATAAATTAATAAAAGATATAAATGATATTTCAAAAAAGAATGATTGGATGATTTATGAACTATCAGTAAGACAACAAAATCTTGAAGATTTATTTAGAGAACTTACTCAAATTAAAAATAATTAAATATTTATTAATATTATGAAAGATAAAATAAAATCAATAAAAAGACCACATTTAAAAATACCAGAAGTAAACTTTGGATTAATATTTACTCTTGTGAAAAAAGAACTTTTTAATTTTTTCTCAACACCACTAGCTTATATAATTATTGCTCTATTTGTTATTGTCTTAATGATTTTATTCTTTGCAGTAGGTAAATTTTTACAAGTAGGTACTACTGATTTAAGCAATTTATTCTCATATATTTCATTTACATTTGTAATAATTGTTCCAGCAATAACGATGAGTTCCATTTCCAGAGAGAAAGTTTCAGGAACCATTGAGTATCTTCTGACTCAACCTATTACTGAATTTCAACTATTAATAAGCAAGTTTATTGCTTATTCATTATTCATTGCAATTTTACTTATATTTACATTACCTTTAGTAATAACTATCGGAACATTTGGCCAGCTTGATATTGGACAAGTTATTATGCAGTATGTTGGTGCGTTAGTACTTGGCATGAGTTTAGTTTCGGTTGGTCTTGCAGTTTCATCATTATTAAAGAGTGAAATAGCTGCTTTTTTGACTACTCTTGTTATAGCAGCATTATTTATAATTTTAGGTTCTGACTTATTACAATTAAATTTAGGAATAGACTTTATTATTGAAAGAATTGGTTTACTTTCACATTATCAGTCGATCTCAAGAGGTGTTTTAGATTTAAGAGATCTCTTGTATTTTATTGCGTTTATTACAGCATTTTTAAGCATTGCATATTATTTAATAATAAAAGATAAATTCCCTAGTAGAAATAGAAATTTACAATATGCAAGGGTATCTTTGGTAATCATTATTGTAATTACATTACTAATTGGATATATTGGACAGGTTATTCCTGGAAGAATCGACTTTACCTCAAATAAGATATATACATTATCAGATGCATCAGTCGATGTGGTCAATAAAGTTTCAGATGTATTGAATATTACTTTATATGCCTCAAATAATCTACCGATTGAATTTCAATCTCAGGTCAGAGATGTTCAAGATTTGTTAAGGGATTATCAGACTTATTCAAGTGGTAAGATTTCTTATCAATTCAAACAGCCAGATAGTTCAGATTCCAATAACGAAGCTTCGACTGCAGGTCTTAGTCCAATAAGATTCCAGGTGAATAATTCAGATTCATCACAAGTTGCAATCGGTTACTTTGGTATAGGATTTAAATACCTTGATAAAACCGAATCTTTAGATTTGAACGACCAATCAATATTTAATAATCTTGAATATGAGATAACAAAAAAAATTAATAAACTTGCCAATAATGATTTAAAAACTATTGGGTTTTTAACTACAAATGTGGCTTATACTCCAGACTCACAAAACATGAAGTCATTTACAAATGAAATAAATGAGCTTTTTAATGTTCAGCAAGTTGATTTAAGTAAAGATATCCCAAAAGAGATTACAACTTTAGTTATTGACGGGCCGAATGCAAAATTTAATGATACCGAAATTAAGAAAATAAAAGATTTCTATTCAAATGGAGGAAATGTATTTTTATTAACAAATCCAGTAACAGTTGATTCTCAGTCTTTCACAGCAAGTAATAATGATAATAGTTTAAGAGATTTATTTGCTGATTATGGAGTAACAGTAAATCAAAATCTAGTTTATGACTTACAGAATAATAATTTAGTAAATACCGGTTACTTATTCCCAATAAATTATCCTTTATGGGTTGTTGCTCAGTCTACAAATGCAGATATTTCAGTGCTTAAAGACGTAAAAGAAGTATCTTACCTATGGGGAAGTTCAATAAGTATAAATACAAGTAAGACTTCAAATGAAGCAGTATATAAGTTGATCGAAACTTCCGGATCTGCAAATGTTCAAGTTAGTGGTTCATATAATTTAGCTCCTGATCAAACTTGGAATGCAAAACAAGATGATTCAATTCAGTTGTTAGCAGTTGCTCTTCAGAATAATAATAATGGTAAAGCAGTTATTGTAGGAGATTCTAAGCTAATTTCAGATGATTATAATTTATCTACTCTAAGTGAGAATATGGCATTTGGCTTAGGTTCGATTGAGTGGTTATCGGGAGCAGATGCAATTGCAAGTATACAAGCGAAAGTTAGAACAGCTCCAAAACTATCTCTAAGTTCCCCGCAGACTACAACATTAAGTGTTGCTGGAATAGGCTTCCCAATTGCAGCTATTGTTGTATTTGGAGTATTACGATTTTATTTAAGAAGAAAAAGACAAGAAAGAAAATATAAGTTAGCATAAAATTTATGGATAATAATCAATTAAAAAGACTTTTAATAGTATTTGGAATTATATTTTTTATTGCTGCAGGTCTTACTGCATTAAATTATTTTCAATCTAATAGTTCTACAAAGGTTTTTTTAAGCAGTGATCAACAATCTTCGGTTGATAAAATTTCAATTAATAAGGGAAATACAATTGATCTTACTAAAGTTGATAATCAATGGAAAGCTTCTGATGATAACTTTAAGAATAGTTATGATGCAGATAATAATAAAATTGAAGGAATATTGAATAGCTTATCTTCAGCACAGGTAACAAATATATCTTCTTCAAATCCTGAAAATTACTCAATTTTTAATATTGATGATGCTAATGGTGTAACTGTTGGTTTATTTAATGGAACAAATAAAATTACTACAATAATTTTAGGAAAGGCAACCTCAACAGGAAATTATTTAAGAACTGAAGGAGATGCAAATGTTTATTTAGTTGATAAAAATTTAACTGATAGTATTACTTTAACATTGAATGATTATCGTGATAAGACTTTATCTGCAGGGGATATAAATAATCTTGATAAAGTTATTGCAAAAGGATTTGAAATTGATTCTAGTAACGGTACTTTTGTTTTATCTGATAACTCAAAAACCCTTAATCAAGATAGTACTAATACTTTCCTAAATAATTTAATAAACTTTAGTGGTGTAAGTTTTGCTTCGAATGATGATTCAAAAAAGTTAACAGGGAAGAAACCTGACTTAACATTTACAATTAATTTTAAAAATGGGAATTCTTATGGATTTGATATTTATAGTTTAAGTGATGGCAACTATTATGCTGCAAGAAAAAAAGATGGAGCAGTTTTAATAATAAATAAAAGTCAATTTGATAATGTTAATAAAAACTTGAGTGATTTAACATAAGAAATGCTTTAAATTCTTCTCTAAATCCACTAGATATTGTAGACTATAAGTGAAATAATATTCAGTTAATATTGTATGGATTTTGAAAAATCACTAAATGGATATAAAAAACTTCATAGACTTGCAAACTATATTTCTGTGGCAATGCTTTATTTGAGGCAAAACCAGCTTTTAGAAGATGAACTTAAAAAAGATGATATTAAAGATAGAATCTTAGGTCATTGGGGCACCGTGCCTGGGCTGAACTTTGTTTATGGAGGTTTAAATGTATTGCAATCACTTAAGTCAAGAAACTTATTATATATAGCCGGCCCAGGTCACGGTGCCCCATCTTTACTGTCCAATTTATTTATTGAAAAAACATTAACTGAATTTTATCCAGAGTACTCTTGGGATAAAGAGGGATTAAAGAAATTGATTCATGATTTCAGTTGGCCTGGTAAATTTCCAAGTCATAGTGCTCCAATGGTCCCAGGAACAATTTTAGAAGGAGGTGAATTAGGATATTCACTATCTACTGCATTTGGTACAGTAATGGATAACCCTGATTTAACTACTGTTTGTGTTATAGGAGATGGAGAGGCTGAAACAGCAACTTTATGTGCTTCATGGAACTTAAATAAATTTATAATTCCGAATAGAGATGGTGTCGTTTTACCAATTTTACATTTAAATGGCTATAGAATTTCTGGTCCTACAGTCTATGGAACTGAGAGTAAAGATGAACTTACAGCATACTTTAAAGGTCTTGGTTATGATCCGATTATTGTCGATCAGTACACTTCAAAAGATGTTTACATCGATTTCTTAGAGGCGTTGAATAAATCTTTTGAAAAAATAGATAGAGTGAAAGAAATTTGGGCAGAATATAAACAAGATAAAACTTCATGGCCTATAATAATTTTGAAAACAAAGAAAGGTTGGACATGTCCAAAAGAAGTTAATGGAGTAATCCTTGAAGATAATAATTTATCACATGGTATTCCTCTTCAAAAAGTAAAAGAAGATGATAATGAATTCGAAGCTTTAAAATCATGGATGGAAAGTTATAAAGTATCAGAACTTTTTGATAATGAATCATTTATTGATGAGGAAGTTTTAGAAATAGTTCCAAAAGATGAATATAGGCTTGGTGTTTCAAAATCAATATCTAACCCAGTTGTAGATCTAAAACTTCCTCATCTTCAAGATCATGAATTTAAAATATTTGAAAAAGGTGGAAGACCAGATAGTCAGACCCAAGAAATTAGTGAATATTTAAGAGATATTTTTACAAACAATAAAGAATCATTGTCAACTTTTAGATTATTCAGTCCTGATGAATCAGAATCTAATCTTTTAAATGATATTTTTGAAGGAAGCTCTAGGGTTTATGCTTGGCCATTAAGAAAGCAGGATAAGTATTTCTCTTATGATGGGCAAATAGTTGAATTATTAAGTGAAAACGTATTAATTCAATCTATGATAGGCTACATTCTTTCTGGGAGGAATGGATTAATCGTATCTTATGAATCGTTCCTTAATATAATTTCAAGTCAATTAGATCAATATATTAAATATTTAAAAAAGAGATCATCTATCTCTTGGCGAGAATCGGTATCTAGTTTAAATATGATTTCAACTAGTACATTATGGAGACAAGAACATAATGGATTTACTCATCAAAACCCTACTTTGATTAATAGTTTGTTAGCAAAGAAGAGTGATTTTGTTAGATTATATTTCCCAATAGATGTAAATTCTAGTCTAAGTGTTATACATAAGTCACTTTCAAGTAAAAATCTCGTAAATTTAATAACAATGGGAAAAAGAGAGATGCCACAATGGCTTGAACTAGGAGAAGCAAATGAACTTGTGCAAAAAGGATATCTTGAATTTGAATGGGCTTCCAATTATGAAGCAGATCCAGATGTAGTATTAGCTTCTTGCGGAGAGTATCAAAATTTAGAAACATTGGCAGCCGTTGATTTACTAAATGATTTGATTCCTGAATTGAAAGTGAAAGTTCTTTACTTTAATGAATTCAGTTATAAAGGACTTGGAAGTTTTGATGATCCAATAGATTCTAAAGACAATCTAGTAAAAGTATTCACAAAAGATAAAGATGTAGTTTTTAATTTTCATGGCTACCCATCAGCAATAGAAGAAATCTTGTACAAATTTGACGTCTCTAGTAGATTTAAGATTTTAGGATATAAAGAGGAGGGTACAACTACAACTCCTTTTGATATGCAAGTCTTGAATGGTACGAGTAGATTTCATGTTTGTATTGAGGCAATTAGATCTGCATCGAAAGTTAAAGAAAAAGTAAATGAAGAAATGGATGTTTTAGTTAATTATTTCAAGAAAAAGTTAGAGAAACATAAAAGTTATATACAAGAATTTGGTAAAGATATGCCAGAAGTTGTCAATTGGGAGTGGGGTAAGTAAATTTAAAACTTTAATGATTGAATATTTTTTATAGTTTTAGAAGAAAATAAGTTTTCAAATCCAAGTCTTTTAGCTTCTTTTACTCGTTTATCCTCTAAGAATACTTTCCTAACTTCACCAGTGAGTCCTACCTCTCCAAAGTAAATATTATCTTTTGGTATAATTGTATCTTTTATTGATGAAATTATTGCTTGAATAACTGCTAAATCGACAGCAGGGTCTGAAACTTTTAAACCTCCGGTTATGTTTACATAAACGTCATATTCCCAAGTTTTAAGCTTTAATTTTTTATCGATAATTGCAAGAAGAATATAAAGTCTATTTGTATCAAAACCGGAAGTCGTCCTTCGTGGATTTGTAAAATAAGTTTTTGTTGCTAAAGCTTGAATCTCAACCACTACAGGACGACTTCCTTCAAGTACAATACTATAAGCAGAGCCACTGGACTGTTCCTTATTAATTTTTAATAATTCCTTAGTATCTTTGACCTCCTCAAGTCCTTTTTGAGTCATTCTAAATATTCCAGCTTCATCTGTTGGACCAAATCTGTTTTTTTCAACTCTTAAAATCCTAAACTCAAACCTTCTTTCACCTTCAAAAAACAGTACTGTATCGACCATATGTTCTAATATCATAGGTCCTGCGATATCTCCTGATTTCGTAATATGACCAATAATAAAAGTCGTTATTCCGAAACCTTTTGCAAAATTTGTGATCGTATTTGTAGATTCAGAGACTTGAGAAACTGAACCAGAACTTGAATTTGATGAGGGTTCATACATTGTTTGTATTGAATCTATAAATACAATATCAATTTTATCTCTATGTGAAGAAACGTAGTTTTCAACACTTCTTATATTACTCTCAGGTAAAAAATAAACGTTATTTAAGTTTAAACCAAGTCTATCTGCTCTTTGTTTAATTTGTTCGGGTGATTCTTCACCAGCAACATATAAAATATTTACATTTTGGTTTGATAATGCTTGAGTAATTTGTAAGGCTAAAGTACTTTTACCAACACCTGGTGAGCCTGCAAGAAGAATCACCTGACCTGGAACTAATGAGCCTCCTATTGTATTATCGAATTCATTAATTCCAGTTTTAAGATAACCTTTTCGGTTTGCTGTATTTTTATTATCAATATCTTTGAGTTTTACAGGTTTTGCGTTTGAGGTATTTTTTTTCCTATTAGATTTACCTTTTTCTACTATATTTGGGTTTTCAATTATTGTATTCCATTTCCCGCAACTATCACATTGTCCTTGCCATTTTGTAAAAATTTTTCCACAATTAGAACAAATAAACATATTGAAATTTTATTAATTTATCTGTATGATTTTAACAGATAAATAACATACAAAAAACATTCTAAAGTTTTCTTCTTCAATTATATTTGATATTTATTTTTGGTGACAATAAGTATAAAACTGTTTTCTATAAGAAAATTTAGTTTTAGTATACATTTTTGAATTATAAATAGAGATTGTATCAATACCGTAACGCATTATTTTTTAAAATAATGCAATTTCATATGAAGTTTTTTCTATCTATCGTGGATATCCATAAATAATTCGATTAGAAAATTATGAAATTAAGTCAAGTTTAACTGGAAAGTTCAATCCTTTTATATCTTATCTTCGAATTGTAAAAGATATTCAGTAATTCCTTTACTATTAGTGATTTATGGGACCTATACTTCAGTTGAATTTAATAAAATGTCAAAATAAAATGTTAATATAGTTTGATCAAAATAACTGAAATAGTATCACATATATAACAAAGTAGTCGATAAATGAAATTTAAAAAACTTAATAAAAATTTTTATTTTAAAAAAGATACATTAGAACTTTCAAAAGATTTACTAGGTAAGATTATAGTTAATGAAGTAAATGGTAGTTTATTGTCTGGTAGAATTGTAGAGACAGAAGCTTATCTTTCAAATGATCCGGCAGCGCATTCTTTTATTGGTAAAACTAAAAGAAACAAATCAGTCTTTGAAGAACCTGGAACTTCTTATGTTTATTTTATTTATGGAAATTATTACTGTTTTAACATTTCTTCAAATGAAAATAAAATTGGTGAAGCAGTGTTAATTCGTGCCTCAGAGCCTCTTATAGGAATAGAAAAGATGAAAGCTAATATAAGTAGGTTTAATTTAAGAAGAAAAAACATAAAGGATAAAGAAATAAAAGATAATAAGATTTGCAATGGACCAGGTAAACTATGTTTAGCTTTAGGAATAAATAAAAGTCACGATGGATTAAAACTTTGGGATTCTAAACTTTACATTGCTGAAGATGGTTATGAAGTGAATGAGAATGATATTGTTTCAACAAAGCGAATAGGCATAAAGAAAGCAATTGATAAGCCATTACGGTTCTATATTAAAGGAAATAATTTTATATCACGAAAATAATCTATGCGCCTTTTAATTTCATCTTATCTTTATTAGATTGCTTAAGAATATCTGAATCAAAAGTATATGTTACTTTATTTTTTTTATCTTGTCTTTCATTTGCATATTCTATAAGTTTAGTTAATAGATCTTTTAATTCTATTCCACTTTTTTTCCATAAGTGATGGTATAAAGTTCCTGGGAGTGGGTTGATTTCATTAGCATAGAATTTTTTGTAAGTTTTGCTGTACAAGAAATCAACCCGCGCCGTTCCTGAACAGTTGAAAATTTTATAAATATCTATTGCCATTTGTTTTATCTCCTTAGTAGTTTCATCGTCTAAAGTTGCTGGAATAATAATTTTCTTTTCAGCATTTCCAAGTTGAGCTCCACCTTGTTCTAAGTACTTATCCTCATAAGAGAAAAATTCTTTTGAATAAACTGATTCTTGTATAAGTGAAGCAATTGGTTCTTCGTTACCTATAACTGCAACAGTTAAATCCATTAGTTCTTCAATACATTCTTCGACGATTACCTTTTGATCATAATGTAATGCAACTTCGATTGCTAATTCTAACTCTTGATCAGTTTTTGCTTTTGCAATCCCAATTGATGAACCAAGTTTTGTTGGCTTAACGATTACAGGCCAAGTTAAATTTGATTTGATATCATTAATAATATCTTCTTTATTGTTAACCCATTCCTTATTTTCAAAATATATAAAGTTTGTAGTTGGAATATTAAATCTCTGGTAAACAATTTTAGTTAAAACTTTGTCCATTGTTATTGATGAAGTTGTAACATCACAACCTACATAGGGTACATTCATCATTTCAAAAAGACCTTGTATAGTTCCATCTTCACCATATTGTCCATGAAGTGCAGGAAAAGCTAAATCAAGCTTATATTCTTTATTTGAAATAACACCTGTTTTTCTTAATATTAATTTTTGACTGGCTGGATCTGGTAGTAATGCGTATCCGACTAGTTTTTTTAGCTTACTTTCAAAATCTTTTTGTTTAAAAAATTCTATATTACCAAGCTCATCTCCAACACACCATTGTCCATCTTTAGAAATATAAACAGGTACAACATCATGTCCAAGTTCTTTTAATCCCTGGATGACTAATTGTCCGGTAATTATTGAAACATCATGCTCAGGACTTCTTGAACCGAAAAATACTCCTATTGTCATAAAGTAATTATAATATTAAATATGCTTATAATAATATGAAAAGGTCTTTTTGTAACCTAATTTCTCTGATAGTTTAGCAGAAGGTATGTTCCATTCATAGATCTTACATTCTAAAAGCTTAATATCTTTTTTTTTAAACCATTCTTCAGCTTTCTTTTTTAATTTTGTCCCTACTCCAGTTCTTTGATATTTTTTAATTACAACCAAATCATCTGTGAATCCAACTTTTCTTTCTTTATAAAATCTTGGAGTTTCTTTTATTTCACATCTAATAAATCCTAAAACTTCACCATTTTCTTCTGCGACAAAAGTTTTTTGAAATTTATTATTTAAAGTATTAAGAAAATATTCTTTAATTCTTTCGGGTTCAAAAGAATTTGGTGTAAAAAGCTCTTGCTCCTTTAAATCATGATCCAAATACATCTGTTGTGCAGGATTAATGATATGTTCTATATCTTGAGATAGTAGTTCTCGAACAATCATATTTTATATACTAAGAATAATTATCACTCCAGTCATTCTGCATCATTACTACATCATTCTGTTTCAAATGTTCATGCAGATTTGCATACATTTCCTTAGAATAATCATACCATATAACTTTTTTCTCATCATATCCCGCTTCTTTAAGACCCTGAAAAATGTATGGAGTAACACTATCTTTCAGTAAAATAACTAGATCGGCTACATTTGCCAATTCTTTACCTATTTGAATATGAATTTCTTTAGATAAACTACCAGTCTCTACAAGTCCTGGTGTAACATAAACTTTCCTTCTCTTTTTAAATTTGTTTAATAAATCAAGTCCGATTTTTATTCCATCTGAATTTCCATTATAAGTATCATCTATTACTAAAATATTATTTTGAATAATTCTACTTTCAAGTCTATGTTCAACTGGTTTTAAATTGCTAATACCAAGTCTTATCTCGGTATCATTCATCCCTAAATGTTTTGCTATAGTTGCTGAAGCGGTAATATTACCAAAAATATATGGTGCTAGGATTTTTGTTCTTGTTATACCAAGCGAAGAATCTCCATTAAATAACTCAAATTCATAAGAAGGCTCTTCTTCATTAAAAATTATATTCTTTATTTTGAACTCAAGATTTATGTCTTGAACATTATCCAAACTTGAATAAAATGTAATCTTACTCTCATCATCAATATACTTTTTATAATTCTCTAAAGTTAATTTATCATCAGCATTTAAAATAAATCCTGCATTCGGTTTAGCATTTTCAACAATTTCAAATTTAGTACTTATTGCGTTCTCCATTGTTTTATATCTTTCAAGGTGAGCTTCATTAATTCCTGTAATTATTGAAATATCTGGAGGGGTTATTTCACAGAGTTCTTTAACATCTCCTTTTACATATTCTCCCATCTCAACTATAAATATTTGTGTTATCTCTGTTAATTTATCCAAAATTGTTCTTGAAATACCAAGTGGAGTATTATTATTTCCTGATGTTTTTACTACTCTAAATTTCTCATTTAAAATTGTGAAAAGAGTCTCTTTCATTGTAGTTTTCCCATAACTACCTGTAATTCCTATAATTTTCAAATTTGTGTAATTTTTAATCTTGTCTTTTGCCTGTTTAATAATTTTGTTTTTTTGATATCTTTCCAGAGGTGAAATTAAATCCACAGATTGCATAAAAAAGGCAAAAGACAGGATTATTAGCAAATAGAATAAAACGAGATAAATTAAAACAACTCCAATTATTTCTAAATTAAAAGCTCTATATAATAGGTACGTGATTAAAATGTTCAACAATATCTCAATTATGAAAGTTAAGATTGCAAGAATTTTAGCTTTAGTTGTCCATACAAGCTCTTTACGTAAGTTTTGAGTAGGTAACAGTCCTTTCTTAAATAATGATCTTAAAAACCTTGAAGATTCATATTCTTCAAGTTGGAAGATATACAGCTGGTATTTAAAAATATTATATGGAAGAAATGTATATTTCATAATCCTAATTATTGATAAATTCTTTAATGTAGTCAATAAACATTTGTTTATTCTGCAAAAAACTATAATGTTCAGCTTCTGGAATTATTTTTAGTTTTGATCCTCTTATCTCATTATTCATAAATTTTGCATAAGAGAGTGGAGTTGCTTTATCTTTTTCACCCCAGATTATTAATGTAGGTTTATTAAGTTCCTTAAATCTTGGACTTAAGTCTTCACTAATCATATTTATAAAAGTCTGTTTAAGTTTTGGTTCAGCAATGTAATCTTCTGATCCCATTATAGTATATAATTTTTCTCTTAATGGCTTCATAAACATTGGTGTAAATAAGGGTTTTACAATTTTTGCTATTAAATTCTTTAATAAGGTAAAAAAAGTTTGTTCTCTGATACCAGCACTGTCAACAAGAATAAGTTTTAAAATTAATTCAGGATAATTAAGTATTGTTTTTATAGATATTGCACCGCCATTTGAATGTCCTATTAATATTACATTCTCAAGATTTAATTTATTAATAAATTCTTTAATTATTTCTGAGAAATCTTTAAGAGTATAGCTATTAGTTGGCATTTGTGATTCACCAAATCCAGGTAAATCAATTGCATAAGATGAGATATTGAGTTCCTGCATTATGCTTTCCCAGATTTTAGCTTCTGACCTCCATCCATGTATAAATATTAAATTAATATTGGAATCTCTTTTGTTTGATAAATAATTTATTATTAAATTTTTTATTAGTATATGATTCTTTTCCACATCCTAAGTATATAAAATATATTTAATTATAGAAAGTGGAATATTTATTAGTGAACTGAAGAATAACCCGCAAGAAAAAATTTGAAGAAAATATTAAATTTTGACTAAAAATCTACCATTTAATAAGGTCAATAACTGTATCATACTTACCTCTGGTAAATCTACTCTTTATCTTATTAAACTCTTCGTCTAATGCTTCATTTTGTTCTACGAACATTCTTCGTTCATAAGACCTTCGTCTTAGCTGTTCTTGAAGCTCTAATAACCCTTTCATATTTTATAAAATAAAAAATAAAATAATAAAAAGTTTTAATTTCAGAGTCTTTCAAGATTATCTTAACGTATGTATACCTTTATTCTTGGTCAATCTTTCCTAAAATATTTTCCTTAGCTTCTTCGGCTTTTCTCTCAACATCTTTCTTAATCTTAGAAGACTTTTCCTCTGCAACATCTTTAAAATCTCCAGCTTTTTCTTCAACAGTTGACTTAACATTTTTCATATTCTCATCTAGATCAACTTTTGCTTTTTCAGCCCTTTCTTTTATTTCTTTTCTGGTTTTAGAACCTTCTTGGGGAGCGAAAAGTACTCCTAAAACTGCCCCAACCAATCCTCCTACAAGAAAGCTGAAGAAATTACTTCCATCATTATTTTTTTCCTTATCTCGCATAAACAAAACTTAAAAAATTAATTACCTTTATAATAAGTGTTTTACAAACTTTAGTAAACATATCATCAATAATACTTACCAGTTTAACTATAGGTAATATAAATGAAAATATTACAAATTTAATGTTAAATTTATGTAAAATAGGAAATTTGTCTAAAAGCTTTTATATCTAATAAATTTATAAAAAAGGCGGGGCATTTTAATGCCCCGCCTTTAAATTCTATATTCTTTATCGACTTATGAATTCCTTCTGCTTGTTGAGAAGATAGCATATCCTCCGGCAGCAAGTAGAATTATTACTAATGGAATTAATAAAATCCACCAGTTAAAATTAATACTCGTAGATCCATTGATCAAATATGCAGCAAAGTTAACATTATCTTTATCAACTCCCTCTTGAACAGTGAAATTAAAGTTATCACTTCCTCCTAAGAATGCATTGTCAGGTAAATCATTAGTATTTGCTTTTATAATATACTCTCCAGGGCATAATGATGTATCCCATCTTCCTAATGCATTAGTTCTTAGAGTTCTAAGTTCAACTTGTTGATCTTGTCCTTTATCATCTTTAACATTAACTATTATAGTGACCTCAACGTCAGCAATTCCATCTTCATCAAATTCTTTTGAGTTATTTCCATTTGTGTCTATGAAAACATATCCAGAAACTGCTGATTTGGTTGTACAAACTTGAGCATCCAGTCCTAGAACATCATTACTGATTCCATCTTCTGAAGTTGTTGTACCTTCATCGATTGATCCTGAGGATGAGGAAGAGCTATTGTCAGTGCCACTACTACTAGTTGTTGTGATTTCAGATCCGCTTCCAGTCTCGATATTATTACTCGTTGAGGCGGGATGAATTGTAACTGTAGTGCTTGCTGATGCAGTGTCTCCATCTTCATCTGTTACTGTAACTGTACAGTTATATGTATCAGGAGTTGCCAAAGCAATTTTTACTGAGTTACTCTTTATTGAGTTATTACAAACCCATGAATAAGTTAATGCTCCATTTCCTCCTGCTCCTAAAGCTTTCAATTTTAATTTGTTAGGAGCTGTTGTTGTGCTGCCTGGAAATGCATAAATACTCACTGCTGGTTGGAGATTATGGTAATTAAGAAAATTTAAACCATTAAAATTAGGATGCTCTAAACTTAATAAAACTACTTGGAAACAATAATGTTCAACATTTGTATTTATAGGTTTAGTAGAACCGGTTACGATATTAGGGTATATTTGTTCCCAACCAATTGTATTAATTTCACAGACATCATAAGTTCCAGTACTCAACTCGTAATCTGCTCCGACAGTAGGGAAAATGTACGAACCATCGGCTGCAGTTGTTGAGTCAGCAACATAGTGCCACCCATCTTCAGCATTTTTATACAGAACAATGTCCCAACCTGAAATTCCAACATAACTTTCATATGGCATTGTATCCACTCCATATTTATACCCACTAATTGTAAAACCAGTTACTACAGGTTGTTCTTGATTAGTACAAACTACATTAACATTTGAACCTGCTTGTACAGTTATCATATTAGTTTCAGTATCAACAATATTACATCCTAATGAAGTAAATCCTTCAACTGGATCTTCAACAATCTGATATGTTCCAGATTCAACTGTAAAAGTTGCTGTTAAAGGAGAGACTGAACTATCACTAATCATTTGTGAGTCAAAAGATTCTATAGGAGTTCCTTCTGAGTCTTCAAGTCTAACAGTAAAAGTATTATCAGAATAAACTCCTTCACCAACGTTATTTTGATCAACAACATCTTTTGTCACAGTTATAGTTCCAGTTGTTGGAGCTTCAATATTTTCATTAATAAAATCATAATCTCCATAAACCAATTGTTCACTATTTTCTGGAATTACAACTCGAAAACAATAAGGCTCAACATCAGTGTTAATAGGTTGATCCACTCCTGTTTGAGCATCTGGCTGGATTTGACTCCAATTAGGACTATTTACTTCACAAACATCATAAGTACCTGCTGTTATACTATCTAACACATAACTTCCTAGTTCACCATTTGTACCATCTTTAGTTGTAGTTTCTGATGCATATGTCCAATTTTCACCATCTACTGAGCTATATAAAACTATATCCCAATAAGGTAGTCCAACTTCATTCTGAGAATATTTGTGACCAGTAATTGAATAAGTTACTTCTTCTTGGACAGGAGTAATTGTTTGCTCAGTATAAGAGGTTGGCAATGTATCAGCCAGAATTACTATTGGTGCTATTGAATTTAGCACAATATTGCAGGTTACAAACACTGCGAAGAATCCTAAGATTTTTTGGGGATTTAGCTTCATTTAAATAAAAATTAATAAATAATTGAATATGCTAGTTTGGTAAAACTTAGCTAAAAATTACTATATATAGAGTATATTAATTATATGATGTTACAATATATATTTTTTTCTGGCAATCATGATCTCGCTTTTCATTGCCTGTAATAGAGATTTTTTAACGTATATTAAAATTACAATAATATTAACATAACAAAATACTAGAAAAACAAGGTGGAAATTTAAAGTCACCAGAGTATGCATAACTTTAAAAAGAGAAAGAGTGAAAAATATAGAATTTATGGTATTGGTATTAATAATCTTTTCTCTTAAAGTATGAAAATTGTTATTTTACTATACCTGCTTATAGTAAATGGTAAGAAAATTTTCTAAAAAGATATTGTATTGATATAATCAAAAACTTTTAAAATTAACATATGTTTAATTTGGATTTAGAAGAATACAACAATTTAGATGAAAAGTTTGAAGTATTTGATGATCTTAAGACTCCTGTTTCTTTGGAAGTATGGAATTCCTATGAAAACTTATTGAAGTTGCTTTCTTATCTTTCAGATAATAAAAAATTAATATCAATTAAAAATAAAAAAGAAGCAAAACAGCATGAAGAATCATGGTTATTTTTGATGTTTAACAAAAAAGGTCCAGTGTTTCTTGGAAAGTTTTTAACTTCTAAAAAGTTTAATAGTACTGGATTCTTTGAGTTAAATACTAATTATATTATTACCCAGTTAATAATATATGTAAGCTTTTTAATTCAAATAAATGGATACGCATTAGATGATTTTTACGAGGTTAATAATCTTGATATTTTAATGGCAGAAAGAATTCTAGAGAGGGTTGATAAGGTATTCAATACAAATGCTATCTTGGATAATAAATTCCCAGTTATGGAGTCTGATGACTTAATTCATCTTAGTGATATTAATGTGATTTTATTCTGGTCAGCGTGCATTGCTCTCAATGAAAATAATACAGATGATATAAGAAGGAAAATGGATTGGTTTAAAAGATACTTGCTCAGAATGTAATTTTATACTGAATGTATTACGTGTTTGACCACTCCCCAGATTAAGAAATCACTATTTTCAGGGATTTTTATTACTTTGTAATTAGGATTTTCAGGAAGTAAATAAACAGTATTCCCAATTTTTTTATATCTTTTTACAGTAAATTCGCCATCAATTACAGCAACGACGATACTACCGTTGTAAGCTTGCAAAGATCTATCTACTATCAAAATATCTCTACTATGAATTCCAGCGTTTATCATTGAATCCCCCGAAACTTTTACAAAAAAAGTGGCCTGAGGGTGTTCAATTAAAAATTCATCCAAATCTAGAGTATTTTCAATAAAGTCATCTGCAGGAGATGGGAACCCTGCTTTAATATAACTAACAAAGATTGGTGTTGAATATTTATTCATATAAAAATTTTAAGCTATGTATACCAAAACTTCTGATATAATTTTGTGATTTTTATAAAATTTATGGATACAAAATTAGATCTTTTTCTACCAAATTCAAAAACCTATCTTGAACTCTTAAAAGAGGAACTTATACAGAATACTATCCTGGACGGACTAGATGGTTCTGGGAAAGGAACCTGGGCTACATATGTAGAAAGGTATATGATAGGCGCTGGAGTTAATGTGGTAAGAGTTGAGTTCCCTAATTACAATACATTTTTAGGTGAAAAAATACATACAATGCTTAGAAGTAATAAATTAGAATTGAAAGAAAGATTTTCGCTTTTTGCCTTAAATAGGCTTGAGTGTGTAGATGAAATTAGGCGAGCTGTAGAAATACTATATAATATAAATCACAGAGTAGTTCAAGTAGTTTTTGATCGATTCTCTTCATCAAATTTAATAACTCTTGCATATATTTTGAGTGAAGATGAAGACTTGAAGAAAATCCCAGATGAACAACTTGAAAATTATATAAACAATCCAGAAGTGGTAGATTTAAAGAAAATGTTAGGGTTAATGATTGAAGTTGATAGATTTTTTCATGAGATTTTGGGAATAAGACTAGATAAGGCAGAAATATGGATACCAGATGTACATCATTTAGAAGTGATTGAACGTATAAAAAATGATGAAACTAGAGTTGACTCTGATAATTATGAAAAAGCAAGAGTACAACTAATTGCAAGATTACTTTATAAAAAAGCTAATCAATTTGGAATTTATCATTTTAGATTCATGGCAAATGAAAAACATGGAACTTCACCATTACTTGAGGTTAGTACTAATTATTTTAAAAGAAAATTTGCAGATGATGAGGAAGGAACACCTTTGGTATATAAAATAGATAAAATTGAAAATACTAATTATTCGAGAGAAGTTCTAGATGCAATGGATAAAATAAAATCTAATCTTAACCAAGGATGGGAATCTCAACTTGAACCTTAAATAATTTTTTCTTGGAAAATAATTATGTTATTATAAAAAATAAATTGTTTCCAATTAGTGATGAATTTGTTAACAAATTTATTTTCAAGACCTAAAGATTTTCCTCCAATTCCTTTAAATACGCTTCATAATTCGGTAATAATACCTGATGGAATTTCTCATAATCGAAAAGCTATAAAGAAATTTTTAGAATTACATGGGTTTAAAGAAGTTGAAACTTACAGCTTAAAATTGATACTTCTTAAAGATTTGATGGAACTAAAATCACAAGAAAATTTAGAATTAGCACTTATTGCTTTTGATGACTCGCTTCTGCATGTTTATTCTTTGTCTGGATTAGAATCTCTTAGATACAGTTCTTTTCTAGAAAGATTAAGACTCAATCCAAGTGAACATATCAGAATCTTTTGCAAATACAAAAATTTAGGACAAAATGACATAAATTATGGTAAACCGACTGATATTAGTATAGAACAATAAACTATTATTAGTCAGAATTGTTATTTTCACGCACTACTAATTTAATATTTTTTTGTTTCAATAATTTTGAAATTACATCTTTTAAAGAATATCCTGCCCAAACAATATTTAAAATAATAAAAGGAATACTATTTATCATTAATGCATATAAAATTAATAATAGACTTCCAATAAAATTGAACAAATCATAATAAATATTATCATTCTTCAATTTATTACCTTGATTTAATAAAAACAAGATTAAAATAATTAGCCCTCCAAGACTCCCAACTAAAAGTGGTGTATCCATATAATTTATTTAAGAATTAAGTTTTTGAATATGATATATTTTTATTATGGCAAATAAAACAAAAGACAACAATGAATCTATTGAAATTAGGGGAATTAAAGTAACACATCCGAATAAAATCCTTTATCCAAAATCTAAAATTACAAAACTGGATATAATAAATTACTATCTTAAAGTTGAGAAGAAATTTCTTGAAGTGCTTGATGATAGAATATTGAGCCTAGTCAGAGCACCAGAAGGAATAGATAAACAGAAATTTTTTCAAAAACATCCAGCTGAAAACTTTCCAGATTATATTGATAAGATAAAAATAAAAGAGAAAGAAGGAGTAGGGTACTATATTACGATCGATCAGATAGAAGATATCATTTACCTGGTAAATCTTGGTGTTCTTGAATTTCATGTTGGTAACTCAACAGCTGCTGATTTTGAACATCCCACCAGAATAATATTTGATTTGGATCCAGGTGAAGGTTCTAAATATGAGTATATTGTCGAAGGTTCCTATGAATTAAAAGATATTTTGGACGACATGGGTTTAAAGAATTCAGTAAAAACTTCAGGTGGAAAAGGTTTCCATATTATTGCTGAATTGGATAAAAAGACTACATGGAAAGAATCTAAGGATTTAAGCTTTGAGATTGCAAAAGAATTAGCTGGAAATTCCCCAATAAAGTTCACCACTTCTCTACCTAAGGAAGATAGAGTAGGGCGAGTGTTTATTGATTACCTTAGAAATGAACGTGGTGCTACTGCAATCGCTGCATATTCTACAAGAGCTCGTGAAGGAGCTTCTATTTCTATGCCAATTTCTTGGAAAGATGTTGAGAAGGTTAAGCCAAATGAGTTCACAATTAAGGATTTTTAAAAATCTGATATAATCCATCGATACTTTTTAAAATAAATTTATGCCTGCTGCATTAGCTTCTTCTGCTTTAATTAAAAATGGATATGATTTATGGAGCACTGTTGAAGTTGCTTCCAAGAATGGATTTACGGCTGTTCAGCTTTTTATTAACGAGTTTAAAAATGATGATGCTTATGTTGGAAGAATGATTCAAATGATTAGGGATTCAGAGATTAAGGAAATAGTTATTCATTTTCATAACTTTGGTTTTATTACACAAAAAGAGATAGAAATTGCTGAAAGGATTGAGAATGAATTACCTGATAGAATAATTATCCCTCTTGTACACTACGAAAACGATATGATACCTACCATGGTTCCAGTCGTTAATGGTCGTCTTGTTGCAATTGAAAATGCAAAGACTGAAGTGTTTGATAGGGATGAAATAATGAAAGTTTATAATTTTACAAGATTTATGGGTGTTCCAATGATTTTTGATCATTGTAGAATTATGTATCCAAAGAATGAAAAAGAGCAAAAAGAAGTAATAGAATTTATTGAATGGTTTATAACAAATAGACTTAGACCAGGATATGATGTTATTCATACTGCTGATAAGACACAATGGGATAAAAGATTTAAGGATTGCTGGACTTATTTAGGTGATCCTGATGGTGTGTGTTATCCTTTACTACTTGCATTAAAAGAATTTTCTGATAAAGGTGGAGTTGTAGTTTTTGAGCATGAAGATGAGGATATGGCAGTGAAAAGTTTGAACGCATTCCAATAATATATTCTTCTGGTATACATAGTATATAATCAAAACATGGAGCCATTAGCATCAAAATACCGACCTGCAACATTAGAAGACTTTATAGGTCAGAAACACCTTGTAGACAAAGGTAAACCAATAAGAAGATTTATAGAAACAGGTAATCTTCCTTCCATGATTTTCTGGGGACCCCCAGGAACTGGGAAAACTACTCTTGCTCATATTATCTCAAAAGAAATAAACGCAGATTTTTATAGACTTTCTGCAGTTATGGCTGGGAAAGATAATCTCAAAGCAATAATCAAGAATGCTATGACTAAAAATCAAGCTGGTAATATGGAATTAATTCCAAATAAAACTATTTTGTTTTTAGATGAGATACATAGATGGAATAAATCCCAGCAAGATGCACTTTTACCCTATGTTGAAAAAGGTATTATAACTTTAATTGGCGCGACAACAGAGAATCCTTCGTTTTCTTTGATCCCGGCTCTGTTGTCGCGCACTCGAGTCTTTACTTTGAATAAGCATTCTGAAGAAGATGTTAAAGATTATCTAAAACGCTTGATAGAAAAAGTTAAAGCCGAAGGTCTTAATATAAAAATCAATAATGAAGCCTTGGATGTGATAGTTAGATCTTCAGATGGAGATTTAAGAACAGCCAGCAATATTCTTGAAAGTGCTTTAATGATTTCTGATAAAAATATAATTACTAAAGATATTTTAAAAAAATCAATTGAAAACTTTTTGCAGTACGAAAAACGTGGTGAAGATCATTACAATATAATTTCAGCCGTACATAAATCTTTAAGAGACTCAGATCCAGATGCAGGAGTCTATTGGATAATAAGAATGCTTGAAGCTGGGGATGATCCACTTTATATTGCAAGAAGGCTTTTGCGATTTGCTTCTGAAGATATTGGGAATGCAGATCCAAATGCTTTAGTAATAGCAAATTCTACTTTTGAAGCATGTCAAAAATTAGGAAGACCTGAATGTGATATATTTCTGGTTCAATTAGCAATTTATCTCGCAAAAGCCCCAAAAGACAACTCAGCTTATTCAGCTTTATCATCTGCTCAGTCTGATGTTCATGAGTTTGGTTCTCTTCCAGTTCCATTAGTAATTAGAAATGCCCCCACAAAGCTAATGAAAGAGTTAGGTTATGGTAAAGGCTACAAATACGCACATGACTTTAAAGATGCAAAAGTAGATCAACAGCATATGCCAGATAAGCTTAAAGATAGAAAGTATTTAAAATAGTAGATAATTTCTTCTAGTAATAATATAATCCAGAAAAATTTTATAAAAAAATATAATGAATATAGATAATATAAATGAAGTTTTAGGTAAAAATACTGTACAACTAGTATTGGAAGGATATCGTATTGAACTTAAAAAACTCAATTTTGAAACTGAAACAGGTGAAAATTTTATAAAATATACTGTTACTTTAAATTTCACTTATAAAGATCTAACTGGTGAAAGTAAAACAAAATATAAACTTGAACAAGTACAATTTAAACTAAAAATAGATTTTGAGTCATTTGAAATTTTAATTGAAAACATAGATTCGAAACAACCTAACCAGTTGTTTATGATTGATTATCCAATTTTTAAATTTTTTACATTTAAAGTCATTTGCAATTTTGTTTCAACATTAATTGCTCAATATGGAATTGAAAATTATCAATATATTGAAGTCTTCCCTGCACAGGTTGCTGTTGCTAAGGCTTATAAAGGTATTAGTTTGAAATTTCAGCCTCACAACAACATATATTTAAATTATTTGAAAAATAGAACTAACTTTCTTGTTGTTGTGGAGACATTTTTCAAAAATTTAAGAGATACTGCCTATCGTAATACTTTTGAATCTTAATTATTGTCTGAATATTACTTCTTCTCTTTTAAACATATTAATACTTATTAGAAGGGCTACAACAAATAATGCAACTGTAGCCAAAGTAGAAATGAGATAATTAAGTGGAATAAAGTATCCTAAGAGAACTTGTTTCAACAATACTACATGACTTAGTATTGGAATAAAGAAAACGTATGCTGGTGTATTAACATCAAAAGCCTGACCTGAAAGACCAATAAATACAGTTGCCATTATCAAAGGCAAAATATAAAGGCCTCCTTCCTTTTGGTTTCTTGCGTAAGTTCCTAAAAGAACAAGCAAGCTAGCAATTAAGAATGATAACGGTAATAAAATCAAGAATATTTGTAAAAACATTTCTGGAGTAATATTTATATTAAAACTTAGTGCATTTTGGGCTGCAGATGTACCACCAGAAATTAAATTTGATTTTGAGAGCAATGTAAATGTCACAACAAGTGATGCAACATTAAGAACTAAAGAAACTAATGCAAGTACAAGTATTGCAGCAATCTTTGCTAATCCAATTGTTGTTCTAGAAGCATTCAAACTTAATGTTGTAGCTAAAGTATTCCTTTCTTTTTCGCCTGCTGTTAATTCAATAGCGAATTGAGAAGCTCCTTGAATTAAGCCAATTAAAATAATATAGGGAATTAAGAATAATACTAAATCATTTTGAGCAGGCTTATTCTGCACTTCTTGTAATGTAATTTGTGAATACACAACTGGATTTAAATCTTTTTCATTTAAATTATGAGACTTTAAAATATTCTGTCTTAAAAGTGCAGAATAAGCCTGAATTAAAGTATTAACTTTTAAAGCTGATGCTGTTGATGCATTTGAAGATTGATCATACACATATTCTGCTGAGACCTGATTATTTTTTTGTGATAAATTTAAATAACCACTAATAATTTTACTTCCCAAATCTCCTTCATAATCAGAAGAATTTACAACTTTTATGGTATCACTATTTTTCAAAAAATCATTTAAACCAGAGTCTATATTCGAATTTTCAACAGCTATAATAGTTTGTTGTCCCTCCAAAGATTTAGTTTCAAGTTCTTGAATTAATCCAACACCACCAATAAGAAGTGGTGTTAACACAACTGACATTACGATGAATGTTAAGAAAGATTTTCTATCTCGTAAAATTGTTAAAATTTCTTTTTTGAAAAGTTTATAAAATTTCTCTCTCATAAATTATATTTGTTCTTCTACAAGATTAAAAAATATATCTTCAATAGTATCAACTTTATACTTTTTCTTAAGATCTTTTACACTTCCTGTTTCAAGTATCTTGCCTTTATGAAGAATTCCAATATCATCGCATAATTCTTCAGCATCTGACATAATATGAGTACTATATAAGATTATTTTCCCTTCAGCCTTCATATTCTTTATTTCATCTTTAACTGCTTTTGCCGCAAAGATATCTAATCCGTTTGTCACTTCATCAAAAACAAGAACTTTTGGGTCAGTTATTAAAGCTCTTGCAATAGATACCTTTTGTCTCATTCCTGAAGAATAACCTGAGCAAAGGTTATTAATAAAATCTCCCATATCAAGTTTCTTTACAAGAAATTGAATTTTATCTTCAAGAGCTTTCCCTGTTATACCAGCAAATTCTCCAAAAAGACTTAAAATTTCGTAACCTGTTAATCTATCAAATATTTGTGTCTCACCAGATACAAAACTTACTAACATTTTAAGATTATGAATATCTTTATAATTTTTACCATCAAGTAAAATTTCACCTGAATGAGGATAAGTTAGATTTGCAATAATTCTCATTGTTGTGGTTTTTCCAGCACCGTTTGCACCTATTAAACCGAAGATTCTACCCTCATCTGCATTAAAAGATACATCTCTTATACCAACATAACTTTTCTCTTTTGTTTTCTGATCTATTTTTTTAAATAGTTTTGTTAAATTTTTTACTTCGAGCATATTCGTTTACTGTTCAATATATTCAGATAATATTACCGCATAAATATATTAACTGCAATATATTAATTAACTAAGAACTTCTTTAATTGAATCCTTTTCTTTCAGATAATATTTTATCCAAATTCTTTTTATGAAAGGAATTGATAAAGTGGTTAACATAAATCCAACAGTAGGGAGTACTGCGTTAATATAAAAGTATTGAAAATTTAATATATAAAGAAAAATTGCCGATAAAATATAAGTTGTAATTGCAATCAAAATTGTCCGCATTGCACTTTTCTCCCATGCTGTCTGTAACTGATAATATTTATCGATTAAAACTAATTTTTGTGTCATCTCCTCAATATTTGATAATCTTTGATCTAATGATTGTATGGTAACTTCTTTCGATTCATTTTGGTTATTTTCTTTATTTTCCATCATTTTTATTTAAAAAATAATTAATATAATATCATTTTACGAAATTGATTTAAGCATTTATACTTATAGTAACTGTTTAATATTTTAATTTCATAAATATGTCAGAAAATGTAGATAATAATTTTGAAAAACCTAAGTCTCGAAGAGCTAGAGTTAAATCTGAAGCGAAAGGTTTTGTTACTGATTTTAAATCTTTCGCCTTCAAAGGTAATGTAATAGATTTAGCTGTTGGTGTTGTAATTGGAACTGCATTCAATTCTATTGTCCAATCGTTTGCTAATGACATAATTATGCCACCTATAGGTAAACTTTTAGGAAATTCAGCATTTAAGGAACTATACATAAATCTTTCAAATCAATCTTATGTTAATTTAGCAGCTGCAGATGCTGCAGGAGCTCCCGTGATAAGATATGGATTATTTCTGAGCAATTTGCTGAATTTCCTTATATTAGCTTTAACTTTATTTATAGTGTTAAGATATTTCTTAAGGTTTAAAAGAGAAGAAACTGGAAAATAATTATTTTCTACTTGCTCTTAAAGCGTTAAATATAACAGATACATCAATTAATTCTTGAAGTACAGCTCCAATTACCGGAATTATAAAACCAAAACTTGCGAATAACATTCCAATGATACTTAAACTTATTCCTGATAATATGCTCTGTTTGGCAATATGAATAGTTCTTTTTGAAATTTTAATTGAATCATAAACTGAATCAATATTCGAAGTTAAGAAAACTACATCAGCAGCTTCAGAAGCAGCTGTTTGTTCTTCATTACTAAAAACTAACCCAACATCTGCTAAAGCTAAAGCTGGTGCATCATTGATACCATCTCCAATCATTGCAGTTACTTTTCCATTTCGTTTTAGTTCTTCTATTCCTTTATTTTTTTCTTCAGGAGTACATTCCGACTTTAATGTTATAGGAACTTTTAAGTCATTAATAATTTTCTCAGCACGTTCTTGCTTATCTCCTGTAAACATGTGAAGCTCTAATCCCATACTTAGTAATTGTTCAAGAATTTTAATTGTACCCGGTTTGATTTTATCTTCAAAATCAAAATTACAGATCTTTTTATCCTCTGAGTAAAGTGAAATAGTTGAATCATTTTCTTTAGACTTAGAGATGGTATATATTTTATTATTATAATTACCACTTATTCCGATCCCGGCATTCTCTTTAACATTATCGATCGAAGCTAATTTTAAATTTAAGTCTTTAGCTTTTCTAACTATAGCTTTTGCAAATGGATGCAAAGAACTCATCTCAATAGAAGCAGATATTTGAAGTACCTGCTCTTCAGTATAAGAATTGTCGAATATTTTTATTTTGCTTAAAACTGGTTTTCCTAATGTTAATGTTCCGGTTTTATCAAATATTATTGTATTTACTCGAGCAAGAATTTCCAAACTTTGTATTTCTTTTATTATTATCTTTTCACGAGCTGCTGAATTGACACCTCCAATTAGTGCAATAGGAGTAGCCAAAATTAAAGGACAAGGGGTAGCTATTACTAAAACAGCTAGAATTCTAAGTGGATCTTGTGAAATTAAGTAAGTAAATCCAGCGAGTAATAAAGTTATTATAGTAAAATAACCACTATATTGATCAGCTAATCTTATAAATGGACTTTTTTCATTTTGAGCTTTTTTAACCAACTCAATAATTTTTTTATAAGATGAATCTTTATCTCCTTTTGTAACTTTTAACACTATTAGATCTCCATCGTTTACAGTTCCACTTCGTATAATCGAGCCCTTAACTTTTTCTTGAGTATAAGGTTCTCCAGTTAGTGAAGATTCATCTATTTGAGCTTTAATGCTGATAAGTTCACCATCAAGAGGAATGACTTCACCTTTTCTAATGGCAATAAAATCATTGATAGCTACTTTTTCAATTTTAATTTTTTCTTTGATTTTATTGCCATTCCATATATTTACTTCGTTAGGAATTCTATTTGAGAGTTTGGTCAATGACTTCTTAGCTTTATTCATTGCATATTTCTCAAGAGATTGTCCACCACTAAGCATTAAAACGATAACCGCAGAAACGAGAAACTGCTGAGTTAATAATCCAGTTATAATTGCAAGAATTGCTATATAATCTAATGCTAAATCTTTTTTTAAAATAGAGTCGATTGTATCTTCAATTAACTGAAGACTTCCAAGTGAAATTCCATTGAGCAATATTAATATTTCAACATTATTATCAATATGTATAAAAGCTAATGATATTAGGTATATTATTATTGTGAATAGAACAAAAAGTGGGATCCTAAAAAATCTTAAAGTTTCTGAATTCATTTTATTTTGTTAATACTATTGATATTAAATAGGATACATTCTTTCATCAGATATTTCTAGATTAAGTATATGATATTATGTATTGTATTAAGATTTTATCTTTGAAATATGATTTATAAAGTTGTTGAATTTAAAGTTAAAAAGGATAAAGTTGAAGAAGCCAAAAAAATTATAAAAGAATTTGTTGTGCTTGTTGGAAGTGAATCTAGGACTTTGAGCTATGACACTTATATTAAAGAAGATGGACAAAGCTTTTTTCATTTTATAGTTTTTGATACTCCAGATGCAGAAGAATATCATCAAAATACAGAGTATATTAATATATTTACATCTAAACTATATCCTTTGTGTGAAATTGAACCAGTTTTTACAACCTTAACTAAGTTTTAAATTAAAAATTATGGATGATAAAAATTTAGAAGTAGGCTACTTTTGCAGGTGGGTGTTTTTGGTGTGTTGAAGCAATTTTTAAAGACATAAAAGGGGTTGAATCTGTAACATCTGGTTATTCAGGAGGAGATAAAGAAAACCCTTCATATGAAGAAGTATCGGGAGGAGATACTGGATTTGCAGAAACTATTCATATAAAATTTAACCCTAAAGTTATAAGTTATAAGGAGTTAGTTGATATTTTCTTTCGAGTTCATGATCCTACGACTTTAAACAGACAAGGTGCTGATGTAGGTCCACAGTATCGGTCTGCGATTTTTTTCCATAATGATGAACAGAAAAAAATCGCAGAAGAAGTACAAAAAGAAATTGAGAACTTACATTTATATAAAAATCCAATTGTAACAGAAATTACTCCTTTCAAAAGTTTTTATAAAGCCGAAGATTATCATCAAAACTATTATGAAAACAATAGGAGAAAGCCTTATTGTATGTTAGTAATTGATCCAAAAGTAAAGAAATTCAGAAAAGAATTCGCTTCAAAATTGAAGAATAATTAAGTTTTACATAGCATTTGATTTCAAGTATATTTATAAAATAGATTAACTTTTCAAAATCTTACTATGAAATCTAATCACAAAAGTAGTTTTAAAGCGTTCACTCTTCTAGAAATCATTATTGTTATAGCAATAATTGCCGCATTGCTTGCTGTTACGTTATTAGGAATTCAGACTGTTCAGAGATCTTCAAGAGATACAGAAAGAAGAACAGCACTAAATGCTATTAAAAATGAAATAGAAGATTATTATGGGAATAAGGGGAGTTATCCATCTTCTATAATTGCAAATGGTAGTGGAACAGCAATTACAGTAGGTTCAGGAGGTAAGGTTGTTGATTTACACAGTTCTTCAGTTATAAATACATCATTAATTTCAGCTCCTTACGCAGATATTACAGGGACTAGATATTGCTACGAAAGATATGGTCAAACTACTTATAAGTTAGGAGTTGCTCTCGAAAGTGGTTCATTCTTTAATTTAGGTAATGATTCTACTAACGAATGTTCAGCTCCAACCGGAGGTTTATAATTTAATTTTTTAAAGAATAATGTATGCAACAAGAAATTCTAGATTTTTTAGATAAGGAAAGCGTTTGCAGTTTAACAGTAATTATCGATGATATGCCACTGTCATCTTCTATGCACTATTCTTATAATTTTGAGAATAACGAGTTGAAATTATTTTTTTCAACTGAAAGTACAACAAAGAAAGCTAGTTTCTTAAATAATAGTGAAAGCACAAATTCATCTGTAGTTTTAGGTTTTAGTGAAGTAGAATGGAAAACTTTACAATTAACTGGTGAATTAAAACAAGTAAGTTCTGAAAATCTTCAGAAGGTAAAAGATATTCATTATGCTAAACATCCTGAATCAAAAGTATATGAAAACGAACCAAATACAGTATTTCTTGAATTTATACCTTCTTGGTATAAATATTCTAATCTAAGCATAAAACCAGAAGTAGTTTATGAAATGGAATGAAAATTAGAGTACTTTTATCATTTTAAAGTGATTCATTGGTTTTTTAGTATATTCTTTTTCTTTTTTAAACCCATTTCTTTCATAAAACTTTATACCTCGAATATTTTCTCTCATTACAAGTAACGAAAGCTTCTTAAAGTTTTCTTCTTTAGCTTTATTCTCAGCAAATTTCAGCAGCCATGAACCAATACCTTTACTTTGAAAATCTGGAAGAACTGCCAAAATAAATATATAAAATTCATCATTTCTTGTCTCTGGGCTTGTTAATATTGCGTAGACATAATTTAAATGAGTGAAAATGTATTTTATTAATCTTGGTACTGTTACTACTACTTGCCAAAATGAAGGAATAAACATTTTATTTGTTACATCACCACGGCTGCAAGAAATTAGCGCTAAGGGCTCATTTATATCACTATGAACAATATATGCATATTTATAACTTAAACTATTATGTTCTTTTTCTCCACAGATTTTGAAAACATTTTAAAATCTCATTTTTATTTTTTGAAGCAAATAGATACTGATCGAAATCTCCAAAAGCCATATCCATGAGAGTGGAAGCAATTTCAGCTTCTTCAACTTTTGCTGGATCAATAGTTAGGTTATTAATTGAATCTTCCATTTTTAACTTGTTTAATTTATATGCTATATTATTACACTAGTCATTTGATGTAAATAAACATTAGTTTTATAAGAATTTTAAAATGGGTGACGAATTTAAAATTAATTATGATGAATCCAAAGATATTGAAACGATATTTGATTTTCATAACTGCCAGATAATTAGAGTGAATACAGATAATACTAATAACTTTATTGATATTGGAAAGTATTTTGATGTTGAATGTATTAAAAGAGTTGATTCTGAGGGTAGAATCAGAATTATTTATGTTGTTGATAAAATACCCCCACTTTCAGCTATTTTAAAATTTGTTTCGGCTCCCTTTGACGAAGTTAAATGGGGAATTTATGCTGTTATAGTTCCCCATGATTTAAAAACATTAAGTAATATAACTCCTATTATTAGTTATGGATTAGGTATAACAAAATTAAAAGGAAAATTTACTTTAAGAGTTTTTGATTATAGTTATAGGGATAATTTAAAAGAGGTAATAGAATGGATGG